>JAHDDP010000021.1 GCA_020629285.1 Maribacter sp.
GTTTGAGTTAGTTTTTTAAGATGGCTGGCTTTTTTGAGAGAGCCAGTCCATCTTTTTATAAAATTTAAATGAAGTTTCTAACATTATTGTCATGAAAAATTTGATTACACAGTTATTTGTTTAAATTTGACAAACCAATCTGGTTAACCAATTTTTTAACTAAGAATTTAATATATGAAGTTAGAGATCTTGACTAAAAATGACCACCAGCAACTTCACAATGATATCATTGCCAAAATAAGAGATTTGATCAATAATAAAAATCTTGAACCTGGTGATAAATTACCTTCAGAACGTATGTTGTCTGAACGTTTTGAAGTAAGTAGAGGCAATGTGCGAGAAACAATTCAGAAACTTGAATTTTATGGCATATTAAAATCAAAACCACAAAGTGGAACCTTTGTCGCAGACATTGGTAGAGTAGCCATGAATGGTATGATAGATGACATTCTTGCTTTAGAAGATCCAGATTTTAAATCATTGGTTGAAACAAGAATTCTACTAGAGCTTAAAACAGTAAGGTTAGCCGCGAAACGTAGAACTAATGACGATTTAGAAAAAATAGAAGCTGCATTAGAGTCATACAAAGAAAAAGTATTGAACAATGAAGATGCCGTTCAAGAAGACTTGCTTTTTCATTTAGCAATTGCTCAGGCATGTAGAAATAGCACCATTAATAGAATGATGCTGATTATTACACCTGAAATTATCAACAACTTTGAAAAGTATCATGTTTGTGACAAGAATCAAGGTCCAAAAAGAATTAAAGAGCATCAAGACATATTTAATGCCATAAAGGAACAGAATACTCAAAAAGCCAAAGAAATGATGAAAGTACATTTTAATGAGCTTTATAAATATTGTTACAATATATAAGAGATACAGGTATATCTCTATTAACCAACCAGTGAAAACAAAAGTTTTTAGATTATTTAAGGAATCAAAGACGCTTTTTTTCATCAACATACAAGACCTAAAAGCAAAGAATTATGAAAATTAAAGGATTAAGATGGTGGGTTATAGCTTTAATCGCAATAGCAACAATTATCAATTACATCGATCGTCAGTCCATCGGAGTTCTTTGGCCAGACATAGCTGAAGATTTATTTCCCGATAAATCAAATGATGAACGTAAAGAAATATTTGCCACTATATCTGTAGTTTTCATGTTTGCCTATGCATTCGGACAAGCTATTTTCGGTAAAATTCTAGACTGGTTAGGCACACGAATTGGTTTCGCCATTTCAATTGGTGTATGGTCTATTGCGACTGCACTTCATGCACTTGCTCAAGGTGTTTTAAGCTTTGGCTTCTTTAGAACAATTTTAGGAATTGCAGAAGCTGGTAACTGGCCGGGTGCTGCAAAAGCAAATGGAGAATGGTTCCCAACTGAAGAAAGAGCATTTGCTCAAGGCTTGTTTAATTCTGGAGCAGCAATCGGAGGTATTGTCGCTATACCTGCAATAGCCACCATGACTATATATTTCAGTTGGCAAATGATATTCATTATAGTTGGTGCCCTAGGATTACTCTGGTTGATACCTTGGTTAATATTAGTAAAAGCACCACCGAAAAAACATCCATGGATTTCAGATGAAGAACGAAACTATATCTTAACAGGTCAACAAAATCAAGATATCGATAACGACGGTACTCCAGACGATGGGTATAATCCAGACACTGGTAAACTATTAAAGCATAAACAAAGTTGGGGAGTAATCATTGCCTCAGCAGCTATTGACCCTATCTGGTGGTTATTTGTAGTATGGATTCCGATTTATCTAAACGAAGTTTATGGAATGGACGTAAAAACTATTGGTATCTATGGTTGGGTTCCCTACGTAGGTGCAATGCTAGGTGCTTGGTTTGGTGGGTTATTTGCCCAAAATCGTTTAAAAGCGGGATGGACGGTTGATAAAACTAGAAAAATAATAATTACTATTGGTTGCCTGATTATGTTGCCAAGTTTGCTAGCCATGGCCAACCCTGGTGGACCAACCGGAGCCGTACTGATTATGGCACTAATACTTTTTGGTTTTCAAACCGCAATTGGTAATGTTCAAACGTTACCTAGTGATTTCTTCGGAGGAAAAACAATTGGAACTTTATCAGGTATAGCAGGAATGGCCGCTAAGTTAACAGCTGCAGCATTAATCTATTTAGTGCCCTGGTTAACTTCTGGCGGAAATTATACACCTGCATTTGTAATAGGTGCAACAATGGCAATTATTGCGTTAGCAAGTATCTGGTTATTATGCGGTAAAATTGAACCGTTAAATGAAAATAAATAAACTGAATTAAGAATAGATTAAAATAAATTATAACATGAGTACAGAAGGAAAAGTAGCAGTAATTACAGGAGCAACTGGAGGAATCGGATTTGCAGTTGCTAAAAGATTAGGACAAGATGGTTACACCGTTATCTTAAATGGAATAGATGACGAAGCTGGTGCCGAAAGAATTAAAGAACTTACTGCAGAAGGTATTACTGCCGAGTACTTAGGATTTGATGTTACCAATGAAGAAGCGGTAACCAAGAACATTAAAGCAATCGGTGAAAAATACGGTAAAATAGATACACTTATCAATAACGCAGGTGGTCTAGGCGGTAGATCTCGTTTTGAAGAGATGACTACTGAATTCTATAGAGGTGTTATGGCCTTGAACTTAGATTCAGCTTTCTTTGCCTCTAGAGCTGCAATACCTTACCTTAAAAAAGGTGAGCACCCATCTATAATCAACTATACCTCTAATGCAGGTTGGACAGCTGGTGGACCAGGTGCTGGTATCTACGGTACTTCTAAAGCAGGAGTTCATGCTTTGACAAGAGCTTTGGCAAAAGATCTAGCTGAATATGGTATTAGAGCAAATGCAGTATCTCCTGGTACTATTGACACTCCTTTCCATGCTCAGATCAAAGCTACAAAACCAGAAGTTTTTGCTTCTTGGGCAAATAACATTATGTTAGGTAGATTGGGTCAGCCAGAAGATGTTGCCGGTGTTGTTTCTTTCTTAGCTAGCAAAGATGCTGCTTTCATTACTGCCGAAACTGTACAAATTGGTGGTGGTCAAGCTTTAGGTATCTAATAATTGTTCATACTTTATAAAAAAGCGTTATTGTGAATTCACAATAACGCTTTTTCTATTTAGAGGAATCTCGTACAATTAATTCAGAATCTAGAATTATCTTATTCAAAGATTGTCGTACCACCTCTTTATCGACATAACCCAAAAAAGTTTCTGCTGCCAATTTTCCTATTTGCTTACTGTGCTGACTTATACTTGTAATTGTAGGTGTTACCAAAGAAGTAAAGGGCTCATTACCAAAACCTACTAGTTTTATTTCCTCCGGTACTTTAATATTTCTCTCTTTTAAAACCTGCAATGCTCCCAATGCGGCATAATCACTTGCTACATACACGGCATCGGGTCTATTTCTTAACGCCAATAATTCTTCCATTTGATGTCTGCCATCTTCTAATGTCAGGCTACTTTCAATTAGCAATTCATCATCATGTGGTAGGTTGTGCTTTTTAATTGCATCTATATAACCTCGTATCCTGTTATTGAATATTCGTGTTCTGCGGTAACCTCCTATATGGGCTATTCGTTTACAACCTTGCGCTATCAAATGCTCTATAATCATATGACTACTATCATAATCATTGATCCCTATATAATCAACATTTAAATCGTTCTCCCCCCTATCAAAAAGAATTAAAGGAATTCCGTTAGACTTTATTTTCTCATAGAAAGATAAATCAACTGTTTCATTTGCCATTGATGCGATAATACCATCAACCTGTAAATACAATAACGTATCTATATTATCACATTCCTTTTCAAAAGACTCGTTTGACTGGGTTATTATAATATTGTATCCGGCTTTATTAAGAACCTCTTCCATATTCTCTACAACAGAAGAAAAGAAATTACTATTAGTTCTAGGCACAATTAAACCTACTAACTTACTTTTCCCTTTCCTTAAGGCACTTGCCAAATGATTAGGTTGATAATTTAATTCTTTTGCTACCTGTTTTACGGCCTTCTTAGTTTTTACACTTATGCGTGCATCATCATTTAAAGCCTTTGAAACAGCCGCAGTCGAAATACTCAAAGCATTTGCAATGTCTTTTAAAGTTGTTCTTTTTTTATTCAATTAGTTTATATATATTTGTTTAATCGATTAACCAAAAGTAAGACTTTAATTAGCTTTAACAAAAAATGTCTGTTTTGGTTATTTTTTACCTAAAGTGGTTAATCGATTAAACAAATTGTAAATCAGTATATAAAACTTATAAAACAACATGAAAAAAGTAGTAACATTCGGTGAAATCATGCTTCGTTTAGCACCACAAGGATTTTTAAGATTTTCTCAGGCTAATAATTTTGATGTAATATATGGTGGAGGAGAATCTAACGTAGCTGTATCTTTAGCTAACTATGGTGTTCCTGTAGATTTCGTAACACGTTTACCAAAAAATGATATTGGAGAATGTGCAATGATGGAAATGCGTAAAAGAGGCGTTGGCGTAGATAAAATTGTTTACGGTGGTGATCGTTTAGGTATCTATTTCTTAGAAACCGGAGCGGTATCTAGAGGTAGTAAAGTAGTTTACGATAGAGCACACTCCGCTATTTCAGAAATTGAATCTGGAATGATCGATTGGGATGCTGTTTTTGAAGATGTTGAATGGTTTCATTGGACAGGTATTACACCAGCTATTTCTCAAGGAGCTGCAGATGTTTGTTTAGAAGCTGTTAAAGCTGCTAGTGCAAAAGGAATTACAATCTCTACAGATTTAAATTATAGAGCTAAACTTTGGACATACTGTGACGATACTCACAGAGAAAAAGTAATGGCAGGATTAACCGAATATTGTGACATTATTTTAGGGAACGAAGAAGATGCTGAAAAGCATTTTGGAATTCACCCAGAAGGACTTGATGTTCATAAAGATGGCGCCGATGTTAAAGCGGAAGCTTTCTTATCTGTTTGTAAGCAGATGATGAAGAAATTCCCTAAAGCTAAAAAGGTAATTACAACATTAAGAGGTTCTATTTCCGCATCGCACAACACATGGGCAGGTGTATTATGGGACGGTACTAAAATGTACGAAACTCGTCAATACCAAATCACGGATATCGTTGACCGTGTTGGTGGTGGTGATTCTTTTATGGGTGGTTTGATCTACGGATTATTGAAATACCCAGAAGATGATCAGAATGCTCTTGACTTTGCAGTTGCTGCATCTTGTTTAAAGCATACGATTAAAGGTGATGCCAACCTTGTAACGGTTTCTGAAGTTGAGAAACTTATGGGTGGTGATGCTTCTGGTAGAGTTGCTAGATAATTAGAAAACCACTTTAGATCTTCTAAAAATAGAAAAATGTCGAAAAAATCTGTTTTAATTCTTTGCGGTGGCGGACCTGCACCTGGTATAAATACCGTAATCAGTACCGTGGCAAAGGCTTTCTTAAAAGATAATTATCGCGTTTTAGGTTTGCATGAAGGTTTTAAAGGAATTTTCGATGAAAATCCGCAGATCAAGGAATTCGATTTCTTCCATGCCGACCGGATTTTTAGTAGGGGTGGCTCAACATTGATTATGAGCCGTTTTAAACCTAAAAACGAAAAACTAAACACTAGCCTTTTTATTGATAATAATGTAAAACTGTTGGTAAGTATAGGTGGTGATGACACTGCTTCTACTGCCAACAGAATTACGGGTTTCTTAAAGAAAGAGGGTATCTCCATTTCTAACATTCACGTTCCCAAAACTATTGATAACGATTTACCGTTACCGGATAGGAACCCAACTTTTGGTTTTCATTCTGCAAAAGATGAAGGTGTACGTATTGGTAATACCACATATGAAGATGCACGTACTAGCCAAAACTGGTTCGTAATGTCTACTATGGGTAGATCTGCAGGTCATTTAGCATTTGGTATTGCGGCAAGCTGCCACTACCCTATGATGATCATTCCAGAAATGTTTGATCGCACCGCTATCACTTTTGATAAAGTGGTTCGTATGGTCATTTCTTCAATGATCAAACGTAAGATTGAAGATATTCATTACGGTGTAGCTCTAATTAGCGAAGGTGTTTTTCATAATATGCCAGAGTCTGAGCTAGACAAATGTGAGATTAAATTCACTTATGACGATCATGGACACCCAGAGTTAGGGAATGTTAGTAAAGCGCATATTTTTAATATGCTCGTTCAAAAGAAATTAAAGGAGCTAGGTATAGATATTAAAAGTAGACCGGTAGAATTGGGCTACGAATTGCGCTGCTGTAGACCAATAGGATTTGACCTTACTTTATGTACGGTTCTAGGTCTTGGCGTAAAAAAATTATTTGATGAAGGCAAGAGTGGCTGTATGGTCACCGCAAATTCTAGAGGTGAAATTACTCCGTTGTTCTTATCGGAAATTCAAGATGAGAACGGTAAAATTGCTCCTCGTATGGTCAATATCAATTCAGAATTGGCAGAATTATGTTTTCAAAATTTATTCTATGTAGGTGAAGATGATTATGAAGATGCAAAAAAATATGTGGACAATCCTTCAGACTACGATTTCAACAAAATTTTAACCGAGAAATAAAAAACAAATGGCACAATATTCAAGAATAGAAGTAGCAAATGTAATGAAGGAATCTGGTATGGTACCTTTGTTCTATCACCCGGACATTGAGTTAGGTAAAAAGGTTTTACAAGCTTGTTATGATGGTGGTGCGCGTTTAATGGAATTTACCGCTCGTGGCGATTTCGCTTTTGAAGTATTTTCTGAATTGAACAAATACGCTATTAAGAACTTACCAGGTATGATTATGGGTGTTGGTTCTATAACCGATGCTGCTGCTGCATCATACTACATGTCTATAGGTGCAAACTTTATTGTAACTCCATCTTTAAGAGAAGATATTGCTATAGTTTGTAACCGTAGAAAAGTATTATGGTCTCCTGGTTGCGGTTCATTGACCGAAATCAACAAAGCCGAAGAAATGGGCTGTGAGATTGTAAAATTATTCCCTGGTTCTCTTTACGGACCTGGATTTGTAAAAGGAATTAAAGGACCTCAACCATGGACTAGTATTATGCCAACAGGTGGTGTTAGTACAGACGAAGATAACCTTAAAGGTTGGTTTGATGCCGGGGTTACTTGTGTTGGTATGGGATCAAAATTGATCAGTAAAGATATTTTAGCAAATAAAGATTATGCAGGTTTAGAAGCTTTGGTTAAAGATACTTTAGCCAAAATCAAAAAACTGAGATCATAAAATATATAGATTTCACCGTATGGGCAAACCCATACAGTGTCATCTACTAAAAGTGCATATTTAAGTTGTTAGTTGGAAAAGGGCATTTAAACTTTGACATTACGTTGAAGTTTGGTGCTCTTTTTGTTTGCTGTACACTATTATATGAACTCTTTTGAATAATAAGTAGTTGCATCTTCAATAAGCATTTCTAATTTTTCTTTTTCATCTTTAGCATGCAAATCATTCCAGTTCAAGTACATTTTACAATCTTCTAGAATTAAACTAGCGTACTTTTTAACGCTAGGGATATCAAAATACAACCTACCTGTTCTACGAACAAAGAAGTCGGTAAGGGTATTGGTCATTTCATGATGAATGCAAAACCATAGTTCTGCCCTAATTATTCTCTCTAAAGCGTCTTCATTATCGAAAGATTTTGATTTAGTTAAAATAGTTTCGGCCTGTTTGCCATAAGTTGTGCATAAATACCAAGCATGATAGGTATCAACAACTCCCATTTCTTTTAACTTATCCTCAAGTGCTTTTTGGTATTTAATAACATCTTTTGAATCACCTAAAGATGGTGACACCAATGCTATTTTAGCCGTGTCAGACTTCTTTAAATCAGCAGTGTGTTTTTTCTTCATGGTTTTCAGCACAGCTTCAATTACACGATCTGCCATTCTACGGTAACCGGTCAATTTACCTCCTGCTATAGATATTAATCCGCTGTCTGAAACAAATAATTCATCTTTTCTAGATAATTCGGACGGGTCTTTATCTTCCTCATGAATTAAAGGTCGTAAACCTGCCCAATTAGATTCTATATCATTTATGGTAAGATCAACAGCCGGAAAAGTACTATTGATAGCATTTAAAATATAATTAGCATCATCTTCCGTAGCCACTACCCTATCTAAACTACCAGAATAATTGGTATCTGTAGTACCAACATACGTAGCTCTACCCCTTGGTATCGCAAAAATCATTCTACCATCTGGCACATCAAAATATAAAGGTTGTTTTACTGGCAGTTTATCGTAAGGAAAAACAATATGCACCCCTTTGGTCAAGTGTAAATGCTTATTGTTCATAGATTCATCTTTGACCCTCAAAGTATCTACCCACGGACCTGCGGCAGAAACATAATTTCTTGCCTTTATTTTTAATGCCGCTCCTGTATTGACGTCTTTACAATTCAGGTTTTTAATCTTATGGTTTTCATCATAATCAAATGATTCCATCTCACAGTAATTAATAATCGTTGCACCATAAGATGCTGCTTTTTTTAATATCTCAATGGTTAAGCGTGCATCATCAGATCTATATTCGGCATAAAGACCACCACCTAAAACAACTTTTTCGTTAAGTAGCGGTTCTTTTTCCAATGTTTTTCCCTTGTCAAGCATTTTACGCCTATCATCGCCTTTTACATCAGCTAAAAAATCATACACCTGTAAACCGATCGAGGTCATCATTTTACCGTAGGTACCCCCTTCAACTAAAGGTAAAAGCATTTTTTCGGGTATTACTAAATGCGGTGCCAATTTATGAACTATAGCCCGCTCAGATCCTGATTCCCTTACCAAACCAATTTCAAATTGTTTTAGATAACGCAAACCTCCGTGTATAAGTTTAGTAGATTTATTACTTGTACCCGATGCAAAATCGCTCTTCTCTACCAAGCATACCTTCAAGCCTCGTGAAGCAGCATCCAATGCAATACCTGCACCGGTAACACCACCACCTATAATAGCCAGATCAAATTTTTCTTCCTGTAGTTTTTTGATTTGCTCGGCTCTGTTCAATACCGAAAATGCCAACATTTTATCCTCCTTCATTGCCTTACTTTGTTTTTGTTCTTTTGACCGCTTTTTTCCAACCTTTATAATTTAATTTCCTTTCTTTTTTATCCATTTTAGGACTAAAAATTGTGTCTATCTGCCTGATCTTGGCTATATCGCTCTTGGTCCAAACCCCTGCTTTAATACCAGCAAGTAAAGCTGCACCAAATGCCGTAACTTCTATCATTTTTGGACGATCAACCTCAACATTCAAAATATCTGATTGAAACTGCATCAAATAATTATTTGCACTAGCACCACCATCAACCTTTAACGTAACGCTCTTACTCTTACAATCTTTTTCCATTGCACCGATGACATCTTTGGTTTGATATGCCAAAGAGTTTACCGTGGCCTTGATCAATTCATCCCTACCGGTATCCAAGGTCATACCATAGATACTGCCCTTTGCATCAGAATCCCAATGCGGGGCACCTAAACCGGCAAATGCAGGTACTACATATACATTCTTTAATGGGCCTATACTTTTACAAATAGCTTCTGTTTCACTTGCGCTATCTATAACTTTCATTCTATCCCTTAACCATTGAATAGATGCGCCACCGGCAAAAATACTGCCCTCCAAAGCATAGTGTACAGGTTCATTTTCTAAACTACACGTTAAGGTAGTTAGTAAGCCTCTTTTTGAATTCACTAATTTCTCGCCGGTATTTAACAGTATAAAACAACCAGTACCGAACGTACTTTTTGCAATACCTTCTTCAAAACCACCCTGACCGAACAATGCAGCTTGTTGATCTCCTGCAACGCCATAGATAGGAATAAGATGATCTTTATACTGTATTGCTCCAAAATCTGAAGATGAATTTAGAACCTTTGGTAACAGTGATTTCGGAATATTTAATTCTTCAAGCAATTTATCGTCCCATTCTAACTTTTTAATATTATAAATTAGAGTTCTAGAGGCATTGGTATGATCGGTTACGTGCTTTTTACCTTCTGTAAACTTATAGATCAACCAACTATCAATAGTACCGAACATTAATTTACCCGCTTCAGCTTTTTCTTGAGCACCTTCTACGTTATCAAGAATCCACTTTAATTTTGTACCTGAAAAATAGGAATCTATTACAAGGCCCGTATTTTGCCTTATATAATTGGTTAGACCTTTTTCTTCAAGATCATTACAGATGTTCGTCGTTCTTTTATCCAACCAAACAATAGCTTTATGAATTGGCTCTCCGGTTTCCCTATCCCAAACCACGGTTGTTTCCCTTTGGTTGGTAATACCTATAGAAGCAATCTCTTTTGGATCTATGCCAGATTTTTCTATGGCTTCATTAAACGTTTCTAGTTGGTCGTTGTAAATTTCTAAAGCATCATGCTCTACCCAACCAGGTTGTGGATAATATTGCTTTAATTCTTTTTGTGCAATTGATATAATACTACCTTGTTTATCGAAAACAATGGTTCTTGTACTTGTGGTACCTTGATCCAAGGCTATAACATACTTCTTCATATCTTTTTATTCTTTAAAAAATCAAATACGTACTTAATACCAATACGGTAATAATTAGACCTACCAGCTTTGCATGTTTCCAAGGGGTTACGTCTATTTGATCTGTAATTTTAGGGTTATAGATATTCTTATTAGGATACATTTTACCCATTAGCAATAAAAACCCAACATTGATTACAAATAGAATTCCCATTACGTGTAAAAAATGAGGATACGCCTGTGCCTTGATAATACCAAGCTCTTTGGCATTCGTAATACCGTTCGCTGCGGCTTCTGCCATTGCAATATCAATGAAATGGGGACTTAGCACGAATTGACTAATCAAATACATAGCAACGCCGCCTGTCAATACTATTTTTGCGGCTATTGCAGGTACCTTCTTGGTCAACATACCAATGGTTACAACCGCTAGGATCGGTACACTTAAACTACCTAAAGATTCTTGTATATAAGCAAACAAGCCGTCTGGAGCGTTTGCAATGAACGGTGCCAATGTCATGGAAACGAAAGCTAAAAACAAACCAAAAAATTTACCTGCCCTTACCATTTGGGTATCCGACGCATTTTTATTGAAATATTGCCTATAAAGATCAATACCAAAAAGTGTTGAACTACTATTCAACAAGCTATTGAACGAACTTAAAATAGCACCGAACAATACCGCGGCAAAAAAACCTAAAAAGGCACCTGGCAATACTTTTTTAACCAAAGCCGGGTATGCTTGATCAGGATTATCTAGTTCTGCACCGAAAATATGCCAAGCGATAATACCCGGCAAAACCACAATTATGGGAATCAAAAATTTTACGAAGCCAGCGAGCATCATACCCTTTTGACCTTCTGCCAAACTCTTTGCACCAAAGACTCTTTGCAGTATAGATTGGTTGGTACCCCAATAGTACATCTGCGCAATCATTAAACCGGTAAATAATGTACTAAATGGTAAGAATGAATCTATTTCGCCTTTTGCATTGAACTTATCCGGGTGTACATTCCATAGCTCACTAAACCCATCGGTAAGGCTGCCGTCTCCAATAAGCATCAGTCCGAAAACGGGTATCAGCAATCCGCCGATCAACAAACCTATAGCATTGACCAAATCTGATATTGCAACAGCTTTTAATCCACCGAAAATAGCATAAACAGAACCTATTAAACCTATAGACCAAACACAGATCCATATTACGGTTGTTTGAGAGACACCTAAAACCTCTGGCAAATCGAACATTGTACTGAAGGCTATTGAACCTGAATAAAGAATGGTCGGCAACAATACGATACCAAACGCCACCAAAAAAAGCAGTGCCAGTATGGATTTGGTTTGCGAATCGAAACGCTCTTCAATAAATTCTGGTATTGTGGTTATACCTGACCGCATATACTTTGGCAAAAGATATATTGCAGTAATAACCAAGGCAATGGCCGCCAAGGTTTCCCATGCCATTACTAAAACACCTTGAGCAAAAGATTGCCCGTTTAACCCGACTATTTGTTCTGCCGAAAGATTGGTCAATAATATAGAACCCCCAATAGTAATTGCGCCCAAACTTCTACCTGCAAGAAAATAACCATCTGCAGATTTCTCATCGGTTTTACGGGTATAGAACCAAGCTATTACCGCAACTAAAATTGTGAATCCTAAAAAAGAAATAATCGAGAGCATGCTTATTATGTTTTAAATGATAGTTAATACTTGATTATGTGATCATTATTCTAAATTATCAATATATTTCAGCACTTTACAAGGGTTACCTACGGCAACCACATTTTCTGGTATATCTTTGACCACAACACTACCTGAGCCGATTACAGAATTATTACCGATTTTTACCCCAGGGTTGACGATAACACCAGCACCTAGCCATACATTATCGCCTATGTGGATAGACTTTGCAAATTCAATACCCGAGTTACGGGCTTTGAAATCTAAAGGATGTGAAGCCGTCATTAGCTTAACACCTGGCGCCATCATAACGTTTTTTCCTATATAAACCGGTGCCGCATCTAAAATAATGCAACCAAAATTTGCGTAGGCATTTTCGCCCCAATGAATGTTATAACCATAATCGCATATAAACGGATTTTCAATATAAAATTCATTACCGGTATCTGCGAAAAGTTCCCTGAACAAAAGTTTGCGTTTTGGCTCATCATCTTCTGATATCGCCGTAATTTTTCGCATTACCCGACGGGCATTTAATCTACCCTGCACCAACTCTGAATCGTTAGGATAGTAAAGTAGACCTTGGGTCATTTTTTCTCTTTCGCTCATGATATAGTTTTAAACTTTCTTCGCAATCAATATTCCACAAGGCGGTATGGCTATTTCCATAATACCTTTAGTAAAGGACCTAGTTTCTTCAGTTACGAGCTGCCCTTTGCAGTCATATACGTAACATTGATATTCTGCAAAATCTATGGCATTTTTTACTATAACAGAATCTGCTATTTGTCCGTTTAAAATATGGAATTCACTACCTACATTTTCTAAATCGATAACATATGCATCATATACTCCATAAATTGTCTTGTCAGTAGTAGTGACTTTCTGCAACGGATAATTGGCTAATGGTCTATACGGCGTAAAATCTCCATTCATAAGCACATCTGCATTTTTATTCCAGTAATCCGTATAAAAACCTATCATTTTCTTATGCTCAAAAGAAGCTTTGGATATAAACATGGATAATTGAGGTACGCCAAAAAGGGTATTGATCAATTGTAAGGCCGCAATTTCTACCGGTTCATCGTCATGCCAGGTAACCATATCTGAATGTACTGCGGTATTGCCACATAACATTCTAATATCGGCAATACGTATTCTATTCATAGTAGCGTCGCCAGGGCAGTCGAATGCACGGAGCATATTACCGAATTTGCGCATAGCCGGACCAACGTATTTTTGCCTGAACTCTATGAAAATATCTGGCTTGATCGCTTGTAAACTTTCAATAACATCGGTCATTAACCTGTCTACGGCTTCGTTTATAGAGGCATAATCACGTCCATTTTCCATACCTAAAGGCGTACTTTCGTACAACCTAAAATCATCAATAAAATCAAGTTTCAGTCCGTCTAAATTCCATTCTTTTATGGCATTGTTGTATATACCGATAAGATATTCCCTTACTTCTGGATATCTAGGATCGAAAACTGGTGCCCACCTATGGTCTTCGGTCAAGAATTTGCCCTTAAATTTTTTGAATGCTTCTGATTTGGGTCCGCAAAACGGCACAGAATACCAAATAGCGGCTTTAAGACCGGTTTCTTGGATCTGTTTTACATATGCAGCCATATCTGGTATACGTTCTGGTTTCCAATCACCCGTATAGTCGTACCCTCGGTTATTATCAAAAGTCTGCCAACCATCATCGATAATGACCGCTTTATACCCTAAATCGCTAGCCAACCTACATTCTTCCAATAATAATTCCAAGTCCAAATTTTGGTGAAACTGATACCAAGTAGAATACAATGGCGTTTTTGCAATTGCCGGTACCGTGGTCGGCTTTAAATCATCAAAAGTCTCCCACCATGTAGACACATCTTTTAGTGCTGTGGAAAAACGAATGTTTCTTAAATCTACACGAATTTGTGCATCAAAATTTTCTATTGGTTGCTCTTCTTCAGAGAAGAAGGTGATATGACAATAGAAATAATTATCTTCTTCTCTTATACGAGCGTTCATTTGCAATTTATTAATTGCATTTGAACACGCGAAGGTGATGATATTTTCATCATTATGACCGAATAGGCTTATTACAGGAGCATCAATAGAGATCCTCGATTCCATATGGTCCAATTCCCAATCGGCCTGTATTCTTTTTGAGAAATCTGTTGTAGGTTTCCAAACTCCTTTTACATTTACCGCAGGCACTTTCCATCTTAATGTAATAGGTTTTGGAAATTGCTTTTCATTACACGAGACGTTAAACCGATAAGTTTGCAAACCATTATCGTCACTTATTTTTTGGACGGAAGAGGATATATTTGCATCATCTTCTATAATCTCCATAGCTTCTATAGTAGCAGTAATACTATCAACATTCATAAAAAACACTTTAATTAATTCTTAAAAAATACCTTTGCTTCGTTATTATATTGGGTTGCCATATAAAAAGGCTTGCCATTTTTATCTTTTGCTTTTATTAAGTGATTTGATTGCCCCGGCACGTAAAAACCAGAATCCTTACTATCATAAACCAAAAATTCATCAGCTTCTCTCTCTAACCATAAGCCCCTAAGCGCATCTTGATTACCGTAATGTGTTTCTGCAGTTAAATCATTACCTACCAAAAGCACGTCTACCTTACCATCGTCATCAAGGTCATCTATTAAAATATCTTGAATAGGTGCTACTTGACATTTACTTGGCAGCGGTACCAATCTAAATTTTCCATTTCCTAAATTTTCTGCATAACTACTTTCAAAAATTATAGCCTGTAACGTTTCTGAAGATAAGTCTTTAATTTTCAACAACTCTTCAAAATTTACATTTGCGAAATCTTGGTAAGAGGTGTGGTCGTTTTTTAAAACAGTAAGCTGTTTCATAACATCATCCCTAGAATGGACCGGCAATAATTGACTGCCGTTTTCCGTATTGTAGTGCATTGCCAAAATAGGATCAAAACTGCCGTTTTTATCATAATCCCTAGTATATACATAAACGGGCTTGGTCTGTGAAGGCTTCATAAAACCATTTGTACCTTGGTTTCCTAAAATGAAATCTAAATCACCATCTTTATCAACATCTGCCGCTACGACCTTATTCCACCAGCCAGATGTGTTTATCTCCTCATCTTGAAAACTTAACCATGTTATAGGCATACGATTTAAATTGCCATTATCATTCTTAAAAACAACGATTTCCATAAACTCACCAACCACTATCAAATCTTTCCAAGAATCATTATCGACATCTTCCCAAATTGCACTAGTTACCATGCCTAGGTTAGCAAATAATGCTTGAAATTTTTTATGAAAACCTTTATTTTCATTTTCTAAAAAAATACTTTCAGGTACTAACGGATATTCTTTTGGATTTAATCTTGATCCAAGAAAAATATCTAAATCCCCATCTTTATCATAATCTTCTGCTGCAATGGCACTTGTACTTTTGCGACCTACAGGTAACAATCCATTACTTTTAACAAATGACCCCTCCCCATCGTTAAGATAAACTCTGTCTTGATATTTTGAAGACCCCTCTTCAAATCTATTGCCACCGCTTGCAACATATAAATCTTGATCACCGTCTTGATCTATATCTAAAAAAACCGCTGCCGAATCATCATACTCGGTATCTAATAATTGAACGGGCATATACACCCCTTCTGCATTCTGGGACCAAATACTGCCCGGTCTTCCTTTACTACCGCCAATAAACAATTCATCTCCTGCAACACCATCAATATTTGCGGCTACTACGCAAGTACTTTTTGCTGTATACTGCTTTACCAATAAATGCTGATATGTATACTCGTTTAAGGGATTGTCATTTTGTGTATAATTTATTAAAGTAGAATCCAATTGAAATAATCGTCTTCTCTCTGTTTCAGTCTTTACCAATGGTTCTGCCTCTTTTTGTCTTAAAGTCAAAACTTGATTAACCGCAACTTTATACTTCATCGTAGTTTTACCATCTGGCCATTGCACCTTTAAAGAGTCAACAATAGTGTCTTTTAACCCAAAATGTACTATTGGCTCCATTGAGGACAAATACCCCCTAATTACAGATTGATATTGATCTTGCAAACCACCACCATGGTAAAGGGAAATTCTGGCCCCGATTGCCTTTGCGTTCTTTAAGCTACCGTTAAGGCGAACTCGCAGATAATTGTTCTGCTTGTTTTTTGATGTAGTATTCTCTAAAACAAAAGCTTTTGAATTGATGTTATTGACCACCATATCCAAATCACCATCGTTATCTAGATCAGCGTAAGCCGCGCCATTTGAAAACGATTCTTTTTCTTGTATCCATTTTGTTGAGACATCATCAAAGTTTTCTTCTAAAACTTGCTCATATATAAAATTAGGCAAATGAATACCCTGTAATTTCGAGACCGATTCTTTTAAACGCTTGCTTTTTGCCTCTGGAGTTCCGAATATTCCATTTTCATTGGAATAATTAATGAAGTCTAAATCTGTAATATCTTTTACATAACCATTAGTAATATAAATGTCTTTATCGCCGTCATTATCAAAATCTACCATTAATGGAGCCCAGCTCCAATCTGTACTTGAGATGCCTTTTTGAAAACCTACTTCACTTGATTTAATTGGCTCGTCATTTATAAAACCATTACCCATTTGTAATGTGTTGTGCATGTATTGCTGTGTATAACCATTACTTTGAGATAATAGAAACTTATCGTAATTCATGCTACCCAGCATTAACTTTTGTCTTTTGTATTGATCAGGCAACATATCTACCACCAAAATATCTGGTATAGCGTCATTATTGACATCTGTAATATCAACACCCATGGCATTATAAGTTTCATGGGACAGGTACTCTTTACTAGATTCTACAAAAACAGGATTTTTATTAGCAGCCGATGCCTTGTTGATATACAGCAAATCATCTGTTATAAAATCATTGGACACATAAATATCCGGTAAATTATCTCCATTAAAATCATGTATACCTACCCCTAGACCAAAGCCTCTACCGGTAATTTGTAAACTATCTGAAACATTTTTATACACCGGATGATCAATACCTGGCACTGTTTCGTTCTTTAAAAGATAATCTGATAAATGACCTGGCAAATACCTTTTTGGCATTGGTGTATTTTTGTCGTGCGTAGTATTGCCGTTATGAACAACATACACATCTAGATCACCATCTAGGTCATAATCAAAAAATACGGCTTGCTGTGCATAATTGGCATCATCAAGACCATATGCTTTCGCTTCTTCATTGAAAAAGGGAACTCCTTCGTCATTAAGTCCCTGATTTACAAATAAAAGGTTAGGGCAATTATTGTTACAATTTGCACCACCTACATTTAAGTAAATATCATCCCAACCATCTGAATTAATGTCTACGATAGCAACACCTGTAACCCAAGAATCGGTAAAAAACTTAGCCTTCTCCGATATATCGGTAAAGGCTAAATTTCCATTATTTAAATATATTCTTGATGATACCTGGTTCCCCGTAAAAACAATATCCTGAAGATTGTCGTTATTAAAATCACCTATGCCAACACCACCACCATTATAACAATACTGAAAATCTATAATATTGATTTCGTCGTTTTCGGTAATCGTATTTGAGAAATTTATATGTGTTGTTCGCTCAGAAAGGCTATTGAACACAAAACTTTCTTTATTAGAATTACAGCTAATTACCAATAGCAGAAGAAAACTTAATAAGAAAGTATTTTTTATCATAAAAAAGTAATAAAGAAGTTTAAAGCCAAGCATCTCAACATACTTGGCTTATTAAACTCAACAACAACTAACAAAACTTTAATATCCTGGGTTTTGTACTAAATTAGGATTAGCATCTAACTCTGAACTAGGAATCCATATCAATTCATGCTTACCTGTTTCAAACACACCACCACTTAAAGACTTAGGGTGTGCACCATGTAATGAACTTGCACCTAAATAATCATCTGCAAGGCCCCATCGTACTAGATCAAAGAAACGATGACCTTCACCCGCCAACTCCATAGCACGTTCATCGATAATTGCTTGACGCATATCTGCCTGACTTAAATTTAAATCGGAAATAGTAGATATACCAGCTCTTAATCTAACTTCATCTACGAAAGGTGCTGCAAGAGCAGGTTGATTGTTTTCATTTAATGCTTCTGCAAGCATCAATAAAACATCTGCATATCTAATAATTCTCCAATTGTTACCCACATTTGTACCTAAGAAATCTACTTGATCTCTGGTGCCTAAATCTAAACCTGCATATTTTTTTGAAAATATAGGTTCTACACCAGCATCATTAGCTACCGTGATATCATCTGCAAAATCTGTCAAATAATCTGTACCACCATAACCCAAAGCACCAGGATAATCATAGACCAATGTTTCATTTCTACGTACTAAATCTCCGTTTGATTCAAATAAATCTTTCAACCAAGGGTTTACCACGTGACTTTGATCAGGAGATTTTGTAGGCGGTGCATAATCAATATGATAGTTGCCCATAGTACCTGTACCAGGGATATCCGTACCCCAAACAAATGTAGTTTGACCCAAAAATTGTAGTTCGAATATAGACTCTTGATTATTCTCGTTCGTGGTAGTAAAATTATCGGCATATTGAGCAGAAGGAAGTAAACTGTATTGACCAATTAGACTCTGAAAAGCTTCTATAGCCAATGGATACTCTTTCATGTACAAATAGCTCTTTCCTTTTAGTGCCGTTGCAGCACCAGAAGTTGGTCTACCTAAATTATCACCTCCCCAAGTTTCCGGAAGCATTTGTTCTGCCATCTCCAAATCGGCTATAATTTGAGCCCAGATATCTTCTGGGGCCGCTTGGTCTACCAATAAATTATCCAAATCTGGCAATTCCGTTATTAACGGCACACTACCATATAAATTCAACAAATACCAGTAATCAAATGCTCTTAAAAAATATGCTTGACCTACAAGATTATTTCTAATCTCCGTATCTGTTATACCTTCTTCATTTACGTTAGTGATAATATTATTACAACGCGCAATAGATTTATACAACTGCTGAAAAGGCTCTGTTGCCCATCTATCACCCGGGTTACCTTGTAAGGTTGACATTGCCGTATTACTACCAAACGGAAATATGTTAAATTCGTCTGAACGTAATAAGGCACCTGTATGAACTATTCTGCCCCAGAAAAAAGTATCTGTTATAGGATGAAATGCACCATTTACCGCAGATTCTACCTGTGCTATTGAACTACCAAAATTGGCAGTAGAGGTAGCATTGTTGTTTTCTTGATCTAAAAGTTCATCTGAACACGAACCTAATAAAACAATACTCGATAGCGCTAAGGCTAAGTTTTTTGATTTAAAAATATATTTCATTGTTTTAAATTTTATGATTAGAAAGTAGCTTGTACACCAAACATGATTGTTCTTGCATTTGGATACGCTCTTGCATCCAATCCTCTACCTAATAATGGATTTACTCTATCTCTTAAACCTGGCACACCAGAATTTCTATTTGCTCTACCTCCATTTGTTGAAGAAACATCTGGATCATAACCGCTATAACCGGTAATTACGAATACGTTTTGCACATTCAATGACAAACGAACATCTTTTACCCAGTCTAAACCAGCAAAGCCATCTCTAAAATTATATCCGATATCTAAATTTTTCAATCTAAAATACGAACCGTCTTCTACGAAGAATGAAGAAGGTGCCTTGTTACCTGCAGCATCAGAAATCGAAGCTCTTGGTATATTGGTATCTGTATTAGAAGGTGTCCATGAATTCAATACATCGGTAAGCTTACCACCATCTTGCCATAAAATGCTATAATACCTACTTAAATTATAAATTTCATTGCCTTGTACACCATTGAAACTAAGTGCGAAATCGAAATTTTTATAATCGGCATTTACATTTAAACCATACGTAAAATCTGGAGTAGGATCACCAATATTGGTAATATCGTCTGCGGTAATAGCACCATCGCCATTTACATCTACCCTTACGAAATCTCCGGTCGCGGGATCAACTTTATCCTCAACTACGTAACCGTAGAAAGCACCAATAGGCTCACCTGCCGTTGTTCTGTTTACTACACGCAAATCTTCATCAATTGCAGGACCTAATATTGGATTCGGCACATCGCCTGCTTCACTTTTAAGGTTGAACGAGAAGTTTGTACCAACGGTATAAGTGAAATCCCCTTCGTTTTTACGGTAGGTCAAATCCCATTCCAATCCGTTATTAACAAGCGTACCGGCATTTCTAGTTACAGGTAAACTAACACCACTTGTAGATGGCACGTTTATAGCTACCAATACATCTTCTATGTTCTTTGAATAATAATCCATTGTAAAATTCATCTTATTATTCATGAAAGCTATATCAAAACCGATATCAAATGTTTTCGATGTCTCCCACACCAAGTTTGGATCTGCCAAAGTTGTTTGTGCCAAACCTGTTGCCAAACCGCCACCAAAGGAAGTATTGGATTGATTTGCCTGGAAAGTTGCTTGCGTTGGATAAAAAGTATCAGGATATGAACCTAATACACCATAAGAAGCCCTTAATTTAAAATAGTTAATGGTTTCTGATTTCCAGAAGTCTTCATCACTAATATTCCACCCTGCAGAGAACGAAGGAAAATAACCTACTCTATTATCTGGCGCAAAACGCGAAGAAGCATCTCTTCTTAATGTTGCCGAAAATAAATACTTACTATCATAACCATAGTTTACACGACCAAAATAAGACTGTAACGCTGCGGTATTGTTGTTACCCAATAGCACCAATTGCTCAGTAGATGGTAATGCACCAACATTACGTATAACATTAGATGGTGTACCTTGACCAAACACACCGTTACCTTTTTGTGTTTCTTTAAAATAAGTAAAACCTGCAACCGCACCTAGCTTATGCACACCAAATTCTTTGTCGTAAGCCAATGTCGGCTCTACAAGAACATTTACATCTTCTTGTCTATAATCAGTCAGATCATTTTCTGCGTTTACGTTCAGTACCGCATCAATAGTACTCATAAAATATGTTGGCGTAAATTGAAAGCTGTTTCTGTTGGTATAATCAACACCGAAATTCAAAGAAGCTTTTAAACCATCTACAATCTCATAATCTAACTTTGCATTACCGAAAATGGTTCTTGTCGTCTCTAAATTATTCTCCAAACTTGCCAAACCATACTGGTTTATACCACCAGGACCATGAATCGGTAATGACGGTGCTTCAAAACCACCATCGTTAGCCGCATTTCTAAATGCCAATGTCGGTACCGATGCACCATCCCAACCATACCAGTTGTTTTCTTGTAATTTACCTTCGGCAATACCTAATGATTGAGCTAAGGTAAATCTACCGAACTCAGACCTACTATTGAACCTCATGTTAATTCTCTTGAAGCCAGAACCTACCAAAATACCATCTTGATTAAAATAGTTACCAGAAGCATAGTAAGATGTGTTTTCTCCTCCACCTGAAATTGAAAATCCAAGATCCTCAACAATACCAGAGCTTAACGATTCGCTCTGCCAATCTGTATTTACACCGTTATAGGCAACAGTAGTAGACTCACCGTCATTGGCAAATCTTTGATTTAAATAATCTGTGTATTGCTGACCATTGATGTAATCTAATTTTTTACTTGGAGAATCAAATCCTATTCTGGTATTCAATTTTACCTCTACCGCTCTATTTTTACGACCGTGGTTCGTTTTTATCAAAACTACACCATTGGCAGCCCTAGAACCATATATTGAAGCTGCCGCAGCATCTTTTAATATAGATATATCTTCAATATCTTGCGGATTTACATAATCCATATTGTCCACGAACAAACCATCTACGATATATAAAGGATCTGCATTACTTAAAGAGTTTACCCCTCTAATAAACACATTGGCAGAACCCCCTGGTTGACCACCAAAACTCTCTACCTGAATACCAGATAACTTACCTTGAAGCGCAGTTGTAGGGTTACTTGCTACAACATTTACAATTGCCCCCTTCTTAATAGTCGCTACGGAACCTGTAAGCTCTCTTTTATTTGAAGTACCATAACCAATCAATACCACTTCTGATAATGCTTGAGCATCTGACTCCATAGTAACATTTATCGTAGACTGCCCTTGAACGGCAATTTCTTGCTTCGCATAGCCTATATAGCTATAAACCAATACACTTTCATCTACTACATCAGAAATTGTATAGTTTCCGTCAAAATCGGTTGTTACCCCATTTGTAGTTCCTTTTACTACAATGTTAACACCAGGTAATGGTCCGTCTACATCCGAGACCGTACCTGAGACCTGCGTAGTTTGAGCAAATGCAAAACTACCCAGTAGCGCAAATGCCAAACCAAAAATTTGTTTGAGTGTTTTTCCCATCATAAAATCAATGTTAATTAATAATCTTTTGTTTGTTAGTTAATTTAACGCAATGACATAAAATTGTACTATGCCAGTCTATGCTATTATGCAAATATAGATATTTTTGCATTATATCAAAATATTAAGTTAAAATTTAATATATGACAATATATATGCTTCAATAATACACATATGATAATACGGGATAAAAACGAATTGTTTAAAGACTAAAGAGAATTCCTTTTAATTAGATTGGAAGGCATGATAATCTTTGTTTCTTCTTGATTCTTAATATGGGCGGCCGCCTTCTTTCCCATTTCTTTGAAGTCTGTTGAAATGGTGGTAATACCTCCGAAAACTATTTCTTTTACTACATGATCATTATGCGATAAGATTCCGATTTCCTTACCTACAATATATTCACTATTTCTAACATCTTTTAGAACATCCCAAATGTAAGTGTCACTCACAAAAAAGTACAAGTTCCCTTTCTTAATAGATTGCGATTTATACTTGCTTACTACAGATGATTCTATTTCATAATCTTTACAAAACCTATTAAAGGCATTTAATATACCAATGGGATAATCTGCATCTTCCTTAAAAAACAGTATGAACTTTTTGTACTTAGTAATCTCTGGCAGTAATTCTATTAATTTGGAATATGTTGACTCTTCAAATTCTTGTGAGATATAAGAGTACGAATTATCAAGTTCAATATACCTATCGATTATCAATAAATTGGAAGGTGGTATAGATGCTAATACCTGACGTAAACCAGGGTCTTGTATAGGGGCAATAGCATACATGCCATATTTACCCTGAATATTTTGAAATATGCTATTAAATATTTCTAAGTTATTATGATGAAAGAATACATCTATTTGATATTTTTTACCCAATCCTTTTCGAAACGAATCATAAAAGTCTTGTTGAAATCGCTGAAAAGAGAACATTATCAATGCCACCTTTAATACCACCTTGGTCTCATTGCTGACTACAAAGTACCCTTTCAATTTCTTTGACTCTACTAAACCACGATCCTTAAGCTCTTCATAAGCCTTAACAATAGTTTGTCTTGCAAAACCCAATTGCGAAACCATTTGGTTTATGGATGGCAACTTGTCGCCCCGCTTTACTATACCTTCATCGATAGCCTGTATAATACCGTTAACCAGTTGTTCGTGCTTAGAAAAAGTATTGATATTTCTTAAACTAATAATTTTATCGAATAAGGTCATTTTGGCTATCGGTATTTTAAAAAGAAGATAATATATAAAAAAGTTCTTTATGAGCTTAAAGTAAGTTTTAATTTTAATAATTATACCTTATTAATTAATCGACAACCGTATAATGCCATTAACCTCAACACTTGAAACCATTACGACTAGAAAACAATAGCAAAATAGACCAACCTTTCTAATTAAAATTGTAACGACTTTTGTCTACATCAAAAAATTAAATACATAAAATGTTTATACATTAGAGGAATGAAATACCACAAATTTTCAGTTTTTCTACATCTATTCACCTGTACTATATTTATCTTTTGCTCCTTATTTAAGTTAAGTGCACAAACCTTTACCGATAGTTCACACATATTCAGAAAGGCTATACTACAACCTACCAATCCGCAAGATTTACCTTCAGGTATACATTACTACACTAAAAAGAAAGCCTTAGACCTAGAGTTAAACGATACTCTAAATGCCATTTACGATTTAAGGCTGTTATCTATTGCAGAATTTAAAATAGGAAATAACTTTAGTAGTGAAAATAATGTGGTAGAAGCTTTAAACTTAATTGAATCTATGTCTACCAAAGACACCTTGATCAATTCTAGAGTTGGGTTATACAATCAATTAGGGCGAATTTACAGAACATCGAGCAACCCTACCGAAGCCATAAAAACGTTTGACAAGGCTTTAAAAATAGCAAATAGGTTAAAAGACAGTGTTGTCATTCTTAATAACAAAGCCAATATTTATAAAGACCAATTAGATTATAAGAAAGCTCTTGACATCTATACTCTATTACAAAAAAAGCAAACCCAATTTAATACTTACCAACAAACTTTAGTAACAGACAACTTGGGGTATGTACAATCTAAATTAAATTTACCCGAAGCTCTACAAAACTTAAAAAAGGCATTAGAACTACGTAAACAAAATAATGATTTCATTGGGCAACATTCAAGCAACACCCATTTAGCTGAATTTTATTTGGATAGAAAAGATACCGCAAAAGCCATTGAACATGCCAAAGAAGCGCTGGCATTATCAGACAAAATAAATAGTAGCTCTTTTAAATTAGATGCTATTTCCACCCTTATGACCATGAACAAAAATCCGTTGGTTCATGAATACAAAAAACTGACCGATAGTATTTCCAATGCCAAACAAATAGCGGAAAACAAAAATGCATTTCTAAAATACAATGTTGCCGAAGAACAAAAGAAAACCCAAGCCAGTATTCTTCTACAAGAGATAGAATCTCGTAAACGACTGGCTTACCAAGCTCTGGCATTCATCATTTTTCTAATTTTAGTTGGTTCTTACTTTATCTATCGCAACAGATACCGCAAAGCCAAAATTGAAGAAATCTATAAAACAGAAACCAGAATTGCTAAAAAAGTACATGACGAAGTAGCGAACGATATGTATAAGGTGATGACTTCTCTTGAGAATAATTTAGGTGTTGACGGTACTATTTTGGACGAAATGGAAAAAATTTATACCAAAACACGAGATATTTCTAGAGAAAATAGCGCAATTGACCTTAATGAAGATTTTGGTTTACAATTAAATGATTTACTCTTAGGATATAAAAACGATAAGGTAAAAGTAATCACCAGAAACCTTTCCAAAATGCCTTGGGATACCGTTCCCGAACTTAAAAAAACTACTATTTACAGGGTATTACAAGAACTCATGACCAATATGAGAAAACATAGTCAGGCATCATTCGTGACTTTAATATTTGAAAAAGAAGGTTCTAAAATGCGCATTAATTATAAGGATAATGGCGTTGGATGTGATCTTTTTAAAAAAAATGGGCTGCAACATACGGAATCCCGTATCGCTTCTATAAATGGAACTATTAATTTTGAATCTAAGCAAGGTGATGGCTTTAAGGCATCAATAATAATTTAAGGCATGTTCAAAAAAGTTTTAATCGCGGAGGATATGGAAGACATCAACAAAGGTGTGTTTTCTTTACTGACCGAATTGGGAGTTACACAAATAGATCAAGTGCAGTATTGTGATGATGCGTATTTAAAAATTAAACGAGCCGATCTTGATAATGTGCCATTTGACTTGGTCATATCTGATCTTTCATTTAAAGTAGATCACAGATCACAAACCTACCCATCTGGACATTCATTGGTTGAAAAACTAAAATCTGAATTCCCTAATTTAAAGGTAATTGTCTACTCGGTCGAAGATCGACTGCAGGCGGTACGTACACTCTTTAATCAACACGATATAGATGCATATGTCTGTAAGAGTAGAAACGGTCTTAAAAACCTTACGCAGGCAATTAGTGAGATAGCTAAAGATGAAAAATTCTTATCGCCAGAAGTTTCTAATGCATTCAGTAGTGAAAATGAACTTGAAATAGACGATTATGACATTTCATTGTTAGATAATCTTAGCAAAGGTTTATCTCAAGATGAAATCAGTGCTTTATATAGAAAAGAGAACATTTCGCCTGCAAGCCTTAGTTCTATTGAAAAGCGTTTAAATAAATTACGTGTTCAATTTAATGCCAACAACGCCATACACCTTGTGGCCATTGTAAAAGATTTAGGACTTATTTAAAGATAGTAGCCACCGTTACGGAAAACCGTAATCATATTCTTTAGAATGGTATTAGGTTTGCCATACTTAAAATTAAACACTATTCAATAACTATAATATTAATGCTATGGCCATCCTACTGATGAGGTATTTCGGGGGAACTAACCGATTTGGTGGGTATGGCCTATTTATAAACCAACCACTCAACAAAAACATGAGAAAATTATTCACCTTATTATTCATTCTTTCAATTTTAATTCCTAACAAAAGTAATGCTCAAGATAATGGAGCAGTTGTTGCAGGTGCAGTGGGCGCTTTAGCAGCAATTGGTGCGGGTGTCGCGGCAGTAGAGCAAATGAAAGAACGTGCCGAACTAACTGCAACTGAATGGTTATTGGCTAATAACCCGAACATCAACAGTTTCTCACTTAAAACAATAGATTTTGAAGGAAAAAAATTAAAAGATATGTCTTCGGCATCTGTCATCACATTTAAAATACAAGAATTCGTACCTGCTGATAAACCTGAGCTAGATGGAAAAAAACAAGTTTTATTAGGCTTTACCAGTCACGGATGGATAAATGAATACGGTATTGATTTTAATAAGGTCAAATGGTTTTTAATCGATGAGCCCGAATGGACAAACATGATGATTTCGTATGTAAAAATTGCATCTGGAGAACATGATGAAAGCTTAGTAAAATCTACATTAACCAATGGAAAAATTGTAAATAAGGGGGTTAAATTAAAAAGTAAAATGACCATTCCGTTCTATCAACTTTCTGGAGACATGTATGTTGTAACAGATTACTCTGACGAAATGAAATTTGTATACAATGAAAAATCATTAGGCATCTTTCTAAAAGATACCGGTGATTTAGTTCAAATAAAAAGAAGTAGTTTAATTGAACTACACGAGTTCTTTTTTGAGGGATAATCAAATTAAAATTATACCTCTGCAGCAATATCTACAGAGACATTCAATTTACTCTGACCACTACCATAAACAACACCTTTTAAAGGTGGCACGTCATAGTAGTCCCTACCCCAACCCACTACTATATGTTGGTCTTTTGGTATCTGATTATTTGTTGGATCAAAGTCTACCCAACCAAAACCGGGTATATAAATGGCAAACCATGCATGAGAGGCATCTGCACCCACTAATTTCTCCTTACCTGGTGCAGGTAGTGTTTCTATATACCCACTAATATATCTAGCAGGCAAACCAACAGAACGTATACAAGCAATGGCAATTTGGGCAAAATCTTGACACACACCTTTTTTCTCCTTCATTACCTCTTCTATTGGTGTTGAAATCGTTGAAAATTCTGAATCAAAATCAAAATCGGTATAAATACGTTGCATCAATTCATAAGCCGCATTAAAAACCGATCTATTTCCTTTAAAGGATAACTCCGCGTAATCACGTATAGCCTTATCTGTTCTTCTTATAAAAATGGACTCTAATACATATTGCTTGGCCTCCAATATTTCTGGATGCATGCCGTTCAATGCAGCAAGTGCATCGTTCATGGTAATGCTTTTACAGGCATCGCTATTGAAAGATTCATGAAATTTGGCATATTCCCTATTAATCTTACTCTTAGTAGTAACCTTCAATGTTTTATGCTCTGTCTGTATAGAAAAACGCGTTATATAATTTCCAAAGAAATCTTTGCGTTCACTTATTTCCGCGGGTTCCGGTGAAATATCAATACTATATACTATCAACTCTTGCCCTTTAGATTCCCTAGGACGAAGCGTTGCTATATTATGACAATAGCTCACTGGGGCATTGTAATCGTACTTCGTAATATGTGTAACGTTGAATATCATAATCAAATAGGAAAAGACTGTGTAAACAATTGGGTCTGTTTGTCTGTATGATTGAAATAGGTATTTGAGATCGATTGCGATGCTTTGTACAACAAATCTGAAAGTTCCTTTAGTAGTGTATCTAAATCTTCTCGTTTAAAATCGGTTTCTGAGTTGGTCTTTGCCAATTTTGTTGAATCTGCCAATCTTAACTTAGAGAATGCTTCAAAAATATTTTTTTGGTAATTATTTAATTGATGATCGTATTTAGAATGTGGTAATCGCGCTATATCTTTCTGAATACGGTTGATCATAAAAGTCAATGAACGCGCGTAATCAAGATCGAACACCACCAAATCTAACACATGTGCCAACTCTATATGAGAACGGTAACTGTACCTATATATATTTAAACTTTCATGACTGGTCAATAAATACTCAAGTAAATCGTACTCTACTTGCTCATCATACTTTATGGTCAATAAAGCCCTACATTTGGTAATATTCAAGGTACTTTGCTCTAATTGCAGCCCAATAAAGTATAATAGTAAACCTTGTTGCACCATAATACTTTCTTCAATTAACCCCATAAACGCTATTAGGCGTGTAATTAATTGATTTAAAACCTTAAGTATTTTATTAATGGAATGATCTTCACCTTCTACCAGTGAATTCCATATTTTCTGAATATTTTCAAATACGCGCCACATATCCGAAGACCATAGGTTACGTATGGAGTAGTAGGAATTACTGAACATGCTTATGGTATGTGCCAAACTACCTATTCTATTTTTATCTAAAATAACGGATAACATTTCTTCATATGGATTGTCCATTGCCAACTTACCGTCCTTATCCTTACCTATGAATCCTGGGTACGTACCTGTCAATTGCGTAACAGCCTTAAAAAGTACCGTTAACTTTTCTGAATCTGGTTTTTCCGCTCTTTTTTGATCTATGGCCATTTGGCGCATAACGGTACGTAGAAATCTTGCGTTAACTAGCGTACGACCAACATAACGGCCCGCCCAATATAAATTCTCTGCCGTTAGACTAGGTAAATCGTCTAGACCAGAAATAGCAATAGATGACTTTTGTTGCCAGTTTCTATTTTTATCCTCTTTAATATCCGCATCATCTAAAATCCAAAAATCCTTACTAGTACCACCTCTTTGGTTAGACACCCTTACGGTTTCGCCATCTGGAGCTACTCTTACCAAACCACCCGGCATTACTGCATATTGTTCTTTTGAGGCAATGCAAAATGCTCTGGCCACTACATTTCTAGGTTGTAATTCTTTTTCGCTGAAATTAGGCGCGGTAGAAAAATTAATGCGTTCTTGGGCCACAAATCTATACGGGCGTTCTAGAATAACCTTTATAAGATCAGCTAGTTCTTCTTCACTCATTTGCTCGCCAAAATAGATACTCTCCCTATTGGTACGATCTATTCTTTTGATTACTAATTTCGATATATTCTCAAGTACATAATTTCTTTCTTTCTCTTGCCCACACCACCAAGATGCTATTTGCGGTAATTTCAAATCCTCATCCATGAAATACTTGGAAATTGCCGGCATAAATGGAATTAAACCAGGATTTTCTATTACTCCGCTTCCTATTGGGTTAATAACGGCGACGTTTTTTCTTCTTACAACATCCAATAATCCCGCTACCCCTAAATGTGAATCTTCACGAAGTTCTAAAGGATCCGTAAAGGCATCATCTACCCTTCGTAATACAACATCTATCTGCTTTAAGCCTTGTAGTGATTTCATCCAAAGAAAGCCATCACGCACCACCAAATCATTACCCTGCACTAACGGATAACCTAAAAACGAAGCCATATAAGCATGTTCAAAATAGGTTTCGTTATGTGAACCGGGCGTAAGAATAACAATATTAGGGTTCTCCTTTTTACCAGGTGCAGCATCAATAAGCATTTGATTGAACTCTTTAAAAAAGCCCGACAAGCGCTTCACCTTCATTTCAGCATACATATCGGGTAAAATTCTACTTGTCGTAGATCTGTTCTCCAATGCATAACCCATACCGGAAGGTGCTTCTGTACGGTCATTTACAACCCACAATCGCCCATCTGTACCACGGCATAAATCTGCTGCATATATAGACAAGTACTTCTCTAACCGAAGCTCCATATCTGAACATTGCCTTAGAAAACCACGATGCCCATAAATGACCTCAAAAGGGACTATTCCATTTTTTATCAGTTTACGTTCCCCATAAACATCTTTTAAAACTAAATTAAGTAGTTCTGCCCTTTGCTTTAGTCCTTCTTCAACTTTTGTCCATTCATCTTGGTGCAACATAAACGGAATCACATTCAGATTCCACGGCCTATGCATTCCCTTTGGGTCATTGTAAACATTGTAGGTTACCCCATTTTCTGACAATAACCAGTCAATATCTTTTTGTCTAGCGGTTATTCCGGTGACTCCTAAAGAATCAAAACCGTTTAATAATTTTGTCCAATATGGTTTCATACCGTTGTTCAACGCATACATTTCATCATTACCGCGTTGGGTACTATAATTATTGAACCAGTTTGTTTTTGTTGTTGGCATTACCTCTTCATTTACTTCTTACGTAAATCCGTCACATGTGGATATTCAGGATTCACAGGCATCTCTTTGTATGCAAATGTATTTGAACCTTTCTTAGGTTCTACCATTCTACCCGTAAAATTTGTTGAAGCGACCAATTCTGTAGGAGTAACCTCATCTTGTGTCATGCCAATATCCCAAAATCTATTTATTCTTCTTGATTCTGCCTCTAAACTATTTACAGGGTAGGTATCATAAGAACGACCACCTGGGTGTGCTACAAAATAGGTACAACCACCAATTGACTTATCGTTCCAATCATCAACAATATCAAAAACCAACGGAGTATCTACACCAATTGTAGGGTGTAACGCGGACCATGGTTCCCAAGCCTTAAAACGAACTCCCGCTACATATTCCCCTTTAGTTCCTGTAGAACTTAGCTCGATCTTTACACCGTTACAGGTTAATGTGTAACGTTTGTTATTGAAATTATTGACTTTCACCTGTACACGTTCTAAAGAAGAATCTACATACCTTGATGTACCACCACCTGTCATTTCTTCACCAAGTACATTCCATGGTTCTATAGCCATTCGTAATTCCATTTGAATGTTGTTAACATCTACCATACCGTAAAGTGGAAAGCGGAATTCAAAAAATGGATCAAACCAGTCTAACTTGAACGGATAGCCCGCTTCGTTCAACTGCTCTACAATATCTTTAATATCTTCTTTTACATAATGTTCCAACAAGAATTTATCATGTAACTCTGTACCCCAACGTACCAACTTATGCTTATACGGTTTTTTCCAGAACCAAGATACCAGCGTGCGAACCAATAACATTTGCATTAAGCTCATTTGCGCATGTGGTGGCATATCAAAAGCTCGTAGCTCTAAAATACCCAAACGCCCAGAAGATGAATCTGGCGAATATAATTTATCAATACAGAATTCTGCCCTATGGGTATTTCCTGTGATATCTGTCAACAAATGTCTAAATAATCGATCCGTGATCCAGAATGGCACTTCTTCATCATCAGGTATTTGAGAAAAAGCGATTTCTAGCTCATACAGATTTTCCAACCGAGCTTCATCTACACGTGGTGCCTGACTCGTTGGTCCTATAAAGGCACCTGAAAATAAATAGGACAATCCTGGGTGATGCTGCCAAAAGGTCAACAAGCTTCGTAGTAATTGCGGATTACGTAACAGCGGACTATCTGCCGGAGTTACGCCGCCCAAAGTTACATGGTTACCGCCACCTGTACCGGTGTGCTTGCCATCTAACATAAATTTCTCTGTACCTAAACGTGCTTGTTTCGCTTCGGCATATAAGGTTAACGTATTATCGGTAAGTTCTTGCCAGTTTTTGGCCGGATGCACATTTACCTCAATCACCCCTGGATCAGGCGTTACCTTCAATACTTCTAATCTGTTATCTCTTGGGGGCTCATACCCTTCTAAAATAACCGGAACGTTCAATTCTTTGGCCGTAGCTTCTATACTTGATACCAAATCTAAAAAGTCTTCGGCACTATCTAATGGCGGTAGATATAAGAACAATTTATTCTCACGAACTTCTGCACAAATAGCAGTACGCACATACGGATGTTTTCTAGGATGCGATGATGATTTTAAATTTAAACGTTTTTGCAATGCATCTCCCGGTGTAGGTAAATCTGGCGTTTTCTCAAACAGCTCTGGTTCTGCAGTTGGCTCTGACGGAATCGGGGGATCTTTAGGTAATGCTGCCAATGGTAATCGTAGACCAATGGCAGAATTTCCTGGAGTTAACAACAAGTGCTTATTTCTAAATTTCCACTTGTTGGTCAACCATTTATTGTTCTTTTTGGTCAATGGATACACATGACCAACAGCCTCTCCAATTCCCGTCTCTAATATCTCACCTAGTTTTCTACGTAGGTGACTGTCGTCCTTATTATATTTTTTAGGATTTACATCAATAGGCAATTTGCCCTCTTCCCATAAAAAGTAAAATGCATCTTCATAAGCCGGTATTACACTATTTGTCTTACAACCTAAATAACCACCTAAGGTCTTTAAAAATCGCTTTGTAATATTTCTGGGCATTTTATATTCCTGAGAAAAAGATGCCAATAAGCTTGGATCGTTCCAAATTGGTTTTCCATCTTTTCTCCAGTGAATACCTATCAACCAACGGGGTAATGCTTCACCAGGGTACCATTTACCTTGTGCATGATGTAGCAATCCGCCCTTTCCAAAAACCTCTAATAAACGAATAGACAATTTACTTGCCAATTCTCTTTTATGCTGACCATCTGCAGCGGTATTCCACTCTTCAGATTCCATATCATCTATAGAAACGAAAGTTGGCTCACCACCCATGGTCAAGCGAACATCATTAGCCTGTAATTCTTCTTCTACTTTAAAACCAAGATTATATATAGCATTCCACTGCTCTTCTGTGTATGGCTTTGTTACTCGTGGCGATTCAAATATTCTAGTAACCGAATTTTCAAACTCAAATGTGGTTTCGGCAAAATCACTAAATCCGCTTACCGGTGCCGCACTTTCATATGAAGGCGTACATGCTAACGGAATATGCCCCTCGCCAGTAAAAAGTCCGGATGTGGCATCTAAACCAATCCATCCCGCTCCTGGCAAATATACTTCTGCCCAAGCATGTAAATCTGTAAAATCTTCTTCAGGGCCTGACGGACCGTCCAATGATTTTTCATCTGATTTCAATTGCACTAAATAACCCGATACAAAACGTGCCGCCAATCCTAAATGACGTAGTGTTTGTACCAACAACCAAGCAAAATCCCTACACGAACCTAATTTGGCTTCTAAGGTTTCTTCACAGGTCTGTACACCAGGCTCCATACGCAATGTATAATCCAAGTAATTGTATAATTTACTATTGAGACCTATTAAAAAATCGATACTTCGTTGCGGAGTCAAGTCTATATCATCAACCCATTTTTTTAATAACGGACCACTTTCTACTTTCTCTAAATAAGGTAAAAGTTCTTTTTTTGCTTCTTCAGAATACTTAAAAGGAAATTCTTCACTAGCTTCTTCAACAAAAAAGTCGAACGGATTAATCGTCTTTAAATCTGCAATGATTTCAACATCAACAGATAGCTCGGTTGTCTTATCCGGGAAAACAATTCGTGCCATATAGTTCCCAAAAGGATCTTGCTGCCAATTAAAAAAATGATTCTCTGGTTTAATCTTTATAGAGTATGCCTCAATTGGTGTTCTACTATGTGGCGCAGGTCTTAACCGGAATATGTGAGGAGATAGATTTATACTTCTATCATAGATATATTTTGTCTTGTGTTTGATTGCAACTTTTAATGCCATAATACAGTGGGATTTCAGTACTAACTAATATAAGCACTAATAACAGCAAAAAGAACACACAATTGCTTAATCGCCAAATTTTTATATATAAAAGAGTTGCAGCCAATTTTATTGATAGATTCCTAAAGTAAACTTAGAATTGTTGGTTTTTCTTTGGATAGGGCAATGGAGCAAGAAAGAAGAATTGGTAGCGACACACGATAAACATTTTAATTTTTGTAAATTGACTATCATACCAAACTCTAAAAATATGGACAAAGCACTACAAACCATGATTGATAATATGCCCGAGAAAACCGGAAAATCTTTAAGCGAATGGAAGTCCATTTTGAAAACAAAATCTTTTGCTAAACATTCTGAAGGAGTTAGTTTTCTAAAGAAAGAGCACGGTGTAACACACGGATTTGCAAATACTATTGTCTCTTTATCAAAAGAAGAAAATAATTCTCCTGCCGATTTAGTAGCCCAGCAATATAAAGGGAAGGAAAATTTAACTCCTATTTACGAAGCGCTTTTAAAAAAGGTAAAAACATTTGGTGACGACGTTACCATTACCCCAAAGAAAACTACAGTAAGTATTATTCGAAAAAAACAATTTGCACTTATAAAACCTGCAACCAAAACAAGAATAGACCTAGGTCTGAAAATAAAAGATAAACCAACTACAGACCGACTAGAATCATCTGGACCATTTGGTAGCATGTGCACACATAGAGTTCAACTCACTGATGCCAGCCAGGTTGATGGTGAATTAATAGGATGGTTGAAGGAGGCGTATGAAAAAGCGGAGTAATATTTTATGATCTTAAATTTGACTACTAAAAAATATCCTTTCATACTCAAGACCGCTACCTTTGTAATATGGGTATTGAGCAAACGGCAATTAAGACCACGTATTTCAGCATCATAGGTAACATATGCCTGGCTTTAATTAAAGGTTTTGCTGGTTTTTTCGGTAATTCTTATGCACTTATAGCCGATGCTATTGAATCTACCACAGATATTTTTTCTTCTACTCTCGTACTCTTAGGTTTTAAATATGCGGAAAGACCAGCAGATGAAAATCACCCATACGGACACGGTAAAATAGAACCTATTATTACGTTTCTTGTCGTTGCCTTTTTAGTGATTTCTGCAACGGTTATTGCCTATGAAAGCATCGAAAATATTCAGACTCCCCATAAAGTTCCAAAGGCATGGACATTAATTGTTCTAGGTTTGATAATTGTATGGAAAGAAATCTCGTACCGCATTGTTATCAAAAAAAGTGAAGAGACCCAAAGCACCTCTTTAAAAGCAGACGCTTGGCATCACAGAAGTGATGCTATTACTTCTATAATGGCATTCATTGGTATTTCTATCGCCGTAGTACTTGGCAAAGGTTATGAAACGGCAGATGATTGGGCCGCCCTTATGGCATCGGGCTTTATTCTTTACAATAGCTATTTAATTCTAAGACCTGCTTTAGGAGAAATAATGGACGAACAACGTTACGACGACCTTTTAGAAGAAATTAGAATTAAATCATTAGAAGTGCCAGGTGTTACAGGTACCGAAAAATGTTTTATTCGCAAAGCAGGAATGAAGTTTCATGTGGACTTACATGCCATGGTAGATGGTGAAATTTCTGTTACCGAAGGGCATGACATTGCCCACCTGCTACAAGATCATCTTAATAGAGAAATCCCTAACCTAGAACATGTACTGATTCATATTGAACCTGATGATCTTTAATTAAGAACTACAAATGCAATAATGCCAGCGCATCTTCAGTTTTGCCTTCAGCTAACCACCGTTGTGCTAGTTGGTGTAATTCAATACTATCTTCAGCACCATTTAATATAGATTTCACCTCAGGGTGTTCTGTGATTTTCGCGATAGCTTCTTTAGTTGGCAACTGTTCTAAATTCCCTAACCTTCCTAAATTATTACCTGTTAATACAGTGCTGTTCTGTACAGCTTCCGGTAGCATATCTACGCCAATACCTTTGGTACGTATTGGTTTAGGTATTTCAAATAGCGCATCGCCATTGGCTCTGCAATACCAATTGCCACCCATGCGTGCCACTAAATCTAACTTTGGGGTATCCAGTTTTCCTTCGGCATCTAAAAATGCTTTTTTTACGTGAATCTGAACTACTTTGGCCAGTACCAAATTACCTGCTCCCGGTCCGTCACCCAAGGCTATTACTTGATCAACAACACACTCAAATGCTACGGGTGCCTCTCCCACTCTTGGAGGCTGAACTTTATCACTAGGTACTTGCGTAAAACCGGCTTTTACAAATTCATTTACGCCGTCACCATATTCGGTGCTTGACAATGACATTTGTTCTACCATATCATAATTCACAATATTGATTACCGTTTCTTTTACCTCCAAAACATTCTCTAAGGTATGCTTGGTGGTATTATCACGACCTCTTCTTGAAGGTGAAAAAACCATCATTGGCGGATTAACACTGAATAGATTAAAATAACTAAACGGACTCAAATTAACATTCCCATCTTTATCTATTGTACTGGCAAAACATATAGGTCTTGGGGCTACGGCAGACAATAAATACCCATGTAATTCTTGTTGAGAAATGCTATTTGGATCTATAGAATTGATTTCTTCGTTATTTGACATGCTATAATCTTCTAGTGTAAATTGTATTGTTTTATTTGTTTGGCAAAATGGTTCCGGTTACTTCACCGAAGCCTACTCTTTTACCCTCTTTTTCTGCGAACCCTCGCATGGTTATGGTATCATTATCTTCTATAAAAGTACGTATACTTCCATCTTTTAATTCAAACGGTTTTTTACCGCCCCAAGAAATTTCTAACAATGATCCATACGAACTTTCATCTTTTCCGGATATGGTTCCTGATGCCATTACATCACCTACATTTATATTGCATCCATTTACGGTATGGTGTGCCAACTGCTGCATCATATTCCAATACATATATTTGAAGTTAGATTTGCTGATGGTTGTTTCTTCTGAAGTTGAAGAAGACATTCCCACTTCTAACTGTATATCATAATTTTTTTCTCCCTCGTACTCTAAATACGATAGCACTTCTGGTGTTTGCTCAGGACCTTGAACCTTAAATGGTTCTAAAGCTTCCAAGGTGACAATCCAAGGTGACATAGATGATGCAAAGCTTTTTCCTAAAAACGGACCTAAAGGCACATACTCCCATTTCTGAATGTCTCTTGCCGACCAGTCATTGAACAATACCAAACCAAAAATATGCTCAGCTGCGTCTTTAGTGGAAACGCGTTCGCCTAGTGCTGTACTTTTACCAACTACAAAACCCATTTCTAATTCAAAATCCAAGTTACCAGAGGCTTTGAAAACAGGAGTTTCCATTTCGTTAGTTTTCACTTGCCCCATAGGTCTGTGAATAGTTGTACCACTGACTACAATTGATGATGCCCGACCATGATACCCTACCGGAATATGTCGCCAATTAGACAACAAAGCATTCTCTGGATCACGGAACATTTTACCTACATTGGTAGCGTGCTCTATACTAGAATAGAAATCAGTATAATCACCTACATGTACCGGTAAATGCATTTTGGCATCTTTCTGTAACACAAAAACTTCTGGATGATTCTTCAACGGAGAATTTTCAGAAACCAATAAGTTCTGAATATCTAAACGAACCTTATCCGTAATTTTCTTTCCTAATGAGATAAACTCATTTAAAGTTTTCTGTCTAAAATATGCAGCACCTACCTCTATTAAACCTAGCTCTGAAATTGCTACCAAGTCAACTATCTGTTCCCCAATAGCTATTCCTGCTTTTGCTGCTTCATCATTTACAGAGAAGATACCAAAAGGAAGATTATAGATAGAAAAATCAGATTTTTTGGGCACAGAGACCCATGTATGTAGTGTTGTCAAGTTTGTATTTCTTTATTTATCCAACCAAGATTTGTAATAATCGCCATCATCCAATTTTAAGGCATTTTCAGTAACCATTAAAGGTTTAAAGGTATCTATCATTACCGCTAATTCTTCCGATCCTTTTTGACCTATGCTACGTTCTGCTGCCCCTGGGTGAGGACCATGCGGTATTCCTGCAGGATGCAATGATATATTACCTGGCTGAACTCCGTTTCTACTCATAAAATCTCCATCTACATAATACAGCATTTCATCAGAATCAATATTAGAATGATTATATGGTGCCGGTATGGACTGCGGATGATAATCGTATAACCTTGGTACAAAAGAACAAATGACAAAGGCATTAGTTTCAAAAGTCTGATGCACTGGTGGCGGCTGGTGAATTCTACCTGTAATGGGTTCAAAATTGTGAATGGAGAATCCGTACGGAAAGTTATACCCATCCCAACCAACAACATCAAAAGGATGCCCAATGTAGACCATTTCATGTATGACCCCTTGTTTCTTTACTTTTATCAAGTGCTCATCGGTATCTGTAAACGTTTCTAAATTCTCTGGTAATTTATAATCACGCTCACAAAAAGGAGAATGCTCCAATAATTGACCAAACCAATTACGATATCTTTTTGGTGTATATATAGGCGAGTACGATTCCGCAAACAAAATACGATTGTCTTCACCATCAAAATCTATTTGATAAATCGTTCCTCTTGGAATAATTAGATAATCGCCATACTCAAACTTAATCTGCCCAAAAATGGTTCTTAATACCCCTGTACCTTTATGTATAAAGAGCATTTCATCTGCGTCGGTATTCTTATAAAAATACTCGCGTAGAGATTTTCTTGGTGCAGCTACCCCAATAATAATATCACTATTGACCAAAAGTGGTTCTCGAGCATCTAAAAAATCATCTTTTGGCGCCGTATTAAAACTCACTAGTTTTAACGAACGTATATTCTTCTCCAAGGCTATTTTTGGTGAAACATCCGTACTTTTCAATATCTCCTTAACCATTGTTGGTCGGTTATGATGATATAGTAAAGAGGACATACCGTCAAAGCCAATAGTACCGAACAATTGTTCAGAGTACAATTCGCCATCTGGTTTTCTAAATTGCGTATGCCTTTTAGGTGGCAACGCTCCCTGTTTATGATATATAGGCATATACGTTCGTTATTCTAGTTAATACTCTACTTTTAAAAATACGTTATTCTTAAATGCTTAAGAAATTTGTTGAACTTATAAAGTTCCTCTTAATTCTTGCTCACGCTCAATCGCTTCAAACAACGCTTTGAAATTTCCTTTTCCAAAAGAAGTAGCTCCTTTACGTTGAATGATCTCAAAAAACATGGTTGGTCTTGCCTGTACGGTTTTTGTGAAAATCTGTAACAAGTACCCTTCATCATCACGATCTACCAGAATACCTAGTTTTCTAAGTGACTCAATATCCTCGTCAATTTCACCAACTCTATCCGTCAACACATCGTAATAAGTGGTAGGTATCGTCAAAAATTCCACTCCCCTACTTTTAAGGTCAGATACCGTATTTACAATATCATCGGTAGCAACTGCAATATGCTGTACTCCTTCACCTTCATAGAACTCAAGATACTCATCTACTTGAGATTTTTTCATACCTGGTGCCGGCTCGTTTATCGGAAACTTAATACGACCGTTACCATTACTCATCACTTTACTCATCAAAGCAGTATAATCTGTTGAAATATCTTTATCGTCAAAGGACATGATCTGCTTAAAGCCCATAACATTGGCATAAAAATCTACCCAAAAATTCATTCTACCTTCTTCCACATTACCTACCATATGATCTACAAATTTTAAACCTGTAGATGTTGGTTGGTACTCACTTTCCCATTTTTTATACCCTGGCAAAAATGTACCATTGTAGTTTTTACGCTCTACAAAAATGTGAACTACCTCACCGTAAGAATAGATACCAGATGTTACCACTTCCCCGTCATCATCTTTCTCGGTTTTAGGCTCCATATAACTTTTGGCACCTCTTTTCATAGCCTCTTCATACGCATAGGTAGCATCATCTACCCACAGCGCAGTGACTTTTACTCCGTCACCATGTTTATCTATATGCCTACCTACATCAGTACCACTTTTTAAAGGGGAGGTCAATACCAATCTTATTTTATCTTGCTCTACCACATAAGATTCAAAATCTCTACTACCGGTTTCCAAACCTTTATAAGCCAAAGATTTAAATCCGAATGCAGTTTTGTAATAGTGTGCCGCTTGCTTAGAGTTACTTACGTAAAGCTCTAAATAATCCGTACCGTTAATAGGCATAAAATCTTGTGCCTCTTTATGATCGTTTTGTGCTACTGTTGTTGTTGACATAGTTCTGGATTTTATATTTTTATTTCGTTTATTGTTGCTTCTGCAACATATATATTAAATTTTTTTATGCTGTTGTGGTTTGAGATTTCATCAATACCTCTAGTGCTGCCAAAAGTGCTTTATTTGCTTCCCTTACTCCAAATGAAATTCTAACTTTTCCCGGAGCTCCAAAATTGCCTACAGGGCGAACCATAATACCTCGCTGTTCTAAGAAGGCCGTGAATTCCATATCATTGATAGGTGGATCTATTAGTACAAAATTACCTTGTGCGGGCCAGTATTTTATATTTAAGGCATCAAGTCCGTTCAAAACAAACCTTCTTTCTTCTTTTACCAATGCTACGGTCTTATTCACAAAATCAACATCCTCCAATGCAGCGATAGCCCCTTCTAAAGCCATGGTAGACAACAAAAAAGGCTTACAAATTCTGCGCATGTAATTACTAAGTTCTAAAGGAGCATAGCAATACCCAACTCGTAAACCGGCTAGACCGTATGTTTTTGAAAAACTGTTTATAGCTATTACATTCTTACCTTCCACTACAAATGGTAAGCCAGATGTATAATCTTCAGCTTCGGCAAAATGTCTATACACCTCATCTAATACCAAAACTACATGCTCAGGTAATTTTTCAATGAAGCTTCTTAAATCTGCCATTGGAATATAGTTTCCTGACGGGTTATTAGGTGATGCAAGAAATACCAGCTTTGTCTTATCAGAAATAGCTTCAAGAATTCCGTCCAAATTATAATCGTAATTCTCGGTCATTGGCACATTGATCGCCTTTGCACCCATCCAACGGGTAAAAGCAGTATAGGGCAAAAAACATGGTTGACTAACAATTACCTCATCGTCTTCATTCAAAAATGCCTTAGAAATCATATCTATAATTTCTGAGCCACTATTTGCTGAGATAAAATTATCTGCAACTAAAGCGCCATCAAAGTCCTTTACCAAAGCTTCACGTAACCTTATATCCGTATTATCTGGATAGAAACTTAAATCATCTAAAGTATTTGCTAATGCTTCTTTCACTTTTGGGGAATACCCTAACGGATTTTCATTAGATGAAAGCTTGTGTACCGTTACACCATCAGGCATAACGATTTTCTTTCCGCCACCTTTATAAGTACTATCCTCTAATATATATTTTTTGAAACCTAGTTGCATATTTCCACTTCTTTTGACCAATTTATCCGTAGTAAATATACACTTTTTTTTAATTATTGTTGCACTAACAACAATATTAACGATAAACTCTGTTACTTTTGGAGGAATAATACTTGGATTATGGACAGGACGGAAGGATTTGGAGTATACATTGATCGCACGCTTAAAAAGGTTCAAAGTACTTTTTTACAAGTGTTTGCAGAGAATAATATTGATTTGACCATTGAGCAATGGGTAATTTTACAACGCGTACATATAGAAGGTAAAGAAGCCTCACAGGCAGATATTGCCAAATCTAACTTTAGAAATAGGGCAACAACTTCTAGAGTTATTAGCGGATTATGCAAAAAAGGCTTCTTACGAAAGTCTAGATTTAGAGATGATCAAAAAAGATACAAACTTGTTATTACAGAAGAAGGTTCGGCACTCATAAAACAAGTAATGCCCTTTATTACCGATTTAAGAAAAGTTAGTACACTGGGTATCACTGAAGAAGAATTTGAAATTTTCTATAAAGTTCTTGATCAGTTATGGGAAAACTTTGACCAATACGAAGGTCGTTCATAGCTGTATTTTAGCATATAAAAGAAATAATTAAAATTTTATTGATTTTGGTTTTACCAGTCTATAAAAATCACTAAGTTTGCACCCACATTTGAAAAAATGGTGTCGGTCGCATAGCTCAGCTGGATAGAGCATCTGCCTTCTAAGCAGACGGTCGGAGGTTCGAATCCTCCTGCGATCACTCAAAAGCCCCTTTTAGGGGCTTTTTTGTTTTATATACATTATTTATTTATTCATCCTATCAAAAGTTTTTAATGTCTTTTTTGTTTTTTGACATTTTTATTATTTTTGCCGATTAAGACCAATTTCATTTTAGATGTATACATTGACCTATGAATCTGTCGCTACAAGTAGATTAACGAGCGCAGAAATGGAAGAATTACTTGAAAAGGCACGCGCAAATAATCAACGTGATGATATTACCGGCTGCCTGATTTATTACAAAGGTGGCTTTGTTCAATTATTGGAAGGAAGTAAAGAAAAAATCGAAACCCTTTACGATAAGATTAAAAAGGACCCTCGCCATAAAAATGTTACGCTATTTTCCGATGATGAAATTAGTAAGAGAACTTTCCCTAATTGGGGCATGGCTTATTACCCAATTGACGAAAACAACACCAATAAGTATGAGTACGAGCAATTTAAGAGAAACCTAATTTTAATGGCGGATCTTATTGAACCTACAAATATTACGTCAAAACAGTTTTGGATAAAAATCAAAACCATGATTGCCGAGCCACCGATGTAGTTTTTCAGCTATCTGATTTTTCTTGATTTTCCTTCTCATTAGAATCACTACTTTTTATAAGCGGGTGATCGGTAATACCCAAGCCTATTATTTTAATAATATTAATAATGGTATTATATAACATGAGCACCACTATTATTAAAGCAGAGCTTAGTATAGCACTTACACCAATGGTAATGTAATAAATAGCATCAAAATAGCTTTCAGGTATATTTTCACTCTCTGTAACAGGTAAGTTAAATACCAAAAAGAATAGTAACGAGGCTATAAAAATAGCAGTATAAAGCTTTGCAATCTGCATGATATGCATATAGTGATCGTTCTTCAATTTTGAATTTGTACCTGAACTAACTCCCAATAAAGTTAACATCAAAGCAAGTATGGTTGCAGATGCCAACACAATGGTATTACACAAGGTATTTAAACCTGTGAGACTAGATTTAATTAATACTTTGGCTTCATACCCACTTAGATTACCAAGCATTAAAGTTCCTAGACCTATAAATGCCAAAGAAATGACTCCGCCAATGATTGCCCGTTTTGTGTAACCTGAAATATTTATATCCATCTTCTGATTAGAAAAATTAATGTTTATATAGTTTGACTTAAACGCGCATTAAAAATCTTGCCAATACCCAAGTAACGGTAATACCAAAGATCATGTGCGCCACTACCAATTGCATAAAAAAGTATTTCCAGTCTATTTTTGGGGGATTGTCATGATAGCTGATTATTAGAGACCAGCCTGCAATACCGATGATACCTAAAATGAATCCCAGAAACAATCCGGTCCAAATGAAAATACCATCAGCTAAGTAAAAATAATAGCAATACAGTATTGCTGCCATGCTTATGCCGATAGCAAAATGTATAATCCAACCTAAGTAATGATTATCCCCTATACTAGTTGAAGTAGACCTTAAACGTTTAATGAGTCCATTTAATAAGTGGGCTTCATTAAACTTGTGATCCGTAAGTGATTGTACCACATGGCTGAACCCGGTCATAACAATGGTTCCCAAAATGCCAGAAAAAAAATATCGCCAAAATTACCATAGCTGAATATTTATTTAATTGATTAGGAATTAGAAAATTAAATAATTTTTAGCCCCAAAAATTATCAGAAACGAATTGAACAAAGAATAATTTCTTATGGATTACTTTTTCAAATAGAACCCTATTACATTCATTTTAGACAATAGAAGTTCTGTATTTATAAATGCTGCATGTCTTTAAAAAAACCAATCGTATTCATGGAAGAAATTATCGGAACACTTGCAGGTATTTTTATGACCATTGCTGCAGTACCACAAATATTTAGAGCTTGGAAAACTAAAAAAGTAGATGATGTTTCCCCTAAAATGTTTTTAGTACTTACCATAGGTGTATCGCTATGGACTGTTTACGGTATCATGAAACAAGACGCCCCTATTATTATTACTAACGGAATTTCTACTCTATTAAATATTACGATGCTTGTTCTCATTCTAAAATTCAAAAAGAAATAAATATGAAAAAACTATTCAATACTTCATGGGAAACTGTAATGCTAATTTCTGCCAGTGCCATTGGTATTTACTTGGCAATAATTCTACTTACCAGAATTATAGGAAAACGAAGTTTTTCAAAGATGTCCAGTTTTGACTTTGCCATGACAGTTGCGGTGGGATCAATCGTCGCCACTACCATATTATCTTCGTCAGTAAAATTAATTGAGGGTTTGGTGGGGTTAACAATGGTATATGTGCTTCAAATAAGTATAGCCTTGGCCCGTAGAAATAAAACATTTCAAAATATTGTGGACAACTCTCCGCTATTATTAATGGATGGTGAAAAAATTATTTCATCGAACTTAAGAAAAGCTAGAGTTACGGAAGGTGACCTTAGGTCAAAATTAAGGGAAGCCAATGTTACTCAACTCAGCCAAATTAAAGCAGTGATTTTTGAAACTACTGGTGATATATCCGTCTTACATAAAGAAGATGATTCTACCTTAGACTTATGGATTATGAAAGATGTTAAAAGAGAATAGCATCACTATTTACCCGCTTTTACTTCAACAAGAAAACCACATTGAGCTTTTTTGATCACATTATTTCTTCATACCGTATAACGCACAACTTCTAACTAAAAGAGCAAAGCATTTTTGAGTTCGAATTTTAATTTCAAGAAAGAAATTATATCACATTAAAATTCAACATTATGAAATCAAAATATCAAAATTGTATAGAAGCCTGTCAACAATGTTTTATTGATTGCCAAAATTGCACGGTACAAATGGCCGCATTAGAGAGTATGAACGATTGCCCCAAATGCTGCATGCAATGTGTAGATGCTTGCTTAAGCACGATAAAGTTATTAATAGCAGACAGTCCTTTTGCCTCAAAACAAGCAGCACTATGCGCTGAAATTTGCGAATGGTGTACAGAACAATGTCAACAACATGACCACGAACATTGTAAAAAATGTGCAGCATCTTGTTTAGCATGTGCCGAAGAGTGCAGAAAACTAGCAGCATAGATAGTAATTATTAAAACTAAGCACATGGAAAATATAACAATAGATAAAAATCAAGAACAAGCTAAACAACCGGGTAAGGAATTTAAAATGAATCCTGAACCGGTAACCATACGTGAAAGCTACAAAGGCAGTGATAAGTTAAAAAACAAAGTTGTATTGCTTACCGGTGGTGATAGCGGCATAGGCAAAAGTATTGCGGTGCATTTCGCTAGAGAGGGCGCTCTAGTAGCCATCATCTATTTGAGCGAAGAGAAAGATGCATTACAGACCAAGATTGAAATTGAAAATGAGGGCGGCCAGTGTCTTTTACTTCAAGGTGATGTTAAAGATGAACAATTTTGCCAGAAAGCTATAAAAGAAACCATATCAAATTTTGGGTCTTTAAATTGTGTCATTAATAATGCGGCAATGCAGTTTCCTACAGAGCATATTGAAGATATTAAAACAGAAAATCTTCATACTACTTTTGAAACCAATATTTACCCGTATTTCTATATCGTTAAAGCGGCTATGGAGCACTTAAAAGCGGGAGATACTATAATAAATACTACTTCTGTTACCGCCTATAGAGGTTCTGAACACCTTATTGATTATGCCAGTACAAAAGGCGCCATTGTCTCATTTACAAGAAGCTTATCAAAATCGTTGGCCGAAAAAGGTATTCGTGTTAATGCAGTTGCTCCAGGACCAATTTGGACACCATTGATTACCGCTACATTTGACGGTGAAAAATTAGAAAATTTCGGAAAAGATGTACCGTTAGGTAGAGCAGGACAACCTGCCGAAGTTGCCCCAGCATACGTTTACTTGGCAAGTGAGGACAGTAGTTACATGACAGGACAAGTACTTCATGTTAATGGCGGAGAAGTTATAGGAGGGTAATTAAATGATTTGATTATGATTGCAGATGATGTATTTCATTTATTTATGGCTGAAGATGATCTAGAAGATCAACAAATATTTAGAGAGGCAATAGCAAGTATAGAAGGGAATCTTAAAATTACTATGTTCTCTAATGGTATTGATTTATTACAAGCCCTACATACAAATAGCAATACACCTAATGTTATTTTTCTAGATCTCTTTATGCCCAAATTAAATGGCGAACAAACTTTAGAAAAAATTAGAGCGATGAAGCATTTAGATAACACTCCTATTGTCATCTTTTCCAATGAATATAATATTGATCGTATTTCAGATTTATTTGAAAAGGGAGCCAACAGATACTTACATAAACCAAACTCGTTTAAAACACTTACTTCAGCCCTAGAAAGAACGATAAAATCTATAATAAGCAATACACTTGGTGGCACGGCCATTATTAAATATGTAGAGTTGCCCTAATTGTAAGCTAATAAATAGCTCATTATATACACTGATGTAATACGATGTGCTCATATGATTCGTTAACATTTAGGTATTGAGCTATTTTTTAAATTAATAGAATTACAGCATAGGTCCCATAATATTTACCTTGCTTTTAGATTGTTCTTCAATTTTTAATTGAAATAATCTTGAACAAACATATTTAGAGTTATAAATTATTTAATTGCCATGAGCAAAACTGTACTTAAAGTCTTTCTAGCAGATGATGATAGTGATGACAGAACATTCTTTTCTGATGCATTGAGAGAAATCCCAATTCAAACCAAAATATCTGAATTTAACAATGGCGTAGACCTTATGGCAAGTTTGCTAGCAGATGATACCCAAAAACCAGATGTTATCTTTTTGGATTTGAAAATGCCTATGATGGACGGGTTTGAATGTCTAGCGGATATTCGTGATCTTGAGAAATATGCAGACACGCCGGTAATTATCTATTCTACATCGTATCACCCTAAAGAAATTACTCGTTTAAACGAAATGGGGGCTTCTTTATATTTACAAAAACCTTCTTCATACAATCAGCTAAAAACACTTTTGCATAAGTGCTTACGCTATGTTGACAATTCTGAATATAGTAAACCAGAAAAAGAGTTTGTTATTTCTATCTAAACAAGTCTTTTCTTTATTCATTATCCACTTCTTAAACCTTTACCTACTAGTTGTATTTAACTAGTTTTTAGTTTTTTTCTACACTTTCCATAATACAATTCGTCGAAATACTAGTATTTACTTATTTCATGTAACAAAAAAAAGCCAGCTCAAAGAGCCGGCTTAACCATTTTCATAACAATTTTCTTATGCTGAAAGCGATACGTTTCTAATGTTCATTAAGTATGCTTTTGGCGTACATTTAAACTTGTTTCTAAAGATTTTAGAGAAGTAACTTCTACTTGTAAATCCTATAGAGTATACTATTTCCGATATATTCATGTCAGAAGTTTGTATCAATTCTTCGGCAAGTATCAATCTTTCATTTCTAATGAAGTTGGTAACCGTAGTACCTTCCATCACTTTAAATCCTTCTTGTAATTTTGTTGGTGAAAGACCATATTCTTTACTTAAATCTGTAACCGTATAAGGAAATTCTGGCTTTCTCTTTATAGCGTTAACCGCTTCCTCTATTCTTAAAAGCTCTTTTTTGGTCAACATGCTTGAAACCTGACCACTATTCTCAATATCTTGCTTACAGTGTAAAATCTCTAATGCCAAAGTAAAGTTTACAATACCTTCAATAAGCAGTTTTCTAACTAAACCTACCTGGGTTATTGATCTTATCTGTAATAACTGCTCTTTTATTTTAAGATTGAAGGTACCAATATGAGCACTACCATCTTCATTTAAAAACTGAGTAAACAATTTCTCGTACAACTCATTGTTGTTAGAATTCTTAGTTAGCGCTTCGCTATCTTTTGTTACTTTAATAATAGACAAGTTAGACTTAGTCGCCTCTCTTAATTTTATATTGATAGTTTCATTTGAACCGCCTACTACTACTGTCTGTAATGCTTCTACCTTATTATTATCTTTTCCTTTTGAAAATCTAAAACTGCCTTCTAAACAATAGATAAAGTATAAACTAGGGTTTTCATCTAATTTTAAATCGAAGTTGAAATCTTCATTTAAATCCAAATCATATTCCGTATAAGAAATTCCTGACCCTAAAGAAACTGTTTGAATTCTACCTGTTCCTTTTTCATTATCATATTGAAGTATACGATCACCTTGAAAACTTGATATACTACCTCCTAAAACACTATTGAAATAACTTAATTGATTATGGACTACTTGCATGATATATTGTTTAAATGGTTATTGTTTAATGTATCCTCTTGTGCTACTATAGCATCTAATGAACTCGAAGTAATTGCTTCTACATTTGAAGTTTGACTATGGGAGTTTTTGCTTCTTACGGCACCTACTCTAGCATATTGAAGATTGTTCATAAAGACTTACATTTCTTGTTGGCACAAAGATGCAGCCTATATCATGTAAATGTGTTACAACATTTTTAGAAGCTGTTACACAATTTTAAGAAGCGATAGTAAAATACTATAATACAGTTTAATTTATAGTAAGGTAGGAAGGTAAACAGTAAATTCCGCTCCCTTATCCTTTTCTCCCTTAGCCATTATGGTTCCATTATGTGATTGAACTATTTTTTTACAGATAGACAATCCCAAGCCGGTTCCAGAAAATTCTGTTTTGCCATGTAAGCGCTGAAAGATTTCAAAAATTTTCTCCTCGTACTTTTTTTCAAACCCAATACCGTTATCGATGAATTGTAGTTTTACATAATTTATACTGGGCAATAAGTTCTCTACAGATGATTTTTCGCCACTTACTATACTACCCAGTATTTTAATATTAGGCTGTACTCCCTCCTTAACATATTTAAGTGAGTTGCCTATAAGATTGGCGAACAATTGTTCTAACTGAAATTGAATTCCGTTTACTACCGGTAAGCTTACCGAATCTACCTGAGCATTTAAATCATTAATACTTTCCCCTAAATCTTCAAGAACATTTTTCAATACGTCATTTAAATCTACTCGTTTTGGTTGCTCACCAACTTCATCTATTTTAGAGTAGGAAAGTAGATTATTGATTAGTTTACGCATTCTGTCAGAGGAGTATTTTATTTTAGACAGATAGCCCTGGGATCTGTTACTAAGTCGCCCCTCTTCTTCTTCATCTAAACGACTTACGAACATTTGAATTTTTCGTAACGGTTCTTGCAAATCATGACTGGCAACACGGTTAAATGCCTCTAAATCTGCATTAGTACGCTTTAACTCGGTATTTTTTATCTGTAATACAGATTCTGCCTCTATTTGTTTGGTAACATCTCTAATTACACCTACCATGTACCAATTATCTTCTTTTTGATAACATTCGCCAATAGTATTCATATAGCGCAACTCATGAGACTTTGTATACACACGAAAAACCAAATCAATTTTAGATTTAGTTTTTCTGGCTTCTTTAAAACTAGATTTAACCTTTTCTAAATCATTAGGATGCAAAAACGTAAGTAAGCGATCATATTTATTATCAAACTCATTGGGATCATAACCAAATAGCCGATAAACATTGTCCGAATATTTAATTTGATCTTTTGCCAGATTCCATCGAAAACTGCCAATATTAGCTACATGTTCTGCTTCTGAAAGCAACCGGTTTTGAATAAATAATTGTGCTTCATAGCTTTTCTCTTGCGTGACATCTTTTGAAAAAAGGATGAGACCATCGTTCATTTTTATCGCTTTAGTGGTCAACCAGACCGACTCTTTATCAAAAATGAATTCTTTGGTATATTCTTTATTTTCACCAGAAGCATAACCATCAGCCAGAATCTCTAAAACTCCATTCTCATCATTTTCAGGGTAATATTCTAAAATGGTTTTACCTTCTATAAACGCCGTTTCTTGATTGGCAATTTCACCCATTCTATTGTTAATATAGACAATACGAAAATCTTCTATCTTTCCTTTATTGTCAAACACGGGTTTTAAATATGAAATAATACTATCGTTACTATCTAAAACTCTTATTCCAAAAAGATTGGAAATTTCTAGTTCCCTATTTCTTGATTCTAGATTACCTAACGGAAGTTTAGAATCTTTATCTGAAATAAACTTTGGCTTGACCAAGGTTAGGGCAAATAATAAACCCTTATTAAAGATTCTAATTCTTATATGATAATTTAGAATACTAGCTTCTTCCCTTACTATAATATTAAAATTTTCATCTTCACCAGTTTCTAATACCTTATTTGCCAAAATAAGGACCTCATCATAATGCACAAGATCATCTAAGGTTTCACTTTCACAATTATCTAGAGTAATCCCAAAAAAGCGTTGCCCTTTTCTGTTCGCATATTTAGGTCTATACTCCTTAACATTTACAGCATTAGAAGCTGATGGTTCGGCATATAAAATAGCAGTATCGGCATCATCTATCATTATTTTAAAAAAATCATCCGCTAAATTATTCTTCATACTATTTTGTATTAACCATCTTATGTTAAGATACAGCGAAATAACCGATTAAAATGTAATTTGCTTGGTGCTAAAACAAAAAAAGTTGTTCCTAACGAAACAACTTTAATTATATATGCTTTTACAACTGCTTAAATTTTCAATAAAAAATTCTCTTTCTTAAAATCATTTAAGTGGTACGCCCAGTTCATTTTAACGACTTGCTTCAACGACTTTTTAAGCTCATTAAAACTAGATGGCTTTTTAATATAGATATTGGCTCCTTTTTCAAAGGTTTCTTCTATATCTCTTTCCGCAGACGATGTAGAGTAAATCGCTACTAACAAATCTTTCAAATGAGGTGTACGTCTTATAGCTTCTAAACACTCAAACCCATTCATGATAGGCATGTTCAAATCTAGAAAAACCAAATCTGGCGTATTATCCGTGTCGCTAAGTAAAAATTCCATACAACTTTTACCGTTCTCTAACTGACGTAGCTCTGTATTGAGTTCAACCCCTTCCAATGCATCTGCAAAAAACTGTCTGTCGTCTTCGTCATCATCAACGAGAAGTATTTTTAATTTATCCATTTTCACTTTTCATGTATTGGAAAGAAGAACCTTTCTTCTTACTTTTTTCTAAATTTCATGTATTGGGTGATGGTCAACCCAGTTACTTTTTTAAATTGGTTGGATAAATGAGGAACACTACTAAAATTTAAGTTATGGGCAATTTCGCTCAAACTTGTGTTCTCCAACAACACCAATTCTTTCACTTTTTCTATGCGCACTAAAATATAAAAATTCTCTATTGAGGTATACGTTTTACTTGAAAATAAATTAGAAAGATATGGATAACTAAAACCCAATTGATTAGATAGTAATTCTGATATTTTTACATTTCTAATATCACCCTCATAAACCATTTTCTTTATATAAATCTTGATTTCTTCTACGATATCACGATTTTCTTTCGTCTGAACCTTTATACCATACCCTTTCAATTCTGCGATGATGGTTCTAAGCTTTTCATCACTTATATCATCTGGTAACTTAACCGTACTGTCTTGCAAAATTTCAAAATCAACCCCCGCTGCGACCATTATTTTCTGAAATACCACATTAACCATTTTTTCAGGGCTATATATGAAACTATATTCCATTCAATACATCAAAATTAAATCGCCACATTTCAATGGTAAAATTATTATAATAACTATACATTGTATAACAAAATACAATAAAATATTACCACTTTTGAACCTGAATTGAAAAAAAAATACAAATTGTAAGTTTAAACCTACTTAACAGGTCTCTAGGCTAATAAAACACAGTCAAATTCTTACGACTTGGTAAAAATAAGAGCTCCATATGAAGGTATATTTACCTTACCTGTCCACGGCTTTGCATCTGTATTTTCTTCTACAACCTGTATATCATCTACTGGTAATTGCGAAAATGCCGGATCGTATATTTTATTTCCTGCATTTATGCTAAGATTAAAAGGCTCGTTTTCATTTAAACCAATACCATAATCTACAAAATCTTGATTACTAAAATTTAAAACAATCAACACCGGTTGTGTAGTATCATCTGCATCAAACCTTTTATAAGCTAGTATTTTGGTTTGGTGATTTAAATGTAAAATTTCAATATGTTGACTTCTTAAACCTTTTCCACCATCTGTATTTCCTGTTCTTAGCTTAATGATATCACTTACCAGCTTTTCAATACCTCTATGTTTCTTTTCCTTTTTCCAATACAAAGCCTCGGTATCTTGAAAATATTCATCTTCAATAAATTCCTGTCCCTGAAAAAGCATAGGTATACCTGGTGCGGTCAAGGTCAAAACAATACCCAACAATGCTCTCTTTTTAGCGAAATCACTTTCTGCATCTCCGGGCTGTATTTCTTCTGGAACTCGTGCCTTGCCATTGGCTACCTCATCATGAGACTCTGTATATACAATTCGGCTAAATGCATCATTGCTATATTTGAACTCAAGGGCATCTACCACTTTTTGTAAGTCTCTACCATCATCATGTGTGTCTTCTATTACCTCTCTAACCGGGTGTACAAAATTCATATCCCATTGAGATCCATATGCCAGCCCATCATGTTCTATGGCATCGGTAACCCTACTATCGCCTTTTAAATCTTCAGCTATTGTTAATACATGCGGATATTTCTCTCTTATCTCTACATTTATATCGCGCATCAATATATTTCCTTCCTCAATTTCGGTATCATAACCTAAACCGCCACCTTCATAACGTATATACGAGGTAGCATCCATACGTAAACCATCGCAATGGTATTTCTCTATCCACATCAATGCATTGTCTCGCAAATATTGACGCACTTCTTCCCGTCCATAATCTGGTCTGGTATCTCCCCATGGCGTATCGCTTCTATGGTCATTATAAAAATAGATTCCTCCTTTATCGTTTTCACTCCAACCATCAAATCGCCATAAATCAACATCTGAAGGTCCGAAGTGATTATATACTACATCCATAATCACGGCAATACCCTTTTTGTGTGCTTCATTGACCAATTTTGCAAAAGCATCTGGACCGCCATAATCTTGTTCAATAGCAAAAGGATGTGCAGGGTTATAGCCCCAAGAAATTCCTCCTGCAAACTCAGCCACAGGTAACAACTCTATACAATTAATACCCAGTTCTTTTAAATAATCTAGTTTGGCAATAACATCTTCAAAGGTACCAACGGTATCTGGAGAAGAACGATTAAAAGTACCTACATGTAATTCATAAATAACCAACTCGTTCCAGCTTGGCATTTTAAAGTCTTCATCATCCCACTTAAAATCTAATGTTCTTATGATAGAATTACCATTGCTATTGGTCACTTCAAAAGCATAAGGATCATTTCTTGCCAAAACTTCTCCTTCATATTCAATAAAGAATTTATATTCATCTCCTTCAGATGCCTTTTCGGTAATTACGGACCAATATCCATTATCCTCTATTTCAAGGGAAATTTCATTCTTAGACCAGTTGTTAAAGCTTCCGCCAATGAAAACTTTTTCCGCATGCGGAGCCCACACTCTAAAGGTTACGGCACCATCACCTAAGACAGCGCCCATACCTGCCGATTTTGTTATTGTAGTATACATAAACCAAAAGTAGACTGCAAATGGCGTAAGTAATATCCTCAAAAAAAGATGCTTTAACTCTAAAACATTTTTTTATAAAAGTTTATAACCCTATAAATGAATAAGGTATACGTAAATAAATAGTATTGAAAGATGAAAAGAATAGATAGCACTTATAAGTGTTCTATTGCGCTTTTGGAATTACAATTTCAAAAACGGAACCTTCATTTAATCTGCCCTTTGCACTAATGACACCATTATGATTCTGTACAATTTTCTTAACAATTGCCAAACCTATGCCGGTACCTACATATTCTTGCTTGGAGTGTAAGCGTTGAAATACTTCGAAAATCTTTTCGGCAAACTGTTCTTCAAAACCAATACCATTATCGGTAACAGTAATTTTAACGTATTCCTTTTTATTAATTAAACTACTATCTATAGATTTTGCATTCGTTATAATTTCTGTTGCTATAGTTACATTTGGTTCAACATCACTTTTGGTATACTTGACCGAATTGGATAACAGATTATAAATTAACTGTCTAAATTGAAATGGTACTACTTCAATTTCATATGATTGTAGTAAGGTAATTTTACCGTGTTTCTTTTTGAGTTCCTCCGCTAGATCATTTTTGACATCATCAACAAGTTCTTTTAAATCTATGACTTCAAAAACCCTCTTTTCGGTATCTGTTCGTGAATAGGAAAGTAGATCATTTATAAGGGACTGCATTCTATTTGCAGCAGATTGTATTTTTTCAAATTTTACCTTGCCAGATGTTGATAGCTTATCAAACTCATTGTCCATCAACACCTCTGCGAACATTTGAATCTTACGCAACGGCTCTTGCAAATCATGACTAGATATATAGGCGAAGGATTGAAGCTCTTTATTCATTGCCTCTAGCTTATCATTACTATCAGCAAGTTCTTTAGTACGGATATCAACCTCTCTTTTTAGTTCATCGGCAAAGGATTTTTGCTGATCAATATTCATACCCGTACCAATAAAACCGACCATTTTACCTCCTTCAAATTTGGGGACACCTAAAACTTTAAACCATTCATATTTACCGGTTTTACTTCTTTTTACCCGATATTCCAACGTAAAATCAGATTTATCTTTAACCGCCTTTGCAAAACCTTTAAAAATAAGGTCAAGATCATCTGGGTGCACTACATCTACCCAAACCTGACCCGTAAAATCAGCCTCATTTTCTACACCTACATAATCTAATAAAGCACGATTAGCGTATTGTATATTAATTTCGTTATCCGTAATCCAAATCCATACGGGCGAAAGGTTTGCCACCTCTCTAAACCTGCGCTCGCTTTCCCTTAAACGCCTTTCTGCCAACACAGCCTCTGTTGTATCGGTAACAATGACCAAAACTCCAGACACCTCTCCTATTTCATTTTTTACAGGACTGTAGCTAAATGTCCAGTAAACATCTTCCATTCTACCATTTCTAAAAATAGGAATCATCAGATTCTCTCGCCAAATAGACTCTCCTTTTACCTTTACTATTTTAAGCATAGGGTAGATATCTTCCCAAATCTCGTTCCAGGCCTCTTCACCGTTTAAACCCAATATTGTTGGGTGCTTTCCATCTATACCTAAAATAGGTCTATATGCATCGTTATAAAAACTTTTTAGTGTATCTCCCCAAAACAAAAACATTGGAAAGGGAGAATTCAACATGATGTTCAATGTAGTACGCAAGGTCTGCGGCCAACCATCTGGCGTACCTAATGGAGTAAGAGACCAATCTTTCTCTCTCATGAGCTTGCCCATCTCACCACCATCATCAAGAAAATGAAATTTTTTATTCATAAGGATGCAAAATTGAAGTCTCTAAATTAACGATTTAAACATGGAATACACGCTTTTACTATGTAATACACTTTTAAATACTACCTAACAAAGTAAACGATTTAGAAGGGGAATATTTAGCTCAATAAAATAGAATTGCGTTCTTATGATGAATTAGTGTTTACAAATAATATAAGTCAATAACATTTTGGTTAAAAACATGGCGCATTGGCACACTATTCTTATTTTGCATATAGATACCAATCACCGACTAAAATGAAAAACTCGACAATTTCAAAAGTACTGTTGTACTGCATCTTTTTATTTTCCATTACCGCACCTTTAAAAATTTTAGCACAAGACAAAGCTTCAAATCAAGAACTAGTTGCATTATTTAAAGAATGGCGCTTGTTCGAAAACCCTCCTTTATTAGATGGAGCACCCGACTATACTGCAGATACATTCCACAAAAGAACGCCTGTATTTCAATCTTTACAAAAACGACTTCATAGTATTGACACTACGGGATGGACCATACCCAACAAGGTAGATTGGCATATTGTAAATGCCGAGATGAATGGTTACGATTTTAATCAACGAATTTTAAAACCTTGGACAAGAGATCCTGCTTTCTATAAAACAATATGGACAGACCGTAGCGATGTACCGGCACACGAGGGTCCTGCACACCATGCCATAATAGATATTTGGAAATTTGACTTTCCGTTAAACAAGACTGACCAGAGCAAAATTATCGCAGCCTTAGAGGTGATTCCCGTAATAAACGAACAAGCTAAAAAAAACTTAACAGGTAATGCTAGAGATTTATGGATTGCCGGTATTCGCGATATCGAAACCCAAAGCAAAGATTTGGCCAACATGAAACAACTTGCAGGCGTTGAAAAAAACAAAAAAATAGTTACGGCCATCGATATGGCAATTACCTCGACAAATAGTTTAGCGGAATGGCTTAAAGATAAGGCTGCTACCAAAACAGGTCCATCAGGCATAGGTAAAGAAAATTATACTTGGTATTTACAAAATGTGCATCTAGTACCATTAACCTGGGAAGATGAGGTAATGCTCTTAAAACGCGAGCTTACACGAGCATGGTCCGCACTTAAATTAGAAGAACACAGAAATAAAGATTTACCAAAATTAGACGACGCCAGTAGTGTAGATGAATATAATAAAATGGCAAAGGCTTCTGCCAAAAGCCTTTTAGAATTTTTGGATAAAAATGAAATAGTAACGGTTAAAGATTATTTTGAGACCGCGCTCAACGAACACTTAGGGGCATATGTACCAAAAGAGAAAAGAAACTTTTTTTGGATTACCGCTCATTTAGACCAACGCCCTTTATACTCTCATTTTTACCATTGGTTTGAACTCGCCAGAATGGACAACGAACCAAACCCACGTGAAATTAGAAAAGAGGCTTTATTATACAACATATTCGATTCAAGAAACGAGGGCACCGCCACTGCGGTCGAAGAGATGTTTATGGATGCAGGTTTGTATGACGACCAAACCCGTTCAAGAGAAATTGTATATATCATGATCGCACAACGTGCAGCAAGAGGACTAGGATCGTTATATGCCCATGCAAATCTTATGACATCTGAAGAAGCCGGTAGTATTCACTCTAACTATACCCCTAGAGGATGGATGAAAACAGAAAAGGACCTATTGCTTTTTGAACAGCACCTTTACCTTAGGCAACCCGGTTACGGCACAAGCTACATTACCGGTAAATACCTTTTAGAAAATACCATGGCCGAATATGCCAGAATGAAAGAATCTAAAAACGAACCTTTTAAAATGAAA
>JAHDDP010000105.1 GCA_020629285.1 Maribacter sp.
ACGCGTTGTGGGAACGGAATTTCAATTCCGGCAGCATCAAAACGGTATTTTATTTCTTCCATCACATAAAAATGTGCTGCCCAAAAATCACCATTATCAGCCCAAAAACGTAATGTGAGATTAACCGAACTGTCTCCTAATTCACCTACATAAACTTCAGGTGCTGGTGTTTTATGAATCGTTTCACGTTCATTACATATGGCTAAAAGAATTTCTTTGGCTTCTTTAATGTTAGAAGTATACCCAATACCTACATCGATTTTGTCTCTTCTAGTGTCTTGCGCGTTATAGTTTGTAATGGTGTTATTAGATAATTGTCCATTGGGTATAATTGCAATTTGGTTTCCAAATGTGCTCACTTTGGTAGTGAAGATCGAAATCTCTTTTACGGTACCATCAACACTTTGGGCAGATATAAAATCTCCTATTTTAAAGGGTTTAAATAACAATATAAGAACGCCACCGGCAAAATTAGCTAATGAGCCTTGTAACGCTAAACCAATAGCCAAACCTGCAGAAGCCAAAATGGCAACTAAAGAACTTGTTTGAACCCCTAATTGGGTAATGACCAATATGAAGAGTATTATTTTTAAAGCAATACTGATAAAGCTTTGTAAGAATGTTTCTAAGGCTAAATCGTAATCTTTATTTGCGAAAAATTTACGTACCATTTTATTAATGAAACGTATGACATATGTGCCGGCAATTAATAGAAAAATGGACCATAATATACTCGGTAGTACATCCCAAAGCCAAGCTATAGCATTATCTGCATGTTCTTGCAGATTCATTATTTTATCTAACATAATTCTTTTTTTTTAAACAGCCAACTTAGCTAATTGTAAGTACCCCGTAAAAAGTAAGAGGCTAAACAATGGTTAAATGATAGGAGAGACAAGATCTAAAGCTTTGCTTGGTTCTTCTACGGGCATTTGACAGCTACCGTAATTACAAACGTAGATTAGCGTCTTGTTCATTACATACCTATTCATCAATAATGGTAAGTTGCTAGTTTTAACATTTGAAGCAGCAAAGATAGCGTTTGGTATATAGTTCTTCATTAGGCTTTTGCATATGAGTTCAAAGTTTTCACCGATAACGACCAATTCATAGAAATTCTCACTCATTAGCTGTGCCAAATGAAGCCAATTGGCATGATTTTGAGGATTTTCAGTGATAGCTATTTTCATGGTTTTCATCATTTGATGTAAACGACCATCAAAATTATCTTCAGGAAAATATTTTGAGAGTTTATGTAAATTATGAGCCATCATCGAGTTGGAAGACGGAATTACGTTATCTGAAACTTCTAAGGTCTTCCTAATCAGATTATCGTTATTATTAGATGTGAAAAAAAATAGACCAGTTTCAGAATCAGAGAAATTTTTAATGACATATTTTGCTAATTCAAAACTATGATTAAGCCATTTCTCATCAAATGAAACTTCATATAACCCAATGAATGCATCTATTATAGAAGCGTAATCTTCTAGAAAACCATGAATAGTACTTTTTCCATTTTTGAAGTTGCGGTATAAACCACCATCTTCTGTGGCCATATGTTCTAAAATAAAACTAGCATTGTTAATAGCAAGGTTCAAATACTTTTCATTCTCTAAATATCTATAGGCATCTGTGAGTCCTTTTAATGTCAAGCCATTCCAAGAGGTTAGTATTTTATCATCTAATCTTGGTTTATTTCTCTTGGCTCTCTCCATTTTCATTAAAGACAGGCATTTTGATATGATTTGTTGCAACTCTACTTTTGTGATGGAATGATTCATTGCAATAGCCAATGCTTCTGAATCTCTAATAAGTACGTAGTTTTCATCTTCCCAATATCCATAAGAATTAATGCTGAAGTATTCACTGAAAATAGGGTAATCGTCTTTTAAAAGTTCTTTGAGTTGTTCTTTCTGCCAAACATAAAATGCACCCTCTACTAATTTATTATCATTAGTCAAGCTATCAGCATCTAAAGAAGAGTAAAACCCATTGCTTTTGTCTAACAGTTCTTCTTCTAGAAAAGTGATACTCTTTTCAACGACATTTTTATAGAGCTCGTTATTGGTCTTAGCATATGCATTTGCGTAAAGGCTAATCAATAAACCATTGTCATATAACATTTTTTCGAAATGGGGAACATGCCATTTCGTGTCTACTGAATATCTAGAGAACCCACCACCCACATGGTCAAATATGCCGCCCCAGGCCATTCTTGTTAAAGTGGTGTTTACATATTCATCTACTGCATTATCCTGTTTTGAATGAGAATAGTATTGTAAAAAATTAAGATTGGTAGGCATCATAAATTTAGGTGCCCGTTTGTACCCTCCTAAGAAAGTGTCAAAGTATTTTGACCAATCTGCAACCATTACATCAATTTCCGAATCTTGAATTAAATCTTGGTTTTCACCTGTTGTTACGGCATTTATCTCTTTAAGTCCGGTTGCCATGTTTTCGGCATATCCAATAATTTTATCAGGGTCATCAATATAGAGCTGTTGAAGTTGATTCAATACTTGTATCCATTCTTGTTTTTTAACGAAGGTTGCGCCCCAGAAAGGTCTGCCGTCGGGCAAGGCAAGAATATTTAAAGGCCAGCCTCCACTACCGGTCATCATTTGTAGGGCGTCCATATAAATATGGTCGATATCCGGTCTTTCTTCCCTGTCCACTTTAATGTTAATAAAGTGAGCGTTCATTGCTTCGGCTACTTCTTCGTCTTCAAAGCATTCATGCTCCATAACATGGCACCAGTGGCAGGCGGCGTAACCGATACTAATAAGAATTAATTTATTTTCTTCTTTAGCCTTTAGCAAAACTTCATCGTTCCAAGCTTCCCAATTAACTGGGTTATGAGCGTGCTGTAGTAAATACGGACTACTTTCTTTAATTAGATTGTTTGTATGCTTTTGTGGGGTTGGCATGATATGTATTTTATTTTTAAAGCAAAAAAAAGCGCCTTTTGGCGCTTTCAATGCTGTTGAATGATTGTTATTTCACTTCAAAAGTGATTTTCACGTTCACTCTATAATTTTTGATTTTACCATCTTCAACAGTGGCACTTTGCTCGTTGATGTAAACCGACTTGATATTCTTTACTGATTTTGATGCTTCAGAAACTGCTTTTTTTGCCGCGTCTTCCCATCCGTTATCAGAATTTGCTAATATTTCAATTACTTTTAAAACTGCCATAATTATTGTTTTTAGATTTTCTACAAGTTACAAAAACTAATAGCAATGTTTAATTCGATTCATTTAATAATTAACCGTTTAGCGCAACCACTTCATTCACCTTATCGCCCATCATATTCTTTAACATGGTTTCAATACCATTTTTAAGGGTAAAGGTAGAAGAAGGACATCCGCTGCAAGCACCTTGTAAAATAACATTTACCGTTTTACTATCAACATCATATGATTTAAACATAATGTTACCACCGTCACTAGCAACAGCAGGTTTTACATACTCTTCTAAAATATCAACGATCTCTTGAGATGTTTCGTCAAGTTCTATAGTGTTTTCAGCAGATACTGTTTCTGATACCTGTGCTTCTTCACCAATAGCTTTTGCATTATCCGCAACAATCTCTTTGCCGTCAGCAATGAAATTTCTAATTACTTCACGTAATTCTATAGTGATGTCATCCCATTCTGCAACTTCAAATTTAGATACAGAGACGTAATTCTCGTCAATGAAAACTTGCTTAACAAATGGGAACTGAAATAGCTCCATAGCCAATTTAGAATCTCTAGCTTCATCAATATTTCTGAATTCGAATGCAGAAGCCACTATTTTTTTGCTTGCTACAAATTTCATAGTAGAAGGGTTAGGTGTAACCTCGGCATAAACTGTTACCGGAACTGGTTTATCCATATCTTCTTCTATCACAATAGGCTCACCGGCATTTAAATACTCAACCAACTGCTGGGCAACTTCATCCTTTACATCTTCCCATTGCACAATGTCATAGCGTTCCAATCCAATAAAATCACCGGAAATGTATACCGTTTTAATAAATGGCAAATGAAATAATTGCTGTGCTAGAGGAGAGTTTTTAGCATCATCAATATTCTTGAATTCGTAATTTTTTCGTTGGACTAAAATATGATTAGTTTCGAACTTTAATATATTTGGGTTATTGGTTTTAACTACCGTAATCGAATACTCTTTCATCTCTCAATAATTTTATGCAAAAATACAAAGGAAATCTTAGTTTGTACCTACATAATAATGTTGAGGTTAACTCGTTATACACATTATATTAGTGAAACTAAACCCTAGTTTTAAAGTCCCAAGATGAAATACCACTTACTTCTATTCTTTTCCGTGCTTATGATTGGTTTAAAATCTACCGCACAAGAAGGTATTCCCGTTTATTTTGATTATTTATCAGATAATTATTATCTGGTATATCCATCTATGGCAGGTATTGGTGAAGGTGGTAAAATTAGAGCTACTGCTAGAAAACAATGGTTCGATGTTGATGATGCACCAAGTTTACAAACTATAAATGCACATTTTCGATTGGGAGATTCTCCTAGTGGTATCGGAGCAATCATATTTAATGATGCTAACGGTTACCATTCTCAAACAGGATTGAAACTAACATATGCTCACCATTTAAGAATGGGGGGAGATGATGTAAGACAGTTGAATCAATTATCTTTTGGGTTAAGCGCAACCATTTTACAAAGCAGTTTAGATGAGACCGAGTTTAGGTCTGCTATGATTGATCCAGCTATTTCTGGTATAAAATTAAGTTCTTCTTACTCAAATGTGGATATTGGTGTTTCTTACAATTATCAAGAATTCTATACCCATTTCGCTGTAATCAATGTTCTTACCGGAAGCAAAAGAAACATATATTACAGAGATAGAAATGATGACCCAGAGGAGTTGGTCATCGACAATATTCGAAGATTTTTAGTATCCGCAGGTTATGTTTTTGGTAGAAGTGAATGGCAATTTGAGCCTTCTATACTTTTTCAACTGACGGAATTCACAAAGGAAAAAAGTATGGATATCAATGCTAAGGTATATAAGGATGTAGATTTTGGGCGTGTTTGGGGCGGACTCTCGTATAGAAGAAGTTTTGATGGAGCACAGTTTCAAGATGGCACTTCATTTGGAGAACAACGCTTGCAATTGGTAACCCCAATAGTTGGTGCCAACTTCAAAAACTTTATGGTTTCATATAACTATTCATACCAAATGAACGATTACCGTTTTGATAATGGGGGTTTTCATCAAATTACTTTAGGGTATGATTTTGGACAAACAGAACGCAAGTACGATTGTTACTGTCCTGCAGCAAATTAAAAAGGCCTGCTCGTAATTGAGCAGACCTGAAATTCTATTATTCCCAACTGTAGTTTTTTGTTTTGGCTTGTTTTTTTATTGCTTTGATCATAGCATTTTCAAGCTCTCCTGAATTTTCATCTTTCTGATGTTTAGAAATATAAGCTAATCTTTTTGAGTTGTATTCTTGGATCTCTTTTTGAATCTCTTGCCTTTCATTCTTTTTTGATTCTATGTAAACTCTTATTTCTTTCTCATTTTTACCTTGAAGTTCTTCTGGTAATTCATCATTTTCTACTGAACTAATTTCAAATTCAGTATCGTCGTAAGCATCGACCAAATCCCATTTTTTGTTATTATAAAGTCTAGAACTTTTACTTACCGCTCTTTTCACAGCAACGGCTTCTTCCATCTCTAATGCATTACTGTCTTGTACTTCTTGTGCGATAATTTTTGATTTACCCATCGATCCATAAGAAACATAAGTGGTATTTAATTTGGAATTCAGTTTTATGATAATATCGTCATAAGGAGTGTTAATATGTACAACTTCTTTGTTGTGGTCAATAGCCATATATTCCCCACCTGTTAATGAAGCACCATTTTTCCAATCGGTATTTATTCCTAATTCATAATTTCCACAAAAGATGGTGTTAACCACTACATCTTTTTCATTGGCATTAGCTAATGCAGTTCTGTAGTTATATCTACCTTGAGTAAATGGTTCATTGCCTGCAATAAAAATCATTCGCAGTAAATCTGGGTTCTTATTCCATGGTAATTGGTGTAAAGAGGTCTGTAATACCTTTCCGCAATACTCTTCGCCGCCATTGGTAGTCAAAGAAAATAACTTTTCTGAAATTTCGTCTAAATCACTGCTAAAGCCTAATACTTGCTGAATATACCCTTCGTTTGCAGAAAGGTTGTCATTACCATATTGGTATAATGCAATTTGTAAATTTGGTCTGCTGTCATTTCCACATTTTGCATAACTGAACTCATTTACAATATCCCAAAGCTGAGATTTTGCTTGGTTTATTAGTCCGTCCATACTATTGCTAGTATCTAATAACAGAGCTATTTGAACGGTATTCGTTTCTTTGGGTTCAATAGTTTCAGAAGCTTGAGCAATTAATTCAATGGGCTTTTTCTTATCGGTAGTATTACATGCAAATACTGTAGTTAAAGTAAGAAGTGCTATGCCGAATGATCCAAGTTGTTTAATCGTTTTCATCGTTTTTTGTTTTAAATTCAATGCTAAACTAAAATCAAAGTATTTCTCTGAATAACGATAATGAGCGAACTGTCCGTTTCACTTCGTAAAGTGTTGTGCGGAGTTTGTTAACCAAGGAAATGATGCCTTGCTATTAGGTGTTTTGAGTATTTCGTATTTTTTAGTGCCACAATAATCAGCTAAGTTTACCGTAGTATTAGCAGATGAAAAATTATAGTATATATATCGTAATATGTTTTCTTTTGGGATGGAGTACGCTTTATTCCCAGGGGCAAAATGATGCATTACGATTTACTTTAGAGGGTAGGGTAGAAGTTAGAAATTCAGGAAAACCAATATCTGGTGTTTCCGTTTATAATAATTTGGGAGACTTTGTAATTACTAATGCATTAGGAGAATTTAAAATTAGAACTAGAATTGGTGATCAGTTTGTAATAGAGCATGATGATATTGAAACTTTACGGTACGATGTACAGAAGAATGACGATGTTTTAATCTTAGTAGAGGATTTTGAATCTTCACCAATTAGTAGTCGTTCAAAATCATTGCCAGATATATCTGTCAAGCATCAGCAGTTATTAGATTCTGCAGAAGAGTATAAAGCCCAGGATATTGAAAGAAGTATAGATTTGGTTGCGGAATCAATTTCAATTTTAGGTAAGCGAGGACGAAAGAAAGAACTGGCAAGGTCGCTTTCTAAACTTGGTGAGATCTATCAATATCATAAGCAATTGGATTTAGCTATTGATAATTATGAAGATGCTTTAGAAAATAATAAGACGATTTCAACTTCTTTGCTTTTGGCTAGGGCGTATAACTTAACCAACAGATTTGATGAAAGCTTAGAGCTGTTGAATCCGTTATTGGAGATTAAGTCCATGCCATCGCGCCAAAGTGTACAACTCTATGAGCTGTTAGGTGATGCGAAAAAAGGAAACGGTAGAACTCAAGAAGCTTTGGACTTGTATAATAGAGGGTTGTTAATTGCCGATAAGAATCAGATTACATCAAAGATGATCGATTTAAATTCTAAAATAGCAGATACATACTCTTTGGGAAACCAAAACATGGAGGCTGAGGCTTATTATGATAGTTCATTGGAATTAGCAACTCGATCAGCACCAAAAAGAGCATTACAAGAAAAAGAAAAGGTCGCAGATTTCTACAATACAAAAAGTAGATTCAATGAAGAGATAAACATGCGTAAAAGTAGTCTTCAAGAATTAAAGAAACTGAATTCGCCCAACGCAGGTGTCAAGAAATTAGAATTAGGCGATACCATAACATCACAGCGTATAAACTATAAAATTGCAAACGCATATATCTCTCAAGACAGGTACAATGAGGCTATACCTTTTTTAGAGAAAAGTATTGTTGAGGCAGATTCAGATGATGATTTATTGGTTCAGAAAGATGCTACGCGAAAGTTGTCTGAAGTGTACAAAGTAAAAGGTGATTTTACCAAGGCATTAGACACCTACCAAAGTTATGTGGCTTTAGTAGATTCGCTATATGTTCGTAAAGAACAAGAAATTTCTAGAGCAACCAGATTTAATCGTGAAATTGCAAATGCGGAAAACCGACTAACAGGTTTAGAGCAAGAAAGAGAATTATCGCAAAGTAAGTATGATTTAGCACTTACGGAGCAGGAGTTGGTAAAAGAGAGTAATAAGCGGCAGCAATTGGTGATTTATTCACTCATATTCGGGCTCCTATTAACCTTACTGGCTGCTTTTTTCTTTTACCGTAGCAATCAACAACAAAAACTGGCAAATAATTTATTGGCGTTGAAATCGTTGAGGTCGCAAATGAATCCGCACTTTATTTTTAATGCATTGAATTCGGTAAATAACTTTATTTCTAAAAGTGATGAACGTAGCGCTAATAGATACCTAAGTGATTTTTCAAAGTTGATGCGCTCTGTTCTTGAAAATTCTGAAGAAGATTTTATTCCCTTAGAAAAAGAATTGCAACAGCTAGAGCTTTATATAAAACTAGAGCATTCTAGATTCGAAGATAAGTTTGATTATCAAATAACTATTGATGAGAATGTACAGGTTTCTAAATTTCAAATACCGCCAATGTTATTGCAACCATATATAGAAAATGCTATTTGGCACGGATTGCGATATAGGGATGAAAAAGGGGAGTTGTTGGTCACTATAAAGGAGAATACTGCAGATTCCATAATTATTTCTATTACGGATAATGGTATTGGAAGAAAGAAATCTGCCGAGATTAAAACCCAAAATCAACGAAAACAAAAGTCTAAAGGAATGGGCATCATTAAAAAACGTGTGGCTATTTTAAACGATATGTATACAGATAAAGTAGATATCAAAATTTCGGATTTACAGTCAGATGGTTCAGGAACTAAAGTCCTGTTCATTTTAAAAAGAGAAAAATGAGCTTAAACGCAATTTTAGTAGAAGATGAGGCAAATAGTAGAGAGATATTAAGAAATTATATTGCTAAATATTGCCCAAGTGTAAACTTGTTGGGTGAAGCTTCATCGATTAAAGAAGCTCTAGTGTTAATTGAAAATAATGAGCTAGACCTGGTTTTTTTAGATGTGGAGATGCCTTTTGGTAATGCATTTGATTTACTGGATCAGTTACCAGATAGAACTTTTG
>JAHDDP010000106.1 GCA_020629285.1 Maribacter sp.
GAGCGTCGGATTCATAACCCGGAGGTCGGGGGATCGTGCCCCCCTCTCGCTACAAAATAACAGGCACATTACAAACGGTTTAGCGAAAGCTAAACCGTTTTTTATTTACATAAGTGAATAAATATCTATACAATTGGCTTCTATTAACCAACTTCATTTAAAAAACTAAAGCCTAGCAAGTTGAAAAGATGTCCAAACCGCTATTTAGTAAACAAATAAACTAAGTTAGCTATAGCAACCACAGCAGTTAAAATTCCTAATATTAAATCCATTTTCGAAGCGATAAAATTTAATTTATGCTCAATCTTTTTAGCAATGATCGCATATAAAGTATATAAGGAAAATGAACCTATTGTGGAACCTATGGAGAAATAAAACGCATTGGCTAAACTATACTCAAAATAATTAAATCCTATTAAAAGAGATATAAAAGTAAAATAAAACGGTATTGCCATCATATTTAGTGAAGACATAAAAACACCATAGAAATAAGATTTGGATTTTGGAATTTCTTTAACTGCCGCTTTTTCTTTTGATTTGAAATGAAGTCTAAAAAAATTAATAGATAAGGCAAATAGAATACCAGTTCCTATTTGCTGAATCAACGTAATATACTCTGAATTTTTCATAAGAACGTTTGCCAAATACGCCCCTACATTAGCCTGAAAGAACAACACTGTAGCATAGCCGGCAATAATATAAGTTGCGGCTCGCTTACCGTTTCTTAAGCTATATTTTACTACAGTTAAGTTTAAAAAACTTGGAGTAATACTTCCTAAAGATGCAATAATGAAACCTAATATGATATAAACGAAAATACTCATGAAATTATAATTCTTTGACAAAGAAATACATAAACCTCAGTTCTTGTTAATACATTACAACCTAATTGTAACTCTTAAAAATTATATCAAAAAGAAAAACCAGAGTCTGATATTTATGTTATTTACTAAGTAATGCTCAAGCATCGATAACATGTAAAATATAGAATTAGTTATTCGAATTAGATGGATGGAGTGTACTTACTCTTATCTAATTTTCATTAATGTATACTAAATCGATTGATAAGACTTAGTTCAGCACAAAAGGTGATTTGAATTAAACAGAATTGCAAGTTAATTTATTAGGAATTCTCTTTTTCAATTTGGTCTTTAGCATTTCTCATTTCTTCTTCTGTTGGTTCTGTCAATTCTTGCGATACAGACAAAGATGGTTCAAATGTAAAATTTGTAAAAAAAGGAAAGTGATCCGAACCAATATCTTTACCTACCTGAATATCTTTTACCCTAAATTCGGCAGATGAGAAAACATGGTCTAATGGCCATCGCATAATATAACTTTTGGCATTATAAGTATTATATAGTCCCCTGCCTTTTCTAGAATCTAACAAACCGCTGACTCTTTGAAATAATTTTGTAGTTTCTGACCATGCAACATCATTAAAATCGCCCAAAACAATAACCGGATAATCTGAACTATTTGTCATTAGTGCTATTTTCATCATTTCAGCATCTCGATCGACCGAAGAAGGATTGTGCTGAGGAGTTGGCGGAGCGGGATGTATAGCAAATAATTGAACGGTATCCTTAGATGCTAAAATTAGTTTAGTATGTATCGAAGGTATCGTATCTTCTACAATATATTTCACCTTAGGATCTACTAATTTATATTTAGAATAAAGCAACATTCCATAGGTATTATCCAATGGAACTTCAACCTTATATTTATAGGTTTTGCCAAAACTTTTGTTTAGACTGGTTATCCATTCTTCGTTTGTTTCCGTAAATAAAAGCACATCTGCAGAATTATCTTGAGCATCTTCAACAACTAAATTTTTCTTATCGTTCTTTTGAAGCACATTCGCGGCATAAATTGAAATAGTAGTCTCAGCATCTTCATTGGCATTTAAAATTTCATATTGAGCCAAAGGAGTGTACGTGTATATCTTTTGGACTTGAACAATAATACAGCCGAGTAGAAAAACGATTACGACTTGATCCAACCGATTCTTAATTTCAAACCTAAAAAAATAAGTAAGAAATGCCAGCACCGTAAGAACGGTAAGTTGAAGATGGGGAAAATCAAACACTCTAATCACCCAAGTATCCAAAGGAATGTATGGAAAAATAGTAAGTACAATTGCAATAAGCCCAAATACACGAAGTATAATTTTTAATATTGACATTTTTTCAAATAGTGATTAAAGTTGGTTGTCATCTAGTTGATCACAAGGTATTTGAAATAATTACAAATTATTATTTCAATAAAACAAAATGTTAACCCGTCATCCTAATTTCATAAGATTAAATGTTACTTATTTTATATATAATAAGCTTTTGAAACATAGGTTGCTTTAACTTTTTACAGCTAGAAATTCAAGGTTATACCACCTGATTTTACCACGTAATCGAATAAAATTTTAGTATAAGATGTGAGGTCTAATTGATGATACACAAAAAAACAATTTGTTACGCACCAAAAATATCTACTAGATATAGTTGTACCGAATACAGCAAATGTGTAAAACAATTATAATCTTCTAGTAATTAAATAAACCAGTATTATAAGAATAAACCCGTACTTTCACTATTAAATGCGACTAGCTAAATAGCGAATGAAAAATACCAAATTCTATACCGAGCTTAAAAAGTCGAAGAAACCATTAGTAGAACTTCTCGCTACTGAATCTGACTTTTTAGATGTGCCCCAAACTTGGCACGTTGTCGTAGTAGATATTCAAAACTCTACGCAAGCCGTAGTAGATGGTAATCATCATCAAGTAAATTTAACGGCGACCGGTAGTATTATTTCAGTTCTGAATACAGTACGCAAATTAAAGAAAAACATAGAGATTCCTTATTTTTTTGGTGGTGATGGTGCCACCTTCCTTATACCGTATAGCTTAAAAGATAAAGTAATAGCCGTACTAGACAATTATAGTTTACATATTAAAAGAAAGACCAATTTAGTATTAAGAGTAGGTCATGTTCCTGTAAAAAATCTGTTATCCGACCATTGTCACCTTAAGATTGCAAAACTCCAATTAACACAACGCTTAACTATCCCCATTATATTGGGCAACGGCTTACACAAAGCTGAAGAAATTATTAAATCTAATTTTAAGGAACTACCACATGCTACTTTCAATGAAAGCCTATTGAATTTGGAAGGGATGGAATGTAGATGGGAAGAAGTTAATCCTGATCAAAATCAAGCCAAAGTGGTTTGCTTGTTGTTAGATGCCGTTGAAGAAAAAGCACAACGAGAAGTATACAAAGAGGTGTTATCTAAAATGGATGAAATTTTCGGATCATTTAACAATCGGCAACCCATAAAAAGCGAACGCCTAAAACTAGATGCCAGTTTGTATAAAATATGGGAAGAAATGAAGGTAAGCCTCGCGGATAAAAGTTGGTCGTACTTTTTAAAAAATTGGATCAAAACCAATATTGGTCGTGCATACTTTAGTCTTTCTAAAAGCGGCAAGCAGTATTTAAAGCAAATTGGTCAATTATCCCACTCGTTTATGTTAGACGGTATGATTAATACCATTTTTACTGCAGATCAAGATAAAATAGATCGCTTTACTAGCTTTCTTGATGAATTAGAGGCAGAACATAAAGTAATTTATGGTATTCACGTAACGCACGCCTCAGTAATGTCATGCTATGTATTGGATATGAAAACCAGTCACTCCCATTTTGTGGACGGTACCGAAGGCGGATACACGTCTGCTGCGAAAATGCTAAAAATCAAGAAAAAGGCAAAATCCCAATAAGATCTAACCCAAAACATCTTCTAACTATAGAGTTGTAAGTTTTATTAGGTCAATTAATAAAATGTTAGAGCAAATCTATATCTGATTGTGTGGCTACCTTGCTGTCATTAGTAATAATTAAAATTATAAAGATGATAACAGAAGATAAAAGCATTCACAAAACAAAAAGCACTGGCGGGTTAGAAAATGATACTCCTCAGAACAATGGTATATCTCAAAACGAAAATTTGGATGAAACCTTAGATGAACCCGTAAATAATGGCGGAGTAGCAACGTCTAGCTATGATTTACATTTAGAAAAGCAATGGTTGGCAGTAAAAGATGAATATTTAGCGAATTTTCCAGAAACACAAGATGTAGACGATAATGGAGAGCTCGACGGTGTTGAAGCTTTAATAAGCACTATTGCAAAAAGAAGAAAGAAATCTGAACAAGAGATTCACGATGAAATTATGAACTGGTCTTTAAACAAATAGAGATGAAAAATATTATATACATTTTAGTAGCCGCATTGGTCATAAGTTGGGTATTAGGCTTTGTTGTTTTTAAGGTTATGGGAGCACTTGTTCATTTACTATTGTTACTAGCCGTAGTATTATTAATCTATAATTGGTTAAGCAACAAGACAAGTACTTAAAAAAGTTAAGTCCCTTTTATTGCAATAACTTTTTACTGTGGTAAGTACCAAGCACCACATCTTATTACTAGTTTTGCTTTTTTAAATAAAGAGCATGATTTCAGTAGATAACCTAGCCGTAGAATTTAGTGGCACTACCCTATTCAGTGACGTTTCCTTTGTCATAAACCCAACCGATAAAATTGCCTTAATGGGTAAAAACGGAGCCGGTAAATCTACCATGATGAAGATTATTGCCGGTGAGCAAAAAGGAACTCGAGGCAATGTTAGGGTACCAAAAGATGCTGTCATTGCTTATTTACCACAACATTTACTTACAGAAGATAATTGTACCGTTTTTGAGGAAGCTGCTAAAGCATTTAAGCATGTTTTCAGCATGCGCGATGAAATGGACAAGCTGAACAAAGAACTAGAGACCAGAACAGACTATGAGAGTGATGCCTACATGAGCATCATCGAAAAGGTATCTGATCTAGGTGAAAAATACTATGCTTTAGACGAAGTCAACTATGATGCAGAAGTAGAAAAAGCGTTAAAGGGGTTAGGATTTAAACAAGAAGATTTCACTAGACAAACCAATGAGTTTAGTGGAGGATGGCGTATGCGTATAGAATTGGCTAAAATTCTATTGCAAAAGCCGGATCTCATCCTCTTAGATGAGCCTACTAACCATATAGATATAGAATCTGTAATTTGGTTAGAAGATTTCCTGTTAAATAAAGCCAATGCTGTCATGGTGATTTCTCACGACAGGGCTTTTATTGACAATATTACCAACCGTACCATTGAAGTAACCATGGGGCGCATTTACGATTATAAGGCGAACTATTCTCACTACCTACAACTACGCGAAGACCGTAGATCACATCAAATAAAGGCGTACCAAGAGCAGCAAAAATTCATTGCCGATAACATGGCTTTCATAGAGCGATTCAAAGGCACCTATTCTAAAACGAATCAGGTGACGTCGCGAGAGCGCATGTTAGAAAAGCTAGAGATTATTGAGATAGATGAGATAGATACGTCATCTTTAAAATTACGCTTCCCTCCCGCTCCAAGATCAGGTGATTATCCTGTCACTGTAAAAGATGTTTCTAAATCTTATGATGAACATATTGTTTTTAAAGATGCCAATATGTCTATTGCAAGAGGCGAAAAAGTATCTTTTGTAGGACGTAACGGAGAAGGTAAATCTACCATGATAAAAGCCATATTGGATGAAATTCCCGTAGAGGGCACATGTCAGCTAGGTCACAATGTCAAGGTAGGGTACTTTGCCCAAAACCAAGCTTCTTTATTAGACCCAGATCTTACCATATTTCAAACGGTTGATGAAGTTGCCTTTGGCGACATTCGAAATCAGATTAAAAATATTTTAGGTCGCTTTATGTTTAGTGGTGACGATATTGATAAAAAAGTAAGTATGCTATCTGGTGGAGAAAAAACCCGATTGGCGATGGTAAAATTATTATTAGAGCCGGTTAACCTTTTAATATTAGATGAACCAACCAACCACTTAGATCTTAAATCTAAAGATGTATTAAAAGAAGCCTTATCAACGTATGATGGTACATTGGTATTAGTTTCTCACGACAGAGATTTTCTACAAGGCCTGTCACAAAAAGTATTTGAATTTAAAGAGCAACGTGTAATAGAACATTTTGAGACTATTGACGCTTTCTTAGAGCGAAATAGAATAAAAAGTATTGCTGAAATTAACTTAATGAAGTAATTATTCCTTTCCGTTAAGTAAATAATTAAATTCATGATAAAATAGAAATAATCATACCTAGGTACGTTTATTCAATTGTTGTAATGCATTTAACAAAAAATGAAATATAAGAGACATTTGGTTGTGAGCATCTTACTCCTTTTAGTTTTAGGGTGTGGTAATGAAAAAACAAAAATCGTTGATTATTATTACATCTTTGATCATGTTGATTTTGATAATAATAGAAACCGAATCGATGGTAAAAACGTTTTGATGTGTAATCCTGCTTTTAAAAACGATCCATTTGTAAAGGATTTGAAATATGTTGAATGGAGTGACTCAGTAATAATTGCTACAACAACTAATGGACATTTTATTATCGAAGCTAATTCAAATGGACTTTGTTGTGGATGTGGAAATGAAACTAAGGGACCATTCACATTAAATGAATTGAACAACTTTAAAAATAAAAATGACTTCCAACATATTGATAAAATAAAGTTAGATTAGTAAACCAAGCAACGGAATAAAACGCATTACAACACAACCTATAAACAATACGGGCTTAGGTCTATAACGCTAAGGTATGTGTATATTTATAATGTCACGAAATCTTTGGGATTTCGCTTTGACACATAAAAAGAAAAAACAAAACCAAAAGATTGCGCTATGTGCGTGGCGGAAAGCAAACGTTAGTTTGCTCACGTGCTGTTCATGACTATACCGTTGGCAACAATATGAATAAACTTATAATTCTGTGTTTATCAATTACTGGACTAACTTCCTGTGCTCAGGATTTGAAATGTGAGGACTTTAAGAACGGAAAATTTAGAACTCCCGGAAATTCCACTTTTCCTTATCAAGGAACAATTATTCGGGATAATGGTAAGCAAATAGAATGGTCTACCGAAAGTGCAGACACGACACATATCGATATTAGATATTTAGACGATTGCAACTATGTAATGACTTACAATACAGAATTGAATGAATTGGATAATTTAGAAAAATTTATAAATAACTCAGGCGGTATGCAAGTGAAGGTTTTGGAAATAAAAGGGGATACTTTATTTTATAATGGACTTTTGCAAAATGACACACTACGATTTGAACAACCAGGTTTAATGATAAAAGTGAAATAAATACTGTTACCATGAACACCTTTAGCAAATAGGTCATAAAGTGCTATATTTAATGACTTGAGGTTGTTTACAAAGTCCGACAAATCTTTTTGACTTGTCTTTTAAAAGGAAAAAGATAAAAACTAAACAATAAGCCTTAGCTTAACCGTTGTAAAATATTTATGAAATACGAAATATTCATGTTTGTATCGTTAATGAATTTTTTAGGTTTCAGCCAAGAAAATAATACTGAACCCATAACTGATAAAGAAATCAAGACAGAAGAAATATTTATGGTGGGAGACTATAATTTCCTATTTAATAAATCAGAATGCATTATTGAGTATAAAAAAAACAAAGTGAACAATTTCACCTTTGTTGGAAATGAAGAAGTTTTTGAGAAATTTGAAGAAAAAGATAACTTTGAATTTAAAGATTTTATCTATCCTCCAGAACTTTATATTCGAAATCTGACACTAGATGAAAGTATGGAGGAGAAAATTGGAAGGAACAAATACATGGATTCTGAAATTGGACTTTACTTTGGCGAACACGGAATGGTTGAAGCTCAAATTTTTATAAAAAATGGGTGGATTAAAATTCTTGGGTTTGGAGAGGTTTATGGTAAAAAACACCCAGTCAAGATTAACTTTAAAATACCAACTTTGGAATAAAAACGTTTTATTACAATACCTAAAAATAATACGGATTTTAGGGAAAAACCGAAAGGTCTGTATATACCTGCCTGCAGGCAGGTTTATGAAGATGCAAAATCTGGTCAATTTAGATTTAAATTCAATATTGTTTAAGCTAGTTAAGACGGAAAATTTGAAACTAAAGATGATATTAAATCAGAATAAAAATTGTTCTATGATAATGAAATAGGCGACAATGCTACTTAGCATAAAATACCTGTAATTGCCAAAGTCCGTACCAAACCATAATAAACCGTTACAACAGAATTTTGAATAAAAGAAAAAAAATATTTGAACTATCTGTTCTAGTCTTCCTTTCCATAATTTATATCATAGTAATTTGGGGTGGCATGAGCCAACAAAATATTAAATTAGAACAAACACTTGAACTTACAGGTGTTGTTACCGATAAGGGAATTGATTACCATTTAAGCTCCAAAAGAAAAAAAACAAAATGTTTCTTTATAAAGTTAGATAATCTAGACCATAAAATTGGAGTAAAAAGGTTGTTTGATGGTTATGACAATTTAATCAACAGCCTTAAAATAGGCGATACAGTTACTATAAATTATTATGACAGGTACGTGCCGTATGAAAACATCAATTTAGATTTAATACAGATTCAAAAAGAAAAAGTAATTGTTTTTAAAAAAGAGGAATACGAAGAAGGTCAAATGGTATTCGTATATATTGGAATATTTGGGCTAATTGTCAACTTTTTTCTCATTTATAAGGTAATGAAAAGAAAACCATAGCCTGTAAGTAGTATCAACCATATTTATTTGTAACAACAAGAAAAATACAAATCAGTTAATCGATCTTCTTAATTTTTACTGGGTGGGTCTTTAATGCTATTTCATGTGCTATTTCAACTCCACAACCAATTAAAAGCACTTATTTAATAATTGATATTTTATTCTTTTTTATCGATTTTATCTGGTTACCAGTGGCATTAATAATTACATAATTGTTTGTTTTTAAACCAATTATAATTCTATTAGATTAATCTTAACCAAGAAAATTTTAAATAAGATTTCCACAACTACATCCCTGTAAGTGACTGAAATATTGTAACTTACCAATTATAGACTCACAGTACATAAATG
>JAHDDP010000107.1 GCA_020629285.1 Maribacter sp.
ATAATTCCCTAACCGGAAAGAAAGAAGTTTTCAAACCCATAAACGAGGGCCATATGGGCATGTATGTTTGTGGACCGACCGTGTACAGCAATGTACATTTAGGAAACTGCCGAACTTTCATGTCTTTTGATATGATTTTTAGATACTTTAGACATCTTGGCTACAAAGTAAGATATGTACGTAACATTACAGATGCAGGTCATTTGGTAGATGATGCGGAAGATGGCGAAGATAAAATTGCGAAAAAAGCACGATTAGAAAAGTTGGAACCTATGGAAGTGGTGCAGCGCTACACTGTAGATTTCCATAATATTTTAGAGAAATTTAATTTCTTACCTCCCAGTATAGAACCTACGGCAACTGGTCATATAATAGAGCAGATTGAAATTATCAAGGACATTCTTGAAAAAGGATTTGCTTATGAAACCAATGGCTCTGTATATTTTGATGTTGCCAAGTTTAACCAAGAACACGAATACGGTAAACTAAGTGGTCGTAAGCTTGAAGACATGATTGCCAACACGCGTGATCTTGCAGCTCAAGACGACAAGCATAATCCGCAAGATTTTGCTTTATGGAAAAAAGCAGAACCACAGCATATTATGCGTTGGCCATCGCCATGGGGCGACGGTTTCCCAGGATGGCATTTAGAATGTACTGCCATGAGTACAAAATACTTAGGCGAAACATTTGATATTCATGGAGGTGGAATGGACTTAAAATTTCCACACCACGAATGTGAAATTGCACAAGCAGAAGCTTGCAATGGTCAAAGCCCCGTAAACTATTGGTTACATGCCAATATGCTGACCTTGAACGGTAGAAAAATGGCAAAATCTACGGGTAATAGTATTTTACCAGGAGAAATATTTTCAGGTGAAAATGAAATTTTAAGTAAGCCTTTCTCACCTTCAATGGTTCGTTTCTTTATGATGCAGGCACACTATACCAGCATTTTAGATATGAGTAATGATGCCTTATTGGCATCTGAAAAAGGGTTCAATAAGTTGATGGAAGCTATCAATTCCCTTAAATCATTAAATACTGGTAAGACTACCGATTTTGATATTACGACTTGGAAAGCATCTTGCTATGCTGCCATGAACGATGATTTTAATTCACCAATACTAATTGCGAAATTATTTGATGCCGTTAAGCATATTAACCTTATTAAGGAAGGCACTGAATCTATTACCGCAGAAGATAAATTAGAATTAGAAAGCACTTTACATGGTTTCGTTTTTGATGTTTTAGGTTTAGAAAACAAAAGTAGTTCTGATGCCGATACAGAAAAATTAGGTGGTGTTGTAGAACTATTGATTGAATTACGTAAATCAGCTAGAGAAAACAAAGATTTTGCTACGTCTGACCAAATACGTGATCAATTGGCGGCACTAGGTATTCAATTGAAAGACGGTAAAGAAGGTACTACGTATAGCCTTTAATCTAAATATTTAGATTTGTGAATTTTAGACTGGTATTCACCAGGTGCTAGGTGTTGCCTAGTTTTAAAGACCCTGTTAAAGTAAGACCTACTCTCAAATCCGCAATCTAGATAGACATCTTTAATACTACGCTTTGGATCCTGCAATAAACCCACAGCTAGTTTTATACGCTCGTTATTTATAAACTCTACCGGAGAAATACCCAATTCTATCTTAAAGGTCCTGTAAAAATGTGAAGGACTCATACATGCTAACCTACTTAGGTCATCTACACTTAAAGACTTGTGTACATTATCTCTAATGTAGCGTATAACTTCAGTAAGTCTACTTTCTTTTTTAATGGACAAAGTTGCGTTACTGTATATTTTACGCTCATTGGTCTGTAAAATTCTAATGATAAGCTCACGTAACATGTTATCTACAAATATGTCTTTGGATGGATGATCTTCAGAAAACAAAAACAAGAGACGCTGAATAATTTGAAATATTCCCCTATCATTCACAAAATGAAAATTATAGTCCACTAAACCCCATGCCTCTTTATTACTCTTGGGCATATTCTCATTCATGAACTGTAACACCTTGTTTATTTTATCTTCTGAAATAGCCATTGCCAAACATCTTGTTGGGTTCTTTGCCATAGCTTCAGGGAAATCTATACACATTCCTTCATTTGCAGGCAAAACTAAAGACTCTCCCGGCAAAAAATCAAATGATTCATAATCTCTTAGGTGCATAATTTTCTTTCCCTGTATCATACTAGCTAATACAGGTTGTTCAAATTGCAATAATACACTTGCTGCCTGCTCATGTGTTTCAAAAACATGCATAGCGGCATTGTTCATAGTATAAGAGGTTTGGTTCTCGACCAAAGTCTCTAAACGCCTTCCATTAAAGAAATTATCTGATAAATGAATCACACTTATTTTGATTTAATTTTAAGGAATTTACAAAATTATATACTTAAAAAAATCATAAAACGAATTTTTGATAGAATAGTTCACATTATTCGTAGTATCCTTCAGATGAATTGAATATGTGAGAAGTACATTTAGAATATCGTATTGGCACTACCAATACGACAAGACTTCTATTATTAACTTAAATCATATATTATGAGCACAACAGCAGCAGTAGAAAAAGATGTACTTCAGAAACCTAAATTTAAAAACCAGTATGAAAATTTTATTGGCGGCAAATGGGTTGCACCAAGTAAGGGTGAATATTTTGACAACATCTCTCCTGTAGATGGAAAGTCATTTACAAAAATACCAAGATCAACAGCTGAAGATATTGAAAAGGCAATTGACGCCGCTTGGGAGGCAGCTCCATCATGGAACTCTTCATCAGCAACCGAAAGAAGTAATATGCTTCTAAAAATTGCAGACAAAATAGAACAAAACTTAGAAGTTCTTGCCAGAGCAGAAACATGGGACAACGGTAAAGCCATTCGTGAAACTATGGCTGCAGATTTACCATTGGCAGTTGACCATTTTAGATATTTTGCCGGAGTCATAAGAGCAGAAGAAGGGTCTGTCAGTGAATTGGATTCTAATACAGTAGCTTTAAATGTTACGGAACCCTTAGGTGTTGTCGGTCAAATTATACCATGGAATTTCCCATTATTAATGGCTACTTGGAAATTGGCTCCAGCATTGGCTGCCGGTAACTGTGTAGTATTAAAACCAGCAGAACAAACCCCAGTAGGAATATTGATTTTAATGGAAATCATTGAGGGAATTTTACCTGACGGTGTATTGAACATTGTAAACGGATTTGGTGCAGAAGCAGGTAAACCATTAGCCTCTAGTCCAAGAATTGATAAAATTGCCTTTACCGGTGAAACTACGACAGGGCAATTGATCATGCAATACGCATCTAAAAATATTACTCCGGTTACCTTAGAGTTAGGTGGTAAATCTCCAAATGTATTTTTTGAAAGTATTATGGATGCTGATGATGAATTCTTTGACAAGTGTTTAGAAGGCGCCAATATGTTTGCCTTAAACCAAGGTGAAGTTTGCACATGCCCATCTAGAATGTTGGTGCAAGAAAGTATTTATGACAAGTTTATAGAACGAGTAATAGAACGAACCAAAGCCATTAAAATGGGGCATCCTTTAAATCCAAACACCATGATGGGTGCTCAAGCTTCCAACGATCAGTTCGAGAAAATACTTAGATATATAGAAATAGGTAAAGAAGAAGGTTGCGAGGTACTTACTGGCGGTTCTCAAGCGTATAACGAAGGTCTAGAAGGTGGTTACTATGTTGAACCGACTATCTTAAAAGGGAATAATAAAATGCGTGTTTTTCAAGAAGAAATTTTTGGACCTGTACTTTGTGTCACCACTTTTAAAGATGAAGCCGAAGCTATAGAAATTGCAAATGATACTCTATATGGTCTAGGTGCTGGCGTTTGGACACGTGACACCCACCAAGCATATCAAATATCAAGAGCCATAAAAGCCGGTAGAGTTTGGGTGAACTGTTATCACCTATACCCTGCACATGCGCCATTTGGTGGGTATAAAAAGTCAGGTATTGGTAGAGAGAACCATAAAATGATGTTGGCACATTACCGTCAGACCAAGAACATGCTTATCTCTTACGACAAGAAGAAAATGGGCTTCTTTTAAAAAACAATTTATGATGAAAACAAAAAGAGTATTAGTAACCGAAAAAGCTGCTGAAATAATTGCCCAATTAAAAGAAAAACATGGCGAACTTATGTTTCACCAAAGTGGTGGCTGTTGTGATGGTTCATCTCCCATGTGTTTTGAAAAAGGAGATTTAATGCTCGATGATAACGATGTTTGGTTGGGCACCATAGAAGGTTGCGATTTTCATATGTCTAAAGATCAGTTTGAATATTGGAAACACACGCAACTAACGGTTGATGTTGTTCCTGGCATTGGTTCTAGTTTTTCATTGGAAATTCCGTTAGGACTTCGATTTTTAATCAAATCTAGATTATACTCTGCAGAAGAAGCAGAACATCTAGACCCCATAAGAATAGGCGCCTAAACCGAAACCATTTCATTTTCAAAAGTCCGGATGCAACTCATCCGGACTTCTTATTTTACACAGTTAGTTGTTTTGTAGTAAATTTGTACCATCAATTTGTCATCGTGAAAATCTCATTAAAAAAAATTCTTATTGCTCCCTTGGTATTTCTAGTCCGGTTTTACCAAGTAGCTATCTCTCCGTATACACCAGCAACATGTAGATACTCCCCTACTTGCTCTCAGTATACACTTGAAGCATTAAAAAAACACGGTTTATTCAAAGGCGGATGGATGGCAACCAAACGAATTTTTAGCTGCAACCCTTGGGGCGGAAAAGGATATGACCCAGTTCCTTGATTAAGTTTCAAAAGCAAACGCAAACTCAAATACAAAGTTCAAGTTTAAGGCTCAAGTCCAAAACTCAAGTTCAAGTTCAAAAATTAGATAGTTAAAATTAAGATTTATTTGGGTAAGAGATTTTGATATCGTCAGACAATATAATTTTTCAATTTCTATTTTCTATTCTCTATTTTCTATTCTCTTTATTCCCCACTATATAAACTTAACGCTCTTTTAACCTAGAACAAAACCGATTTCCACAATCTAAAGCCTAGGTAGATTTCTATTTTATTATCTTAGCCTTTCAAAATTCAACACATGCATTTCTTAGGAATTACTTGGAATCCGAACGAGACACTTTTCAACATCGGATTCATACAAATAAAGTATTACAATCTTCTTTGGATTACCGCCTTTGCATTAGGTTGGTTTATCATGAAAAAGATATTCCTAAATGAGAAAAAATCTGTAGAACAATTAGATTCGCTATTTATCTACACGGTTCTAAGTACAATGCTTGGTGCAAGATTGGGGCATGTATTCTTTTATGACTGGGCATACTATTCCAATCACCTTATTGAAATTTTAATTCCTGTTCGCGAAAGTGATACAGGCAGTTTATTATTTGGCTTAATAGATGGCTATGAGTTTACAGGTTTTGCCGGTTTAGCCAGTCACGGAGCTACTATTGGTATCATAATCGGTACGTATTTGTACACTAGAAAATACCCGGAATTTAAAATGCTTTGGATATTTGACAGAATGGCTATACCAGTAGCAATTGGTTGTTTCTGCGTACGTTTAGGCAACTTTTTCAATTCTGAAATCAATGGGAAAGTGGTAGATGAAAACTTCATATTCGCTACCAAATTCATTCGAGATTCAGACGACTTACATCCATCAAAAGCATTAGGCATTACACAAGAAAAAACATTGAATGCGGCTTATGCAGCAATAGAAAACAACCCACAGTTTTCACAGTATTTAGCTGAGATACCATATCGTCATCCGGCACAATTGTATGAAGGCATAGGTTACTTGTTCATATTCATTCTTTTATATTTCCTATACTGGAAAACCGACAAGAAGAATAAACCAGGTTACCTGTTCGGCTTGTTCTTTGTATTACTTTGGACGGTTCGTTTCTTTGCAGAATTTGTAAAGAAAAGTCAAGGTGGGTTTGAAGAATCTTTAGGTTTACTTTCTACCGGACAATGGTTGAGTATTCCTTTTATTTTAATTGGATTATACTTCATGTTTAAAAAAACTAAAACCGCATAGTATTGAAAACGATATATAAAAGTTCGGTTATTTTAATGGTTGTTGCACTACTAGCTTTTTCTTGTAAAGAAGAACCTAAGAAGACTATTACCACGCAAAGTATAGATTTTACTCATGAAGGAGATATAACCATCTTTTTAAATGCAAGTGATACCGTGAAGACCAAATTCAATATTGAGTTTGCAGAAACGGATTACGAAACCCAAACGGGACTTATGTACCGCAAGGGAATGGATGATAACCAGGGTATGCTATTTATTTTCCCTGATCAGAGAATGCATTCTTTTTACATGAAGAATACAGAGTTTCCTCTAGATATTATTTATATAAAAGAGGACTTGAAAATTGCTAGTTTTCAAGAAAATGCCCAGCCACTTAATGAGACCGGTTTATCATCACAGGTTCCTATCAAATATGTTCTTGAAATTAACGGTGGTCTAGCGCAAGAATTAGGGCTATCTATTGGTGACAGTATTAGCTTTAGCAGAAAGTAATTACCACTTCTAATATTTTATTACGAAATAATGCCAGAATATGTATTATTCAATGAAGAATCTGAACGCTTACTTTTTAAAGAAGTACAACCATCAGATTTTCAAAATTGGCTCCCTTTTCATGAAGAACCTTTAAGTACACAATATTGGTCAGGTTTACCAACCGATCCTATTGTGGCATGCCAACAACAATTTGACAGAATATTTGAGCGCTATAATGACAACTTAGGTGGCATGAACGCTTTATTCTTAAAAGACACCAATACACTAGTAGGCCTTTGTGGAATACTTATACAAGAAGTAGATGGTAAAAAAGAGTTTGAAATAGGTTATTCCATTCTCCCAAAATATTGGCGGCAAGGCTTTGCCATTGAAGCCGCCAAAAAGTGTAAAGAAATAGCTTTTCAAAAAGGATGGACCAAAAGTTTAATTTCAATCATACAAGTTGATAATATTCCCTCGCAAAAGACAGCTATAAAAAATGGGATGTTTTTAGATTTTACTACTTCCTATCACAATAACGAAGTTCATATTTTTAGAATAAACGCATAAATGAGTCATTGGGTAATATATTTAGATAACAATTCTAACAAGAAAGGCTTCATAAAAGACTTTCAACATGGTAACATACCTGTAGCGCTTCAAGAATTCAAACCTAAAAACGGCCGGTTATTTTCTGCTTTCAAATTAGATGAACTTATTGACGAAGAAGATAAACATGATGAAAAGATTATCAGCTCTGAGCATCAAGCGCTAGAAACTATGTCTAGCGGAGAGCAAAAAAGAGCGTTACTATATTACTTACTAAACGAAAAACCAGATTATATAATTCTTGATAATCCTTTTGACAATTTAGACATTGCTTTTCAAGAAGAATTAAAATCAATACTAAAACAACATTCAACAGAAATTGCATTTATTCAACTGGCGAGCAGAAAAGAAGACACCCTTTCTTTTATCAAACATTTTGGAAGCCTTAAAAAAAATGAACTTACAGTATTAGAGAAATCGGCATTGGATGAGAATATAAATAGCCACACATTCAATGCTATAAATATACCGGCATCAATCACACCCATTACCAACCTAGATAATATTTTAATCCATTTTAAAAATGTAAGTATCTCTTATGGCGAGAAGCGAATATTGAACAATATCAACTGGACAGTAAAGAAGGGAGATTTCTGGCAACTTTCAGGTGCGAACGGTAGCGGGAAATCTACCATGCTTTCCATGATATTTGGTGATAATCCAAAAGCATACGGTCAAGAAATATATTTATTCGGAAATAAAAAGGGAAGTGGAGAAAGTGTTTGGGACATTAAAAAGAAAATAGGGTATTACACACCCGCAATGACACTTAAATTTAATGGCAGGCATTCTATAGAACATATGCTCATTTCTGGTTTAACGGATTCCGTAGGGCTCTACACCATACCTACAGAGCTACAAAAAAGAATAATTGATCAATGGTTGACCCTTTTAGAATTACAAGATCAAAAAAAGCAATATTTCAATACATTATCTATTGGGCAACAACGTTTGGTAATGACTGCGCGAGCCATGGTTAAAAGACCTCCTATTTTAATATTGGACGAACCCACGGCAGATATGGATGATGAGTCCGCCAGTTTATTGGTTGCCTTGGTCAACAAATTTGCCAAAGAAACCGATACCGCCATTATTTTCGTTTCGCATAGAAAAGAAAAAGGTCTAAAACCGAAACGGACTTTAGACCTTATACCCAGTAAAAATGGTTCATCTGGTATTATAAAATAAAGAGAAACCTTCCCAAACAAAAAAAGGCCGCTCATTTCTGAGCGGCCTTTTTACCTGAGTTAGTTATAAATTTATTCTACTTCAGCACTAGGCTTAGCGTCACCAGAAGTAATTTTCTTGCTCAATGCATCGAACATTACAGGAGTTGCAATAAATACAGATGAATATGTACCTACAAGTACACCAACTATCATTGCAAACATGAATCCTCTTAACGATTCACCACCGAAAATGAAGATTGCCAATAATACCACTAATGTTGTTAATGATGTATTCAATGTTCTACTTAACGTACTATTAATAGCATAGTTAATGTTAGAACCACCTTTCCAGCCACGTTCAGCTAAAGTTTCACGAATACGGTCAAATACTACCACGGTATCATTCAGCGAGTAACCAA
>JAHDDP010000108.1 GCA_020629285.1 Maribacter sp.
CCAAATCGGCTTTTAGTATGCGGTCTTCAGAATGCTGTTCTTCTTCCCAATCAATTCCAAAATGTTCAAGAACGTTTTTATACTTCTCTTTAATTTTTCCTTTATCGGATACAAATACATCATATCCTTTTTTCAATCCTAAAATGGCTGTTCCTACTCCACTTTCTCCTCCTCCAAGAACTACCAAAAGTCCTCCCTCAATCCCTCCAAGGGAGGGAAGCTTTACTAACTGTTCTTTTTCATTTCCCATTTCTTTACTCATTAACTCTTTTTTCCTTCCCTTCGGGAAGGGTCAGGGATGGGATTTATCTAATTTTTAAGGTCACTACAGTTACAATTGCCAATAGTATACCTACAATCCAAAAACGGGTTACGATCTTACTTTCATGGTATCCCATTTTTTGGTAGTGGTGATGTAATGGAGACATTAAAAATATACGTCGCCCTTCACCAAATTTTTTCTTTGTGTATTTAAAATATCCTACTTGTATCATCACTGAAAGCGACTCCGCAAAGAAGATTCCGCATAACACGGGTATCAATAATTCTTTACGTACTATAATTGCAATTACCGCTATTACGCCACCAATAGTTAAACTACCCGTATCGCCCATAAACACTTGTGCCGGGAATGCATTGTACCATAAGAATCCGATCAATGCACCTGCAAAGGCGGTAATGAATACTAGCAACTCACCTACTCGTGGTATGTACATTATGTCCAAATAATCAGAAAAAATGATGTTACCAGATACCAAGGCAAAAATGCCCAGCGTAAATACAATAATCGCGGATGTACCGGCCGCGAGACCATCTATTCCATCGGTTAAATTTGCGCCGTTAGACACTGCAGTTACTATTAAAATGATAATAGGTATAAATAATAACCACGCATATTCTTTAGCACCTTCACCTGCCCATGAAATTATATTACTATAATCAAACTCATTGTTCTTAAAAAAAGGTACCGTTGTCATGGTCGACTTAATCTCAGCGCCTTTTACTTGTTCTACCGTATAGTCTTGCGTAATAATTGTTTTATCATGATCACGCATAGTCACCTCTGGGTGAAAATAAAGTACTGCACCTACTATTAACCCTAATACTATCTGCCCTAAAACCTTAAAACGACCTTTTAACCCTTCTTTGTTCTTTTTAAATACTTTGATGTAATCATCTAAAAAGCCAATTGCTCCCATCCACAACATGGTGAATATCAATAGTATAATGTAAATATTCTCTAACCTTGCAAACAGCAATACCGGTATCAATGTGGACATGATGATGATAACCCCACCCATTGTTGGCGTACCTGCTTTTTGCTTTTGACCATCCAGACCTAAATCGCGAATGGTCTCTCCTACTTGTTGCTTTTGCAGAAATAGAATTACACGCTTACCGTACACTGTTGCAATCATCAATGAAAACAGAATAGCCATTGCCGCACGGAATGTGCTGAACTGAAACAGCGAAGCTCCAGGCAACTGGTATTGTTTTTCTAAAAATTCGAACAGGTAGGTTAACATATAATCTGTATTCTTGCTACTAAGCTTTGGTTATTTTTCTAAGCTCGCTAAAAGCTCTTTTACTATTTTAAAATCGTCGAAATCTATGCGTACGCCGTTGGTTTCTTGGTAGGTCTCATGACCTTTACCGGCTACCAATATGATATCGTTATCGTCTGCTAGTTGACATGCCGTTTTTATGGCTTGCTCCCTATTTTCAATGGATAAAATCTTCTTTACATTCTGAGGTTCTACCCCCGCCTCCATTTCTGCAATAATTTCAGTAGGGGATTCAGTTCTAGGATTATCGGAAGTGAGAATAACTTTGTTACTCATTTCAGATGCGATATTACCCATTACCGGACGCTTTGATCTGTCTCTATCGCCACCACACCCCACAACGGTGATGACGTTTTCATTTCCAGTTCTCAACGTGTTGATTGTCTCAAGCACATTTTTTAGGGCGTCCGGCGTATGGGCATAATCAACTATAGCCGTTATTTTTTTCTTTGATATATAATATTGAAACCTGCCATCTACATTTTCCAACTCGCTCAACAATCGCAAAGTCTCTAATTGCTCCAGACCCAATAAATCTGCTGTAGCGTAAATTGCCAACATGTTATAGGCATTGAAATGACCTATCAACTTGGTCCAAAGTTCATGGTCGTTTATCTTCAACAATTGACCATCGAACTGATTTTCGAGTATCTGCGCCCTGTAGTCCGCATAATTCTGTAAGGCATAACTTGCTTTTCTGGCCTTTGTATTCTGCAACATGACCAAGCCGTTCTTATCGTCTAAATTGGTCAATGCAAATGCCGTTTTAGGCAGTTGATCAAACAATATCTTTTTGGTATCACGGTACTCTGCAAAGGTTTTATGGTAATCTAGATGATCATGAGATAGATTCGTAAAAATAGCTCCTTCAAAAACTAGCCCTTCTGTTCTTTTTTGATGAATACCATGAGAACTTACTTCCATAAAGCAATATTCTACACCGGCATCGTTCATTAGCTGTAAATGCTTGTTGATCACCAATGCATCTGGAGTGGTATGTTTAGTTGGATATACCGTTTCATCTACCATAATTTTAATGGTGGATAACAAACCTACCTTATACCCTGCTTTCTTGAATAATTGATATAACAAGCTAGATACCGTAGTCTTGCCATTAGTACCCGTAACACCTACCAATTTTAAATTCTTAGACGGTGTACCATAGTAGTTAGAAGCCATCAATGCCAAAGCCTGGTTACCACTTTCTACCTGTACATAAGTAACATCATCTATCATTTCCACAGGCAACTCCTCACAAACAATTGCCCTTGCACCAGCTTTTACTACTGCATCAATATATTTATGACCATCTGTTAAGGTGCCTTTTATTGCAACGAAGGCATCAGATTTTTGAACTTCACGAGAATCAAAACGAACCGATGCTATATCACAAGAAGTAGTACCGCTAACAGCAGTAATACGCACTCCATATAATATGTCCTTTAATTGCATCATATTAATTCTAATACTATTTTTTTCACTGATTTTAAATCGGTGCCTTTGGTGATGGACTGTTTTTTCACCTTGCCATTTCCTCTTACCTCTACTTCAATACCCAAATTCTCAAGAATTGCAACGGCATCCATACCGCACATACCTTTTACATTTGGCATTAAAGCATATTTTGCTTGCGCCACCTTATAGTATCCTTGGTGAGAATCTTCATTTTTAGCGATCAACACATTTTTTACATCAACCTCGCTTGTTAATGGTGATGTTGCATATACTTTTTGTGCGACAGATTTAAATACCGGTCCTGATACATCTGCACCATAATACCCAACACTTTTGTCTGGCTTATGGATCACTACGATACAAGAGTATTTCGGATTGTCTGCCGGAAAATATCCTGCGAACGAAGAAATGTACTCGTACTTAGACTTATCCTTAGATACATAATTGGTTTGTGTAGTACCCGTTTTCCCTGCCATGGAAAAATTCTTTGAGTACATACGGTGACCTGTACCATGCTCCTTCTCTACTACATTCTTTAATATCTGCTGTACTTTCTTTACGGTAGCTTGTGAGCATATTTCAGAATTCAATACCTTTTTATCAAACTTCTCAATCGTCTTGTTCCACTCTTTTACTTCTTTCAACAAACGCGGCTTAACCATTTCGCCATCATTTGCAATAGCGTTATAGAATGCCAATGTTTGTAGCGGAGTCATAGACACCTCATAACCATAAGCCATTTGCGCCAATGAAAGACCTGACCATCCTTTATCACCTGGGTAACGCAATACAGGTTTACCTTCACCAACGACTGGCAACCCTAATTCTTTATGAATACCCATGCTCATTAATCTGTTCACATATTTCTCAGGATCATTTTTATACCCTTCGTGAATCATTTTAGCAAAGGCAACATTTGACGATACTTCAAAAGCTTCTGACATGGTAATTTCACCATGACCTCCACGTTTGGTATCCCTAATAGTATGCTTATATAATTTCCAAGCTCCTTTTTCGGTATCAATAACAGAACTTGTATCTATCACCTTATCTTCTAAAGCCGCCACCAAATTCACTAACTTAAAAGTAGAACCAGGCTCATGAGATTCACCGATAGCGTAATTCAATCGCTCGTAATATTTACCTTCTGAGGTCTGACCTAAATTAGATATTGCTTTTACCTCTCCGGTTTTCACTTCCATTACTATTACCGTTCCGTGGTCTGCTTGATATTTCTCTAACTGCCCCAATAATGCATGGTGCGCTATATCTTGTATATTAATATCTATGGTAGAATACACATCATAACCATCTTTTGGCTCAATGATATTATCGTTACCAATTGGTTTCCACTGTCCTTTTGCAATTTTTTGCTTTAAACGCTTCCCTGAAATTCCTCTTAGGTATTCCCCAAAAGCACCTTCCATACCTACACGGGTATAATATCCGTTTTCATCTACACGCTCATACCCAACACTACGCTCGGCAATTTTACCTAAAGGATGCTCTCTTTTCGTTTTCTGCTCAATAATGAGTCCGCCTTTGAACGCTCCTTTATTAAATAGCGGAAATTCTTTCACTGCCATGTATTCAGAATAATCCAAGTTTCGCACAATAAGCGCGTACCTATTTTTATTCTCCCTAGCTTTTCTTAAAAGCTGCTGATAGTGAGAAGATGTTTTACCAAATTGTTTTGCCAAGGCATCTGCCAATGGTTTTACATTTTCTTTAAAATCTTCGTTGCTTACCGTTACGGCATCAAAACGAATAGTGTATTTAGATACAGAAGTTGCCAAAAGGCTACCGTCATCTGAGTATAGGTTACCTCTATTCGGCTCAATGGTGAACATACGCTCGGTACGTGTATCTGCAAGCGCTTGGTATTTTTCACCGTCTACTATCTGTATAGAAACCAGCTTAAACAACACAGCACCCGCAAAGAGCACCATGAAACCCGCCACTATGTAGAGCCTTTTTAATATGCTTTTATCCGTCGCTGCCATTATTCCTCCTCTTTTAAAGATTTCACCTTAATTTTCTGCGGGGGATTCTCTGAAGGATACAGTCCTTTTTCCGATATTTTACCGGTAATGCTCGATTCTAATTTTAGTTGTTGCACATCTGATCGCATATCTACGAACTCATTACGCAACTCTTTTACTTCTTCATTCAATAAAGCAATGCGATGTACTTTTTGATCGGCACTATGAGAGCTACTGATCATAACCGTTGCCAAAAACGAAATGAAAATAATGAACAGCCAATTTTTAGGGGCGTCATCGCTCACCAAAAATTTACCCTTCAAAAGGTCAAAAACACCTGTTTTCACTTTACTTTTCGCCATTACGCTCTGCTATTCTTAATTTTGCACTACGTGCTCTGTTATTCAATTTTATTTCCTCTTTGCTCGGCACTATCAATCCACCAACCTTTTTTAACGGCACATCTATATTGCCGTAAAAATCCTTTTCCGGCTCTCCTTCAAACTGACCCGCCCTTATAAATCTTTTTACAAGCCTGTCTTCTAAAGAGTGGTAGCTAATTACACTTAGCCTACCTTTTTCATTCAATAAACCCGGAGCCTGCTCCAAAAACTCTTTGATCACTTCTATCTCTTGATTCACCTCTATGCGAATCGCTTGATATATCTGTGCCAATATTTTATGTTGCCTATGTTCCGGCAAAAACTGCTTCAACACTGTTTTCAATGCATCGGTAGTCTGTATCTCTTCTTCTTCCCTACTGGCAACGATTACTTTTGCCATGGCGTTCGCGTTTCTGATATCGCCGTACTCGAACAATACTTTACGCAAGTCATCATATGAGTACTTATTCACCACCTCAAAAGCAGATAGTGTATTGCGCTTGCTCATACGCATATCCAAATCCGCATCAAAACGTGTAGAGAATCCTCTTTCCGCTTGATCAAACTGATGCGATGACACTCCGTAATCCGCAAGAATACCATCTACCTTCTTTATGCCATAGAACTTTAAAAACTGGGTGATGTATCTAAAATTCTCCGCTATCAGCGTAAATCTTGGATCACCTAATGCATTTGCCTGCGCATCTTCATCTTGATCAAAGGCATACAATTTGCCTTCTTTGCCCAATCTTTTCAATATCTCTTTAGAGTGACCGCCACCACCAAATGTCACATCTACATATATACCATCTTCTTTGATGTTTAAACCGTCTACCGATTCTTTCAGCAATACAGGATTATGATACATCTCCACTTGGTTTTTCACCTAACATTACACGCTTTGCCAACTTCACCTTCTCTTCTTTCGTTGCGTTTATAGATTCATCATACGCCTTCTTATCCCAAATCTCTAATCGTTTACCAATTGGTGCAATGACCACTTCTTTGGTAATACCGCCTAATGAGATAATGTCTTTAGGGATCAATAATCTACCTGTAGCATCTACTTCTACTTGACGAAGCCCTGCGGTATACATTCTTATAAACTGTAGGTTTTCTTCATCAAACCTGCTCTTTTCGTTCAATTCTGCCATTACTCTGTGCCACTCGTAAGCAGGGTATAATTCTAAACACTCGCTCAAATATGATTTTTTGATAAAGAAGCCATCTTTTAGGATTGGAGCCACTTGATTGCGCAGCGCAACAGGGAGCATAATACGCCCCTTAGCATCAGCTTTGCAGTTAAATGTCCCAAAGAAAAAGATGTCCAATTTGGTTGTGTTTAGTTTATATAACTCAAATATATAAATATTATTACCACATTTTACCACTAAAAACCACTTTGTTAATAAATTACCCCACTTTTGAGCACGTTTTTGCACTTCATCGATTTTTATGGCTTCATTTTACCACTTGGGCCTTAAATCCTGAAAAAGAGAAATCTTAATGTTTCTTGTTAAAACCTTATCGAAAAGAGTTGTTTGCTATTCTCTGTAATTACCTATATTTGGACAATTACTGATGAGTAGTGCGCATGGAAAACGATTTGATCAACGACGGAGGATTTAAGTATATAGAAAAAGGAGAAGGCAAACCCATAATTATTCTTCATGGACTTATGGGCGGTTTAAGTAATTTTGAGGGTGTGAACACTTATTTTCCACCTAAGGGATACAAAGTTCTTATCCCTGAATTGCCTTTGTATTCTATGCCGATGTTAAAAACAACGGTTAAGAATTTTGCCAAATACCTTAAAAAATTCATTGATTATAAAAATCTTGACGATGTTATTCTTTTAGGAAATTCACTTGGCGGCCATATTGGTCTTTTACATACCAAATTATACCCTGCCAAAATAAAAGCTTTGGTCATTACCGGAAGTTCCGGCCTTTATGAAAGTGCCATGGGCGATGGTTACCCTAAACGTGGCGACTATGAATTCATTAAAAAGAAGGCACAAGATGTGTTCTACGACCCAGAGGTTGCTACCAAGGAAATTGTAGATGAAGTTTTTGCAACGGTGAACGACCGTGTAAAATTGGTAAAAACCTTGGCGATCGCTAAAAGTGCCATAAGACACAACATGGCGCAAGATTTACCGAAAATGAAAACCCCTACCTGTATTATTTGGGGAAAAAACGACACCGTTACCCCACCGGACGTGGCGGAACTGTTCGATGAGCTTTTACCAAATTCAGATCTATTTTGGATAGATAAATGCGGACATGCACCTATGATGGAGCACCCAGACGAATTCAATACCATTCTTGATGACTGGTTGACGAAAAACAATTTCTAAATACCCTACGGATGAAAATAAAGTCTGCCGACTTTGTAATGAGCAACTCCGATGTTGCCAAATGCCCGAAAGAGCCTTTGCCAGAATACGCCTTTATTGGGCGATCTAACGTTGGCAAGTCTTCTTTGATCAATATGTTGACCGAGCGCAAAAGCTTGGCAAAAACATCTGGCAGACCTGGTAAGACACAATTGATCAACCATTTTAAGATCAATGAAAATTGGTTTCTGGTAGATTTACCCGGTTACGGTTATGCCCGTGTTTCTAAAAGAGATAAAAATACCTTTCAAAAATACATCACCAATTACTTTTTACAACGAGAGCAGCTAGTATGTTCTTTTGTACTTGTAGATATTCGCCATGACCCACAACCTATAGATATGGAGTTCATGCAGTGGATGGGTGAAAACGGAGTACCTTTTGCCATTATCTTCACCAAAGCAGATAAATTAAAACCGAAAGCCATTGAGCGCCAGGTAAAACAATATCTAGACAAACTTTTAGCCGATATGTGGGAAGAAGCACCGCCACATTTTGTAACCAGCTCTAGCCACCGTAGCGGTCGTGATGAAGTACTGGCGTATATAGATGATATCAACGAAAAGTTTTTTGAGGCAACGAAGTAGTTGTTCGTTGTTCGTTGTTCGTTGTTCGTTGTTCGTTGTTCGTTGTTCGTTGTT
>JAHDDP010000109.1 GCA_020629285.1 Maribacter sp.
TATCCAGATTATAATAATGTAGATATTTTTCATTTGTTTCAAGTCTATGTTCATATTCATAAATGGTTTAAAAATCCAAATATCAATAATGATGGTTTTCTAGAAAAATTAGAAAACAATGTAAATGTTATTTGGTATGATATAGTTGTTTCTAATACCAATAATCAATTACAACTTATACCAGAACAAGTATTTTTAAATCTTAATGCAGGTAAAATACCATTAACAAGTTCTGAGTTAATAAAGGCGCTATTTATACTTGAAGCCCAAAACAAACACGCTAAAGAAATAGCCAAATTAAAAGCAACAGAATTAGCAACAGAATGGGACCAAATAGAAACAAAACTACACGACGATTTGTTTTGGTTTTTTATATGCGACAACAAGCAATACAATAATGCGGCTACACGTATTGATTTTATTATTGATTTGGTTAATAACCGTAATTCAAAAAAGCACGACAGCTTATATTCGTACAGGCTTTACGAAACCAAATTTAAAGACGAAGAAGATTTAGACTGGAAGGCTATTAAGAAAACCTTCAACAAACTTTTAGAATGGTACGATAACAAGAAGGTTTATCATTTGGTAGGCTTTTTAATAGTAAGTGGATTAAAAAAACTATCTGCTATTATTGAGTTAAGCAAGAATAAATCTAAAGTAGATTTTGTAATTGCTTTAGAAAATGAAATAAAAAAAGCATTTTCTAAAACCAAAAAGAAAGATGACAAAAAAGTTGAAATTTATAATTTAGAAAACTTGCAATACGAAAACTTTAAAAAGCAATGTAATGATATATTACTGCTTTTAAATATTACGTATTACATCAACAGCAATGGTCCTCATAAATTTCCTTTTAACTTATTCAAAAACGAGAATTGGAGTGTAGAGCATATTAACCCTCAAAATCCTAGAGATTTTAAAACAGTTAAACATCTTTTAGAATGGTTAGAGGTTAATAAGGAGTACTATGCCAAAACTGATAATAAAGCCATTATTGAATTGCTAGATAAAGTACTAAGTTTTGTAACAACATTAGATACTTCAAAAACGCTAAAAGATATTAAGTTAAGCAAAGAGCAAATTCAAGATATAGAAGATGTAACAGAAAGTATTACCATAGATTTAGGTTTACACGGTATTTCAAATTTAGCCTTACTAGATGTAAATACAAACAGTAAAATTGGTAATAAACCTTTTTTAGAAAAGAGAGAAGAGATACTAAAACTAGACCAAGAAGGTAAATATGTAAATAGTAAAGGAGAAGAAAAACTGGTCTATTTGCCTATATGTACAAAGAATGTGTTTTCAAAAATTTATACAACAGATAAAGAAAGTACTTTAAAATCATTTTTTGGTAAAGAAGATATGGACGCCTACAAGTTATTTATAGAAACGCAATTAGAACCTTATTATAAATAACAGATGAAAAAAGGAATTTATAATACGTTTTGGAAAATAATAGAGCAATGTAGAATTGAAATACCAATTATACAAAGAGATTATACCTATGGCAGAAAAACAGCTGCCACAATAAAAGAAAAGATTGTAAAAGATATTTTCAACGCTTTAGAAAAAGAGGACAGCTTTTTACATCTCGATTTCATTTACGGAAAATTAGTAGGTAAAGAAAATTTAAGTGCTTTTGAAAGAAATAAGACAAACATAAAAGCACTTCTTAAAACCATACAATCGTACGCATCAGAATTAGAGGTTGCTATTGATTATAATTTAGTAGAACAAACCAAAGAAGAAGCAGTAAAAATTACTTTTATTCCATTAGACGGTCAGCAAAGACTAACCACTTTGTTTTTAGTCCATTGGTATTTGGTACAATACCTAAAACTTGATGATGAACTAAATAGTTTAAATAAGTTTTCATTCGCTACTAGAGTTGGAGCAAAAGATTTTTGCCAATTAATAACTACTACATTATTTGATTTTTCTACATCAGAAATGTTAGCAAGTGAATTTATTTCTAACAACGAAAATTATTATTCAGATTGGATAAAAGACCCAACCGTTATTAGTATGCTTTCTGTAATAGATGAAATAGACAAGGTTTTTAAAGATTCAGAATCAAAGTTTGAAAATTATTGGGATGCTTTAACTGAAAATAACAAAATAACGTTCGACTTTTTCGATTTAGACGATTTTGAACTCACCGATGAGTTGTATATAAAAATGAATGCAAGAGGTAAGAAACTTACCAATTTTGAAAATTCTAAAGCTTGGTTAATAAAAGAATGTAGCGATAATATTTCAATTAATAATTGGAAGAGTAATTTCGATATAAAATGGAACGATATTTTTTGGGATAGAAAACCAATTGAACAAGCAACGGTAGATATTGAATACTTAAACTATTTTAAAACATTATTCCTTGGAGATTATTTAAAGGCATTTGGCAGTAACAATCCAAACCTGAACTTTGACGAAATTAAAACAGAGATTGCAGTTTTAAGAAGTCCAGAATCTAACCCGGTTCCATATTTTAGTAGCGCTAACTTCTTTGCATCTAGAATCAATAATTACTTAAAAATTCTTGATGTTTTTGAATTAACAACATTAAACACTTTAGATAGTACTGCTTCTAAATATATTTCTAAATATATAAGCAAACCCATTTCTAAATTCATCTTTAATAATGATGATGTAGAAAAAATGACTTGGTGGGATATAACTCTAAATTATGCCATTTTAAATTACATAGATAAAAGAAGCGGAATTGATGAAGCTTTTTATCAATGGTTAAGGGTTATTGCAAACTTAATTTATAATACACCAATTGAAAGTCCGAAACTGTTTGTTGAAGCATCACAATCAATTGATAAATTATTAAATGATATAGGTGATAACGATTCTATTTACGCTATAGTACAAGGTTTGGAATCAAAAGACATAGATTTCTTTACTGTTACACAAGTAGAAGAAGAAATATATAAGTCTAAATTAATAGTGGCAGACTCAAATTGGGAAAATAGTTTATTGGTAGCTGAGAACAATAAATACTTTTTTGGACAAATTGGGTTTATATTTAATTTACTGGAAAAAGAAGAGTTATTAATTGAGTCTTTTGATAATGTAAGTTCAAAAGTCTCTGCTTTATTCTCAAAAGAAGTACTTAACGAAAAGTCTTTTCTATTAATAAGAACACTATTAACACAAGGCAATTGTTTTACTCAAAGTGGACGAAACTTGGTGTTTTATGCTAATATATCAGGAACACTAAGAAATAGAAATGAAAACTGGAGACGATTCTTTAAAAACAAGCTTGATTTTTTAAATAAAATAATCAACCATTCACTCTTTAATAAGCTAGATATAATTGCAAGCTTAAATAAAATAATTGAATTAGAAACAAAAACATTAAAACAGGAGTATTTAGTAAAGTTAATTCAAAACCCAAGGTTACTTGATTATGCTAAAAAAAGATGCCTTCGTAAAATTAATGAAGGCTACTATATTCTTGGTAGTTCCAGAATCTTTGGATATTACGTAGAACTGTTTACTTATGACTGGTATTTAGTAAATAATGAAAAGAACGTATATTACCTCCATGCTAAAGGTGAAGACTTAATTCCATGTCTTAAAATCAGTACAAAAAGTACGCATTTTTATATTGAACTAAATAATGAAACAGCTGAATTTGATTTGGTCGATGAACACAACACCTATATTGATAGTTTTTCAATAATTAACGAAGCATATAATAAAATAGATAAAGATGCATAGCCAAACCAACGAACAAGCTTTAGAAGCATCCATAGAGAAAATATTAACCGGTACTTGCCTTGAAGAATTAAAAGCACAAGGTATTTCTGTAGGTATAGTCAACGAGAATGCAGAAATCTACAGAACAGGGAAAGGTTATTATATTGGGCAGCCTTCTAATTTTAATTCACGTTTTGCTATTGACGAGCAATTCTTTTGGGACTTTTTACAAAGCACGCAAAAAGAAGAATTAGAAAAACTACAAAAGCAAAATGATTGGAAATTAAAAATTCTTAATCGTTATGATCGTCTGGTAAAGAAATATGGTATTCTACATTTGTTGAAAAAAGGTTTGCAAGTAGATGACGCCAATTTTACTTTGTTTTATCAACTACCATTAGCCAGTAGTAGTAAAACCATTAAAGATAGGTTTGAACAAAATACTTTTAGTGTTACTCGCCAATTACGGTATAGTATAGACAACCCAAAAGAAGAAATAGATTTGGTGTTATTTATTAATGGCTTGCCACTAGTTACAATGGAACTTAAAAATCATTGGACAGGTCAAAATGCCAAAGTACATGGACAACACCAATACATGTATAAGCGAGACACCAAACAACCCTTACTAAACTTTGCTCGTTGCATTGTTCATTTTGCTGTTGATACTGATGAAGCATATATGACAACAAAGTTGAATGGCAAAAACACTTTTTTCTTACCATTTAATAAAGGAAACAATCATGGTAAGGGCAACCCAGAAGTTAGTAAAGGAGAAATAGGACATAGAACAAACTATTTATGGAACGATGTCTTTACCCGAGAGAGTTTAGCAAATATTGTACAGCATTTTGTAAGATTAGATGGAAAGAAAAAAGACCCTTTACAGAGTAAAACCTTATTCTTTCCCAGATATCATCAAATGGATGTGGTAAGAAAAATTATTGCAGATGCCAGTGAAAAAGGTGTTGGGCAAACTTATTTAGTACAACATTCTGCAGGGTCAGGAAAGTCTAATTCTATTACTTGGGCAGCCTATCAATTAATTGAAACATATCCTAAAAGTGAGCATACCCCTGGAAATAGAGGATTGGAAAAACCGCTATTCGATTCGGTTATAGTTGTTACGGACAGACGATTATTGGACAAACAAATAAGAGAAAATATTGCCGATTTTTCAGAAGTTAAAAATATAATCGCTCCGGCTTTTTCTTCCAAAGAATTGAGATCCAGTTTAGAGGAAGGGAAAAAAATCATCATCACAACCATCCAAAAATTCCCGCATATAATTGATGGTATTGCAGATTTGAGTGATAAACGTTTTGCCGTAATTATAGACGAGGCTCATAGTAGCCAAAGTGGTACAGCACATGACAGTATGAATACAGCCATGGGGCAAAAAATTAATGAAGAGGAAGAATTAGATGCCCAAGATAAAATTGTAAAAGCCATGGAATCTCGCAAAATGCGAGGCAATGCATCTTATTTGGCATTTACTGCAACTCCAAAACCCATAACCCTAGAAAAGTTTGGGGTACAACAGGAAGATGGAAGCTTTAAGCCTTTTCACTTATACTCCATGAAACAGGCTATAGAAGAAGGTTTTATTCTAGATGTTCTTGCAAATTACACAACTTTAAAAAGCTATTACGAAATAGAAAAGTCCATTGAAGAAAATCCTCTTTTTGATAATATGAAGGCGCAAAAAAAATTGCGTGCGTTTGTTGAACAACACCAACAAACCATAAATACCAAAGCCGAAATTATCTTAGACCATTTTATACCAAAAGTTGTTAATACCAAAAAACTTAAGGGCAAAGCAAAGGCAATGGTCATTACCCAAAGTATAGAATCTGGCATAAGATATTTTAAAGCCCTACAGCGCATTTTAATGGATAAGGGAAACCCTTTTAAAATTGCCATTGCCTTTTCTGGAACCAAAATGGTAGATGGTATAGAATATACCGAAGCAGAAATGAACGGTTTTTCAGAGAAAGATACCAAAGACAAATTTGATGAGGACGAGTATAGAATTTTGGTAGTTGCCAATAAATATCTAACCGGTTTTGACCAACCAAAATTGAGCGCAATGTATGTAGACAAAAAACTACAAGGTGTTCTTGCTGTTCAAGCATTATCACGTTTAAATAGGTCTGCTAACAAATTAGGAAAGAAAACAGAAGATTTATTCGTGCTTGACTTCTTTAACTCGACCGATGATATTAAAAACTCTTTTGACCCCTTTTATACTGCAACCTCGTTAAGCGGTGCTACCGATGTAAATGTATTGCATGAACTAAAAGATGTCTTAGATGATGTAGGTGTCTATGAATGGGTGGAAGTAGAAGAATTTAATGAAAAGTTCTTTAATAGAGTAGATGCACAAGAATTAAGTCCATTAACAGAACGTGCAGCAGAACGCTTTATACATGAGTTAGAACTAGAAGATGACGACAAGGCAGATTTTAAAATCAAAGCCAAACAGTTTGTTAAAATATACGGTCAAATGGCTGCCATAATGCCGTACCAAATGGTAGATTGGGAAAAACTCTTTTGGTTTCTTAAATTTTTGATTCCAAAACTCCCAATAAAAAACAAAGACATAGACACGCTTGATGAGCTGTTAGAGTCCGTAGATTTATCTACTTACGGCTTAGAACGTGTCCGTTTGAACGAATCAATAGGATTAGATGATTCCGAAAGTTCTGTAGACCCACAAAACCCTAACCCAAGAGGAGCACACGGTCAAGATGATGATAAAGATCCTTTAGATTTAATTATACAGAGTTTTAATGAGCGTTGGTTTGATAGTTTTGGCGAAACAGCAGAAGAAAGAAAATTAAAATTAATAAGTTATAATAAATCTATCCAGGCACACCCTGATTTTGAAACCAAAGTGGTTAATAATAGTGACAATCAGAATAGTGACCTAGCCCTGAAAAAAATTATAGATGAAGTGATGAGTTCCAAACGAAAACAAGAATTAGAGGTTTATAAGTTATACGCCAAAGATGAAACTTTCTATAGAGCATTTTTTGACACTATGAAGCGTATGTCTAGTTTGAAATAGATACAGAATATTTAGAATTCAAATAATGACGTACACCTTCTTAACCCTGTTAGTTTTTGCAATAGGTTTCTATTACGCTAAAAAATATGGTAACAAAGCCAAAAATGATATTCAAGAGCATTTCAAAGAAACTGTCACCCTTGAAAAAACATTAGCTACGTCTAAAAAGCCAAATTCGAACAAAAGAAAAACCTTACCTAAAAATTTTGATGAGTTATTAGAAACCAGCACAATTGAAGAACTTATTTCAGTTTTAAAAAAGTGCAATATTGATGCTTACGGAGGATACTCTAAAAAAACTGCTTTAGCATTCGATAAATGCCCTCATGAATTGGCAAAGTGGCTTATTGAAAATGGAGCTGACATGAATGCTAAAGACACCTACGGCAGTACTCCCCTTAATAGCAGGGCGGGTAGCATATTCGGTAATATTAAAAGTCTTCTAGAACTAGGTGCAGATATCCATCTAAGCGATGGAAAAATTGGAAATGCATTACATACAGCAGCATTTTCACATAATGTTGAAAACTGCAGAATATTACTTGAAGCCGGTACCCAAGTAGATGCTATCAGCGAAAGTGGATTAACCGCCTTAGAACTATCATTAAGTATGTGCAATAATATTGACATTCCAAAAATGGTAGAAATCTCTCAAATCTTCTTAACAGCCGGAGCCAAAAAAACTACAAAAATGCAGGCATCTGTAAAAAAGATTGGCAAAACGTTTGAGTTTCATAGAGAAGGTTTCAATAAAGAAACTGTTGGACAATATAGCCAAGCGTTGAACGAACTATATCAATTATTTGAAGTTACTCCGATACAAAATAGAGTAATGCATGATGGAAAAAGCATCATTACCGTAACCAACAAATCATGGGAAAAACAACATCAAGAATTATGGGAATTATTAGTGCCCTCAAGCGGACCAGCTGAAACCATACAGGGTGAAGTTATTAGAATCTCAGGAAAAATATCTGATGAGATTGAGCGAAATGGTGGTGGAAATTGGAATAGCAATCATAATAAAATGACCAAGGCTTTCCTAGAATTTCTAGGAACTGGCAAAAGTCTTTCAACCTCTGAATTAGAAGAGTTAACCTTACTGATTAAAGACATAAAGCAGTACAATGAAGATGTGGATGTCATGTGTGAATTAGCTGTAAAATGGGTGTTAAATAACCCCGAACCTGTAGAGCTTGGTACAGTGGAATATGAGATATAAACGGATAGTTAAAAATAAGTACTATCTAAAGTTTTATTCTTCTTTCTTAAAATAAGAAAGAACCGCATCCCAATCTTTAAATTCAGATTGACCGAACTGTATAAGTGTCCCTTTAAAGTGTTCTTGACCACGTCCTTCAATATGGTCATCAATTAAATAATCTCCATTTAATAAACCCTTATGACTAGAGATTATTAATCTGTCAACTATTTCTAATCCTAGATGCTTTTCTACCCAAAGTCTTTTCTCTGTATAGCATAAAGGATTCAATACTGAAGGTGCAGTAAGTATAAATGGATCAAAACAATCGCTCTTTAAAAAGAAGTGAAACGATTC
>JAHDDP010000007.1:0-184203 GCA_020629285.1 Maribacter sp.
TAAAAAACCATATAAAATAGAAAAGCCCGTTCAAACTTGAACGGGCTTTTTTTATATTATAAAATAAGGTATTACTCTATAACCCAAATATCATTAAAATAATCACGATCGTTAGGCGAAGGACCTATTTTAAATCCGCCCATGATATAAAGTTTGTCTTCAAAACTAACTGAAGCATGGTCTAACCTTCCTTCATAATTTTCGTTAGTTTCTAATTGTTGCCAAGTAGCCCCATCAGCACTAAACCATACATCGTTAAAAGAAGTTATTTGTTGTTCACCAGTCATATCATTAGAAGTTACTTGCCAGCCACCTGTAACCCATATTTTATTATCAAAGGCAATGGCTGTATGCGCTTCTCTTGGCTCAAATATTGAAGAAGTTTCTACTTTAGTCCAGTTAATACCATCTACAGAAGAATAAACTTCATTAGAATAACCAGGCACAAAATCACTTGAAACACCGCCGCCTCCAATAAGGTAAATTACACCATTTAACACGGTTATAGTATGGTTTGCTCTTGGAGAAAATTGTGCATTTGCCGTTTCTTGAGTCCATTCTATACCATCTGAAGAAGACCATACATCGTTGTAACTTTGATATTGATTATCTCTACCACCAACAATCCACATTTTATTGTTAAAAACGAAACTAGCATGCCCTTCTCTAGTATCGAATCCTAAATCAGAGGTTGTGCGTACCCAATCAATTCCGTTAGTAGAAGACCAAACATCATTAAAAAAGCCTGAAATTGCCCATAATTTATTATCAAAGACTAAAGAAGTATGCCCTTTTTTAGGCAAGCCAAAAGGTGTTTCGGCTACCAAAGTCCAATTTTCACCATCTTCTGAAGACCAAACATCACCTAAATTATAGTTTTCATCAGATCCTCCAATTAACCATAATTTTCCATTGAACTCAACAACAGTATGTTTATCTCTAGCGGTAAATGAAGTATTGCTTTCTACCGCTGAAGCAGAAAAAACGATACCCGAAGTTGTAAGACTAAAAATACTATTACTTGAAGTTTCGGCATTATTTTCATCTTTAGCAACAACGTTCCAATAATATGTGCTTTCTCTATCTAGTGCATCTACAACAGTAAATGTTGTTTCTGTAAGATTTTCAGCAATTTTGGTTTGTGGTACCATTTCTGTATCTAAGTAAACGTCATAAGTAACATCATCATTATCTATATCGGCACTTGCTTCCCATGTTAAAGTAGGGGTTCTAGAGGTATTTGTTGATTCGTTTTCAATAGTAAGTAAGTCAAACGCATCTGGAGCGCTATTTTCAGTCTCTTCAGTTTCTTCTGTTGTAGGTTCTTCGGTAACCGGATTTTCAGGCTCATTGACAATGTCGTCATCAGAACAAGATTGAATAAAGAAGGCTGACATGGAAATAAATAGTAAGTTTTTTAAGTTCATTTGTGAGGTGTTTAAGGTTTACCCTATAACCCAATTAAAAAACAAATATTGTAAAGTGAAATAGAAATGTATTGCAGTAAATAAACCGGTCTTTTTATTAATTACTACCAGAAAAAAAATAATTATTCAAGAATCCTTGATTTTAAGATACTTACGAAAATAACATAAGTTATTTCTTACATTAAAAATTATTACCGTTTTTGCTTATTAAACCATTAACATATCTTTATGGTATAATTTAAATTAACCATTAATTAATCTAAGTATTATTATGAAAAAAACCCTGATGTATTTATCAGTTGCTGCTTTGTTATTTTCGTGTACAAAAACGGAAGAAATAGAAGTAGAAAGAATCGTTGAAACGGAAGTAGAAGTTGAAAAAATAGTTGAAGTACCAACGCCTATCGACTTATCTAAAGTTTCGCTTGCTTCAAGTGCGTCTATGACCACTGAATCAGATGCGCAAGTTATAATTATCTCTGCTGCGATTGAAGCTGCACAAGAGGAAGATGTTACAATCCAATTAAATTTTGCAGGCTCTGCAGCTTTAGATTCAGATTATTCTGTTAGCTCAAGCTTTATTACAGTTGCTGCTGGTGAACTTACCGGCACAACAGAACTTACAATTATATCAGATGATGTTTTTGAGAGTGGTATCGAAAACATTGTAATCAGTTTAGCTGAATTATCTAATACCATTACGCCAAGTGATAGTGGTAGCTTTGTACAAATTGATATTACCGATGGTGAAGCTTTATTAGGTTTTGAATCTTCTGCAATTACTATTGAAGAGAATTCATCATACGAACTTAATTTTTTACTTAGTCAAGCTTTAAATGAAGATATCGTTGTTTACTATAGTAATGTAGTGTCAAATAATAGATATTTTGTTTATGGACAAGGGGTTTTAATAATAAAAGCAGGAGAAGTATCAAAATCAATAACCGTAGATGCAGATGATGATGAGTTTACAGTTGATGGTGAAAATACTATTTCAGTTACGATTGATGCAGTAGAAAATGATGATGTAATGATAGGGTCTAATAGTTCAATAGCTATAACTACTACTGAAATTAGCGAAGGTTTGCAAGTTACGAGTACATGGTCTACGCAAAGTGATCTGTTTGATCTAAGAGTTTATGATTCAAGTGGTTCTACGGTTGAATCATCTTCATCTGGTGCTTCTGGAAGCGAATCTTTATTTATTGATAAATTAGCTTTTTCTCCTTTAGAAAATGGTACATATACTATTTCACTATTGGCTTATAGCTTTAACGGTTCTACCTCAGAAACAGTAACCTTTGACTTCCTTGATGAAAATGATAATACTTATGGTGGTCCATATACTTTTGTAGCGAACAATCGACCATCAAACGATAGAATACCAGTATTTGAATTGGAAGTTTTAGATGATGTTTATACAATAACGCAAATCAGTACTTCCAATTAAGAAGTTTATTTAAGTTAGTTTATGTTAAGCTATCGGAATAATATAAAAAGCCCTATCCAGAATTGGATAGGGCTTTCTCTTTTTCACAGCAATAATTAAATTCATTGTAATTGATAAGCAGGCAATTTAAATATGAAAGAACTTCCTTCATATGGTTTACTTAATACTACGATTGTTGTATCATGTAAATCCATAATTTTTTTGACTATTGCCAAGCCAAGTCCTAAACCTCTTTTTTGAGTATTCTTATTTACTTGCTTATACCTGTCAAATATAAATGGCTGGTCGTTTATTGGTATGCCATTTCCAGTGTCTGTTATATTAATTTCAATTTGTTTGCCCATTTTTACTAGGCTTAATGTAACCTTACCATTAGGTTCCGTATATTTTATGGCATTTTCAATTAAATTCTGTAATGCTCTTTCAACTAACCCTATATCTGCATGTACCATACAATTATCCTCAGGATTTTCTAATTGTAGGTGAATTTGTTTTTCCTCTGCTAGAAGCCTAAATTTTGCTATTAAATCATGAGAAAGCTCGGTAATAGAAAAAGGCTCCTTAATAGGTGTTACTTGTTCTGCTTCTAATTTTGAGTATTCGAATAACTGGTTTATTAAGCTTGAGAGTTTATCAATATTGTTATGTGTTATTTGTAAGTATTCTTCTTTTTGACTTTCTGAAAGTGATTCTTTTTTTATCTGAAGCGTTTCAATGTATCCTTTTAAAACCGCCAAGGGCGTGCGTAAATCATGAGAAACATTGGCAATTAATTCTCTACGTAAATTATCTACAGATTTCATTTTATCCATGTTATCTACTATGGTATCCGCCATTTCATTAAAAGATAAGGCAACCACTTCAATATCTGATTGTTCAGGATTTTTTATTCTAATGTCTAAATCGCCTTCTTGAAACTTACGTACGGTCTGGGTGATAATTCTAAGGTTTTTTGTCAAAAACCATATACTCAACATCCCAATTAAAGCAGAAAATAGCATGGTCAAAATAATGGCTCCAATACTTAATTTGGTAAAATAAGAACTAAATAAGCTATCACTAATCTGCGCTAACTCTTTACCTGCAACAATAATATAAATGTAACCTTCACGACCATCTATATTAAATGGAGCTGCCGAAAAAATATTTTGTTCTTCTGCATTTAAAGGATCATCGCCTAAAATGAATTTTTCGCCTTTGCTCTCAATGAATTTATGAATGGGCTCCAAAGAAACTGACTTCATTGGCTCATTTTCATTATGCTCAAGAACTACCGAATATAAAATATCGCCAGATTTATTCAGTAAGTAAACTTCAATGCCGCGATTTACGGCCATCATATCGTGCATTAAATCTCCAAAAAGTTCTTTATTAACATTACCATCTTCTAAAAATGGAGCGGCATTTGTAAACTTTTCTTGAATAACGTGATCTGCAACATTTGCATTTATACGTTGTGTAATTGCTTGGTTATAATTTAGTGTTAGGTAGCCTGTTATAAATATATATGATGCTCCCATTAATACAATCAACAATATAAATGCCAACCATAATTTTTTTACCAATTTTGGAGTAAGGGTTTTGTCATTATTCATCATGCCATTATCTCTTCATTAAATTTATAACCAACTCCCCAAGTGGTCAATATATAATTAGGGTTTGCCATATCTGATTCTATTTTGGCGCGTAATCTATTGATATGAGAATTTACGGTATGCTCATAGCCTTCAAAATTATAGCCCCAAATAATATTCAATAATTCCGTTCTTGTATAGTTCCTTCCTGGGTTAGATGCCATTAACACCAATAATTCAAACTCTTTTGGAGATAAGTCTATTTTGTAATCTCCTAAAACTACTTTACGTTTGTCTATGTCTATTTTAAGCCCTTCTGCAAGAATAATCGAAGTGTCTTCTTGTTTCTTTTCTACTTTATTCGTGCGTCTTAAAACAGCTTTAATTCTAGCCAACAACTCCCTTATACTAAAGGGTTTGGTCATATAATCGTCTGCTCCAATTTCTAGACCCAAAACCCTATCGATTTCTTCAGATTTTGCGGTTAGCATAATTACCGGAGTGTTCTTGGTTGCACGTAATTTTCTACATACTTCAACACCATCTAATCCTGGTAGTGTAAGGTCTAACAGTATTAGTTCAAAATCATAATCTAAGGCTAATTGCAGTCCCTCATTTCCATTCATAGCCATAGTAGTTTCATAGCTAACATCAGAAAGATGAAGTTCTAATAGTTTAATGATTTCAGGATCATCCTCAATAATTAATATACGTTTCATAGTGGATTACGAATTAAGAAAAAAAGTATCACAGAAAAATCACATCGGTGATAAAATCGTTTGGTACAAGGTTATTTTACTTCATAATAGGTCGCATAATATTTTTATAATTACATGATCATCAAATAATTATTCTGCATTTTCTATCATTTTATAAAAATATGCTTGTAAATAAAAGGCAAAAAAAACCTCGACAATTTCTTGTCGAGGTCTGTATATGTTGTTGATTCTTAATCGTTCCAGTGATCCACATGTTGGTTCATGTCATCAAAAATATAAGTGCCTACTAGCTCTTTTCTATAGACAACAGCTAAAAGTGTCACTAATAATAGAATTGCATAAAGTGCCAGCATGATGTAACCTAAGGGTAAGAAGGTATTTGGTATAAGATGATTCTCAAATTCTGAATAGCTAGATAATACTATCATCGTATCTACCATTTTATATATGTATACCAGTGATATGCCATAAAGAGCATATTCCAATGTTCTCATAGGTGGGTCACTTAGTTCATTTTCATTGATCTTAAACCAAAGCACATAAAGAAATACAAAATGGATGATCGATAAAATAGGGAAGAGGTAATTATTTATTTTAAAAAAATAAAACTTATTGGTATACAACCCGTAAAAACTAAAGATGTTCAGTAAAACTAGCACAACAATCGATACAATCAATGTGCGCTTCCAAGTAAATAATCCTTTAATAGAATTCATAAAATTTAGTTTTCATGTGTTCGGGAGAACCATTATTTATTTGCAATTACGGGGAAGCTTTGCTATTACTTAAAACAAATCGATAAACGGCTAACTTCGTTGTTCAAGTTATTGGTTTTAAGTTAATCATACTTTAATATTACTCAATTCTATGTGAATTAACAATAAAAAACTGATAATATAATTGTAGGAGTACATAGTACTATTACCACTTTATTATTTGGTTCATTTTCCTAACTATGAAATTGTGTGTCTACTTATATATAATGTAATTACATTTACATTATGAAGAAACAGCGGTTTTGTTATTTGGTTAGACTTCAGTATTTGGGTTTTAGATTTAATGGTTGGCAAGAGCAACCAAAGCTAAAAACAATTGTGGGTATGCTAAATAAGACCTATAGCTTTCTAAACCCCGATAGTCCGTTTAAAATTTTAGGAGCGGGAAGAACAGATTCTAAGGTTTCTTCACTTAACGGAGCTTTTGAGCTCTTTGTTGAACATCCTATTTTAGATTTTGATACTTTTCTAATGGATTTTAATAAAAACTTGCCATCAGATATTCGTCTATTGTCTATTGAATCTGTGGATGCAAATTTTAATATTATAAAGGATAGCAAAACAAAAGAATATCATTATTTTTTTTCCTTCGGATCAAAGAACCACCCATTTAGCGCTCCTTTTATAACTAATTATATTGATGAACTTAATTTGGATTTAATGAAGCAGGGAGCTTCTTTGTTTGCTGGTACGCATGATTTTAGTGTTTATACGGCCTCAGTAAAGCCAAACACCGTAACCGTTCGTGAAATTGATGCTTGTACCATAGAGCCAAACGATGTACTTACCGCAAATTTTTTTCCTGAACAGAGTTATATTTTAAAGGTTGTAGGAAACGGGTTTATGAGATATCAAATTCGTATGATTATGGGCGCTTTGGTACAGCTTGGTAAAAATGAATTGACATTAGATGAAATCAAAGCATCTTTGGTTACAGGGTCTACCCATAAACTTAATACGATTGCCCCTGGATCCGGATTGATGCTAAACCAATTACACTTCAATAATTAAAACGTAGTTTTAACATATTAATAAAATTGTTCATGGCTACAAACAAAAAACTCAACTTTCCTAAAAGAAAAAAGAAGAAATCTCGCCAACAGAATAAGCTTGGTAAAGCTCCCGGAACCATAAGTTATATGGGTGATAAGGAACGAAGCAATAGCCTTATATATAGCACCACATATAATGCCGACGGATTTGAAACAAATGAGTTTGAAAACTTAGATCAGTTTTTTAAAGAGGAACGTGCAGATAAAATTACTTGGGTAAACGTGGTAGGTATTACTGATGAGCCTTTTATTGAAAAGTTAGGTAAACACTACAATCTGAACCCATTAGTACTTGAAGACATTGTTAATACGGAGCAGCGACCTAAAATAGATGAATACGACGATTATATCTTTGGAATTTTTAGGATGTTGTATATCTCTGAAGAAGAAGAAATTATAGGGGAGCATATAGCCATAGTTTTGCATGAAAATACTGTTTTGGTTTTTCAAGAGGTCAAGGCAGATGTATTTAATGGTTTACGTGAACGAATTACCGGTAAGCTTGGTCGTATTAGAACAAGAGGGGCAGATTATCTATTTTTTGCTTTATTAGATGCTATCGTAGATAATTACTTTTTAGCTATTGAAAATCTTAACAATAGAATAGAGAATTTAGAGGAAGAGGTCTATCAGAACCCTGAACCCATTGTAGCTCAAAATATTCAGCAATTAAAGAAAGAAATTTTAAAGATTAGAAGGTGGATTTACCCTGTAAAAGAATTGATTAGCAGGCTGATAGATTCTGAAAACCCTAAGATTACAAAAGATACCAAATTGTTTTTGCGCGATGTTTTAGATCATGCCATAGAAATCAATGAAAGTTTACAGATTTACCGTGAAATGTCTATGAGTTTAATGGAGATGTATATGAGTAATATGAGTAATAAAATGAACGAGGTCATGAAAGTTTTAACCATTATGGCTTCTATATTTATTCCCTTAACTTTTATAGCGGGTATATACGGTATGAACTTTGACCATATGCCTGAATTGCATTACAAATACGGTTATTATGTTGTATGGATAGTTATGATCGTACTTTTTGTTGGAATGATGATTTATTTTAAAAAGAAAAAATGGCTGTAATTTTATAAGTACTTTAAACATTACATTTTACTGGTCTTATTTCTTTATATCAAATCCATTAATTATTAATTTTTATGGGTCACTGACTATTTCTGTTTTCATATAACTTGCCAATATCTAAAATATTAGATGTGAGAGACTTCATAACTTTTAAGATGAAGTCAAAAGTTAATTTTAAAAATTTATATATGAAAATTAGAACGATGTATATGTCTATTGCTGGATTGTTGTTACTAACAGGAACGGTAATGGCTCAAGAAAAAGATAAAGAAGTATTGGATACCAAAATCTCAAAATCTTATACTGTAAACGATGGTAAAAAATTAGTAAAGAATACTGTTGAAATTACTACGAAACGTTTAAACACCATTGAACGTTCAAAAGAAGACGAAGGTAAAATAGATCAAGATAGGGTAGTGGACAGCGTTTCCACCATTATTAAGACGGTCAATATAGATAATGACGATGATGATGATTTTGATGAAAAGATTGTTTTTAGCTATGAATCTAAAACACCTGAAGATTTCGTTTTAGTTTCTAAAAATGATGAATTGGTGGTGGCTATGAACGAAGGTGAAAATTTAAAGGTTGTTGAAAATATAAGTCTTAAAAGTAAAAAGATGATGAATAATAAAACAACTTATGTGTTTACAAATGAGCAAGGTGAAAACTTAGAATTTTTGGTCGAAGAGTATAGTAAACCTAACGAAACTGCTATGTTAGAGAAATAATATGCTAACTTCTAGAATATAAAAAAGAGCCGTTATTACGGCTCTTTTTTTATTTTATATTGTACATAGTTTAGTCGAACAGGTTAGATGATAGGTAACGATCTCCGCGGTCACACACTATAGATACAATAACTCCGTGGTCTATTTCTTGCGCTAAACGCAAAGCTATGGTTGCCGCGCCACCGCTGCTTATTCCTGAAAAAATACCTTCTTCCTTGGCTAACTTTCTAGCCATAGTTTTGGCTTCTATTTCATTGACCTCCATAATACGATCTACTTTCTTTGCATCGAATATTTTTGGCAGATATTCTTGTGGCCATTTTCGAATTCCCGGTATACGAGTATTATCACTAGGTTGAACCCCTACAATTTGTACGTTATTGTTTTTCTCCTTTAAAAAAGTAGAGGTGCCCATTATGGTGCCGGTAGTACCCATGGCAGACACAAAATGTGTTACTTTACCCTCAGTATCTTTCCATATCTCGGGTCCTGTTGTATTGTAATGTGCTTTCCAGTTATTTGGATTACCAAATTGGTTCATCATGATATAACCATCATTCTTCACTTTGTTTTCAGCATAATCACGCGCTCCTTCAATACCTACATCAGAGGAAGTTAGGGTAACTTTAGCACCATATGCTCTCATGGTCTGTACACGTTCTATGGTAGAGTTTTCTGGCATGACCAATTCAATATCTAGACCATATATACCGGCAATCATAGCTAGGGCTATACCGGTATTTCCACTCGTAGCTTCTATTAATTTATCGTTCGCGGTAAAATCTCCATTATCATAACCGGTTTTGATCATGTTGTATGCGGCGCGATCTTTTACACTACCACCAGGATTGTGCCCTTCCATTTTAAAATAAACGGATACATTAGGGTTTGTATTTAATACTCTTGATTTTACTAGTGGTGTATTACCTATTAACGATACTATTGAATTAGACATGGGGTAATGTTTTTATTTTAATTTCCGGTGTATGAAATACTGTTGAATTTGTAGGTACCGATGCAGTGATCCAAGCATTTCCTCCTATGATGCTATTTGCGCCAATAACTGTTTCTCCACCTAAAATAGTGGCATTAGCGTAAATAGTCACATTATTTTCAATGGTAGGGTGCCGTTTGGTCTGCTGTAGCTTTTTCGCAACAAACAATCCGCCTAAAGTAACACCTTGATATATTTTTACGTCATTTTTAATTATGGCGGTTTCACCAATTACTACACCTGTACCGTGATCAATGTGAAAAGATTTCCCTATTTGAGCACCAGGGTTGATGTCTACACCAGTTTGCCGGTGTGCATACTCTGTCATTAAGCGGGGCACTAAGGGGAATCCCATTCTGTAAAGCTCATGTGCTAATCTATATACTGAAATGGCATAAAAACCAGGGTAGGCCATATATACTTCTTCAATAGATAAAGAAGCAGGATCACAATTTACGGTTGCCTCGGCATCTAGATTTAAGCTTTCTAAAACTAGAGGTAACTTTTCTACATAATTTTCCCAAACCTTCTTACAAGGTTTATCACTTTCCCAACATGCCAAATCTACTAGTTCGTCAAATTGCTTTTCAAGTGCATCTAAGCTCTCTGCTACCGGTGTTTCAATATCGAACAGCATATAAAAAAGAAGGTCCGTAAATTTCTCGGTATTCTTTTTTAAACGGAATCTTAAATTCGGTTGTTTCTTGTGGGTAGTAATCTTTTCGATAATAGATCGATGGTCCATGGTTCTTCATTAGTTCATCAAAATTAACCAAATAAGTAAAAGTACTTCTCATCTAATGGTTAACTTTAGCTTAAAATCACAACAGTTGAGTCGAATGTTAGAAACGAATATTACAAAAAGTACTTTTCAATTTTTAAATAAACTAAAGAATAACAATAATAGGGAGTGGTTCACCGAACATAAGGCTGAATTTAAAGCTGAAGAAACTAAGGTGAAAAGTTTTTTTAATTACATGCTTGACAACCTTAAAAAACATGATGAAATTGAAAGATTAAAAATTTTCAGAATTTATAGGGATGTACGTTTTTCTAAAAATAAAACACCCTATAAGACCCATTTTTCAGCCTCTTTTGCTAGAGCTGGAAAACATAGAAGAGGCGGTTATTATTTGCAGATTGCGCCAGGAAATAGCTTTATTGCAACCGGATTCTGGAATCCTGAAAAAGAGGATTTGCTTCGTATAAGAAAAGAGTGGGAGATAGATACGGCAGAGTTGACCAATGTAATTAATGATAAAAAATTTAAATCTATTTGGGGAGAATTGGTTGGCGATGAATTAAAAACTGCACCAAAAGGATTTGACAAGGAAGATCCCAACATTAAATTTATACGTAAGAAGCAATTCATTTTCGTTAAGAATTTTACGGACAAAGAGGTATTGTCCGCCGATTTTGCAGCTATGGTAAATGAAAGCTTTATAGCTATACGCCCTTACTTTGATCTTATGAGTTCTATTTTGACCACTAATTTAAATGGCGAGTCTTTATTGGACTAACTCATAGGTATCAAAATATTGAATTTGATCCTGAATTCTTTTTATTACCATGTTCATCATTCTTTTATTTAGGGCAGAAGAGTTTTTAATATATAGTTCATATTCTTCTACCGTAAATTGACCAATGATCATTCCTTTTAAAGAATTTCTGAATTTAACGTCTTTTTGAATGGCTTTGGTAACGTAGTCTAAACGTTTTTCAAGTTTTAGCTCGTAAAACGTATTTTTCATTTTTTTAATGTAATTCTGAAAAGATGCTAGAAATAAATCGTTCTGTAATTTTAGTATGGGCCGTAACGTCTGGTTTTGAAAACGTTCATCATCACTCATATTGGGCATTATTTTGGCAGAGGCAATTAAAGGGCGAATAGATTGCAATTTCTGTGTCCTGTCCATTATGTTTTGATTTTACTCGATAATCGAGAATTAAATACTACGACACTTTTGTCATAGTATTATGTACTTGTTTATTCAATGACTAAAGGTTATCAATCTAAAGATACGTATTAGATAAAATAGATGTGTAAGGGGTGTAATAAGTTTTTAACCTGTTATGAACAATCATGCTAGAGACAAAAAACAGCTCATAATATTAAGGTTCTAATAATTCTGACAAGTAACAATTGTTAATATGTAACTTATTAAATACGTAATTGTTACAATTGGTAAATCGGTCTGCTAACAAGAAGAAAGTGATAGTATTGAAAAATTTTAGGACTAACTTTGCGTTGTAAAATTTCAAATTAAAGAAGCTATGAGATTTCATACTAGAAAATTAGTTAAGCCAGGTGATTTAAACTCTAACGGTACATTGTTTGGGGGTAGATTATTGGCTTGGATCGACGAAGAGGCAGCACTATATGCTATTATTCAACTAGAAAATGGCAAAGTGGTTACCAAATATATGTCAGAAATCAATTTCATGAGCGCCGCTGTAAAAGGAGATGTAATCGAAATTGGTATCGAGGTAGTTAAATTTGGTAAAACCTCTTTAACCTTGAATTGTGAGGTACGTAATAAAATGAACCACGAAACCATTGTTACGGTCGATAATATAATTATGGTGAATCTTGGTGAAAACGGTAAGCCTGCGCCACATGGCAAAACTAAGATAGAATTCGTAAAAGATCGCTTAGCGGCAATGGGTGAAGTAGATTAACTTTCACCCATTGTTTTAGCAATAGCTTGTACCTCATCAAGTACGCGCATTAGGTTACCGCCCCATAATTTTGCTATATCTTCTTCAGAGTATCCTCTTTCTACCAGTTCTAGTGTTACGTTAAAGGTTTCAGAGGCATCGCTCCAACCTTCAATACCACCACCGCCATCAAAATCAGAACTTATACCAACATAATCAATACCCATTAATTTTACCATGTAGTCTATGTGATCTACAAAATCACCCACGTTTACCGCTTCAGGTGCATCGGTTTTAGTAGCTGCTAAATCCTTTCCTATTTTTAGAACCTTTGGGTAATTATCCATAAAGTCTTCTTTTTCCGAATCAGATAAACTTGAGAATTGAGAACGTTCATACCACTTAATATCTAAAGAATCCGCTACTTTTTGATATATCGATTTCATGTATGCAGCTCTAGCTTCATGTTTTTCTGTATTTAAATAAGAACTGAAGGCTACAGTCTGTACAACTCCGCCATTCTCTTTCATCAATAATAACTGCTCGTCATCTAAATTTCTGCTATGATCACATAATGCTCTAGCTGATGAGTGAGATGCTATAATCGGTGCTTTTGATAATGCTATCATTTGCTTCATGGCTTCTTTAGATGGGTGGGAAACATCTATCATAATACCCAATTTATTCATCTCCGCCACCGCTTGCTTTCCAAGATTGCTTAAACCATTGTGTAACCAAACGTCGTCTGCCTCACCGGTATTTGAATCTGAAAATTGACTATGACCATTGTGTGCCAAAGAAATGTAGCGTGCACCTAGATCATGGTAGGTTTTAAACTGAGACATGTCGGTACCAATAGGGTAGGCGTTTTCAACACCGATCATGGCTGCTTTTTTTCCAGACTCCACAATTCGGGTAACATCTGCAGAAGTTAAAGCCAATTCAATATCATTTGGGGCTATTTCTTCGCATAATTTGTGTATTGCATCAAATTTAGACATCGCATTTTCTTTTGCCTTGGCATAGCCTTCATCTGTAAGAGTATCTTGACCTGTATAAACGATCAACCAAGTAACATCTAAACCACCTTCTTTCATCTTTGGTAAGTTCACTTGCGAATCTAGCTTCTGACTGTAATTTACACTGTCTGTGAAGTTTTTTACATTGATGTCGTTATGGGTATCTATAGTGATAACATCATCATGAATTCGATGGGCCTTTTCTAATGGGTTTTCTTCTATTTTCTCTTTTTTTTCTCCGCAAGAAATAATGGCTGTAAAACACAAAAGATAGATAAGTTGTCTCATATAGTAAGTTTAGACCTACAATTTAAGCGTATTCACAACAAATAACCACCCTTTGAGAACTTTTTATTGTTCACACAAGAGTATTGGTCCATTTTTAGGTAATTATAAATAACAAGCCACTTAAACTAAAGAACATCTATTTATGGCAATTTCAAAATCTAAGGATTTACTTAGTCAATTATCTCAACTAGAAAGAACGGTTGGTGAATACTCTTTTGAGGATTTAAATGCTCATGAAGCCAAAGCGCTTAAAGACTCTTTTAATTCATTTCGGTCTAGTTTAGAAAAGCATATTTATTCTCCTAACTTGGGTGAAATCTTACCTGAGAGAAAAGAAAATAATGCCATAAATAAAAAAGAGGTTTCAGAAAAGCAGTTTATAGCTCATGTTAGTCATGAAATACGTACACCATTAAATAGTATTATAGGTTTTGCAAATCTTTTAAAAGAAGAGAAACTTACCCAAGGGCAACATAAAAAAGTAGATGCCATACAGTTTGCATCGAATACACTTTTGAAACTTATCAATGAAGTTTTAGAATATTCGAAAATTTCTTCTGGTAACAATAATTTCGAGACCGTTGATTTCAATTTACATAGCTTACTTAAAGATGTTATGTTTTTATGCGAGACCTTAATATTGGATCGTAAAATTGAATTATTATTGGATATAGATGAAGATGTGCCTAAAATTGTTAAAGGTGATCCGTCCAAATTATCTCAAATTTTGCTGAATCTTTTAGGCAATTCCGTCAAATTTGTTGAAAAAGGATATATAAAATTAGAAGTCTTTACTAAAAAAAGAAAGGGTAATGATTTTCTTATAGAATTTTCTGTTGCAGATACTGGAATCGGTATTTCTGAAGAAAAAATAGAAACGATTTTTAATGGATATGCCCAAGCTGAAAACGATACTTCAAAAAAATATGGAGGTACCGGTCTAGGATTGACTATTACCAAAGAAATCATAGATAAACTTGGTGGTGAAATTAATATAGACAGTACTGTAAACAGCGGAACTACCGTAAGGTTTGTTATGCCGTATACTTTGGGCGCCAATTCTTCATCTTACCAAAAGAGCATAAAAAAGTCTACTAGTACAAAAGACGGTAAAATATTGGCAGGTACCGAAATATTGGTGTTTGAAGATAACAAAATGAACGAACATTTAATTGTTGAGCAACTAACGCAATGGGGTTGTACCGTTCATGCAGATATTGATTTGGACAAAGGTTTGTATTTACTCTCCTCAAGAAAAATAGACCTGATTCTTATGGATTTAAAAATGCCCGGTCAAAATGGATTTGAGGTGTCTAAGGCTATTCGTAATCATAAAAACAATAAGGTGAATTCTGTTCCTATCGTTGCCTTTAGTGCAGATTTTACAGAACAAGACAGTAAAGATTGTAAGGAAATAGGAATCGATGATTTCTTGTTGAAACCTTATACGTTAGACGAATTGTTGAATACCGTTGTAAAAAATAAAGAGGACAAAAAAGAACGTACAGATTTTTCATTAATACTACAGAAACCTATGATAGAACCAAAAGAAACTACGGTTGTTGATTTAACATATTTGTTGAAAGATTGTTTTGGAGAAGTAGATATGTTAAATGAACTGGTAAAGTTGTTCAAACTTAATGCCATTGAATTTATTGGGAATGTAAAAATCAATATAAAGACGCAAAACCTTAAGGAAATTGCTATGTCTGCCCATAAATTAAAAGCTGGTTTTGCCATGATCAAAGCAGATGGCATGCGCAATTTAATCGTTGAACTAGAAAGTTGTTGTAAAACCAACCAACCGGAAAAAGTGAAAGATTTATATGAAATTTTTCTAAAAGATTATCCTCTGTTAGAAGATAATTTAAACAAGAATTTAGAATTAATGAACAAAAAATAATATGGGTAATCGTGTACTATTGGCAGATGATGACCAACTTTTGGCCTCGCTATTAAATTTTAGGCTTAAAAAAGGAGGGTACCAAGTACATCATTCATCCAACGGAAAAGAAGTAAAGGAGTATTTGCAAAATGAAATGCCAGATATCATCGTAAGTGATATTATGATGCCGTATTGTTCAGGTATAGAGCTCATAGATTATGTACGAAACGAACTTAAATCAAAGACACCTATAATCATCATATCATCTGCAGGTAATGAACAGAATGTTCTAACTGCTTTTGAATTAGGTGCAAATGATTTTATCACAAAACCAGTAAGTCCAACAGAATTATTAGTACGTATTGCAAGAGAGATAAATAAGTAAATAAGATAAAATTTGTTGATTCCCCCTAATCAAATAAGAATATCGCTAATTAATGCCCCAGAATTCAATTTAGAATATCTCTGGTGGCTGACTATACTATTTTTTGTACTAGCGGTCATATACTTTATTGGAGTCTTTGTAATTAGAAACAAAATCAGTTCTAAAAATAAACGTACAAAGAATAAAAAAGTCGAATTTTCTCCAATGATCAATGAATTCTTATTCTATGATGATTCTAATACCAAAGAGGAAAAAATGAATTATTTGAATCTGAAAATTCAAATTAGGGAACTGATCAAGAATGATTTCGATAGAAAGGTATTAACAGAAGTTTTGCTTGATTTAAGAAAAGATCTTTCTGGTAATTCGCAAAAGGTATTAATTGATTTATATAAAGATTTAGGATTACATCATGACGCGTTTCAAAAATTAGGAAGTTTTAGATGGCAAGTAGTGTCTAGAGGAATTCAGCAATTGACTACCATGGAGGTAGAAGATGCATATGGATTGGTTATAAAATTCATAAACCACAGACAAAGTACTATTCGTAAACAGGCAGAAATTGCGGTGGTAAATCTTAAAGAAGAGGGAATTAAATATTTTCTCGATAATACCAGGTACAAAATTGCAGAATGGCAACAACTTAAATTGTTGGATGTGTTAAGGCATAAACCAAATTATACACCTCCACAATTTGGTCTTTGGTTGACTTCAGATAATACCCATGTAGTGTTATTCGCTTTACGATTAATAAAATATTTTAAGCAGAACGATGCGGAACAGTCTATAATTACTTTGCTAAAACATAAAAAGAGAGATATACAGGCAGAGGCTATTCAATGCATTATAGATTTTCATTTTACAAACGCCATTCTTACCTTAAAACTAGTATACAAAAAGGCAAGCCATGATATTAAGTTGTCGATTTTAGATGCAATTGGTGAATTGGGTACTATTGCCGAAGTTCCTTTTTTAGAGAATTTGCAGCTTACCGAACGTAAATTTCATATTAAAAATAAGGTTATATCAACGCTAAATAAAATTGATCCAGAAAGAATATTGCCTACCAAGAACATAGAAACATCTGAGTTTTACAATGTTTATTTTGATGAAAACGATCAAGCATTGGTAAATGAATTTGCCGAAGATGATGAAGAAACATATGTAGAAAATACTACCGATGAAATTGCTACAGAAGTAGAAATGGATTCTGAAACTTTAGAAGAAATTGATGAACCGATAACTACAGTTGATCATCTAAATACTGATAATCAAACTGAAATTATAAATGAAGATGTACTTGTTGACGAAGCTTTAACTGCAGAGACCGATTTTATTAATGTTGCATTAGATGATGCTTTGCCGAAAAAAGAAACTAATGTGATAAGTTCAACAGCTGGTCTTGATTTAAGTTTTTTACCTCATATCGAGAACGAAAAAACTATGGAAGAGGTTGTTGAGAACTCTTTAGATGACAATAATTCCAAAGCAGAAATTTCAAGTGAAGATGACGTGGAACAAAGCGTAGAAGATGAAGAATTTTCATTTCATTTTCTGCCTGTAGTGGTAGATGAAATTTCAACAAAAAATGAAATTCCAACATTTGAAGAAGACGATTTTGAACCTTTGTTTTTGTTGAACGAGACAGCTGTTCTAGATGAAGGCAAAGAGAATGAAATGGAGAATAGTAATGAGGATTCTAAATCAACCATAGCTGAAATCGACTGGTCTTCAGTTAATAATGCTGCAAATGACGATAATGAGATTGTAGTTACCGATGCCAATGCAATAGAAGAAATGATTTCATTTAAAAACAACCATATTTCTTTCTCACCAAACTTTATAAGTCAAAAAGAGCTTGATGCTATGGTGCTTTTAGAGAATATACATGAAATGGGTGATAGTCGAGAACTGGAATTACTTCATGATATCATAGAAGAAAATAGTTCTGAAATAGTAACTGAAAGGGCAAATCAAATAATTCAAAAATTCTCTTATCAGTCACTTAGGCCTAGTGAGCTTTTTTCAGAAGAGAAAGGTTTTGGCGACAGTGTGTTCACCGATATTTATCATCGTGCAGATTATGAAACAAAACTAATGTTGCTAGATGAAATAATGAACGTGGGTACAACAAAAGAAATTCAGTTGTTAGAAAACATCATAGAATCTGAATCTAATGAACTTGTTGATAAAGCTACCGAAGTTCTTTCATTTATAAAGTCTAACTCCAATAACAAATTACCTGAAACTTTCTTAGAGCAAGATTCTATTTTCAGTGTGGATTTTGAACTCGACTTAAATGAAGCTGCAAAGCAAAATAGTTTAGATAGTAATGAAAATGGCTCTACGCTGTTCGATCAACTATGTAACATGTCCAACTCTTTATACAATAAGTTAAATGGATAGTGAGCTATTTGGTGTAGTACTTGAATACATCAACTTTGTATTCTTTGTATTTACCGTAATTCTGTTTGTTCTTTTTTCTCTAATGGCATATTTCTCCACAAGAAATTCTATTCATTATAGAAACAAAAACAGCTTTACCGATGTATCTAAAATAATGGCATCTCCATTAGCTCCGACCATTACCATAATCGCACCTGCTTATAATGAAGGGTTGACCATCGTAGAAAATATACGATCTCTGCTATCGCTACAATATGTCAATTATGATGTTATGGTGGTCAATGACGGTAGTAAAGATGATACATTACAGAAATTGATAGATTCTTATGATCTAGAAAAGATAGATGTTGAAATGGATCCAGACTGGAAATCTAAACCTGTTCGTGGTATTTATAAATCAAAAAATAGGGCTTTTGAAAAACTTACGGTAATAGATAAAATGAATGGTGGTAAATCTGATGCCCTCAATGCCGGTGTTTCTCTTTCTACTAGTAAGTATGTGGGGTGCATAGATGTTGATTGTCTTTTGCAACCAGATGCTTTGTTACATGTGGTCAAGTCATTTTTTCAACGTTCCAAAAAAAGGGTTATTGCCGTTGGTGGTGTTATTAGAGTGGCTAATTCTTGCGTAATTCAAGGGGGACAATTAGAAGAGATAAAACTACCTTCTAACTGGTTGGCTAGATTTCAACTGTTAGAATATACCCGTTCTTTTATTTTAGGTAGAATGGCTTGGGGTAGAATTGATAGTTTGCTTATAATCTCTGGAGCATTCGGCTTTTTTGAACGTGAAATCGCATTGGCCGTTGGTGGGTATGATACCGATACCGTTGGCGAAGACATGGAGATCGTTTTTAAAATGCGCCGTTACATGCATGATAGAAAAGAACCGTATACCATTGAATATATACCTGATCCATTATGCTGGACAGAGGTACCCGAAGATCTTAAGATACTTGTAAACCAAAGAGACCGTTGGGCTCGTGGAAATCTAGAGACATTGTTCAAGCACAAAGACATGCTGTTCAATTCAAAGTACGGTAGATTGGGTTTATTAAGCTACCCTTATTGGTTTTTCTATGAATGGCTTTCACCTTTGTTGGAGTTCTTTGGTTTTTTTACCATTATTCTCTTTGCCTACTTGGGTATATTGAATTGGGAATTTTTTCTAATGATCACCTTATCCATTTTCTTGTTTTCCATTATGATTTCTTTCTATGCCATTCTATGGGATGTCTACTCATATAATCAGTACAGAAAAACGAAAGATATATTAATTCTTATGGGACTAGCGATCTTAGAACCTTTCATATTTCACCCGATCGTAGTGTATGCTGCAGTAAGGGGCAACTACAAAAAACTATTTAAAATAAAATCTGGCTGGGGTTCTCAAGTTAGAAAAGGTTTTGCAAAAGCAACATAAAAGTAATGAATACAAGTAGTATAGATAGATATTCTTTAAAGCAGTATACACGGCTTATGATATCCTTTTTTGGATGTTTGCTGGTATTGACGCTTTTTCAATATTGTGTACTGTACTATAAGGGAGTCATTGATTCTATTTTCTCTGTTAGCTTGTTAAAAGCTATTGTACACCAAATAGGATTTACTGCGTTAATGGGTATTATTATGGTATTCCCTTTTAATTTTTGGGAAAATTTACGCTCTAAATATGGCTTTAATCTTGTTTTTGGATTATTGGGTCTGGTGTTGATTTTTGAAGCTGTTCTTACTGCTTATTTCTGTACAACTTTAGTGCCTTTAGGGTCAGATATCATTGGGTATAGTTATGAAGATATGAAAATCACCATAGCTAATTCAGGTGGTATCATGATTTCGGTTTACTTGCTATTTGCTTCGATTTCTTTGATAAGTCTCTTTTTAGTACTGTATAGAATTACTTCCAAATTCTATCACAGAATTAGCAAAATGTATCCGTTTACCATTGTACTTTTTAGTCTTTTTGTGGCTTCTTTATTTACGGATGGCAAACCAATCAACCAGAACAAAGTACAGTATTTGGCTGTTAATGTTTATAGTACCAGTACTGAAGATAATTCATATACCTCTGTTGAAGAATATCCTTTGGTTCAAGATTCTACTATTGAGAATGTATTGGGAGATTATTTTGAGTTGAAAGAAGAAAAACCCAATATCGTCTTTGTAATGGTTGAAGGTCTGGGCAGGGATTTTGTGGGTGAAGGTGCCGAATTTGGTGGTTTTACGCCTTACTTAGATTCCCTTACGACGAAGTCTTTATACTGGGAAAATTTCTTGAGCAATACGGGTAGAACTTTTGGTGTTTTACCGTCTCTGTTAGGTTCATTGCCCTTTGGTAAAAGTGGGTTTATGGAACTTGAAAAATACCCTAACAAACTTACATTGTTCAGTGTATTAAAAAACAATGGTTACCATACTTCGTTTTATCAGGGAACCAATAGCTCTTTTGATAAGGTGGATCGCTTTCTACGAAGTGAGAATTTAGATTTTGTTTTAGATAAATCAGGTTTTGGAAATAAATATGAAAAGCAGGCAGAAGATGCTGCAGGTTCGTCATGGGGTTATCCGGATAAGGAATTATTCAAAAAAAGCCTGAGTCTAGAAAGAAGTGTTGATCAGCCTAGATTAGAGGTATACATGACTATTAGTACACACGAACCTTTTATTCCGCCTAATCAAAATTTCTTTGAAAAAAAGGTAAAGGATATATTGTCTAAAGGTGATTTTGATTCTAGAGTAGAGAAAATCGTTGAAAAGAACGATAATGTTTTTGCAACTTTATTGTATACAGATGATGCTATAAAATGGTTTATGGAGTCTTATAAATCGCAACCGAATTATGAGAATACCATTTTCATATTTACGGGCGATCATAGACTTATACCTATACCGCAACGCAATAATATGAGTCGTTTTCATGTGCCATTGATTATGTACAGTCCGATGCTGAAAACAACCCGTAAAATGAGTTCTGTTTCTTCACATTTCGACGTAACCCCTTCTATATTGGCATTGCTCTCAAATTCATACGAATTAAAAATGCCCAAAAAAGTTGCTTGGATGGGCGGCGCGATAGATATGGAAACGGCATTTAGGTCAACCAAGAACATTCCATTAATGCGTAACAAAAATGAGTTAAAAGAATATATAAGTAAAGAAAAATTATATACCGATGGCGATATTATGGAACTTGATGAAGATATGGATATCAGTTCTACGTTTGGCGGTAGTTCGGTAGAAAAAACATTGGAAAGATTTAAATCAGTAAATCATTACGTTACTACAGAAAATAAGATAATTCCAGATAGTTTAACCATTTTCTCTGTACAGAAAGAAAAATTTACACCGGCAGAAATTACTTATATCAATAGTATTTATGATGGTAGTAATTTTGACCGTTCTTTTTTTAAGGCGCAAGACTTGGCTTTCGATAGAAAATGGGATGAGGCATTATTACTATGCCGTTACATTCTTTCAGAGTCTCCTAGTCATATCGATACTAAGATTTTAATGGGCAGATTACAAATTTGGAAGGGTAATTACCAAGAGTCGGTTAAAATCTTGAAAGAGTGTATTGCCATGAACCCTAATTATATAGATTCTTATGCTGCACTTTTTGATGTCTATTTCTGGTACGATAAATATGAGGAGGGACTTGCCTTAGTAGATATTGTTCAAGAGAACAGTGCTAGTGCCAATGAAATTTATAGTAAAATTTCAAGGGCAAAGAACGTGGCTAGAAAAGCGGGAATTAATATTCATAAAAACACAAATAAAGAGACTGAAAATACGTTAGCATACGTAGAGTAATGAAAAAACTCAGTTTACATATCATACTATTAATTGTGTTATCCTTTGTGCATAGGGTCTATGGTCAGGGTGCACAAAATGCTATGCCTTCATTTGAAATCGCATATGCCTTGGCGTATGAAGGTAAGACCAACACTGCCCATAACATGCTGTACAAGCTAGTTAACACTCAAGAATCTAAAGAAGAGACTTCATTATTGTGGGCCAGTACATTAAGTTGGAGAGGTGATTATAACTTGGCAAGATCTGAATTCAATAGTATTCTATCAGAAAATAAAACCAATAGAGATGCTTGGATTTCTGCGGTTAAAAACGAATTATATGCCAAGAATTACGCAACGGCCTTAGGTCTTGCCAATAAAGCTTTGATTCATATTTCAAATGACCATGAACTATCTAGGTTGCGGGTAGTTGCTACAAATGGGGTAAATGGTACCGCATATGACGATAATGGTTGGTACAATGTAGAAAGTTCTGTTAGTAAGAAGTTTATACGTACTAATAATAATACCGCAGCTTCGAAAGATGCTAAGAGGGGAGAACTAGAAAACGTTCATAAAACCCCGGTAACCGAAGAGAAGCACAAAAATACAGTAATGGTTAATAGTGCGCTTACGTTTTTTGACAAACGTTTTGACCCCATTACAACTTCAAGCATTTCTTTTAAACGACAGACTCCTTTAGGGGCTATCATACCTAGAATTAATAATAGTAACAGGGTAGGTAAAAACGGTATACAGCTAGATTTAGATTTGTATCCTAAAATAACAAAAGGGGTTTATGCGTATGTGAATTACGGGTATTCAGAATCTGACCTATATCCAAACCATAAGGTTGGTGGAGATGTGTATTACAATCATAAGAGCGGTATTGAATTTTCTGCGGGTGGACGATTTATCAACTTTGCGACTAAAGACGTTAAATCCATTACCAACTCTTTAGGGTATTATACGGGTAACTACTATTTCTCTTTACGTTCCTTTATAACGCCTGAGTCTAATAACTTGACCAACGTGTCCGGTAACCTGTTAGTGCGCAAGTATCTAAAAGATGCAAAAAATTATTTGGGATTAAATGTAGGTTATGGATTTTCACCAGAGCTAAGGCAATTTACATCAGGTGATCAATTGTTGGCAGAAACATTATTATATATCGAATCGCAACGATTGAGTTTTGAATACCAGTTTACAAGTAAGAATAATCTAAGTGCTTACAGAACTAATGTGGGTGTATTGCGACAAGAGCAATCTTTTGATCCTGGTAGTTATTTCTATTCCATATCCGCAGGTTTAACATATGAGTTTAATTTTTAGACTGCATAGCGGTAATCCATTTATCGGCATACATTCCGTACACTAATCCCAATTCGTTATCGTATACATATTGCTCGTCTTTACCGATATCAAAGTTTACATTAAAGACATATACTTTAATTCCAGCATCTCTTAATTGTAGCATCAGTTTCTTTTGACTGGATATGATTCTTCTAGATACCGCTGCATATTTTACATTATTTACCTTTAAAAAGTTTACTTTATCTCCTTTTATCGCTAATAACGGTTCTTGAGAAATCATGGTATGTATGCCTTGCTCAGATGCTTTTTCTACCGCCATAACACTGAATAGTTCCATAACTAGACGGTCTTTATCAACAAAGGCATTGGCAAATGCTACAGGATTGTTTACCTTATCGGTAATCAATGTAGCATCTGGGTGATTTTTAAACCAGGTATTGATACCATCCATATCTAAAGTAGTATAATCGCCATATATTTTTTGCTTCATGAATTGAGCGTGTGTAGGTGGTAAGCTTCCTGTATAATCAGTGAAACGTGCCCACATATTCCAGTCATGTGCCGCTACTAATTTGCCGTCTGAAGTTTCTATAATGTCCAATTCAAAATTGCGGAATCCCTTTTTATAATTTTCATCTAAAGCATGTTTAGAGTTGGTAGATTTTACGCCATTGATTTCACCGCCGGCATGGGCTATGTATCTATCTATACTAGATTCAAATTCATAAACTTCTCTTGGAAAGTAAATTACCTTGTTATCAATAGTCTTATCGATTGTTATTGTTTCTGTAATGTAATTATCATGAATCTGCTCGGTAATAGCTCCGTCCATATTGTGCATAATATAGGCTTGCCTTCCTTTAAGGTTAGCTAATTGTATAAGCCCCAATGTATTTAGATGCTTTGCATAAGCCGTTAATTGTGCAGCTGCCGAATCGTGTGCCAATATGGCGAATACCGCTTTATCGTTAATCATTCTAGAAAGTACGTCAATAAATGCCTTTACATCTTCTTTGCTACCATATGTATCAAAAGTCTTGAACTCAAACTTAGTATTGGGTTGCAAATGAACAATCGTTAACCCGCGTTCTATGGCTTCGGTCTGTTGGGCATAGGTAAAGGTGCTGCGCTCATGTGTATTAAAACTATGGCTGTTCAATTCTAAAGTTGCATCTTCTAAATCTGCCACTGAAGAAGTTGGGGTAGTTTCAATTGCATGTATAGGGTAAATAATAAAAAGGAATGTAATGAGTAAAACCAGTTTACAGCTTTTTAGAATAGAAGAGCATCTTTTCATTTGTGTGTTGTTATAAGTCGTTTTCAAGTTTAAGAATGGGTGCCAATAATATCTACTTTAAAAACGTATATATATATAAGGTATTGTAAAGAAGGAATTCTATGTACCATATTACTTCCTTGTGATTTTAAATTTAAGATGAGATAAAAGTATTTTAACTTTAATTTAAAGAATATTTTAAATTTTTTTATTAAGATTAAGATTGTAACTGCTTAAAAATGAGACGTTTTTAAAGATAATATCGATTAAATACCATTTAATCGGTTGTAACGCACCTCTGTAAACCCCTATAAAACCTAATGTTTACAACATTTTCAACCTAAACAACACCTTTTTGTATGTTTTACAACAGTTTTAATTTGGTTCACCACATTTTGTTGTGACAATCTTAACATCGGTATATATTTACTTCAAGATATAATTACCCAAATCAAGATTAACTTTTAAACCTGCATTATGCTTTACGACACTTACGGAGAAGAATATTTAGTTTTTCTTCAAGATTTAAACGAAATTCTTAGTATCAACGAATTAGCTGAGTTGGACTATATGTAAATCAACCCAAATACAAACCTATAAAAACAATCTCATGGCACATCAAAATCAAGATTTCTCATCGTATCAAAATTTTATTCAGGATTTGAATAGTATTCTTGTCAACTTTAATATTAACAAGTTAACTTATTCTTAGTGTTCCACAACATTAGAAAAAAAGAAAGCGCCCGTTAAAAACGGGCGCTTTCTTTTTTTAAAACAGTGTAAATGTTTAGCCTAAATACGTTTTAAGCAACTTACTTCTAGAAGCATGACGTAATTTACGTATTGCTTTTTCACGAATTTGTCTAACACGCTCTCTTGTTAAATCGAACGTTTGACCAATTTCTGCCAAAGTCATTGATTGTTGATCACCAATACCATAATAAAGCTTAACAACATCTGCCTCTCTTGGAGATAAAGTATCCAAAGCTCTATTGATTTCAGTATTTAATGATTGCTGTAATAAAATATTATCCGGTCTTGGAGACTCACCTGAACGTAAAACGTCATATAGGTTAGAATCTTCACCTTCACGTAATGGTGCATCCATAGATACATGTCTACCTGAATTCTTAAGTGATTGCTTCACTTCAGAAACCGTCATTTCCAATTCTTTTGCAATTTCTTCTGGAGAAGGCGGGCGTTCGTGAGCCTGCTCTAAGTAAGAAAATGTCTTTTTGATCTTATTGATCGAACCAATTTTGTTCAATGGTAAACGAACAACTCTAGATTGTTCTGCTAAAGCTTGTAGTATAGATTGTCTGATCCACCAAACGGCATAGGATATAAACTTAAATCCTCTTGTTTCATCAAATCTTTTTGCTGCTTTAACCAAGCCTAAATTTCCTTCGTTGATCAAATCCGGTAATTTAAGACCCTGATTCTGGTACTGTTTTGCTACCGATACTACGAATCTTAAGTTTGCTGTGGTCAATTTTTCCAAAGCTGCCTGACTACCTTCTCTAATCTTCTGCGCAAGTTCTACCTCTTCATTCGCTGTAATCAAATCAATTTTACTGATATCTTGCAAGTATTTATCCAGTGATTTCGATTCACGATTCGTTACCTGCTTGATAATCTTTAGTTGCCTCATATGTATGTATGGAATTTAGAAGTTGTACAAGAGTACAGTATAACGCTTTTTATCGGTATTTCCTAATGAATCTCACTATACTTCTACAGCATTTGTTAGCATTAACAAAGATTTAAGGATTTAGGAGGTTGTTGCCTTAAAGCGTATTTTTGAATATATACACTGAACTTTTATGAGTAAACGGGCATTAAAAACCTACCTGTCAAAGCTTCCTAAAAAGGCGTTGGAAGAGCAAATTATTGAGCTGTACGAAAAATTTCCTGCGGTAAAGACCTATTACGATTTTGCCTTCAACCCTAAAGAAGATAAATTGGTACAAGATGCAAAAGCTAAAATAGCCAATGAATATTTTCCGTTAAAAAGACGCAGGCCAAAAGCAAGACGATCTGTTGCCCAAAAATTTCTAAAGCATTTTATTAAACTAGGGGTAGACCCTCATTTAATTGCGGATGTTATGTGCTATAATCTTGAAATTGCACAAACGTTCTCAGCGGAGAAGAATGTTCCGGATGCTTTTTATAAAAGTATGCTTAACTCTTTTAACGAGGTAATTCAATTTACTACGGTTCAGGGAATCTTTCCTGAATTTAGGGAGCGTATCTTAAAGATATATACGGAAACACAAAATCAAAAATGGCTCTTTGAAGAGGATTTCTCAAAGGCCTTGGATATAATAGATTAACCTATGGCCATTGTAGTAATTAGACAAGATGATAGAATAGACCTTTGGAAGAATGCCTTACAGAATGCCCATAACGGTATAAAAGTATATAGTTTTCTAGAAGATCACCCTACGGAGGATATTACCATGGCGGTTATCTGGAAACACCCCAAGGGTTCATTGGCAAAGTATCCCAATCTACAATGTATTGCCTCTGCAGGTGCCGGTGTAGATTATATTTTTGAAGATGATACACGTCCCAAAAATATACCCATTACTCGCATTGTAGACCCATACCTTGCCAGCGATATGTCAGAACATGTATTGGCGGTCATATTGGCTCATCTTAAAAACTTGAATTCCTACAAATTGGATCAGATGGCCAATGTTTGGGTACCTAAAGATTATCTAAGAATAAAGGATGTTACCGTTGGCATCTTAGGTCTTGGTGAATTGGGAGCACTAACGGCACGTGATCTTGTTTCCTTTAACTTTAATGTGCAAGGTTGGAGTAGGAGCAAAAAGGAAATTGAAGGAGTAAAAACGTTTTATGGGCCGCAAGGGCAGCAAGATTTTTTGAGCGCTACGGATATATTGGTCTGTCTTCTTCCGTTGACTCCCGCCACTAAGGGTATTTTAAACAAAGAGCTGTTATCGCAGCTTCCCCAAAATGCATTTGTTATCAATGTGGCCCGTGGCGGTCATTTGGTAGATGAAGATTTGATCGCCTTGTTAGACTCCGATCATTTATCCGGTGCTTGTCTAGATGTCTATCATACGGAACCATTGCCTGCAACACATCCGTTTTGGAATCACCGGAAGGTTCACATGACTCCGCATTACGCAAGTGTTTCTGATACAAATTCTGTAATTCCCCAGATTATAGAAAATTACAACAGGCTGGGTTCCGCAGAAAAATTGCAGAATTTAGTAGATTCTGACAAGGGATACTAAAATTGTTTTTTCAAGTTTTTTATTTCCTAGACCCATAAAAATCTTATAATTTTATAAGGTTTTTGCATTATTAACATAAATAAACGCCTACAAACCTTTTGAAGCTACAAAACGAGACCACTGAAAAAACCCTGTACGATTATCAAGAGGAGGATCTACATTCTATATTCAAATATTTAGAAGAGAACGGCGATAATTCTAACCTGCTGTACCAATTACCTACCGGTGGTGGTAAAACCGTGGTGTTCTCTGAAATTGCCAAACGCTATATTGCAAAGACCGATAAAAAGGTCATTGTACTTACGCACCGTATAGAACTAAGTCAGCAGACTTCTAGAATGCTGAACGGTTTTGGAGTAAAGAACAAAATCATTAATAGCGAGGTAAAAGAGTGGCAAGACCAAGACGAGTTCATGTGTTTTGTTGCCATGGTAGAAACACTGAACAATAGATTACAAGAAGAGAAGGTTGAAATCAATAACATTGGGCTCGTTATTATTGATGAGGCACATTACAATTCTTTCCGTAAGCTTTTTAAGTTTTTTGAGAACTCTGTAATCCTTGGGGTAACGGCAACTCCGTTAAGCTCAAATATTAAGCTTCCTATGAAAGACAACTATAAAAAGTTGATTGTGGGGGAGTCTATAGAATCTTTGATTCAGAAAAAATTCTTGGCTAAGGCAAACATGTATAATTATGATGTTAGCCTACAAACATTAAAACTGGGTATTAGTGGTGATTATACGGTAAAGTCTTCTGATGAGCTTTATGGTAACCACAGTATGCTCAACAAGTTGGTTTCTGCGTATAATGAAATTGCAAAAGGTACCAAGACCTTGATTTTTAACAATGGTATAAATACGTCTAGATACGTTTGTGAAACCTTTAGAAAAGCGGGTTATAATATTCGTCATCTAGATAATAAGAATAATGCCGCAGAGCGAAAAGAGATTCTTAAATGGTTTAAAGAAACACCCGATGCTATTTTAACATCGGTAAGTATTTTGACAACGGGTTTTGATGAACCTAGTGTAGAGACCATTATATTAAATCGTGCAACACGTTCCCTTACCCTGTATTTTCAAATGATCGGTCGTGGTTCTAGATACCTGCCTCAAAAGCAAGAATTCAATGTTATTGATATGGGTAACAATGTCGCCCGTTTCGGACTATGGAATGCAGGAATCGATTGGCAAGAGATTTTCCATTTTCCAGATTTTTATTTGGAGAATATTAAGAACGATGAAGAGATAGAACGAGAGTTTGTTTATGAAATGCCGGCAGCTTTACGTGCGGAATTCGCGAATTCTACCGATATCGATTTTGACATTAAAGCGGAATACAAGAAAAGTTTCGCCAATGGGGAAAAATCAAAATTGGTACTGGAGAAAAGTATAGAGCAGCATGCAAAAATTTGTGTAGAGAATTCTGAAGATGTTTTTGATGCGCGTATTCTTGCCAAGAAACTGAAGGAAGAAATAAAATACCGTGTACGTCAGTATTCTTACTGTATCATGAATAATACCAAGAACTATAAAGAATGGCTGGAAGAAGATTATGAACGAAAATTGCGTTCTAAGATCTCTAAGTTGTTCGCCGCTAAAATGTGATTTTCACATGGATTAGGTATTAAGAATTATAACTTATCTGGTTATTGATTCTATATTCTAAAGTGTACTTTATTATCTTATTTTTAAAAATCGGCATGGCGTTATTTATATCGCTAGAAGTTGGTTAAATTCAAGAGCTTGAACAACTACAACGCTCTCAACGAATGAAAAACCACTTACTTTATCTTACCCTTGTTTTAACCATTATATTTTACGGCATTACCGGATATCATTTTCTCACGGGTTGGCATCCTATTATAATGTTGTGTATTGGTATTTGTATTGGTTTGCTCATAAATTTAATCATCTACGGACTACTTATTCTTATCGGGAAGGGTTTGCAAGGTATTCCTTTAAAATCTACAACGGCCGTACTTAGTACCATTGGTGTTTTAATTATTTTAAAATATATTGGTTTTGGCTGGCCAACGGTATTTTATAGTGCTATCATAGCATTGGGTATTGTATTTTGTATTGCCCTATACGCGTATCAACTAAAACGTAATTTATTTTCAAGCCTTTTCTTGCTTATCGTTTTTATTGGTGTGGGCTATATATTTTACGCTTTGTCAAATAGTGGTTCTGATCCTTATGAAAAGGAAACACCTCTTGCTTTTTCAGAACAAAGTGGGGCATTACTCCCAGAAGCATCGTTTACAAATCCGGCTGCTGAAGGTTCTTATGCTGTGAAAACATTTACCTATGGTAGCGGTACAGACGAGCAACGTGAAGAATTTTCCACTGGAGTGACCTATAAAACGAATGCTGTTGATGGTACCTGGCTGATACCTGATTGGAAAGATAAAAAGAAGAAATGGCGCGAACGGTATTGGGGTTTCGGTGCAAAAAACTTTCCCTTAAATGGTAGGGTATATATGCCCGAAGGTAACGGACCATTTCCTTTGACCCTAATCGTGCACGGTAATCATAGTATGATCGATTATTCTGATGATGGTTATGGCTACTTAGGCAATTTGTTGGCTAGTAGGGGAATTATAGCAGTGTCGGTCGATGAAAATTTTTTAAACGGACATTGGTCAGGTGATTTTAGGGGTAAAGAAATGCCTGCTCGTGCCTGGTTATTGCTAAAGCATTTAGAGCAGTGGAGAAATTGGAACGGTGAGGTTGGTCATGAACTTTCCCAAAAAGTAGATATGGACAATATTATGCTCGTTGGGCATTCTCGTGGTGGAGAAGCGGTTTCCATTGCTGCGGCGTATAATCCGTTACCTTATTTTCCTGATCAGGCGAAAGAGAAATTCGATTTCAATTTTAATATTAAAGGGGTAGTGGCATTGGCACCTACAGATTATAGATATGATCGTAAAATAGTATTGAACAATATAAATTTCTTGAGTATACAGGGTTCTTATGATGCCGATGAAGTGAGCTTCTGGGGAATGCGACCTTACCGACGTTTGCAGTATACGGATTCTATCTCTCGATTTAAATCGGGAGTTTATATTCACCATGCCAATCACGGGCAGTTTAATTCCACTTGGGGCAATTCAGATTTTGGTGCTCCTTCAAAGTGGTTGTTAAATCTAGAGCCATTGCTAAAAGAAGCCGAACAACAAGAAGCCGCGAAGGTATTCATCAGTGCTTTTGCCGAAGCTACTTTAAAAGATAATCAAGCATATCGTTCTATATTCAAGAATGTAGCTACGGCAAAAGAATGGTTGCCCGTTGAACATTATTTGACTTCTTTTGAATCATCTGGTTTTCATACTATAGCTGATTTTGAGGAAGATATTGATATTACCACGGCAATAGATTCCACAAAAATACAAGCGACCAATATTGCCTTATGGAAAGAACAAAACCTACCTACGCGCGATGATGGTAGTCAAGAAAATAACGCGGTTATCTTAGGATGGGATGATGAAAATGCAACGAATTCTTCGGATAAGGGAATGTATGAACTAACGCTTTCTGCGGATGATTCTATTCCGTTTTCAACAAACTCTAGTTTACAATTTACGCTGGGAGCAGGAAACCACGAATGGCTAGATGTTAATTTGACCGATGCACAAAAGGAAGCCAAAAAAGATGATGATAAACGGGAAGTACCCCAACTAGATTTTACGGTGCAATTAACAGACGATGCAGGACAAACCAGCGCCTTAAAAGTGAGTGAAATTAAAGGCATTACAAAACCTTTAAAAACAAGATTCACCAAATTCAAGTTCTTGGATAAAGACATGATCGGTAATGATTGGGAAGTACAGTTACAGACCTACCATTTTCCAATGCAAACCTTATCCAATATAAATCCGGAGTTTAATGTGGAATCCATAAGGTCTATCAAATTCATTTTTGACCAAACGGATTATGGCGTAGTGGTTCTTGATGAAATTGGTGTTTCTGGGGAGGATTAGTTGATGGTTGTTCGTCATAGCGAGCGAAGTGCGGCTATCTGTTTGTTTGGAACACGCTCACTTCGGCTATGCTTAGACAGATACTGAATCTGCCACCTGAAACTGCCTACTGAAACTGAACACTGAACACTGCCTTCTAACATACAACGAACAGATTGCCACGTCGCGAAAAGCTCCTCGCAATGACGTTGTAGAACTTAAAACTTGCCAACCAATAACCATTTCCCGTACTTTGTACTTAATACTTCGGACTTTGTACTCAAAAGAACATCAAAAAACCCTTCTCGTAATCGCCCTCGTATGGCCAGAGCCTGCATCTACTGCTGCTGGGGTACGTATGATGCAATTATTAGAGGTGTTTAAAAAGCAGGGATATGCTATTACCGTTGCGTCGGCAGCTTCTAAATCGGATTATTCCGCGGATATAGAAGCTCTTGGTTTTCAAACTGCGGATATTAAAATGAACGATAGTTCTTTTGATGTTTTTGTAAAAAATTTGAATCCTGATGTGGTGTTGTTCGATCGCTTTTTGACCGAAGAACAGTTTGGGTGGCGTGTGGCGGAGAACTGCCCTAGCGCACTTCGTATTTTAGATACCGAAGATTTACATTCCCTACGTCATGTGCGTGAGCAATGTTTTAAGAAAGATATTCCGTTTACAATCGAAGCTTGGTTGGCAGATGATAAAACCAAACGGGAAATTGCCAGTATATATCGCTGCGATCTCTCTTTGATTATTTCTAGCTATGAGCTGGAATTACTGACCGATGTACTCAACATAGATAAAAGTCTATTGTTGTTACTTCCTTTTATGGTCGATGAAATAACTACTGAAACGAGTTGGAAAACCTTTGAGGAAAGAGCGGATTTTGTATTCATAGGTGGCGGAAAACACGCGCCCAATATTGATGCGGTCAAATGCTTAAAAACCACAATCTGGCCATTAATTCGTAAACAATTGCCAGAAGTTAAATTGCATATTTACGGAGCATATTTGCCACAGCAAATTATAGAAATGCATAATCCTGCAACCGGATTTCTAGTACATGGTAGGGCAGAAGATGTAAATGAAGTCATGCAATCGGCAAAAGTCTCTCTAGCTCCGCTTCGTTTTGGTGCGGGTATAAAAGGAAAACTACTCTCGGCAATGCAAAACGGCACACCCAGCGTTACCACAACTATTGGTGCCGAAGGCATGCACGGCATTCTGGACTGGAATGGCTACGTTGAAAACGACCATACCGCTTTTGTGGAAGCTGCGTTTAGATTATATACCACTGAACTTACTTGGCAAAATGCTCAAGATCAAGGGAAAACTCTGATCAATACCTTATATGCTAAAGCGAGCTTGGAAAATTTGTTGGTAGCGCAATTAGAACAGCTTCAAAAAGATTTAGTCACCCATAGAAAGCAAAATTTTACAGGTGCTTTGCTACAACACCAAACCATGACCGCCACCAAGTTTATGAGTAAATGGATTGAGGAGAAGAATAGGGGATGATAATAAGTTTTGATATCGGTCTCATATATGAAAATTAGCGGATTTTGATTTCACTAATTTTCGGAATTATAAATTACCTTAAATTTATAAAATTCATTTCGGTTAAGTAGTCAATTCGCTATTTTTAAAATACATTTTTGGAACACGTTTTTTTATTCCATTTTTTATTTTAAATTTGTAACCATTGTATAAGGTTGTGTAATATGGTTATAAATGATTATTATTCGCTTTCGGAAGCGGCAGAAGTTTTAGGAAAAAGCAAAGAAACTCTACGTAGATGGGATAGAGATGGAAAATTAGATGCTGTTCGTGAGCCAGTTAGTAATTATAGAGTTTATCGAAAAGAAGATATTAATTCTTTAATTGAGCCTTTACTATCCGAAATAGATAATAATATTGACAATACCGAAGTCCCACTTAAAGATTATAAAGTACTTGAATTATTTGCAGGAGCAGGTGGCTTAGCAATCGGTTTAGAACAATCGGGAATTAAATGTATAGCTTTAAACGAAATAGATAAATGGGCTTGTAAAACATTAAGAGAAAACAGACCTAAATGGAATGTTTTAGAAGGTGATATAAAAGAATTTAGTTTCACTAAATATAAAAATGAAGTTGAAATTGTAACAGGTGGTTTTCCTTGTCAGGCTTTTAGCTATGCAGGAAAAAAATTAGGATTAGAGGATGCAAGAGGGACTTTGTTTTATGAATTTGCACGAGTAGTAAAAGAAGTTAATCCATTGATTTGTGTTGGTGAAAATGTGAAAGGATTATTATCTCACGATAAAGGGAAGACGTTACAGGGAATGATTTCTATTTTGGATGAAATTGGATATAATGTTGTACCTGTTCAAGTATTAAAGGCAATTAATTACAATGTTCCTCAAAAAAGGGAGCGATTAATTTTAGTTGGAATAAGAAAAGATATTGATGTTGAGTATGAATATCCTACGCCATATAATGTTATCTATAATTTATCTGACGCTCTTAAAAAAGGTGAGTTATATGATAAAGATGTTCCAAGATCAGAAGGGTCTAAATACCCTGAACATAAAAAACAGGTTTTAGATTTAGTTCCTCCTAAAGGATACTGGAGAGATTTGCCACTTGATATTCAAAAAAAATATATGGGTAAGAGTTTTTATTTAGGAGGTGGAAAAACTGGTATGGCTAGAAGAATAGGTTGGGATGAACCTAGTTTAACATTAACTTGTAGTCCTGCGCAAAAACAAACAGAAAGATGTCATCCTGATGAAACACGTCCTTTTACTGTTAGGGAATATGCCAGAATTCAAACATTTCCAGATGAATGGGAATTTGATGGTTCAATTTCTCAACAGTATAAGCAAATTGGGAATGCAGTACCTTGCAATTTGGGAAAGGAACTAGGTTATTCTATTATTAAATTTTTAAATAGTGTTTATTCAAAGTCAAATAAATCAGAATCTTCTATTTCTTTGGCTAAGGTCGTATAACCTTTTTTGAAAAAATCTTCTGTATCCAAGTTTAAAATCATTTGGTCAAGATTAGAAACGAGCTTGTTATAGAAGTTTTCAAAGCCAGTAAGCCTGTGCCAAAATTCTTTACCAATTATTACTGGGAACTGTTTGTCTATTTTTTGGTAATGCTGGCTTAATTGGTCTTCTTCACCATACAGAACACCTAAAATTAAATCAGAGTTGTTTAGGTTCATTGAATTTGTTCGTGCTAAATTGGTAACAGTTGTGAATTTTTTCAAAAGTGGATTTACGTCTTCTGAATTTATAGTGTTAGGTCCTGATTTGAGTTGACACCATTTTTTTCTATTATCAATTTTGTCCGTAAATTCAATATCCATTCCTTTTATTAAAGAACCTTGTGCAAGCCCAAGTTCAACAAACATATTTTGAATTCTCGTTCCAAATGAAGTGTTTATAGAAGTTCCTAAGATTCTTGGATAATATAGTGCTTTTGCTATTCCTATGGGCGTAAAATCATTCTCAAGTATTTTGGATAAGTACTTAACAATAATTGGGTTGATTTTATATGATTTAAGTTTAGAATGAGTTTTTAAAGAATTTATCTTGTGGTTTTCAAAAATTTTCTCTTTGAAATATTCTGTAATTATTTCTAGTAGTTCGTTTTCTGTCATATTTTAAATATAAACTTTTAATTTTTTGAATTACGAGATTCATTTAATATGTGCCAACGTGGAGCTAAAAAGAGTTTCAATTCTTTTTAGCGGATGGTAACGAATTTCGTTCTTTCAAAAATTGAAAGCAAGTACTTACAAAATGATTTATCCCAAGTTATTAACGAATAAGGTAATTATAGTATATTTCAAACAAGTAGCGTTACTTCACTTTTCAAAACTACTCCTCACCAAACCCATTAATTCCTCACCATGTATATTTTTGGCAATGACTACGCCGCTACTATGTAAAATGAAGTTAGCAGTTATGGTACGCACACGAATTTTCTTCAAGAAAGGAGCATCGTCTCCTTGTAAATCTGAAGACTGAAGCCAACGATCGGCACCATCGCGTTTTGCTGCGGCTTTCCAGCTTCTTTCATCACTCTCTAAGGCATAGGCGACTATTTCTAAACCTTGGTCGTGGTATTCGTTATAAAGGGGTGCTAGAACTTTTCTATTCTCTATTCTGCAAGGCGCACACCAAGATGCCCATAAGTCCACAATCGTCAATTTTTCACCCAACACATTATTTAAAAGCACGGTGTCTTTGGTCATCATAGGCAATTGAATATTTGGAAATTTATCTCCTATCAATACCGGTAAATTTTTCGGTTCGCTTTCTTTACACAGTTGCTGCACCCAAGGGTGATCGGGTTGTGTTTTCTTCCATTTGGTGCATTGGTCTACTAAAAATTCAGGTATGCGTTCATAGTCGTTTTCGGGGCTAACCCAACGTAAGGCTACCATAGCGGGTAGTAGGTGCGGAGTGCTATTTGTAAATTCTATCAATGCTGTTTGGTATTGTAATACGGCATGTTCTTTCGCCATTAATTCATCACCTTCTTCCACATTCCATTGCTTATTGGCAAGGTTGGTTTGGTAAGCATCTTGTTTTATATCCCTTAAGTTTAGCAAAGACCTATTTATCTCCGAAGGATTTGCAATAGAAAAGCTTTTTTGAAATTCGGTAAACCTTGCAGTTATTTGTATCTGTTCCCCATTTTGCCAAACTATGGGCATATAATTGACACTGGTATTAAGTTCATTGTTGAAATAGTTACCCGCTTTTGCTGTGGGTTGTACGGCTAATTCATATAATGTTGGTTCTTTGGTATCAGGTAGATTATGAAATGCGAAGCTTCCGTTAGTATCTACAATAGCGGAGTCTATGATTTTCCCTAAATAAGAAGCTGCCACATGTTGTAAGTCCTCCGGTTGAATTAAGTAGATTTTAGTGTTTTCCTTTTCGGCACCTTCTACTGTGCCCGATATGACTGCAGGAGAATTACATGCCGTAAGATTTAGAACTAATAAGACGACACCGGTAATGATTGTGAAAGAGTTTCTATTCATATATATAATTATTCCCGGCGCTAACTAATTGAATTTTTGACTGTCTTGACCAATGGTAACGAAGTTCGTTTTTTCAGAAATAGCATGCAAGCGTTTAAAATTTGCATTTTTTTAAATTGAATCATGATGTCATATTTAACATGCTGACCGGTCGAGTGAATTTCGAGGTATGAGAATTTAGTTTACCTACTGTTTAGGAGTGCGCAGTCGATGGGGAATGAAAACTGAACAATGCCTACTAAATACGCTAACCTACATAAAACAGATTGCCACGTCGTGAAAGGCTCCTCGCAAAGACGTTTTTAATTTTACACTACCAACTGTTACGGTGTACAGAGAACTGAAACTGCCTACCGAAAACTTTAAATACGTTCAATTATTACGTAATTTTGAATAGTCAAAAAGAGGATAAAAATGGAGCTAAATAAAATGCTAGAATATATTTCAAATGTCATTAAAAATATGCCAGAAGATTGGTTGAATCTAACGACCCATCGATTGGATATTTATAACGAAGAACTAGCGAAAGTTCAATTTTTAGACCAGTTCGAAGTTTTAGCGAAAGCGCATAATGCAAACGCAACTGCATTAGGAAATTTACCTACGGCTTATGACTATATTCGTTTAGGTCATCCGTTGTCTTGTATTTTAGAATGGGCTATTGGCAATATCAATCATCTTCCATCTGAACAAGTAATAAGTTTTCAGTCAGAGACCATGCCTATTTTATCCATTTTAAGAACAAATTTATTTAAGCAGAGCAATACGTTGATTGCCTACACGGGTGAATTACCCAGTGCTCTTGATGTGGAAGTATTGCGAGCTGTTTACGGTTATACGTTTGATTTAAAGCAAGTTGATTTAGCTTCTTCAGTAGCGGCTTTTGATGGTAGTGTCATTTTTGTTTCTGAACAAGATGATATTGCCGCTGTGGACATCAACCCGAATATAGATTTTTATATTAATCTTCATGGTGATTTAGGTAGCGTGCTTTTGGTAAATGGGGAGCAGAATACAAGCTATATTTCAGACATTCAACACGTAAGAAGAAGAGAGACCGTTGCCATGACTCCCGCAAACTGTCTGGTAGCTTTACAGTCTTTGATTCATCAAACTACAAGCAATACTAAAAAGGAAAATTCAGCAGAAAACAAGGCTGCCTTATTAGATGTGATACGAGAGGTGAGCGGTGCCAATACATTGCCATTGGTAGCTTCTAGCGGATTATCCATACAATACGCCATAATGATGGGCTTGGTACATCATGCATTGGAAGACCACAAGGGGAAGGCCATCAAAATCGTTGTTCCTCCAAATTGTTATGGTGGTACCAATGACCAGGCTAGGCGAGTAGCAGCCTGTAGCGATGCTATTGAAATCGTTGATTTACCTGTGGATGGAGATAATGATATGGTTAAGAGCATAGATACTGTTCTAAATAAATTAGCGAAAGAAGATGCCATACCCTTTATCATTGCCGAAATACCGACTAACCCAAGGGTTGAAGTCCCAGAGCTAAATAAACTTAGGGAAGCCTTGAGTGCCAAAAGAAAAACCGCAAGTGGAGGAGAGGCTATAGATCCCGTATTTATTTTGGATCAGACGTTTTGCCCTAATGTTCATTTTTTGGGAGATGCCGATATACTTTCATCCGTTAGAACCATTTCTTTTGCAAGCGGATCTAAATTTCCAAGTGGTGGAAAATGTACGGCAGGTTATTGTATAGCGAATAAAAAGGCGGAGGCTTTAATTCAAAAAATAGAACTGCATTTAAGCCTTTGCGATAATGAGGCTACCGATTTGCAGTATGAAATTTTAGCAAAGCAAATGCCCTCTATGAACGAGAGAATTCATAAAGCTTATGAGAATACGCACGAATTTGTTGGGTTCATTTCAGAGGTATTACCAGACGCTAAAATCAATTTTGTATCGGATGAATTGGCAGCCGAAGGATTTACACCATCGGTCTTTTCATTAGACCTACCAACAAAAGGAAATACTGCAGAAGAACGTGAAGCCTACAAACGGGAAATGAATCATAAATTGATCAACTTAATGATCACCGAGATACCAAATGAAAGTAAGTATTGTGTAAGCTACGGACAGTTACATGGTTGTTATTGGACCATACCGGCTACTTCTACGCAAGGCACAACGAAAGAAGATGACAAAGATTATATTGCCCGTGTATCCCTTTCTCCAGATTTAGATTTGGAGCAGCATAAAAAAGTATTCAAGCAGTTTGTGGACAGTATGTAATTGCTGATGAAAAAGGTTATTCTATATAGCCTTTTTCACGCATCCAATCATCATTGAACATTTTACCAATATAACGACTACCGTGGTCATGAAACAACACCACAACGACATCATCTTTGGTAAAGTGTTCTTTTAACTGCAACACGCCTTTTATGGCAGATCCGGCGGAATTACCTAAAAACATGCCTTCTTCTTTTGCCAAACGTTGGGTATATACCGCGCCGTCTTTATCGGTTACTTTTGTGAACCCGTCAATAATATCAAAATCCACATTTTTTGGCAGAATGTCTTCACCAATACCTTCTGTTACGTATGGGTAGATTTCCTTTTCATCAAAAATTCCCGTTTCATGGTATTTCTTGAAAACACTACCATAGGTATCTACACCCCAAACTTTTACATTAGGGTTCTGTTCTTTTAAATACTTTCCAACTCCAGATATGGTTCCGCCGGTTCCTACACCAACTACAAAATGAGTGATTTTACCTTCGGTCTGCTTCCAAATTTCTGGTCCGGTGCTCTCGTAATGTGCTTGGGCATTACTAGGGTTATCATACTGATTTACATACCAACTATTCGGAATTTCCTTTGCTAATCGTTTAGAAACCGAATAGTACGATCTTGGGTCTTCTGGTTCTACGGCTGTGGGACAAACCACAACTTCTGCACCTACTGCCCATAAAATATCGCACTTTTCCTTAGACTGCTTATCCGCCAGTACAAAAATACATTTGTAGCCTTTTACAATGGCGGCCAATGCGAGTCCCATTCCCGTATTTCCAGAGGTTCCTTCTATAATGGTTCCACCAGGCTTTAGTCTTCCATCAGCTTCTGCATCTTCGATCATCTTTAACGCCATACGGTCTTTAACCGAGTTGCCTGGGTTAAATGTCTCGTACTTAGCCAATACCAAACAAGGTAACTCCGCCGTAAGTGTATTAATTTTTACAAGGGGAGTGTTACCAATTGTACCAAGTATATTTTCTGCGTATTCCATAGCTGCTTTTAAAGTCGATCAAAGTTATAAAACTAGATCGACCAAAGCAAAATTGTTGCAGATACATCAATTATTTAATTTTTTCGCCTACGTGTTACAGCAATTACTATCGTACAACGGTGACTTCTAATTCAACTTTTAATGTTTCAAAAAGACTTTTTACTTCTAAAACGGTACTAGCCTGTTTTATTCCGTGCTTTTTTACCCAGGCTTGAAAAATATCAAAAGAGGTAAAAAATTCATCTGATGAAGTGGTGTAGATATTTAATCGTACAATATTGTGGCATTGATACCCTGCCTCGTCAATTACTTTTTCTAAATTCAATATGGTGTCTATAAGTTGGCTTCTCATATCGCCATTACTTGATTTCCCTTCTGCATCAATTGCCGTTTGTCCAGAAATATATAAGGTTCCTTCTGGTTTTATTACCTCTATTGCCTGAACATAACTTCTTTCATTCTGCCAATCCCAAGGGTTGATAATTCTTTTTTCCATTTGCTTCTTTTTTTTTGCTAAACATGATGACACGGTAGTTTATTAATGTGTCATGATGAATAGCTTTATTATAAGCGACAAATATTTGAATAATGAAATGGTTCTAGTGTGACAAACATCACAATTTTAAACGATGAAAACTCTTTTAAGAAGAAAGTCTACTAAGTGTCTCACGTGAAACACCCAAGTAAGAAGCCAGTAGCGTTTTAGACACCCGTTGAAACAAAGTTGGATACTGTTTCAGTAATTGCTCATACCTCTCATTTGCACTTGAAGTTAGAAAAGATATGATTCTATTTTGTGAAGCTATATGCCCTAAATTGGATTTTTGAAGGAAGAAACGCTCCATTTTCGGTAATTCGGTCGATAGTTTTTGATAATCGCTTAGACTAATGGAAAACACCACAGTGTTCTCTATACACTGTAATGACATTTTAGCTTTTGACTGTGTAAAAAAAGCTGAAAAATCACTTTCCCACCAATCTTCCATTGCAAATGATACTATATGTTGTTTTCCGCCTTGGTCCATATAAATTAATTTTAAAAGACCGGTAACCACATAATAGCAGTCATCTACATCTTCTCCCTGTTGAATAAGAAAGTCGTTTTTATGATATTTCTCAAATTTAAAATGGGATAAAACAAAAGCAAATTCATCATCTGTAAGAGGAATTAATTTATCTATATGATCTTTTAATTTTATCTCCATAAATAATTAAATCTATAAGGGTAGCGTTTTATTGCTTTTAGCGGATGATAACGAAGTTCGTTTTTACAAAAATTGAAAGCAAATAGCTATAAAGTAAGTAATAATCAAGCTATTAACGAAACTGCTAATACACTACTCGTTTAAAATAGGCGGTTTGAGTTAGAACTCCTTTTTAATCTTGCTCAAAAATTCATGTGTAATACCCAAGTAACTAGAGGTTTGCCTGTCTGTAAGTTTTGAAGCGATTTCTGGATATTTGGAGGTGAAGTGCCGGTACCTTTCTTTAGCTGTCAAACTTTGGTTACGTACCAATCGTCTTTGCCAAGCAACTACTGATTTTTGGAACATAATGCGAAATAGTTTTTCTGCCGATGGTATGGCTTCGTATAATTTTTCTTTATCAGTTTGAGAAATGATCAACAACTCACTGTCTTCAAGTGCTTGAATATTAAGTTCAGATGGTTTGTTGTTCATAAAACTATCAATATCCATTAACCACCAATCTTTTGTAGCAAAAAACAGGGTGTTTTCATTTCCTTTTTTATCCAAAGTAAAGGTTCTAAAACAACCATTTAAAACAAAGCCTTCAAACTTGCAAATTTCACCTTGTTGCAATAAATACGCTTTTTTGGCTATGGACATGGGTTGAAAGTAACGACACAATTCTTCTTCTTCGGCTTTCGTAAGGCGAACAATTTTATTGATATGTGCAATTAGTAAATCGTACTTCATTTTACGTATTTATAGTAATTAACCCTCTTGGTTTAAGATACTGTTATAACCCAAAATGATTAATAGGACCGTTACCTTGACCTAAGATTTTATTTTTACCCGCAGCAATGGCTCGGTTTACATAATTGCATCCTTTTGTAATGGCTTCTTCCATAGATAAGCCTAAACTTAAATATGCGGCAATGCTTGATGATAAACTGCAACCTGTACCGTGAATATTTTTTGTATTTACTTTCGGATTGGTTATTAAATTGACTTTTTGGGTTTCATGAACATAGCAAACATCTGTCATAATAATAGTTCCATTATCCATATGTCCGCCTTTTAGAAGGACCGAAGTTTGGTAGCGCTCCCCAATTTTCTTTGCCATCTCTTCCATGTTTTCATTATTAATCTTCGCGTCAATCAATAATTCTGCTTCTGGAATATTAGGAGTAATTAAATTGACGTTTGGCAGAAAGTCCTTTAAACAGGCAATGGCATCATCAGCGATTAATTTATGACCGGATGTACTGACCATTACAGGATCTAAAACGATATTCTTTGCCTTGTATTCGCTTAATTTTCTTTGGACAACCTTTATTACCTCGCACGAATGAAGCATGCCGATTTTTATAGCTCCAAAATCAATATCACTTAAAACAGCATCTAACTGCTTTTCTAAATGAGAGATAGGTATGGCATGTATGTCGGTAACTCCCATTGTATTCTGCGCTGTAGTTGCAGTAATTACCGTAGCGGCATAAGCTCCGCAGGCACTAATACTTTTAATATCTGCCTGAATACCGGCACATCCGCCAGAATCGCTACCGGCAATGCTCAATACACTTTTGTAAGGTGTTTTTAAATCTTCCATGGTTCTTGATTGTAAGCGCTGTCCCAAAACATCCATTCTAATTTAGAGGCTTTTTCAAAAGCAGTTTGCATTTTTTGCAAAACTTCTTCAGAAGCGTTTGCAGCATACTTATTGGTGATAATTATGGCATTATTTACCGAGTTCGCAAATTCTTCCCCGCCATAGGTATCTATCCAATCTTGATAGGGGTTATCGGCTTTGTTCTTCTGATTCGCTTGTATGTAATCTCCTATTTCTTTGTAAATGGTAAAGCAAGGCAGTACGGCAGCTAATGCTTCTTCTAAAGAATGATTCGACACTATGCGACTAAGATAACAGGTGTATAATTCGCAGGTAGGTGAGGGCACGTGTGCCAACTGATTGTTCTTTAGAAAAATTTGATGTAATGCATTTTCTACATTGATGATCCCTGTGGCGGAATCTAGAAAAAATTGGGTATCATCGACATGCTCACATTTTACGCCAACAGTTGCTAATACCTTTTTATATTCCGCCAAATACATGGCATCTTGATTAATGTAAAATTGGAATACTTCTTTAGATAGTGTGCCATTCATCAGTTCTTTGATGAAAGATTGCTCTTTTATGGCTTCTATAATATCATCTGTTTGTTCTCTTGCTAGTTTGTACCAGTCTTGCATATAATTTCTTTAAGTTCTTTTGTTGCCGCTTCTGGGTTTGCTGCTTTTGAAATGGCAGAAACCACTGCTATTCCGTCCGCGCCATTTTCTATGATTTCTTTAGTGTTGGCTTTGTGAATTCCGCCAATACAGACAATAGGCTTAGAATACAGTTCTCTAATAGCTTTAAGTCCCGATATACCCAAAGGCTGTGCTAAATCCGTTGTCTTCGTATTGGTTGAAAAAATAGGGGAGATGCCAATATAATCCGCTGCCTGAGCATCTAACTGCACAGCTTGTTCTGTGCTACTGACCGATAGTCCAATAATCTTACCATTGCCCATTAATCTGCGTGCTACATCATAGGGCATATCGGTCTGACCGATATGTACGCCGTCTGCATCTATGGCAAGTGCAATATCCAAGCGATCATTAATGATCAGTGGAATTCCGTAATTGCTACACAATTCTTTACCACGCAATGCACGGTTATAAAATGACAAAGTATCTAAAGTTTTCTCTCGTAATTGAATGATGGTTGCCCCGCCTTGTAGGGCAGCTTCTAGAATGGCAAAGAAGGTATTGTCATCCTTAATGCTATCATCCGTCACGTACATTAAAGCGTAGTCCACTTTAGGCATTGGTCTTGACTTTTGCGTCTAAAATTTCCGGAGTAATATCATACAAGCTGTCATAGAAATTCATTTGAAAACTTCCTGGTCCGGCGCTCTTTTCATTTGCCATATCTCCAGCAACACCCATAATTGCCATTGCCGCAGTTGCCGCCATATGTGCATTTTCTTCTACACCTAAGCACGCACCTACCATTGTAGTTGCCGTACAGCCCATACCGGTGATTCTCGCCATAAGCGGACTCCCGTTTTCAATTTTACTAACAGTATCTCCAGTGATGATATAATCTGTTGCGCCACTGATTACTACGGTATTGTTGAATTTCTTTGAAAGTAGGGTAGCGCCTTCAATAGCATCTTGGGTATCTATAGTACTATCTACACCTTTTGTAGAATTGGTCAATTTTGCCAAGGCCATAATTTCTGATGCATTACCACGAATTACATTGGGTGTAGCTGTCTCTATAATTTTTTGGGCAACTTCTGTTCTGTATGCAGATGCACCAACGCCAACTGGATCAAATACAAACGGAGTATTTGTTGCCTTTGCTTGCTCAGCAGCAATAAGCATACTTTCTACCCATTTCTCACTCAATGTGCCCATATTGATAACTAAGGATGATGAAATAGTAACAATATCTTTGACCTCCTCTATAGCATGAGCCATTACAGGAGATGCACCAACAGCCAATAATGCATTGGCAGTATTATTCATGACTACATAATTGGTAATGTTATGAACTAATGGTCCTTTAGTTTTTACTTGTTCTAATACAGATGAAATATTGCTCATTTAATAATTGTATTCGGTTATTATATAGAACAACTAAGATCGTCATTTTCAAAAAAAATAGAACATAGTATAGTGTTGCTATTTTAATAAGTTATTAACTAGGATTCTTTTTCCTTTGAAATAATCACAACTTTATTTCGTTTTATTCTAGTTGTTGTAAACCAGCTTTAACCATATTATTGGAAACTAAATAGTTATGAAAATTATCATTAAAAGTATCTTATTGTTTTTTGCATTTTTAACATTTTCCTGTTCTTCTGATGCAGAAGAAGATACTATTATTATCGATAATATTGTCGAGGAAAAGGAAGTTATAGAAGGAGTTGATTTTGTAAGCGCTACATTGGTTGAAGACACGCTTGGCAAAAGTTTTAGCGTTTGTTTTGTACATGAGGATAAGATATATGCAACTGCAGAAAACGAAACTTATATGTTTGACTTTGCAACGAGTTCATGGAGTTTATTGGCAACGGATGACGACACTCCAGATTTTGAACGAGGAATAAATTTTATTCGTAATGATAAATGGTATAGGCTTGTTAGAAAAGGTTTGTATACATACGATTTTGAAATGGCAAATTGGGAAAGGATAAAATTACTGACCAATACATTTGGTATCTTTTCAAACGAAGGTTTTTATGTTGAAGACGACGATGCTGTTTATTTCGTAGATCAAACGAATGGTAAAGAAAATATCTTTATTTATGATTTGTTGACCAATGAATTGGGTATTCATGGCACATATACCAATGATGGTGGTTGGTATCCTATTTCATCTAATGCATTCATCTATAACAATACCAATTATTTAGTTAGTTTGAATAATTGGAATAGTATGAAGGTATCTACATTCAATGATAATTTTACAACTTTTGAAACAGTAAATAGTTTAAGTGTTGAAAATCAGTTAGATGGTAGTGTTGCTTGTCAATTTGGAGATTATTTCATTTTTGGACTAGGAGGTGTACCTACAGTTGATGGAGAAGGTAATATTACCCATGACCCGTCTAATATAAATTTTTACTATTACAATGTTCTTACTGATGCTTTTGGCACTATGAGCACTCCATTTTATGAGAAACGTAGAGGTTCTCATTTAGTTACATATAATAATGAATATTACCTTGTAGGTGGTTATACTATTAAAAATGAAAGATCAGAAATAACATCAAAAATTGAGAAGCTTGAGTTTAAAATTTTGGAAAAGTAAGATGAATCGAATTAAATAGGTAAATAATATTTAATCGTTTTTAGTAAAATAACCTTCATTTGAAACGGCTGCATCGCTAACGCTAATACTGGCTGTTTTGAACCACACTTCTGCATAATTACCATCTGCATATTGCTTTTGAATATCGCCACCATGCGTTTCCGCACCTGAACACCAATTCATATTTACGTCTGGAGATTTACCATTGGTTTGATTATACGCTCCTAATTTGAAAAAGCAACCTTCGCCAGCGTATGCTTCTTTGCGTTCTACACCGTCTTGACCGATAGGGAAGAACAATTTTTTGGTTTGCTCTGGTATATCTGCTATTGTAGTGTATTCCGATTCCAATAAATTTTTGGTGAACGTTTTGGTTTCGTGTCCGTCACTCATAAACTTCAAGCTCATAATGCCATCTTTTACAACAACTTCATAGCTGAATTCTTCGCCCAATGCAATACCATCTTCTGGCTCGGCAGGATAGGTGTCTGCCGTTTCACCAACTACGGAAAAGTCATTGCCCCAAACTGCCGATGAATAATCCCATCTACCTGCATTATCATCACCCGCAGTATTAATTTCATAATGCCAGAATACAGAACCTGTTGTTTGTCCTGGGTATTTTTTGTAAAATATTTTTAATGGTTCGTTCTCAAATGCATCGGCACTATGTATTTGTCCCACTACCACAGCATGTGTTGCTGCAACACGAGCATCACCTGTAGAAGATACATTCATAACTTTTAAAGTAGCCGTTAATTTATCGTCAGCCGTTTCTGGATACCATTTTTTAATTTGTGCCAACTCCGTTCTTGTGTTGTTTGATGTACCATGCGTATCACCACCATTGGGCGCTTTAAATACTACCCATTCTTCTCCATTTTCATTTTCAGTATAGAGGAAGTCCTTATTTTCAAAATCATTGGCAATACCAACATTTGACCCATCACCTAAAATCAATTTCCAATCATCGAAAAACGGAATTACGTCACTTGCGTAAACGGTTTTATCGGACTGGTTTTCTGCAGATGTATCTTCGGTTGAATCTGATGTTTTTTTAGTAGTATTCTTGCAACTAGTAAAAGAGAAGACTAATAGTAATGAAGCTAAGGCAATAGAATATTTTTTCATTTTTCTTATGGTATGAACCGATAAGATATGAATAGTTTAAGTGTTTTAAGAAGAATCTTGGAATATTCGTTTACCGCAAAGAGAAAGGGTTACAATATTTAAAGTGTATTATTCCAAACCATAACCACTTTACCTCGGGTTCGCATCTTCTCTATATGTGTAATTGCATCTGGTATTTGAGTATATGGATATATCTTTTCAATATGAACCTTAATCTTACCGTCTTTTACTAAAGAGGCCAAGATTTCTAAATCTTGGGTATTGGCTTCAGCCGTAAATTGTGTTAAAGGGAACTTACTAAATGCATTTTTAAAAAGAACAGAAACCATATGACTCATAGAGGTAAAACCAACAATAACGCCTCTTTTACCCATTCTTTTATAGTCAGCATGCTTTAGGTTTCCGTGTGTATCAATAATTACATCATAATTACCATTATGTTCGTGAATGTTTACGTTATCATAGGCTATGGCATTATCGGCACCAATTGACTTTACAAAATCAACATTTTTGTTGAACAAATCGCAGTTACTTTAGCACCATGAGTTTTAGCTATTTGAACTGCAAAATGACCAACACCACCTGATGCTCCATTAATCAATACAGATTCTCCATTTTGTAACTTACCATGAGTAATTAATGCTTGGTAAGCGGTCTGTGCGGCAATAGGCATGCCTGCCATTATTGGGAAATCTATATGCTCTGGTATTTTTGCGCAAACGCTACTTTTTACGCTTAGGTATTCTGCAAAAGCACCACCTTCTATTGATTCTCCAAACACTTTATCGCCAATATTAAAAGCTTTTACATTAGTGCCAACATCTTCAACAATACCTGCAAAATCAGCGCCCAAAATGGGCTCTTTGGGTTTAAAGAGTCCGAATGAAAACCGAGCAAAAAAGGGTTTTCCACGAAGAATATGCCAATCTGCCGGATTTGCCGAATTTGCCATTACTTTTACCAAAATGTGATGATCCATAACTACAGGTCTGGCAACTTCTTCTAGTTGTAGCACTTCTGGACCGCCATATACTCTTTTAGTGAAAGCTTTCATTTTTTTGAAAATTTTGTATTCTTAAGTTAATCCTTTTTCGACCTTAATATCTGGTTGATTTATAGTATTAAATTCGAAAATATCGTTACGTGAATAATGACCGATGACATCAAAATCTAACTTTGCATGTACTATTTGATCTAAATCTATCTCTGCAATTAACGCTCCTGCTTTATTAAACAAAGGACCCGCAATTACTTTACCTAATGGAGAAACGATTATACTACCACCACGACACAGATTTTCAGGTTCGTTGGCAACCAAATGTTTGTATTTTTCTGGATACATGGACTTTGTATAATACTGATTACAGCCCAAAACGAAGCATCTGCCTTCTAATGCAATATGTTTCATGGTAGATGTCCATTCCTCTCGGGAATCTGCCGTAGGTGCTATATAAATCTCTACACCCTTTTTATACATCGACATTCTCGCTAACGGCATGTAATTTTCCCAGCAAATGAGTCCGCCAAGCTTTCCTATTTTTGTATTAAAACTCACCAAGGATTTTCCATCATCTTCACTCCAGATAATACGTTCGCTGCCTGTAGGTTTTATTTTTCGGTGAACACCTAAAAAGCCGTCAGTAGGGGAGATGTACAGCATGGAGCAATATAGACTACCATTGTTAGATTGCTTTTCTGTAATGCCAATCACCAAATAAACCTTCTCGGTTTTGGCTAACTTCACTAATCTTTGCAACTCTTTACCTTCTAAATTTAAGCTGTTGTTATGGTAGTCGGCATATAGCTTTCTGCCTTCGTCAGTTCTACTGCCCACAACGGCACCAAAAGAAAACCCTCTTGGATAACCAGGAATAAAAGATTCTGGAAAAACGATTAATTCGCACCCTTGCTTGGCATGGGTTTTTACAAGGTTTTCTATTTTATCGATAGTTTTTTCTATGTCAAAGAAAACGGGACTATCTTGAATAAGGCAGACTTTTACTTTCATGGGTATGGCATATATACCCTGTAATATATGGCAATTATTCCAATCCCTTTTTCTCAGGATTCCAAAAAGGTTTGGTCTTTATTTGTTTGGCACTCCAGTTCAGTTCTTTTCTAAAGTAATTGGTCAATGCTACACAAACTCTACTATCACCTGCCATGTACACCATTTTAATACCTTTCATCTTAGGTACGATACTTTTTAATGAACTTTTGATTTCAGAAGATGGGTTCTCATTCATTTTATGAAAATGAAACGTTGTAGTACCATCAATATCAGAAAAGAAGTCTTCATTTGTTTGACTGTAAATTAGGCTATTTATCTGTTTACTTTCCGGAAGATTTCGATTGATGATATACAAGTGTGATAGTGCAGACAAATCGCCGATCATTAGATAACTATCTGCCGTATCATCTATTAAAAACTTACCTTTTTTCCATTTGAAATATACCGTATCATTAGGTGTACAGCTTTCTACCCATTTTGCACCAATACCTTGGCTATGCGTTGCTATGGCTAAATCAATAGTGTTTTTCTCTTCATCGATATCCCAAACACTGTAACTCCTAACTTTATCTTTCATGGAAATTTCATCTTGCCCAATACCCACGCCTAACCTTACAAAGTGCCCTGGAACAAAATCATGCGAAGCAACGGTTTCACTCTGAATCCGGATTTTATAGACCGAATCTGACAGTTTTGTTTTTTCTATTATGGTTCCTTTTTCAAGGACTTTTTTTATGATGGATTCGACTATGCCCATATGCTATTATTCAAAATTAAAGACAAAGTATAAGGTATTTAGAACACCATATACTTTGTCTTGAAATGTAATTAGTGATTGTTCTTAAACTCAGAAATCATCTCAAAAAGAGATTTTGGAGCTCTACCAGTTGCTTTCTCATAATCTGAAGGCACATTATTCGCTCCGCTTTTTATACCCTCGTAAATGCCTGCAATTACCGTACCCATAAAATCACCTAATGCGGCTTTTCTATCTGCTGCATAACTATCAATTGTTACTGAATTATAGATCAAGTTAGTACCATACACTTTATTGATGTTTTCTGCCAACTCACTTTGTGTAACGGGTTCGCCGACTAAATTATAAACATTGCCATTATGTTTGTTTTCTACGAGTAATTTTGCATAGGCAAAACCTAGTTCTTCTCGGCTGGTATAGGTACATTTTCCTTGACCGGCACAGTTTTCTATTCTTCCTTCTTTTACATAGGTATCTATATATTCCAAATCTGGTTCTATGTAAATTCCGTTTCTTCCTATAACCCAGTTGAGTCCGGAATTCTGTACATCTTTTTCTGTTTGGCGGTTGCTCTGTACAATAGGGCTGAAGGCGTTATTAATTTCATCTCCCACAATACTGGTGTACACTATTTTTTGTACTCCGTTTTGTTTGGCAGCTTCAATCACATTTCTGTGTTGCTGAATTCGTTTTTGAGGTTCATCCATGCCTGATACCAAAAGAACGGCATCTACACCTTGTAATGCTTCATTAAAATCTTTGCGGTTATTGTAGTCTCCTTTTCTGATTTCTACATCTAAATATGTAGCTTTTTCAGGTGTTCTGGCAATGCCGATTACATTTTCTTTGCCTATTAAATTGATAAGATGCTTTACAATTGATGCACCTAATTTTCCACTTGCTGATGTTACTGCTATTTTCATTTCATTCTATTTTTTACTCATTAATTGAAATTATATTTTATTCCTTATCTCAGAACCAACTGTCTGTTTTATAAATAACTACTTAATTTCTTAAGCTGCTTGAGTTTTATTCTTTCTTCTGCTCATAATTTTCTCTTTTACTGACGGAATTCTAATTATGAAACCAATACCCACGATTACCGCATAAATAATCCAAGTTTTTTCTAAAATGGCTACGTGCAAAAGGCTAAGTATAATCGCTGCATATGCCCAACTTTGAAGCATTTTCCATGTCCGTTTTAATTTTTTCATCCACTTTCTATTAGAAGTGAACAATAACGGAATCAATATTAAAACGGCTATGAAACCGGCTATATAATTGAATTGGGTAAAGGTTTCTGAAAAACCTTCTGCCCAGATAAATATGACAAAATGCAACAAACTTCATACTGCCGTAGCTATACCCATAGCTTGTCTTACAAAAAGATTATTAACACCAAATAGGATAAAGAAAGGGGTACAGGTCAACACAGCGGTCATCCATCTTATTGAAAATTCACCTGTGATATGATATAACATTTCTAAAGTTGACATGCCTTCTTTACCACCATTTTCAACTAAAGTCAAAACAAAACCATTAGAGGTATCTATTTTAAACATATTGCTTAATATAAACATTGGCAATATTGCAAGAATGGTTACAATGATCCAGCCATAATTCTTTTTCAAAAATGTCATATTATAATGAGGCTTTTAATTCGTTCAATTGTTTTTCCAAAGCTTCTGCTTTATCCTTAAATTTTTGCATTGTCTTTTTCATTTGACCAATTTTTTTGAATGCCTCATCATCCTGTACTGCGGTGTACGTTGTTACACCATCTTTTTCTTTGAATTTCGACTTACTGCCACATGTTGGGCAAATTTTTATATCACTCATACTATTTAGATTTAATTATGACCACTTTACCGTCATACTTTGGTGTTAAATGGTATTTGTTTGTTTGTTGTATCGCTTTTAAAAATCGTTTTGTATCGTGCATTTCTGCATTATCCACGTATACAATTGTTTTACTATGAAAATTAGGTTCTAGCATCTGAAAAAGAGACAAGTATAAATCTTTCCATCCATCAAGAAATAATAAATCTATAGGTTCTGAATACCCTTTTAATGTATTTATAGCATCGCCAATTCTCATTTCTATTAGGTGATCAACACCTGCATTTTTAAAATTCTCAATTGCTTTTTTTGCTTTAGAATCTATGAGTTCGGTTGTAACAATACTGCCATTTGTTTCTAGAATTCCCTCGGCTAAATACAAGGTAGATATACCGAATGAAGAACCAAATTCAACCACATTTTTCACTCGATTTTCTTTAATGAGCTGTACTACATCTTCCCCTTGCTTTTTTGAGATTGCCAGATAGGTATCTTTAAAATGTATTGGTTGAATAGGACCTAGAATGCTTTTCGTCAAAGCCTTCATTATTCTTATCTCATCAAATTTGGCATCTTCAAACAAATCTGCCAATGTAGATGCTATTTGTTGGTGTGCTGCAATCATAATATTTGAACCTTTTAAAAGGAATAACCGTGTTACCGGCTATTCCTTTTCAATTAATTTTATAGACACCGCCAAAGGGTATAATACCCTGAGGCTTGCCTCGAATTTAAAAGTTTGTTTCCTTTGAATGCCTCATGGGCTTGCCCTTAGGGGTTTTTCTCTCTAGAGCGGATCAGAATTTTCCGTTCTCGTTTTTCCATTCAGATTTTGCTGGTATCGTAGCGATAACATCCCAGTGTTCTACTATTAACCCATCTTCTAATCTAAACAGATCATAGTAAGCGGTATGGTCACCTTTACCGAATTTGCCTTCACTAACACTTAGTACAAAGTTACCTTGACCCAAAACCATATGTAGTTCATCATACTGCATTACCAATCCGTTTTCAGCAAAATATTTCATAGCCGCCCCAAAACCATCCAAGCCATCTGCTACTGCAGGATTATGTTGAATGTATGTTGTTGGGTTAATGTAATTGGCTACTTTATCCATTTCATGATTTAAAAGCACGTTCTCAATAAAACCTCTAACTACGGCTTTATTCGCTTCTGTTTTATCTAAATCAGTCAAAGTAATTGCACCGTCAAATTGAGTTCTTCCACTTGGGTTTGGCTTTTGAATAGGTAATAGGTTGTCCCAGTGCTCAACAATTAATCCGTCTTCGAAACGGAAAATATCAAATCCTGCTTTTGGTCCGAAGAAATCATATTCAGTGTGCGTAAACACATAATCCCCATCTTGAAAGGCACGTAAAACGTTTGCTTTAAATCCGCCTTCCGGGGCATGTTGCATTACTTCTCCAAAACCTTGTAAGCCATCTGCTACACCTAAGTTGTGCTGAATGTACTTATTGGGATTAATGTAAGAAATAGGTGTTTGGTCACCTGTATTGAAGCTGTTCAATAAAGCTACAACTTTATCTTTATTAGATAATGTAATATTCTTCAAAGAAGTAAGCGATTGAAATCTAATCATATCTATGGTCGACTGATCCATCTTCCCCATAAATTCTTTAGCTACTGCAGCGTTCATAAAATCATTGATTACTGCATCTGAATGCGCTTTTGTATCCCAATACGCAATAGCAACTTGTTCTCCTTTTTTATTAAACCCAGTAATTCGTTGTAAAAATCCGGTTTGTTTTTCGCTGAATTCCGGTCCAACTCTGTCATTTACTGCATTAAAAGCTTCAACATTGGCACCTTCCTTTAATTTAAAGGTCATTACTTCTGTAAATGTGCTATTCGTAGCCGTAAATTCATCGGTTATTGTAAAACGGGACATCTTCATTGAAGAACCATCGATCATACCTGCATAGCTGGCAACAGACTCATCTGACATAAATTTATTCATTGAAGCTTCTGCATCGGCAAGTGATTTCCAATATACCAATACCACATATCTACCCTGTTTGTCAACACCGCTTTGGCGTCTAATAAAACCAGGCTGCTTACTTGTAAAAGTTTCTTCTATTTCAGCATCAAGTTTATTAAATTCCAATTCACTTACGGTGGTCTTGATATTGAAACTGGTTACTTCTAAAACAGTCTCCACTTTTTTTTCTGGGCTGTTACAGCTGGCTATTGCCATCGTAAACAGACTAATTGCGAATAATTTTGATTTCATAATTTTCATTTTAGTTAATTTTAAGTGTAATTCTACACTGCAAAACTAAAATGGCAATAGTGGTATTCTGTTATCAATATGAAGCTAAGAATGGTAAATGTGAGTAATTATATTAGGCTGTTTCTGAATGTTTTAGGAGAAACACCAGTATTTTTTTTAAAGAATTTAGTAAAATTTGTTAGCTCATTAAAGCCAATTTCGTACGCTATTTCTTTAAAGCCATTATCTGTACTGACAATAGATCTTTTTGCTTCAAGAATTACGTAACCGTCAATAAAGGTTTTAGCCGTGTCCAAGGTAAACTCCTTAACTATTTCATTTAGGTGTTTGGTAGTAATGGTAAGCATTTCGGCATAGTCTTTCACATTTCTTGTAGTAGCATAATTTTGCTCTACTAAATTTTTAAATGCTATAAAAAGCGTATAGTTCTTAGCGTTATTTTGAGGTGATTGCTGATTATATTCCCGTTCAAGTCTCAGTAAATAGAGATTGATCAAAGAGGCTACTATATTGTTTCTTGCAAAGGTGTTTGAATTTGTAAGTTCTACATTCAATTCCTGTAAAAAAGAATGGTTGAGCTCCTCGTTTTGTGAAATAGGGGATGTCACGTGATAATTATACAGATGCGATATCATATTGATCGAAGATTTTGAGAAGTGGTTCATGACAAAATCTTCTGTAAACAATACCAAAAATCCTTTATAAGTAGCATTTTTTTGAAAGGCATGAACTTGACCTTTTGCCAACTTTAGTACCGAACCTTTTTTTATGCTATAATCCTTTAAGTCTACTTGATGCGTACCCTTACCCTCTGTAACGATCAGTAAGGCAAAAAAATGAATTCTATGCGGTTGGGTAGGGTTGTGGTCTGCTATTTCAGGTATTCTAGCAAAAAACTGTGTTAAGTTCAAACATTCGAAACTATGTTTGTTTTCGGCATCTTGAAATGATATGTCTGGTATATTTTTCAAGTTTCACATTTAGTTTACATGTTTTGGAATACTAAAAATAAGCTAATTCATAACAAAGGTTAATATTTAAATGTATATCTATAACTCATCTATTAAGTGTATAAGCTTTATTGCCCGACCTCATTGATTAGTTCGCTTCCGTTTTCAAATGCTTTTATATTCTCTAAAGTAATAGTAGTTATTTGATTCATGGCTTCCTTAGTAAAATACGCTTGATGAGAAGTAATTAATACATTTGGGAAGCTTAATAGTCTTAATAACATATCATCCTCAATAATAACTTCAGAATGGTCTTCGAAGAAAAGATTCTCTTCCTGCTCATAAACATCAATACCTAAATACCCAATTTTCTTATTCTTAAGGCCCTCAATGGCATCTTCGGTTTTTATCAATGCACCACGGCTGGTATTAATAATCATAACGCCGTCTTTCATTGATGCTATAGAGGCTTTATTTATTATATGCTTGGTATGCTTGTTCAGCGGGCAATGAAGTGACAAAATATCGGACTGTTCAAAAACCTTTTCCAATGACATATATTCAACACCTAGTTTTACTAAATTCTCGTTTTCAGCAATATCATAGGCGATTATCTTACACCCGAATCCTTTAATGATTTTACAGAATGTTTCTCCAATTTTTCCTGTACCGATAACGCCAATGGTTTTGTTGTTTAAATTGAAGCCAATGAGACTTTTAAGCGAAAAGTTACCTTCTCGAACACGGTTGTAAGCTTTATGAGTTTTACGATTTAGGGTTAGAATTAACGCCAAGGCATGTTCGGCAACCGCTTCTGGAGAATACGCAGGAACTCTTACAACTTTTATATTCTCTTTTGCAGCAGCATCTAAGTCTACATTATTGTAGCCGGCACAGCGTAATGCAATTAAATTTACACCATTCGTTTTTAGTATGTTAATTGTTTCTTTGTTAACTATATCATTTACAAAAACGCAGACTACATCACAATCTGTGGCTAATTTTGCCGTGTCTTTGTTTAGGGCAGTTTCATAAAAAGAAAAACTATAGCCATATTCTTCGTTATATCTTTCAAAGTATTCTTGATCATAGGTTTTAGTACTGAAAACTGCAATTTTCATAGGTAGTGTATTGAGGTTATTTTAAAAAAAGCACTAATCTTAATTAAGACTATCGATGTTCAAATATGAAATAACGAACATCAATAGCTTATCGGTATTTCGACCCGGTCCATATCCCAGGCGATATACATTAAGGCAATACCGTTCTCCGAATCTTCAAACTGTATGGTGAATTCTTCTACAGGAGCATTATTGTGTAATACATGCGCTTCTATTCTTAATACATCATTATTCTCATCATAACTATAATGACCCCACTGATCTACATCATTATTGAATATGATTGTCCATACTTCTTCGGTAGGTATGGCATACATGGTATAGATACCTTTTCTAAGTAATTTTCCTTCTATGTTTACATCTTTGTATACTTTAATCTCTGTAGCTTCATTGGCACCTAATCGCCAAATTTCATTGTATTTGACCATACCATCAAAAACCACACGACCATTTTTTTGAGGTCTACTATAATCTACCCTAAGAATGGGAGAATCTGGTAGGTTTCTTTCAGGAGCAAATTTTATATCGTGGGCAAAATGATCTGGTAAGTAGACTCTGTCTAAAGGGCTTTTATCAAGGCCTCTAAAGTTTTGGGAGAAACCAACGAAAGTAACGAAACTGAAAAATGCACAAAAGAGCGTAATTTTTTTCATAATAAAAGATACTTATACGGTTAGTCATTTATCTCTAAATGTAATAATTATAAGAATTAAACATGGGTAAAAAGTACAGAATTATTAAGAAATATTTATAGCATCATACCACCAGTAGCTTCTATACGCTGACCATTGATCCAACCGGCATCTTCCGTACATAAAAAAGCAACAATACCACCTATATCTTCTGGTTCACCAACTCGACCAAGTGCGGTATTACTTCTGATTTTTTCACGTCTTTCCTCATTATCCTTATTTGCACCACCACCAAAGTCTGTTCCGACAGCACCAGGGGCTACTACATTTGCACGTATTTTTTTATCACTAAGTTCTTTTGCCAAAAATCTTGTTAATACATCTATACCACCTTTCATACTTGCATAGGCAGAAGAGCCAGGTATCGTTACCCTTACCAAGCCAGATGATATATTAATGATTCCGCCACCATCATTTAATTGTTCAACGGCATGCTGAGTTAAAAAATAAACACCTTTTAAATGAATGTTCATCATAGCATCAAAATCGGCTTCGTTAGTTTCTAGAAATGGCTTGTAAATTCCCGTTCCGGCATTATTTATCAAGTAATCGAATTTAGCGGTACGGTAATTTTCATTTAAATACATAGAAATCGTTTTAAAGAAACTAGAAAAATTAGAGGTGTCACTGGTGTCTAATTGAAACGCTACTGCCTTTTGACCTAGTTTTTCAATCTCCTTAACAACCTTCTCTGCAGCATCTTTTTTAGAGTGATAGGTTAAAATAACATCCAAACCTTTTTCTGCGATTTTTAATGCGATATTTTTCCCAATTCCTCGGCTACCACCGGTTACCAATGCTATTTTCGATCTTGACATAATTCTAGTTCTTAAAATTTATTTGTGTTTTTTATAGCTTACTAAAATATCAATATCCATTTTTTAATAAGGTATAAGCAAGGTTATTAATATATTAAAACTTTATACCGTTTATGTTTTAGGATCACGTTTGAACAACTGAATCAAATCGAATACCAATACGCAGAAAACTACCCAAATGAAGCCGGCAATGAAGCCACCTGCTATATCCGAAGGAAAATGGACTCCCAAGTAAATCCTACTTATTCCGATACTTAAAATGATTGTTATTAATGTAATGACCAATACATATTTCATCACTTTCTGAATATTGAACTTGGTGACGAGAAAAATTAGAAATCCGTAGAATGCCATAGCACTCATTGCATGTCCGCTAGGATAACTCAACGTTTCTACAGAAACCAAGTGCTCTATTCCCGGTCTTGCACGATCAATAAATCTTTTTAGCATCATATTAGAGATTGTGGCCAATGCTAAAACCAAAGTTGCTTGAACGATATATTTCCAACGTTTAAAGACCACCAGAGAGACAATAAGAAAAATTGTAAGTACTATCAAATAACCATAGGTATCGCCAACATTGGTCATAAATTTAAAATAGGATGTTAATTTTGGTGAACGATAAGAGATTACATAGTCTGTTATCGCCGTATCATAATTGGCAAGGATTTCTGTTTTTAAGGTACTAGTTAATTCTACAAATAAATTAATGCCGCCAACGACGATGACCAAAGCGATTATCACTGTAATTACATAAGGTAATGTTGTATTATATTGGTTTAGTTTGTCAGCTAAAAATTCTCTTAGCGATTTTATAAATGTAAAAAGCGATTGTTTCATGAAGCGTACTATTTAATTGTGCGTAAACATAACTTTTATTGAGTACAACTAGTGTTTCATACAAATTGATAACTGACTCGATTGAGTTAACCATTAAATTTTAATTGGTTACTTATTTTTCAAATTTGGACAGGTATACTTTGAACCCTTATCTTTATACGATAATAGAATTGTTAGAAATTATGAAATCACCCAACTGGAAAACAGCTATAGAATTTGATGATATTACATATAAAAAATGTGACGGCGTAGCGCGTATTGCTTTCAACCGACCTAATGTGCGTAATGCTTTTAGACCACATACGACAAGTGAGTTGATCAAAGCTTTTTATGATGCTCAAGAAGATACTTCTATTGGAGTAGTTTTGCTTTCTGCGGAGGGACCTTCTACTAAAGACGGAATATGGTCTTTTTGTTCTGGTGGCGATCAAAAGGCTAGGGGAGAAAAAGGCTATGTTGGTCAAGATGGTCAGCACCGTTTGAATATACTTGAAGTACAACGTATGATTCGTTTTATGCCGAAAGTGGTTATTTGCGTTGTACCTGGTTGGGCCGTTGGTGGCGGACATAGTCTGCATGTGGTTTGCGATATGACTTTAGCTAGTAAAGAGCATGCTATTTTTAAACAAACCGATGCCGATGTTACCAGCTTTGATGGTGGATATGGATCTGCCTACCTAGCTAAAATGGTGGGACAGAAAAAAGCACGTGAGATTTTCTTTTTAGGTAGAAACTATTCTGCACAAGATGCTTTTGATATGGGTATGGTAAATGCCGTAATACCACATGATGATCTAGAAGACACCGCTTTTCAATGGGCACAAGAGGTCTTGGAAAAATCACCAACTTCTATAAAAATGTTGAAGTTCTCTATGAACCTTACGGATGACGGAATGGTAGGGCAACAAGTATTCGCCGGTGAAGCAACAAGATTAGCATATATGACCGAAGAAGCAAAAGAAGGTAGAAACGCTTTCTTAGAGAAACGTAAACCTAATTTTGGTAAGGATAATTGGCTACCGTAAGTTGGTTGTTCATTGATGGTTGTTCGTTGATGGTTGCATTAAAAAAGTTCATTTTTTCTTTTGAAAAAATGAACTTTTTTAGGCTAAAGGAGGTTGTTCAAACGCGAAGCGTTTCCTAATTAATTAAGGAGTACTTAATACTTAGTACTTTTTACTTCATACTTTTTTACCTGCAAACTGATACTGCCAACTGAACACTGAATACTGAAACTGCCAACTGAAAACCCCCTAAACTAAAAAGAGTCCGATCAGTGAAGATCAGACTCTTTTACGAGAACACTATATGAAAATGAAAAATTTTTAATTCGTTTTTAATAACACTGTAAATGTATATATGATTGAGGGTTCTTTGAAACTATTGTTGCCAGATAAGAGAAATCTGTTGTGAACTGCCTAAAAATTGTGGTATTGTGTTGAAAAGGTTAAAATTTTGCTCCTTTTATCGAATAGATGCTATAATTTCTTTCAATAGGGTATTGAATTGTTCATCTGTTTGTTCTTTTAATCCGGTTCTGACCACCACAAGATCTTTTGATGGTATAATGAAGATACGTTGCCCTTGAAATCCGTTTACAGAATACAAATCTCGTGGAATGTCTTCATACCTTCCTTCGGCATTCAGCCAAAAGTGTGCACCGTAGGTTCCGTTAGAATTGATTGTAGGTTTTGCTACATAGTCAGACCAAGATTCTGAAAATATACGGTTACCGTTCCAATCTCCCTTATTCAGATATAACAATCCAAATTTTGCCCAATCTCTGGTAGTTGCCCATCCGTATGAAGACAAAATATAATTACCAGATAGATCCGTCTCCAAAAGCATGGAATTCATTCCTATTTTATCGATCAGTTCTTTATATGGAAAATCTAAATATTCTTGATGAGAGCTGAATTGCTCTCTTAGAATACCAGACAGCAAATTTGTAGTGCCAGAAGAGTAGTTCCAAATTTCTGTTGGCTGGGCTATTATTCTTTTATTACGTTGAGACAAAGTCATGTCAGAATCCAAGAAAAGCATTCGAGTAACATCGGAAATTTTAAAATAGTTCTCGTCCCATTCCAATCCGCTTTGCATACGTAAAAGGTGATTCAATGTTATATTGGTTTTCGGACTCTTCATGCCAATCTCTCCAGAAAATGGCTTGTACTCCATATCAATTTTATCTTGATATTCTAAAATACCATAAAGCGTAGATAAAATACTTTTGGTCATTGACCACCCAAGAATTTTGGTATCCTTCGTAAACCCGTGAATGTAACGCTCCCCAATAATTTGATTTTTATGAACAACTAAAAGAGATCTTGTTTTTTGTTCTTGATCCTTAAAAGCATTTTCAAAGGCGACCTCTAATTTATCATAAGCTACATTTTCTAAAATAGTGTCGACAACACCGTTATTTCCATAGGGAAAAGGCAGTGAATCTTGCACTCGAAATCTATTGGGGACAATGTCGAAATTATGTTTAGAAAACTCTTTGTTAGTTAGTACAGCTCCAAGTCCTTCTTTATACACCGCTGTTCTAGGCATTAGTCCGTATACCTTGGCAGTGGCAGATTTATCGTCTTCTGAAACTTCACAATCTGCCAATTTAATTAAAGGCATATTATTATCGTTTAGAGTAATGTCATCAGTATCTCTATCAGCAATAAAAACACTAGAGGCCATGTTTTTTGATGCATAGCCTGAGATTAGATTTAGTTTGGGGTAGTTGAAATATGCCGCAGCAATAATACCCACTAATACAATACCTAAAATCAGCTTTGTTTTTCTCATTATTATAGTATTCTTTATGAAATTGAAATATGCTGGTATTTTATTTTGATATATACTGCACTATTAACCCGATCATTTTATTTTTTCCCACGTTTTATCAGAAGTAAGCTTAAAACTACCAACATAGTCAAAGTTACATTCTTGAGGTAAAATCAATGATAGAAATGTACTTTCATCTTTTGCTTTATACAAATGGTATTCTTTACCAACAATAGGCTCAAAGCTAAATTTAGCACTGTATACAAGATTATTGTATTCAAAATTATCCATCAGTTTTTTATACGATTCTTGTAATGCTTCATATTCTGCTTTAAACTGATTATTGGCACTTACAATATGTGTATTCTTCCAAGAAGTTACATCTGGAGGAGTGATTTTTGGAGCGGATACTCCTGTTGCAAAAGGTGATAGCTTACCATGATACTCTTGAGTATCTTCATTGAAAACTACATTATCTGGTTTCTTTTCTTTTTTCATAGCCCTACAAATTTAAATAAAAGCAAGCATTTATATCTTGCTAGATTATAAACGTATGGGTATCTTCCATTTTCACTTATAATTTTAATACCATTATTGAATTCAAATGGATTTTAAGTTTTGCCTTTACTTCATTTTATTATGTTCGCTTTTTTCGTGTAATACTGAAAAGCCTTCTAGAGAAGTTGTTCTTTACAATAGCTATTGCGCTAGCTGTCATGTTGCTCCAGATATTCAATCATTACCTAAACATATTTGGCAAGATTATGTTTTACCAGAAATGGGAGCTAGAATGGGTATTATTACACCAGAAAAACATCCCTACTACAAATTACCTTTTCATGAACAGATTGCTGTAATAAAAACAGGTGTATATCCTTCAAAACCATTGATACCTATAGAAAATTGGTACTTATTACAAAAGTATATTATTGAGCTTGGACCAGATAGTTTAAATAATGACAATGCCATTGTAGAAAGTACATCGCTATCTCAATTTAAAACCAAGCCCATTAGTCTTGATAGTATTGGAGGTAGCTTAATTACCTACATAAAAATAGAGGACGATTCAAAAAATATAATTACGGGTACTCGTAACGGACAGTTAAACGAGTTTAACCTCAATACAAAAACTTCTAAGTTATTAGGAGATTTTAATTCTGCCATAATTGATGCTAGAATACTTAACGATAGTATTTATGTCACAAATATGGGAAAGATGGATCCTAATGAAATCCCAAGAGGGCAATCTGTAGTACGCCATGGTAATGCTACCGCTGTTTTGCAAGATTCATTACATAGACCCGTACATACCATGTATTCTGATTTGAACAATGACGGAAATGAAGAAATTGTTATCAGCGAATTTGGAGATTTAAAAGGGAAACTGACTTTACTGAAAAAGGATAATTATGGTTTTTATAAAGAAAGAACGCTTTTAGATTTACCAGGTACATTAAGGGTAATACCTAAGGATATGAATAAGGATGGCAAAGATGATTTAGTGGTCATGGTGTCGCAAGGTGATGAGGCTGTTTATATTTTATATCAAGAGGATAACTTAGAATTTACAGCCGAGAAGGTAATACGCTTTAGTCCGGTTTACGGTTCTAGCTGGTTTGAATTAGTAGATTATAATGGTGATGGATTTGATGATATCATTACCGTAAACGGCGATAATGCCGATAGATCATTTGTAAACAAACCATACCACGGTATGCGTATTCATATGAACGACGGTGAAAATAATTTTGAGGAAACCTATTTTCATCCTTTAAATGGCGCAACACGAGTAATAGCAAATGATTTTGATCAAGATGGTGATTTAGATTTGGCTCTCTTAGCTACTTTTCCTGACTATGAAAACCATCCTGAATATAATTTCGTGTATTTAGAGAATATAAACACTGAGCAATACCAATTTAAGCAGCAGCACTTTAACGACATTAAAATGGGGAGGTGGTTCTTAATGGATGCTGCTGATATTGATGCGGATGGTGATGAAGATATCGTTTTAAGTTCACTTACTTTTTCTTTTACGCCTGTACCAGAATATTTAGAAAAAGCTTGGAAAGAAAGTAAGACCGATCTTTTAATTTTAGAAAATAAGCTACATTAGTAGGTATGATAAAAAAATCTTCCATTATAATAATCTTGATAATAGCTTTAAGCTGTTCAGAGAAACCTATGGATGATAAGTATAATTGGGTTCCTATTAATGTTACCGCAACTGCATATAATTCCCTGCCATATCAAACGTCTTATGAACACCCAGCTATTACTGCATGGGGAGATTCTATTAAACCCGGTCAAAAATGGATTGCTGTTTCTAGAGATTTATTAAAGAAAGGATTAAGCTATAATACCATGGTGAAGATAGATACCTTTGAGGGTATATTTTTGGTAAAAGATAAAATGCATTCTCGTTGGCGTAACCGTATTGATATTTATATGGGAGAAGATGTAAAGAAAGCCAAGGAATGGGGTAGACGTAAAATTACTATGTCATACGCTGTTGCTAAGGATAGCTTAGAAATTATTGAAGAATGAAACATCATATAATTTACCTTTTGTTCATTTGTATTTTAACTGCTTGTTCTTCTGCCAAAACTATTGTGGAGCATCCCATTACGTTTAATGAGGAGCGTAAAATATTGACGGTAGAATATCTACAAAATAGATATGGTTTGGAGCAAGATTCTCCTGAAATTGAACCTAAAATGATTGTTTTGCATTGGACGGTCATTCCCACTTTCGAAAAATCATTTGAAGCCTTTGACCCGGTAACCTTACCTAATTGGAGACCAGATATTAAAAATGTAAGCGGCTTAAATGTATCTTCTCAATTTATGGTAGATAGAGATGGTACTATATATCAGTTACTGCCAGATACTACCATGGCGCGCCATGTCATTGGTCTAAACCATTGTGCTATAGGAGTAGAGAATGTTGGTGGTACCGAAGAGCTACCTTTGACAAAAGCACAGTTGAATTCTAATATTTGGCTGGTAAAGTATTTGAAAGATAAGTACGATATCGATTATTTAATCGGACATTATGAATACACCCTTTTTGAAAATCACCCACTTTGGTTAGAAATAGATGAAGGATATAGAACTGTGAAAACCGATCCGGGAACCGAGTTCATGGGCAAGGTCAGGAATGCGGTCAAGAAATTGAATTTTAAAGAGTTACCAAAAACAAAATAACATTAAAATAGAAGAACTATAAATGAAAAAATTATTACTCTCCATACTAAGCTTATGCACGTTTTCTGCATTTGGGCAATCAGATAATATTACCAATCAGTTGTACGATACTTATGAGAATTACAAAGAAAGTACTATTGGTAAAAGGCGAATTAAAAGAAACGACATACAACCTCTTATAGATAAGTTTTCAGCCAATGCTAAATTTGAAGTAAGTAACGTAGGTAAATCTATTGGCGGTAAAGATTTAAGCTTGATCAGTATTGGTACCGGCGAAACCAATGTTTTTCTTTGGTCTCAAATGCATGGTGATGAACCAACGGCTACACAAGCTATTTTTGATATTCTTAATTTCTTTGATAGTGCTGATTTTAAAGCAGAGAAAGAGGCTATTCTTACCAATCTTACCGTTCATTTTTTACCAATGCTCAACCCTGATGGAGCCGAACTTTACCAACGTAGAAATTTGTTAGGGATAGATATTAATAGGGATGCGCTGCGTTTACAGTCCCCAGAATCTCAAACCTTGAAAAGAGTTAGAGATAGTCTTAATGCCGATTTCGGATTCAATCTTCATGATCAAAGCACATATTATAATGCGGAACGCACAGAAAAACCAGCTACAATATCTTATCTAGCTCCTGCTTATAATTATGAAAAAGATATTAATGAAACTCGTGGTAATGCCATGAAGATTATTGTTTTTATGAACGATATTCTTCAAAAATATGCTCCCGGGCAAGTAGGTAGATATAATGATGATTTTGAGCCAAGAGCTTTTGGAGATAATATTCAAAAATGGGGGACGAGTACTATTCTAATTGAATCAGGCGGATTTCCAGAAGATGTTGAAAAGCAAGAAATAAGAAAGTTAAATTATACGTCTATTTTATCCGCCATTTATACTATTGCTAAAAAATCATATGAATCAATAAGTATTGAGGACTATGAAAAAATACCGGAGAACGATAGAAAACTGTTCGATTTGAAAATTGTTGGTGCAAAATACGAGCTAATGGGCAATACGTATACCATTGACCTGGGTATGAACCAAATAGAAGTAGATTACCCAGACCATAATTCTTATTGGTATAGTAGTAGAATTTTAGATCAAGGAGATCTTTCTACATATTACGGTTATGAAACTTTAGATGCCAGTGGTTATACCATTAGGCAGGCAAAGGTATATCCAGAAACGCTTAATGATTTTAACGCTGTGGGGCGCTTAAACTTTAATGATCTATTGAAAAAAGGTTATGGTTATTTGCGTGTAACTAACTTTCCTTCTAAAAAAATCAATTCACCTTATCCTATGCATTTGATCGGAACAAAGTATGAAGTCCCTGATTTGAATTTAATGCCAGGAATCAATCCAACTTTCTTTTTGGAAAAAGACGGTGCGTTTGATTACGCCATTATAAACGGTTTTTTAGTAGACCTGAAAAAAAATGATATTCAGGTACCCAACGCCATGATATTTAGATAATGGGTTTAAATTTATAATATAAAAAAAGGCAAGCGATCGCTTGCCTTTTTAATACGTATAGAATTATAATTCTTACATAGCATCCTCTGCATCTAAAAGCGCAAAGAACTTATCTAAGTTTGGTAAAATAATAATTTTTGTTCTTCTGTTCTTGGCCATGTTTTCTTTAGTATCATTTTCAACTAAAGGCAAGTAGCTACTTCTACCCGAAGCAATTAATTGAGAAGGATCTACACCGTATTCTTTCTGTAATTTACGTACTATAGATGTTGCACGTTTTACACTTAAATCCCAGTTATCCGTAACCATTGGTGTGTTTATGGTTCTAGAGTCTGTATGCCCTTCTACCATAACTTCCATACTTGGCTCAGACTTGATTACGTCAGCCAACTTCTGTAAAATCTTGTTTGCTTTGCTACTTACATTGTAACTAGCGGTGTTGAACAATAACTCATCAGAGATATTGATCATTACTACAGTCTTATCAATGTTTACATCTATATCTTCACCTTCTTCAGAAATTGATTGTTTCAATTTGTAAGAAACTGCCAAGTTCATTGAATCTTGTAATGTTTGTGCTCCTGCTAATTTGGCCGGATCAACATTTTTCAATGTGTTTCTCATCTTAGCTTTTGTATTGTTACTCATAACGGCAACATCATCTACACTTGTGAACTGGCTATCGTTCATCTCTTTCAGTGAGTTGATTTTTGAATTGTACTCTTCAACACGAGCTTCGATCTTTGTCATTTGAGCTTGTAGCTCTTCTTTCTCAACTTGTGTCTTTTGTAAAGTACTTTGGGTTTGAGATAGGTTATCTTCTAAAGCAACATATTTCTTTTTAGAAACACAAGACGATAAAAGTGCTACCGATACTATAGTAACTAAGGATAATTTTTTCATTTTGTTCTTTTTAATTAATATTAGTCTAATCGGTTTTATATACGGCACAAATCGATAAACGGATGTTTAAATGTTAATGCAAAAGAGCTTCGCCCTGCAAATTACTAGTGCAACGAGATGATTATCAATACGTTGTTTATTTCATATTAGAGCAAAAAAAAGAAGCATTTTCATGCTTCTTCTTATATTCTGTGTGAGAATTACCTATTCACAACCTCCTGTAAATCCGTTTGCACTAAACTTGGTTTGTACTGCTCCTTGTCTAGAACCGGTATTGATTTCAATAGCTAAATTGTTTTCTCCGCTACCATCTCTTTTAGGGCTACAGTACTCAAATAGGTAAAAACTATTCGCTCTTTCAGAAACCTTTTCAGAGATGTCTCTGAACGTTGTTTCCAATTCATCTTTATTGGTTGCAAAAACACTTGCTGTTTTACCTATTGCAGTTAAAACCTCAGTGTCTATTTCTGCTCCAAGACCTATACTAAAAAACGATATGTTAGCATTAGCTTCATTTACTTTCTTTAATGCTGCATCTTCCGTAAAACGAGAAGCTTGGTCTGTACCATCTGTAAATAACACGACTGAAGCCGCCCCGATTTTACCACCTTCAGTAGATACTTTTACTAGATCAGACGCGATATCAGTAGATTTTATTACCGCACCATATAAATCTGTAGATGGGTCATTGCTAATGTCATCTGTTATTCCGTCAACTGCTTCGGTAAGTTCTACTCTTGAAGATGTCAATTCGTTTAACAAGTGTAATTCATCTTCACCGTCAAACCAGTAAATAGCCATTTTAACGGATTCATTCGCTGTTTCTGGCATAACCGCTTCAATGAAACTAGTAGAAGCCAATTTTAATTCTTCTAAGCTGCTGCTCAATACACTATTACTTAAATCCAGTACTAGCAATGTGTTATTTGAGAAAATTTGAGAGTTTGGTGATATACGTGCCGATGATTCTGATGTAGATATCGTATTAAAACAATCGTCATTTCTACCTTGCTCATAAATTGTAAATTGATTTGCCGTTAAGCCAGGAACCGGATTGCCACCAGTATCGGATACTCTAAAAAAGACAGACACCTTACCAGGTAGTGTTGTGTATTGATCTTGTATAGATAGCACAAGTTCACCTTCTTCTAACCCTAAACAATCATCTACCTCGGTACCTTTTCCTAGTCCGTCTCCGGTATTTAGGTTTAAACTAACATCATCATCTGCATTACCACAAGAAACAAATAGTGCTATCATAAACAACACACTAAAAGACTTCAAGAAATTTTTCATATTAATTAATTATAGGTTCAACTAGCAGAACGGACAATGTTTATTTAAATTATGGGGAATGAAAAAATAAATGTTAAAGATTGTTAAAACGGAAGATATTTGGTAGTTGAGATTAGGTGAACACCTTTATTTCTTTGGCTTTAAGGCAAATAGACTTGAGTGATATATGCATTAATTTTAGTACTTTAGAAGGTGTAAAATCTATGGTTAATGACTCATGAATTCAAGAAAATAATTAAGGAGTACAGCATTGCTAAACTGGCAAATTTAAAGTGTGTGCTTGCAACGGTCGTAGATTTAGATGGTTCTTCTTATCGTAAACCTGGAGTTCGCATGCTTATTCGTGAAGATGATGTAATGATAGGTGCTGTTAGTGGTGGTTGTGTAGAGAAAGAAGTTTTGTTTCAAGCACAATCGGTATTTGAGAATGGAATTACAAAACTAATGACCTATGATGGTAGGTTTAGATTAGGTTGTGAAGGTTTACTTTATATCTTATTGGAATCTTTTTCACCGGATGAGGCTCTTATTACGGAATTTAATTTCGTTATAGAAAATAGGAAATCGTTCAAACTTAACACATCTTATATAAATGAATATGGCGATTTAGAAGGTTACGGTACATTTATAATTCTAAATTCAGTTACCTACACATTTAATTCTAGTACTAAGAAACAACAAAATAGTCTACACTTTTGCCAGACATTAGAACCTTGCCAACGCCTTTTATTGATAGGAGGTGAGCATGATGCGGTTCAACTAGCTCATTTTGGATTGGGTATGGGATGGGAAGTGTACGTAGCCGTAACACCAAAAGAGAATAAAACTATTGCTGATTTTCATGGTATTGATGGATTACTGGACTATGAACCAGAAGAATTTCCTGCTGAAACCATAGATAAGAATACCGCTGTTCTTTTAATGACACATAGTTATGTAAAAGACTTGAAGTATTTAATGAGATTAAAAAATAGCAAACCCACGTATTTAGGAATTTTAGGGCCAATCAAAAGAAGAGAGAAATTACTATCTGAATTATTGGAACATGATATGGATATTGATTTAGACTTTATTGAAAATATTCATGGTCCTGCAGGGTTGAATATTGGAGCCGAAACGCCGCAAGAAATTGCAATATCTATTCTTGCAGAAATATTAACCGTAATTAGAAAAAAACAACCCATAATGTTGAAAGACAAATTGAAATCTGTTCATTGAAGAAAGTTGTACATATAGCAGTTCTTATTATGGCAGCTGGTGCTTCTAGAAGAATGGACGGCATCAAGCAGTTAATGCCATGGAAAGATTCTAATTTCTTAATGGAAACCATTAAAACTGTTCAACAGACCAATGCAACATCAATTCATGTCGTACTAGGTTCAAACGCTGAATTTATTAGTGCTGAGTGTAGTTTGAAAGAAAAAAATATTGAAATAATCGTAAATTCTAATTGGGAAAATGGGTTGGGCGAAAGTATTGCCCATGGGGTTAAAGTGTTACTTAAGCAAACACCTGGCTTGGACGGGATCTTAATTTGCCTTGCAGACCAGCCATTATTGAGTTCTGTATACTTAGATTCATTAATTGAAGAGTTTATAAAACATCCAACTAAAATCATTGCAACAAACTATCATAAAAAAGTGGGTGTACCGGCATTGTTTCCTAATTTGCTGTTCGAAAAATTAACTACTTTAAAAGGAGATTTCGGTGCTAAAGAAATTCTAAACAATAAAAGCAATGTAATTATCTCAATGGATGCAGCAGATCAAATTATTGATGTGGACACATACCTAGAATACCAAAATCTATTAAAGCGAACCAATAACTCACTTAACACCTAATATGATTAAATTAAAATATACATTCATTGTCCTTCTAACTACTTTACTATCCTCTTCAATATTAGCCCAAGAAATGGGTTTTGAAGAATATAACCCTACATCTACCTTAGTTGTTCCTGGTGGTGAAATTACCAAAGCTAAATTTCCTTTTATAGATGTTCATAGCCATCAACGAGATATGTCGGTCGAGGCTCTGAACGAATTAATTTCTCATATGGATGCTATGAACGAAGCCATAATGGTGAACTTAAGTGGAAGGTCTGGAGCAAGTCTCAAGGAGAAAATCGATAATATCAATAAAAGTTACCCAAATAGGTTTGTTGTTTTTGCCAATGTAGATTTTGAAGGAGCTAAAGATATGGAATGGGGCAAACAGGCTGCAGCCCAATTAGAACAAGATATAAAGAACGGAGCTAAAGGATTAAAGGTTTTTAAAAGTTTAGGACTACGAAATAAAGATGCAGATGGTAATCGTTTGGCAATAGATGACCCCCGTTTAGACCCCATTTGGGCTAAATGTGCAGAAATGGGAGTACCGGTATTAATTCATGCTGCTGACCCAAAGCCTTTCTGGGATGATATGGATGCTGATAACGAACGTTGGTTAGAATTGAAAACACACCCTAGAAGAAAGCGTACAGCTACAGACCCTGCGCCTTTCGAGCAAATTATTCAGGAGCAACATAACGTATTCAAAAAACATCCGAATACCAAATTTATAAATGCTCACATGGGTTGGCATGCTAACAACCTTAAAAAATTAGGAGAGCTATTAGATGAAATGCCAAATATGAATGTGGGTATATCTGCAGTAATTGCAGAGCTTGGTAGACAACCTCAGAATGCTAGGGCATTCTTTATTAAATATCAAGACAGGGTATTGTTCGGTAAGGATAGCTGGAAACCAGAAGAATTCCCTACGTACTTTAGAGTATTGGAAAGCAACGATGAGTATTTTCCTTATTATAAGAAATATCACGCATTTTGGTCCATGTACGGATTGAACCTACCTGATGATGTGCTGAAAAAACTATATTACCAAAATGCGATAAACCTAATTCCAGGATTAGATGCATCGCTGTTTAACTAGTAGTTATACTTTTTTAGGTACAACGGCTTCGTCAACTACCGGAATATCTTTTACATCTTGAAAAATACCGCATGAAACCTCTTTCTTAACTAAACTTCGTGTGGTTTTTCTCTTGGTTAACGCTTCAATTTCTGGATTTAAGAACTGCATACCTTATATTTATTTTTTTACTAAAACGCACATACATGTCTCATGTTGTATGAGTTAGCATGTTTTTACTTTAATTTAAAAAAGAATTTACTTTTAAGTGTGACAAACTGTACAAAAGACATACTAATGGGTAAATAGATTTTTATAAATGCAAAAAGAAGAAGTCTTTACTGAATTAATACAAGAGCATCAGGCATTGTTATATAAGGTGACTTCAATCTACACCGAAAACAAAGAGGATCAAGAAGACCTGTTTCAAGAAGTGGTCTACCAGCTTTGGAAATATTTTGACTCCTTTCGTAACGATTCAAAAATAACAACTTGGATGTATCGCGTAGCTATGAATACTTCAATCACATTTATTAAGAAAAAAAAGAGAAGACCAGATTCGGTCCCCATTGCAGATGTTTTTTTAAAGCAATCAGATACTAATGATGATGCGTATGACGAGCGATTAAAACTACTTTACCAGCATTTAAAGTATTTAAACACCTTAGAAAAAGGACTTATTTTTCTCCTATTAGAAGGTAAAAGCTATAATGAAATAGCAGACATTACAGGCTTGAGCGCTAGTAATGTTGGTACAAAAATATCTCGAATAAAAAAGAAATTAAAAACGAACATGACAAAACAATAATCATGGAACTAGAAGAATTACAGTCCGCCTGGACACAATTAAGCGATGAACTAAATCATCAAAAAAAATTAACGAATAAAATCATATTAGACATGACCAAACAGAAATATCAAAACAAATTCACTACCATTACAAAGTATGAAACCTTAGGCGCTATTGTCTGTTTTGCCATTGCATTTTTTGTTATTCTAAACTTTGGTAAATTAGATACGTGGTATTTGCAAGTTTGTGGCATACTTACTTTGTTATTTTTAATTGTACTACCTGTTATGGTGCTAACTACCTTAAAAACAATAAAGAACATAGATATTTTAAACGGCTCATATAAAGACAATTTAAAGTTCTACTTAAAGACTAAGAATAAACTTTTAAAATTGCAACAAGTAGGCATAGCTATCGGTTTTGTTGGACTCTTCTTTATAGTACCTGTCACGTCCAAAATTATTTCCAATAAAAATGTCTTCCTAACCAGTTTAAAAACAGAACAATATGTAATATTTGCTATTACTATGATTGCTATGGTGTTTTTCTGCAAATGGGCATATAATGGTTACCTTAAAGTAACCCGTTCTGCACAAGAACTATTACAAGATTTAGAGTAGTTTTTACTCGGTAAGTTTCTTCTGAACATAATTTAAAATCAACATCCAATTCATTTTTAGTAGGAGGGAAGCCGTAGGTACGTTATCGTCTGCAATTGCTGAAATAATGGATTCATGTTGATTGTCAGACTTGTTATAGAAAGAGTCATCATTTGTAAAGGCACGTTCATAAAAAAAAATACGTGTTTTTAGATCATGTAGTATTTTTAAAGCCAAGTCATTTTTGTAATTTTTGGTCAATAACCTATGAAACTCCAAATCTGCCTGAATTCTAGAAATAGCATCTTTGGCATTTTCAAATACCTCTTGCTGTTCCTTAAGTTCAATAATATGTTCTTCGGTAAATTCTGAGTTTTCAATGGCCATGACCTCTAAATTTGCAACCAACTCATACAAATCTTCAGCCTCTTCTACATCTAATTCTGCTATTATAAATCCTCTATTGGGTACGGCTTTTATAATATGGGATTGTTGTAATTGGGTTAAAGCCTCTCTAATAGGAGTAACACTAACTTTTAAATGCCGTGCTAATGCTGCTAAATTAATGGTCTTCCCTGTTTTAAGATTACCTGTTGTCATTTCAGATAACAGATAATCCCGTACTTGATCTCTTAAGTTCATTTTTACCAGCATACATCAAATATAATATATCGTATACGATTTAAATCGTTTTACGCATAACTTTTATAATCAAGTTCTATTTCATCGAAAATACAGCGTTAATATGCCTTCTATCAATACTATAATCCATTATTGAACGTTCCAAGAGTTCAACCTACAAATAAGAAAAAATGAAATATTTAAAATGGATTTTCAAAAAGCCTATTATATTAATTACTGTTGTAGTTTTTGGTTATAGCTGTAGTGATGATGATACTGTTAATGAAGAAATTAGTCTGACCCAATCAGATTTGAAAGCAGTATTAGAAATTGATGAAATTACCAATGGTGTTGACTTAGCACTTTTTAATTTAAATGCCAATGCTGAATCTACTGGTAAATCCTACAGTTTTGATTGTTATTCTGCCGTATATTCAGAAACCGGTTATGTTGCTACATTTAATAATTGTGTACTTAACGGTACCGAGAATGTAAATGGGGTGCTTACCGTAACTTATGATCTAGAGGATCAATCTGGTTCTTTTACTGCAAGTTATGATGATTTTTACATAGGAGACGTAAAAATTAATGGTTCAAGGTCGTTCGCATTTACCTCTAATATAGATAGTAGTGCAATAACCTTTGAGGTTACAAGTGATATGATTGCAGAGATGGAAGATAGTTCTATTATTTCAGATAATGGTGTAAGGGTTACTACTTTAATTTTTGGAGAAGTAACTACTACGTTTAGTATTACGGGGAATTGGACAGTACAATATAAAGGGAACACCTATAATGTTACTGTTAATAATGCACTAACCAGCGCTATTATCTGCTCTTATGTATCTGGAGGAGATATGGATTTAACAAAAAACGGATTAACAGTTAATGTTGATTTTGGAGATGCTACATGTGATGATGTAGCTACGTTAACTTATCCTAATGGAGTAGTAGAGGAGATTACATTAGAAGATTAAAACAATAATTTTAAAAGAAAAAAAAAGGATAAGGCCTACAGGTTTTATCCTTTTTCTTTTTTAGACTTAATCTCCGTCTAATTTAGCCGTGTCTATTCAAAATACAATTTGAAATAGAAGCCCATATTTAGATTCATATAAATTAGTGGGTATGATTTCTACTCGCAACCCATTGAATACGTTTGCTGTTTTTAAAATTGGAAAAAAATGTATTTCTTCTAGATTCTGTCGGTGTGTTTCTGATAAAAGTTCTCATGATGTTCGTTTTTTTGTCGGTGATTAGCCGAATTGATTAATGATTTAATATTGAATTAGGTATTCTTAGTGTGTATGATGTCTAGACGCCACCCATTGTATTCGTTTACTGTTTTTAAAATTGGTAAAAAATGAATTTCTTCTAGATTCTGTTGGTGTGTTTCTGATAAGTGTTGTCATGATGTTCGTTTTTAGTTTCGGTGATTAGCCGTGTGATTGATGAATGATTGATGTTTTACTAATGAGTGTGATTTCTTGATGCTACCCATTGTATTCTTTTGCTGTTTTTAAAACTTGAAAAGAAAGTGTTTCTTCTTGTTTCTGTCGGTGTGTTTCTAATGAAAGTTCTCATGATTTTTGTTTTTAGTTTCGGTGATTAGCCGAGTGATTGATGAATGATTAATTAAAGTATTATTAATGAGTATGATTTCTTGATGCTACCCATTGTACTCTTTTACTGTTTTTAAAACTTGAAAAGAAAGTGTTTCTTCTTGTTTCTGTCGGTGTGTTTCTGATGAAAGTTCTCATGATGTTCGTTTTTAGTTTCGGTGATTAGCCGAGTGATTGATGAATGATTAATTAAGGTATTATTAATGAGTGTGATTTCTTGATGCTACCCATTTTACACTTTTGCTGTTTTTAAAACTTGAAAAGAAAGTGTTTCTTCTTGTTTCTGTCGGTGTGTTTCTGATGAAAGTTCTCATGATATTTGATTTTTAATTGATGATTAATAATTTTCTTATACTTACAAGACGACGAATGTTTTATATTGTTACAGTACTATGCATAAAAAGGTACTATTTTTAACAAATTAATTTTATATTTTTCATTCAAAATACTAATAATCAGTATTTTATGTTTTTAATCAAAAAATTAATTTTAACAATTCTTTTTCAATTTTCCTTTATTCTATAAATAATGGAATAGGAGAATGGGCAAAAAACCTTAAAATATTATTATATAATGTGATGACATATTCATTTTAAAAGGGAGTAGCTTAAAACTTTCATAGTTTGAGTCCGTATAATGCTAAATAATTGAAATACAAATCATATCTTTGTAAAACATTAAAGGGATGCACATAATTCTTGCAATGACCTTACAGCAAACGGAGTAATAGTTTACTCAAAAACTTACCGTTCGTTATACACGTCAACACGTATTTCAATTCCTTTATTGCAAAATCTATTATTATCATTAAAATTACGAATGGCAAAATCGCAACAAACATTTAATAAAACTGAAAAAGAAAAAAAGCGCTTAAAGAAGCGTGAAGAAAAGAAGAAAAAAATGCTTGCTCGTAAAGCAGCTGCAAAAGAAAATGGTACTTCTGGTATTCCATTGGCTTATGTAGATTTCAATGGAAACTTGGTGGACACTCCGCCAGATCCAGCAATGAAAGTAGAAATTGAAGCTGAAGATATCGTTTTAGGTATTCCTAAGAAAGAAGAAGGTGATGTTGAAGAATTTGATCCGGTAAGAAACGGAAAGGTTTCTTTCTTTGATACTACTAAAGGCTTTGGTTTTATCATAGACGCAGAGAACAATGAAAAATACTTTGTTCATGTTAGTGGTCTTATTGATGAAATTATGGAAAACGACAAAGTTTCTTACGAGTTAGAAAAAGGCATGAAAGGCATGAACGCCGTTCGTGTTAAGAAGATTTAGTTCTAAATATTTTTAATGGTGAAAATGCAACGCAACACCGTTCTGGTAGTATTGTCATTTTTTGCCATTTATTTCATTTGGGGATCAACCTATTTATGGAATAAAATTGCAGTAACCGAATTACCTGCCTTTATGTTGGCAGGTATTCGTTTTGTTACAGCAGGTAGTCTAATTTTTATCATATCTAAGATATTAGGCTTCTCCCTTAAAATTACCAAACAGCAATTCAAGAATACTATTCTTGCAGGTTTTCTATTCCTAACATTTGGGAACGGAGTAGTTGTATGGGCGCTAAAATTTGTAGACAGCGGCTTTGCTGCATTAGAAGTTTCTGCACAGCCATTGGTTGTTCTGCTAATGATGCGGATTTTACAAGGCAAGAAAATACAACCTATGTCTGTTATTGGAGTAATTTTCGGTATCACAGGAATATTTTTGTTGGTCAGCCAGAAAGAAATTATTGCTCAAGAAGGTGCTATTTTAGGGATGGTATTGATTTTTATCTGTATGCTAAGCTGGTCTTACGGTAGTTTATTTGTTGGTAAGGCAGATTTACCTAAAAATTTCTTTGTAAATACTGGTTATCAAATGCTTACAAGCGGAATTTCATTATTAATCATCAGTGCTTTATTTGGTGAAGAATGGATATCTCCTGCTTACTGGAGCACTCCGGTTATTACATCCATGTTGCTACTAATTATTTTTGGCAGTATACTTACATTTACTGCTTTCAATTATTTACTTCGTATCGTTTCCCCTGAAAAAGTTGCTACATCTACCTATGTGAACCCAATAGTAGCCATGACTTTAGGATGGTATTTTTTAAATGAAAATATCACATTACAGTCTGTAATTGCGTCTACAATTTTGCTTACCGGAGTATATTTTATTAACACAAAAAAGAGCCTCACTATTTTATCTCGCTTTTCTGGAAAACGAATTCCTAAGAAAGCGGAAGAATAATCTTTACAGGCTGTACTTCGCTTGGTTGCATTTTTTCTAGTGTTATATCACCAATTCTTACCCGTATTAAACGTACTGTTGGAAATCCTACGGCCGCCGTCATTTTACGCACTTGACGAAACTTACCTTCTGTAATTACAATACGTATCAATGAGGTGGGTCTATGCCTACCAATTCGTAATTGTACATCAGCATCGGGCAGGGCAGGAGGTTCGTTTAGTATTATTACATTACATGGTTTGGTCAAATACTTTTTACCGAATATGCCAATAGTTACACCTTTAGATATTTTATTTATAGCTTCTGTAGTTATAAGACCATCAAGCTGTGCTAAATATTCTTTTTCTATACCTGCTCTATTTATGGTATCACTTAATTTTCCATCCGTGGTCAATAACAATAGACCTTCAGATTTTTCATCCAACCTACCTACAGGCATTATTTCCTTTGGAAAATCATGAAGTTCTGTCAAAAATCGTTTTTTGCGACGTTGACGGTCTTCACCAGAAGTCATTTGACTTAGCACACCCACTGGTTTGTACACTTTATAATGTAAATGTTCCAATAATTTATACGTTTACGGCTAATATAGTTAACACATGGTCGCAAAAGGTACCCTTTTTAACCCATGTATTAGTAATGTTTTGCAGAGAATGTTACCTTTGTAAACTCCAGAGAAGATTTTATGCAAGAGACAGTTTTTGAATTACAAGATAGAAAGACCGATAAGGAACTTTACAGCTATCAACAAGGAGCTATTCAACAAATTTTTGACAAGTTCGATTCAGAACGAGAAGATTATCACCTTCTATACCAATTGCCTACCGGTGGTGGTAAAACAGTGATTTTTTCGGAAATAGTACGTCAATACCTCAAAAACCACAATAAAAAGGTTTTGGTAATGACACATCGTATTGAACTTTGTAACCAAACTTCTGCCATGCTTACTAGTTTTGGCGTTGTTAACAAGGTAGTAAACAGCAAGGCCAATCTTGATGACCATGAACGTTACAGTTGTTATGTAGCCATGGTAGAGACCTTAAACAATAGGTTGAACGATGACCAACTAGATATTTCTGATGTTGGTTTGGTAATTATTGATGAAGCCCACTATAATTCTTTCACCAAACTTTTTAAGTTCTTTGAAAACTCTTTTGTTCTTGGGGTTACGGCAACTCCTTTAAGTTCTAATAAGGACTTACCAATGAACAAAAACTATGATGAGCTTATACCTGGTGAAACCATAGAAAATCTTATTGCCAATGATTTCTTGGCAAGAGCGGAAGTATTTCAGTACGACATGGGACTTACCTCTCTTGAAATTGGGTCAAATGGTGATTATACCGTAAAATCTTCGGCTGATCTCTATACAAGCCCGGCAATGTTAAATAAGCTTTTAGAAGCTTATTCCAAACATTCTAAAGGTAAAAAGACATTGATTTTCAACAATGGTATTGAAACCTCTATACAGGTATACCATACTTTTCAAGCTGCAGGATTAAATATCATGCATCTTGACAATACCGCTACCAAAAAACAGCGTAAGCAAATATTAAAATGGTTTAAAGAAACACCTGATGCTATATTAACATCGGTAAGTATATTGACTACAGGTTTTGATGAGCCTACGATTGATACTATTATCTTAAATAGAGCAACAAAATCGCTAACTCTTTACTACCAAATGATCGGTAGGGGCTCTAGGATTTTGAATAACAAATCTAAATTTACGGTTATAGATTTAGGTAACAACCTTTATCGTTTTGGACCATGGGGTGCAGATTTAGATTGGGGAGCTATATTCAAGTCTCCGAATTTCTACATGGACCGTATTAAGGATGACGAGGAAATTGAAAGTGATTTTAAGTTAGATTTATCTGACGAGGTTAAGGCGGAATTTAAAAATTCTAAAGAAACCTATTTCGATATTAAAGAAACTTATAAAACTGCAACGTTTGCCGGAGAATCTTCTAAAGTGGTTTTAGAACGTTCTATTGCGCAGCATGCTTATATGTGTATTGAAAATAGTGAAGATGTTTACGATGCAATTGCTCTTGCTAAATTGTTAAAGGAAGATATTGATAATCGTATTCATGTATATGGTAAATGTATAAGCAAGAGTACTTATAATTTCTTAAGCTGGTTGAAAGATGATTACCAAAAGAAATTGAATGCTTACTTACGAGAAAATTTCGATAGGGTATTTGAAGATATCCATGGGCATCCGCCAGAAGATTAATCAAAGAAAATAGTTTTCTATTTCCATCGATATTATAAAAACGAAAAGGGCTGTTCTTAAAGAACAGCCCTTTTTATCTATAGCTAATTACTTCTTATTCAACAATAAGACTGTATTGCGGAGTTGGGTTTAAAGGACAGAAATATACATATTCTCCTTTTTCCAATTTCGTTTCCTTAGAATGACCTACAGTATTATTTTTAACCGAAGCTGTTACATATGCCGTTTGGATATGATTTTCTGGTTTAGAGGCATCTTTACCTTTTTTAACCAATACCAAACCAACATCTTTACCCACGTTGTTGTTCGCAACATCAAAAACATAGGTTCCTTCGCTAACTGTAATTGATTTTTGTGTAAACTCACCAGTTGTTTGCTCTAAAGCAATTTTCTTAACTGGTTGCTTCATCATATTATCTTGAGCATTTGCGTTGAAAGAAAATGCTAATACGATAACTAAAATTGATAATACTTTTTTCATGTGTTTAAAATTTAATGAGCTTTTGCTCTAATGGATAGATTAATAATTATTGTTTGTAAAATTGTATTTATAAAGCAACTGCTTCAGGAAAATCGACTGGCACCTGAGTAGTACTATGTATGTAGTTTGATATTGTTTTGTCACCCACTAATGAAATGGTGTCAATTAAATTTGCTTTTGTATAACCAGCAGCAAAATAATTTTCTAAAACTTTTTCATCTGTACGCCCTCTATTCTCTGTAACGTTTTTTGCTAATTGAGCCAAAGCATGCAATTTGGAGTCAAAAGATGCTTTACCTGCTCTTAGTTCAAGAATTTGCTCATCAGTAAATCCGTTCATTTTACCTATTGCCGTATGTGCAGACAAACAATAGATACAGTTATTTACTTCACTAACCGCTAAATTGACAACTTCTTTCTCTTTCGCTGATAATGATGTTTTTGCGTTGGCAAAATTCAAGTAGTTTTCTAATGCCGTATCACTATTCGCATATGTTGCATATAAGTTAGGTACAAAGCCTAAAGCTTTTTCTAAATTATCGAAAATCGCTTTGTTGTTTTCGCTTACGTCTTCTCTTGTCGGTATATTAAATGTGCTCATATTTTTATGTTTAATTATTATTGATTTGTTCTTTAAATTATCTGGTACAAAGGTAGCTTCACTATGGAACTTTTATTATGTAGAGACTTCCTTTCTACATGTCAATTTTTCCTTTATAAAGAAGAACCGAATGCTTTTGTTAGTCTTGAAGTACTATCAGAATCACAATAGTAATCTGACAAATGATTATGTTGACAATGCTTATCTACATTGATAGTGTTAGGTATAACCGTCTTCTTAGAGGTAAATATTTCAATTAAATTGAAGATTGATTTGTGTTTTAAGTTCATGTCTTTGATGTTTTAATTCTACACTGCAAAGATCTAAGTATTAAGAATCTTAAAACGGGCAATTTTACCCGAGGTATTGTCAATTTTTCCCTAAAATGATTTTTTAAGTTGCTTCTTGAAATCAGACGGAGATTGCTGAGTTTGCTTTTTAAATAAACGACTTAAATGAGAGGCATCTTCAAAACCAATTTCATAAGAAATTTCTTTTGTGGTCTTATCTGTATAAATAAGTAATCGTTTTGCTTCAAGAATAATACGCTCATGAATAATTTGTAGGGGAGTGGTATTGAATTTTGAAAAGGTGTTTGAAAGTGTTTTAGGAGATTTAAATAACTTATCGGCATAAAAAGCAACCGAATGTTCTGATTTGTAATATTCTTCAACCAGCAAATTGAAGTTTCTGAGCAAATCTACTTTGACATCATTGGTAGCTTCGCTAAACCCTTCTTTTGCTTTAAGCAATCGCGTACTCATAATCATAAAACGAGCCATAAGCATACGAAGCATTTCTGCTTGAATGGTATCTTCAGTTTCTAGTTCATCAACAAATACCTCGTGCAGCGTATCAAACTTTCGTTGTTGTTTCTCTTCTAAATCTATAAGGGGAATATGTGCATTGCTAAAAAATAATAAGCCAGCGCAACTTACTTCTTGATCATGGTCTTTTATACAGTAAAACTCTCTGTTGAATTGATAGACGATTAAATTACTGCCTTCTGTATAATGTAAGAACTGAATTGGCGTTAATGCCAGCAAACTATGTTCTGAAATGGTATATGGAACACCATCGACTTCTATTGAGGCTTTTTGAGTAGTGGTTCTTATAAAAATATAAATCCCGGCTTGCTTTGGTTTTCTATAGGGTTCTAGTAATAATTCATTACCAATTTTCAGTAATCCACCAGTACTAAAATCTTTAAAAACTTCTTGCATACTGCCTTGGTCTAAAAAAAGGATGATTCATTACAGAAGTAACAAATCATCCTTTTAAAATCTTTTTAGAACAACTCTTTAAAATCTAACAGCAACCTTGCCTCTTAAATAAAATGGAGTACCGGGAGTAAAATGAATTTCTTCGACAGAAGCTGGTTCGTTGAACAATCTACTTTCGGTAGCGAATTGTGTTTCGTTCCACTCCGTATCTAATAGATTTTCAACGATTATACCAACGGTCCAGTTTTTAATATGGTAGTTCAGGTTTAGGTCGGTCACAAAATATCCTTCCGCGACAATGCTATTATCTTCATTAGCCGCTCTATCACCTAAATATCTATAATTCAGGTTCCCTGAAAAATTGCCAATATCACTAAAAGACAATCCGCCTACAGCAGTAAAATCTGGTGCTAAAGGAATATAATCTTCACCATCGGCTTCTTCTGTACTTCTAGCATAGGTATAATTAACATCACTATATAAATATAACCAATCTAGCATTTGATATCGCGCACCAACTTCTACACCAACTCTTCTAGTTTTTCCACTTGGTTCAACAATACCTGCATCACCAACATACACAAACTCTTGATCTAAAAATAAGCCCCATAAGGTTGCGTTCAATACCAATTTATCCACTGGTTTAATTATAGTTCCAAAATCGACACCATATGCTCTTGGAAGAATATCTCTACCTTCATTTGCCGTAACAACACGGGCATCGTTTGAATGAAAACCTAAACCTGTTTTCAAGAATAATTGCCAGTCTTTATTTACTGCATAAATAGTGTTCAGTTTAGGACTCACTATTGCCTTGTTTTCGCTTTTGTTATCATATAATTGACTCAGTTTATTTTCATAGTCGAAGTTGAAATAGTCGATACGAACAGACGGATTAAAAGTCCAGTTACCTGTTTTGTACTCACCGTCAACAAAACCGTACATATTGGTTTCATCTACATCACCAAAGGCAAATTGTTCTAAAACCGTCTTTCTGTTTAAAGTATGCTCTAAAGTTACATCATCTACGTTATCGTTTCTAAATCCTATTCCTGCAGAATATTTAAATCTGTCATCTGCACCAACGGCTATATCTATTTGTTCAAAGACAGTTTCAGCTCCCATTACGGTTCTATCTTCATACTGGCGTATTTGGTCTCCATTTACTGGGTCTTCTAAAAAGAAGGTAAAATTTGAAAACAGTTCAAAATCATACTTACTCACAAAAGCCCTTGTTTTTAAGAACTGATCTTCACCTAAAAATTTAGTGTGATTCAACATTAAATTTGTTCTACTAGTTTGTCCGCCTTCTGTATCATCTATAGCACCAAAACGACCTATTATACCTTGATCAATTGCGCGTTGTGGAATTTGCCCAGAAGCATCCCATTTACTTTGAAAATGCGATGCGGTCAAAGTTAATTCCTCTTTCCCTATATCCTTATAGTTATATCGTCCTAGAATATTTAAACGGTTAAAATTCTGTGGAGAATCAAATGGACCATCAGTTAAATACACCTCAGATGCTACGTATGCGCTACTTTTACTGCTTTCTAAAATACTGAAAAGACCTACAAATCTATTTGTATTAAATTGTCCCGCTTCGTAAGAAACCATATTCTTATCAACGCTTTTCTTAAGACTCAAATCTACATAACCAGCTGTATTGAAATCGCCTTTATCAGCGTAGTACAGACCTTTGCCAAAGTTGATATTGTCTATAGTTTCTGGTATTACAAAGTGTAGATCGGCATACCCTTGACCGTGTGCATGAGATACCATATTTACTGGCATACCATCTACACTAAGTGCTACATCGGTACCGTGATCAATATCAAATCCTCTTAAAAAAATCTGCTCAGCTTTACCACCGCCGGCATGTTGACCTATTAACAGACCCGGCACCTTTCTAAGAATCTCTTGTGAAGATTTTACAGGGTCGTTCTGTACATCTATATTCACAATTTTACTCATCGCATCAACTTTAGAAACAACTACAACTTGGTCTAAATTAATGCTAGATTCTTCTAAAGAGATGTTAACTCCCTCTTTTAAATGGTCTTGATTTACTACAAGAATAAATGTTTTAAAACCTAAATTAGAAAAATAAATAGAGTCATTCATCGATGTAGAAGTGAGTGCAAATGTACCTGATAAATTTGTGTGGCTATGTTGACCTGATGTTTGATTAAAGATTCCTACATTTTCTAATGCAGTACCTTCAGTATCGGTAATATTACCTTTTAAAGTTTGGGCATTTACAATTGTTGTCGCACTTAGTATAAATAATAATATAGTAGACTGTAGTGCCCATTTACGGCTATAAATCATAAAAAAAGTTTAGAAAGGGTTGTTTTATCTCTACTTACGATAAAAATCTAGAAAGGTTTTATTTTTTTAGAAAAGCAAAAATATGATATAGGCGAAGCAATCTATTTTTTATACGTTTTATAACATTGTTTTAACGCTTAGAGTCAATAAACCACTTGTAATTATTTGAACTTTGTAAGACAAAAAATATACATTACAAAAAATACATATATGAGCGATCAAGCATTATTATCCCCTTTTCATAAAACTTTAAACTTAAGTAACAGGGTGGTTATGGCACCTATGACGAGAAGCAGAGCTGCTAATGAAGGCAATATCCCTACTGAAGATTTACATGTTCCTTATTATACGCAACGAGCTTCCGCAGGATTAATTATTACAGAAGGATCGCAGGTTTCTAAAGATGCCGTTGGTTATGTAAATACAGCCGGTATTCATTCAAAAGAACAAGTAGAAGGCTGGAAAAAAGTAACGAAATCAGTACATGATAAGGGAGGTAAGATTTTTATACAACTTTGGCATGTGGGTAGAATGTCTCACCCAGATTTTCATAATGGTGAATTGCCTTTAGCGCCATCAGCTATTAACCCGAATGCACAGTCTTATACTCCAGAAGGATTTAAAGATACGGTTGCACCAAAAGCGATGAGCATTGTAGACATTAAGCAAACGGTAGCAGATTTTAAGAACGCAGCTATAAATGCTATGGAAGCAGGCTTTGACGGTGTTGAGATTCACTCTTCGAATGGATACTTATTTCATCAATTTTTTAATGGAACGTCTAATCACAGAACAGATGAGTATGGAGGAAGCATTGAAAATAGAACTCGTATCTTTTTTGAAGTATTAGATGCTATTAAAGTGGCTATCGCACAAGAAAAAATCGGGGTTAGATTTAATCCATCTTTAAACGGAATGTTCGGTATTACCATGGACGAGGAAACGATTCCTACTTTTGAGCATATCATTAAAAAGTTGAATGACTATGATTTAGCTTATGTGCATTTATCTGAACCTTTTAACGATGTTTCTAATATATCGTTTGCAGTAAAACACATTGCTAAACATTTTAGACCTCTTTATAATGGTACTCTAATGATCAATGCAGGTTTTGACCAAGAATCTGGCAACAAGGTAATCGAAGAGGGTAATGCAGATTTGGTGGCATTCGGTAAACCGTTTATTTCCAATCCTGATTTGGTAGAACGGTTTAAACACAACTACCCATTAGCAGATTGGGATACCGATACCTTTTACACAATAGGAAAAGAAGGATATACAGACTACCCAACTTATGAAGAAAATAATTAAAATTCAAGACATAAAAAAAAGGGCAGCAAATGGCTGCCCTTTTTAATTTTACTCAGTAACACCTATTAAATATCATCATTATTATGTTCTAAGTTTTCATTTTCAGCACCACCTAAACTATATAGCTGGTTTTCTTCATCTTTTAAAGATTTTGAAACTTTATTTTGAGGTAGACTTCTGCCGGGGATGTCTAAATCTTTTCCTGCAAAATCAACTTTTCTATTTCTGTCGGATAATTGGCTATCATCACCATCATCCGTACGGGTGTTTTTCACCTTTTCTCCTAAAGCTTTTAAATCTTCTTGGGTTATATCAGAATTATAAGTCTCTGTTTTATTTTCAGTTTTCATATGTATATTTTTTTTCAAATTACCTTTTCTTATTTGTACCTGTTAGCACAAAACAAATGGTTATGAGCTCGATTAAATAGACTAGCTAAAACTGAGGAAACAAACGTTTAGCATTAAGATTTTCTTTTTACGAATTAATGATAGCTATATAATTTAACCAACTTGCCAATAAATAATTTGAAGATGGAAAATGTATTAGTTGCTGGTGCTAACGGTACCACAGGAAAAAAAATAGTTAACCTTTTAAAAAGTTCTCAATATTTTGAACCCATAGCCATGGTACGTAAAAAAGAGCAGCAAGAACAATTTGAAAAGGAAAATATAAAAACGGTTTTAGGTGATTTAGAAAAAGACTTATCTCATACTGTAGAAAACATTGATAAAGTAATTTTTGCTGCTGGTTCTGGTGGTAAAAAAGTGGTAGAAGTTGATCAAGAAGGCGCCAAAAGTTTAATTGATGTTTCTAAAAAAGCAAACATTAAAAAATTTGTCATGTTAAGTTCTATGGGTGCAGATAATCCTGAAGAGGCTAGTGATTTAAAAGAGTACTTAAAAGCAAAACACAATGCCGATGAATACCTTAAATCTAAAAATTTAATGCACGCTATAGTTAGACCGGGATCTTTGACCAATGATGCTGGTACAGGTAAAATCGAACTTAAATCTAAATTGAACAAGCAAGGCTCTATTACTAGAGATGATGTTGCACAAACACTGGTAAGGTCTTTACATGACGATGCTGCCATAAATAGTACTTTTGAAATTATACAGGGTGATACCCTTATAGGTAAAGCTATGGACGGCAACTCTTAAATATTAAAATATTGTATGGTTGGTTAAAGTCTATCATAACTTGGTTATGATAGACTTTTTTTATTTATAATAACCTGCAACTATCTTTAAAAATCTAGATAATAAATCTTGTTGTGTATCTTCGTATCAAATTAAACCACCTCTATATGAAAACTTCATTTTTAAAATTAGCTATGGTTTTGTCCGTAGTTATAGCATTACACTCTTGTAAAGAAAACAAGAAAGAAAACAATGATAGTACGGAAAAAGAAGTCGAGCTTGATAGTACAGATTTAGCGTTACTAGAGCTGAATCTTCCAAAAGGTTTTCAAATTGAAATATATGCTAGGGGAGTAGACGGCGCCCGTTCTATGGCAATGGGTGAGAACGGCACTTTGTTCGTAGGCACTAGAACAGAAAATAATGTATATGCTATACAAGACACCGATGGCGATTTTAAAGCTGACAAGATTATAGTACTTGATACTATGGAAGTGCCTAACGGAATTGCCATGAGAAATGGTGATTTATATGTTGCACAACCAGGTAGTCTTTGGAAATACCCAAATATTGAAGACCAAGTTGGAGGTGAGTTAGAGAAGGAATTGATCTATGATGATTTTCCGACGGAATTTCACCACGGGTGGAAATACATAGCCTTTGGACCTGATGATAAATTATATGTACCGGTAGGTGCACCATGTAATATTTGTAACCGTACCGATGAAGATGAACGTTTTGCGACGATTTCAAGAATGGACCCTGATGGAAGTAATAGAGAGATTTATGCCAAGGGAATTAGAAATTCTGTCGGCTTTACGTGGCATCCAGATACAAAGCAAATGTGGTTTACAGATAATGGTCGCGATATGTTAGGTGATGACATTCCACCTTGCGAACTTAATAAAGTTACCGAAGCTGGTCAGCATTTTGGGTATCCATTTTGCCATGGTGGCATTGTAAAGGATCCAGAATTCGGGGATCAAAGACCTTGCTCAGATTTTGTTGAACCTGCTCTGCAGTTAGGTGCTCATGTTGCGCCTTTGGCTATAAAATTTTATACAGGTACTATGTTCCCAGAAGAATATAAGGGCAAAGCTTTCATTGCAGAACACGGTTCTTGGAACAGAAGCAAGAAAGTAGGTTATAGAATTATGATGGTTGATATTGAAGATGGCGAAGTTGTAAATAACGAGATTTTCATTGATGGCTGGTTAAACGAATCTGAACAAAAAGCTTCAGGTAGACCGGTAGATCTGTTAGTTTTAAAAGATGGCTCTATGCTTATATCAGATGATTATGGTGATGCTATTTATAGGTTATCCTATAACAATACAGCTTTAGCTAGCAACAATTAATAAATAGATAAGATGTATAAAGAAGCAGTCGATAAGGCTGCTTTTTTTATGCAACCACATTAGAGTTAATTATTCTGTAACTATATTTATGTTCATTTATACATAGTTATAACCTTATACTCCTTTAATACATAATAGGATTTTAAAACAAAATGAGTTATCCAGATAAAGTTTATTTAAACGGACAGATTGTAGATTCTGCTGAAGCTAAAATTTCTGTCTTTGACCGCGGATTTATTTTTGGTGACGGTCTCTATGAGGTTATGGTTCAAATAAATGGAAATTTCTTTTATGAAAAAGAGCACCTTGCAAGACTGCAATCCGGTTTACATAAAGTTAATATTGATTTTGATGTAGCAATTCTTAAAAACGAAATACCCAAATTATTACACGCTGCTCAATTGACAAATTTGGACTGTATGCTATACATACAGATCACTAGGGGAGTGGCACCGCGACAACATTCTTTTCCGTCAAACATAAAACCAACAGTAATGATGTATGCTGTACCAAAAGTTTTACCTGAAATAAATTTGGTGAATGCACATGTAATTACAAGAAAAGATTTTAGGTGGTCTAGATGCGATATTAAAATGACCTCTCTTTTAGGAAATGTAATGCTGAACGAAGAAGCTATGCAGCATGATTGTTATGAAACCATTTTACATAGAAATGGCGTTTTTACAGAGGCATCTCACAGTAATTTATTTTTTGTAAAAGATGGAGCAGTATATACCCACCCAGCAGATGAACATATTCTTAATGGTATTACCAGAATTGTAGTCATTGAACTTTGCCACTTACTTGGTATTAAAATTATAGAAGAAGCTATTAAGGTAGCTGAAATTGATAGTATTGATGAAGCTTTCCTAACAGGTACCAGTACTCAAATTGCAGCTATTCAAAATATTGATGACCACCAGCTATATTCAGGAAATAAAAAAGGCCCCATTACAAAAAGATTGCAAGAGGCCTTTTTAAAACTAAAATAGGTTTTACTCTACCATAAAATAAGTAAAGAACTCATCTGTATTTTTAATTTTCATAAGGTTTAAAATATAGCACACTTCACTTAAATCAGAAAAATCCAATCCGCCTTCAGCAACACTTTCATTTAAATATCTGCCGTCCTTACCATTATATTCATTTCCTAAACGAATAGCAGTATTCCAAACTTTGGTCAAATGTTCATCGTTTAATTTAGATTCCCAATCAACCTTACCATCAGACTTTAAACCCGGTGTACCATTGCCCACAGCATTTCCATCTGCTATTTTATGGTAGTCCGTTATAGTTTGAGCATACTTTAATTTAGTTGGTTCAGTAACTGATTCGTTCCAATCACTATGTTGAACTACATGAATACTTTCTTTTATATTTATTGAAGGGTTCTTTTCTGACAACTTCTTAACCCAGTCTGCAGTGAAATCTGATTGCCCAGCTTCAGCTATCCAAATTGAACCACCATTTTCAATAATATTAAATGCTTTAGTCACCACTTTGTCGAGAGATGCTTCCCATTCCTTGTCCGCATCTGTCCAATTACTTTTAAACGCCATTTTCATTAATTCATTTGGCGGAACATATAATCCTTCTTGAATGCCATAAGTACCAGCAACAGCGAAGTAATTTAAACCTTTGTAATCTGGATGTTTTAAAAGTGTTGCCAAACCGGCTGCAGTGTGTAAATCGTCAATATCTGTTTTACAATCTAATTGAACTAGCAGCAAATCTTTAGAAATATTGAATTTAGGTTCTTGGGCTATAACACCGTAAGAAATAAATAATGTAGATAGTAGCCCAAACAGGACATTTTTGAATAAGAATAAGTTTTTCATTGAAATGAGTATTGTATGTTGTTATGAAGTTGTTTATACTAAAGTATAATAAATTATCATTATCCAATTGAATATAAAATTCAACAAACCAGTTATTTTTCAGATATGGGATAGTTTATTTGAGAAATAATATGACCACAAACCTTCTATTAACTCAATTTAAGTACGAAAACTCTTAAAGTCTTCACAAAAAACAGATATAAAAGAACTTTAAACACTGTTTCTCAACTATTGGCGTCATCTTTGCGCCTTAATAAGTATTATAAATTAAATTACATTACAATGAGTAAAGGAACAGTAAAATTTTTCAACGACACAAAAGGTTTCGGTTTTATCACTGAAGAAGGAGTTGAGAAAGATCACTTTGTACACATTTCTGGGTTGATCGACGAAATTCGCGAAGGCGATGAAGTTGAATTTGAACTTAAAGAAGGTAACAAAGGTTTAAACGCAGTGAACGTTAAAGTTATCTAAGACATATATACATTCAAGTTTAACAAAAAGCCCTCTACTATTAGAGGGCTTTTTTATTATCGCTCATTTTTAAGTCTATCAAAATCTTTCTCTAATTGAAATAACTTTTCTTCTATATTAAAATTGGTCTCTGGCAATCTATGATAAAAAACGTATCGTACACGCCACATTTCTTTAATCTCCTTTAACTGGAGTACTACATCATCCACATTTTTATGATCTGCCCGTAACACAAAACTATCATTGGTAATAAACAATCTCCTTAAAATGATTTCCTTTTCCGTTACCGTAAAAACCAAGGTGCCATTGTTAAGTTTTGAATATACCGTTGGCGGCACCCATTCCCCAATAGCAATATCCTTAGGGAACATTCCTAATTCATTTCTGCTCATTTCTAAATTTTGAACGGTGTATGCCCTAAATTTTTTATCTGGATTTATAGGTAATGATAAAAAAGGGAGGTCTTGTATGTAAGAATCCTTGCTGAAATACTTTATATAATCGGTCTGATTCACAGCTGTAATACAAGGTACTTTAATAAAGAATTCTTGCTCACCAAGGTCTTGCTCAACAGTTAAATTACCTTTGAACTTTAATAAATTATTTACCGTTAATTCGGTTGTTAGCAAGTCATCTATAGGAATGCTAAAATAATTAGCAATTTTTATCAATGTTTCTAGTTTTGGCTCACTTCTCCCTTCTTCATAAGCACCCAAAGTACCTCTTTTTAAGTCGAATAGCTCTGCAAATGCTTGTTGACTAAGACTTTTTAAACTTCTTATTTTCCTAATATTTTTACCGAAATACGACATTTTTTTGCTAATTATATTTGCAAGTGATAAATATTTAATTATATTTGTCTAACAAAATTAGCAATAATTATTTGAATTGCTATTATTTTGAGCTATTAATTTTTGTCTAACCAATTTTAAAAACTCAATATCATGTTCGTCGTACTTATTTACATTTTAGCGCTCCTCTTATCAATTTAGGATTACGCACCAATATTATTTTGTATTATTGAATTTAAGAATCCACTTACAAAAACCAACACAAATGAAAAACCACTTTAATATAACCAGAGATTACCTGCTTGAACTGAATTTTAATATTGTAAAAGAGAATAGGGCAGACGGAATTATGGTTGTTGAGAAAGAAGATTCTGGAATAAAAAATTTGATTTTGGGAGTATCGCCTCCAATTTTGATTATGGAACAGTTTATATTTTCCGTTCACAATCAATCTGAAAAAATCTTTAAAAGCTTACTTCAGAAGAATAGAGATATCATTCACGGCGCTTTTGTTTTAGATGAAACTGCAAACCGCGTCATATTCAGGGACACCTTACAAATTGAGAATATGGATTTGAACGAGTTTGAAGCCAGTCTTAATTCATTAAGCTTACTTATGAGTGAATACTCGGACAAAATCATTGAATTTTCTAAATATTAAAAACAATAAAATCATGAATATATTTAAAAGACTATTTAAAATAGGAGAGGCTGAAACCAATTCAGCAATTGATAATATGGAAGATCCTATTAAGATGACCGAACAAGGCATTAGGGATATGAAGCTAGACTTGGAAAAAAGTTTAGAGGCTCTTGCACAAGTTAAAGCTCTTGCCATACGTTCTAAGAACGATCAAGATGTTTATAAAAATAAAGCAAAAGAGTATCAAGATAAAGCCATTATAATTTTAAAGAAGGCAAATAGCAAAGAAATGGACGCTGCTGAAGCGGACAGACTTGCTAAAGAAGCTTTAATGCAGAAAGAAACCAATGAAAAGCAATTAGAAGCTACAAAAACCGAAACTGAAAAATTTGAAGCTAATGTGAGTCAAATGCAAGGTAATGTAGAAGCTTTAAAAGCAAATATAGGTAATTGGGAGAATGAGCTTAAAACACTTAAAGCACGTGTAAAGGTTAGTAATGCAACCAAAAACCTAAACAAGCAAATGGCTGAATTGGATAGCACCGGTACTGTTTCTATGCTTGAAAGAATGAAAGAGAAAATTGCACAAGAAGAAGCCTTGGCAGAAGCTTATGGTGATATCGCAAATTCGAGTAAATCTATAGATGAAGAACTTGACAAAGCTGCCGATACTACTGAAGCCGCTGCAGATGACGAACTTCAAAAACTTAAAGAACAACTAGGGTTTAACAAATCCAAAAAATAAAAATTTGAATCAACTAATAGACATATTATTTTCTGAGGTAAATATTACGTTAACCTTATTATTGATACTCCTTCTGGTGTATTGGATCATAACCATGATAGGTGGTCTTGATTTTGACCTAGATGTTGATGTCGATATAGATGTAGACGCCGATGTAGATATAGACGCTGGTATTGAAGGTGGTAATCTTGATTTTGAAGATATTTCTAACACTGAAGTCAACCAGGAAGATGTCATAGGAAAGAGACGTAGACCACTAAAATGGTGGCAAATATTCCTTATCTATTTCAACTTTGTAGGACTGCCTTTTATGTTCACGTTTACCTGCTGGATATTTGTTTGGTGGTTGATTACAACTTTAGCGACCACATTGACGTTTACCTATGACAATTATATAGGATTCATTATTATGATCGCTTCGCTTTATCCAGCATTATTCGTCAATAAATTATTTACCACTCCGTTCAAGGGCTTTTTCAAGCAACTGAATAAAGATGGTGATGCTCCTGTTGATTTTTTGGGCAGGCAAGCCACTTTGCTATCTAATATTAGCGAAGATAAAATGGGCAATGCAGAAGTAAAAGCAGATGGTAATAGTCATTCTATCTATGTAAAATCTTTAGATCGTAAACCGTTAACCTACGGTAGTTCGGTTTTAATCATCAAACGATCTGCGGATCACACACACTTTTTAGTACAATCTTATAACCAATAAAACTTAAATCATTTATGGAATCCATCTTTTCAATTATCGGTATAGGTTTGGGGGTAATCCTCTTCCTTATCATTGTTTATTTTGCAATCATTGCAATGTTCTACAAAAAAGTTCATCAAGGTCAAGCCTTGGTAAGAACTGGATTTGGAGGAACTAAAGTAGCTACGGATAAAGGTCTGTATGTAGTGCCAGTATTTCATAGAGTTGAAGTAATGGATATTTCAGTAAAGAAAATTCAAATTGAAAGATTGGCGACAGAAGGTCTTATCTGTAAGGATAATATGCGTGCGGATATTAAAGTTGCATTCTTCGTTAGGGTAAATAATGAAGTAGACCTTATTAAAAAAGTTGCTCAGACCATTGGTGTCCAAAGAGCTTCTAGACAAGAAACACTTGAAGAGCTTTTTGAAGCCAAGTTTTCCGAAGCCTTAAAAACCGTTGGTAAAAAGTTCGATTTTATTCAATTATATGAAGCGCGTAGAGAGTTTAGAGATGAGATTGTTGATATTATTGGAATTGACCTAAACGGCTATACCCTAGAAGATTGTGCCATAGATTATCTGGAGCAAACTGCCGTAGCGCATTTGAAAGCAGATAATATTCTTGATGCAGAAGGTATCAAGAAGATTAATGACCTTACTGCTGCTCAAAATGTGAAATCGAACCTTATTAAGCGTGACGAGGAGAAAACCATTCGTAAACAAGACGTAGAAGCTCGTGAAGCTATACTAGAGCTAGACAAGCAGTTAGCGGAAAAAGAAGAACAACAAAAAAGAGAAATCGCGAACATAAAATCTCGCGAAGAGGCAGAAACTTTAAAAGTTTCCGAAGAAGAGCGTTTAAAGTCGGAAACTGCTCGTATTGCTACCCAAGAAAAAGTAAAAGTTGCTGAAGAGAATATGGAGCGTCAAATTATTGTCGCTTTAAAAAATAAGCAGCGTACAGATGCCGTAGAGACTGAAAGAGTAGAAAAGGACAGACTTTTAGAGGCTACGGAAAGAGAAAGAGTAGTTACGCTGGCACAGATTGAAAAAGAAAAAGTTGTTGAAGTAGAAAAAAAGAATATACAAGATGTTATTCGTGATCGTGTTACCCTTGAAAAAGGAGTAGTGGAAGAGCAAGAGAACATGAAAGATATTGAAGCTTTCAAAACTGCCGATCGTGAGAAACAAGTAAAGATTACTATTGCAGAAGCAAATGCTCAAGAAGATTTAATTAAAACAATTAAAGCAGCAGAGGCTCAAAAAGAGGCTGCAAAACAAAAAGCGGAAGAAATCAATATTGAAGCATTGGCTCATAAAGAGGCTAGTGAGAAAGAGGCTGAAGCACGTAAAATTTTAGCGGAAGCACAAGCGAAGGAGGAAGCAACCGTGGGTATGTCTGAAGCTCAAGTTATGCATGCAAAAGCAGATGCCTTTGAACGTGAAGGAATAGTACAAGCTATCATCATTGAGAAGAAAGCCAAAGCTGAAGCAGTTGGTATCGAAGCAAAAGCAGAAGCTAAGCGTAAAGATGGATTAGCAGAGGCTGATGTTATTAAAGAAAAAGCCATGGCAGATGCTGCTGGCATAGAAGAGAAGGCTAATGCAATGAAGAAATTAGATGGTGTTGGTAAAGAACACGAAGAATTTAAACTGCGTTTAGACAAAGAATTACAAGTAGATCTTGCCCACATTAATATCCAGAAAGATATTGCCGATGCACAAGCACAGGTTATTGGTGATGCATTAAAAGCTGCCAAGATTGATATTGTTGGTGGTGAGACCATGTTCTTTGATCAAATTATCGGTCAAATAACCAAAGGTAAGGGCTATGATAGATTGGTTGAAAACAGTACCAACATTCAAGATGTAAAAGATGCTATTTTAGGCAGCGATGATGTCAAAGGGAATCTTTTGGAAAAGGTAAAAGAATTCGCAGATAAATATGGTATCTCTACTGAAGACCTTAAAAACGTAACTATAGCAAATTTACTGATGGACTTAAAATCAAAGTCTAACGATAGTGAAGAGCAAACGCTGTTTAGCAATCTATTTAACCTTGCAAAAGGGTTAGGTATGGGCGATAAAAAGTTGAAATAGACGCTTAACACTTAGAGTTTTAAAGTAATTTATTAATGTAGTACTAAAGCCTAGTTATTTTTATGGCAGAAGAATCCCGAACAGACAAAACGGAAGAACATATTTTAGATGGTGGTACTTATGATGTGATTAAAAACCGACTGCAAAAGCAGAAGGAATTGTTACAGAGTAAGCTAATTAATCTAAACGATGATAGAAAAACCGTTTTTGGATCATTAGAAACTAAACTTATTGCGAATGATAGAATCAATACAGAGAACAATTGTATAGCAAGAGATATTGTTTCTTTTGGTGACACTTGCCTGTTCGGGTATAATGTTCATTTTGGTCTTAGAACCGAAATAAATATTAAAGATGTTTTTAGCAGTTACACTTTTACAGACAACAGTTTTAAAGCTGCTGATCTTAATCTGCTAGAAGATGCGACCTTTAAAACAGATTTTACCAATTTATATAAATACTATAGAAATACGATATTTTCCAACTTTGCCGTAATTGGAAATTATCTACATATGGTTTTTCAGCTAAGTGAAAGTCCTACGGATATTAAAACCTTTAAATGGTTAGTGGTAGACAATTCGCTAAAATACATTGATAACCGTAGCGAACATGAATACAAATTTCCTGTTCAACAAGAGTTTAAATGGCAAGAGGCTACGAGAGATATGCAACGTTATGGAGAACATCCTCATGTGTCTATAAAAGACCGGGTGTTCGTAGAAACCATTGGCGGAGATCTTACCATTAAAATTGAGGACAATACTGCTGAAGGAAAGGGTATTTTAGATGAACCCGTAGAATATGTTGACCAAACTTTAGATGACGGTCAATATCGTTTTGGAGATTTAGGCAACCTTTTAATTTTAGAAATAAAGCCATTTCAAGAAGCTGCCCGTTATTTTGTTTTCAATGACAAAATGCGAGAGGTTCAAAAAATTGATTCTGTTAAAGATGCCTGCATTTTACTGCCAGATGATCAAGGAATCATCTTTCCAACAGGGTATTATTTGCAAACGGGAGAGTATCACATTTTTGATAATGCTATCCCTAATGTAAAATTTCAAGAACGTATTATTTCTCCTAATGGAGAAGATTTTTTGTATGTTTTCTATTCTGCTGCCGAGGGGTTATATAACCTTATGTCTTATAATATCATAAGTCAGGTTATTAAGACACCCATAATCTGTAATGGATTTACGATTTTAGAAAACGGTGAGCTTTGTTATTTTAAAACAGAGCAAGAGCAGACAAAACACCATGTAGTTCAAATTTGGCAAACACCATACTTAAAAGGTGATTACGTGCCTTCTCAGCATGAAGACACATTACTTTATAAAATAGGAAACAAAGATATTGTAAAGGCTATGGCAGAAGTCAATGGCTTAATTACATTGTTGAATAAAAACGACAACTACGCCGGACTATATAGTGATATTGCAAAGTTTTCGAAAGATATTTTAGATGCGTATTATTGGTTACCAGAGCCAGATACACATCAATTAAACGAGCCTATTGAAGAAATCAACAAAGCATCTAACGCTGCTATTGATGAGTTTGAAAAAGTGGTTCAACTCCGTAAAAATGCTCAAAATCAATCTAAATTAATTCAACAGAATTCTGAGGAGTTATTTAATAAAATCAAAAGTACCTCATTTAAAAGTATTGATGAGTTTGTTGCATTACTTACCAGGTTGCGATCTTTAAGAGGCGAAGCTATTTCGCTTAAAGAAGTACGATATATTGATTTAGAATATATTGAGGTCCTGGAAGAACAAATAGGGGAGCAGACAAAAAAGATATCTGAACGTTGTGTTCAGTTTCTTTTAAACCCGAATGCATTACAACCATACCATGACGCTTTAAAAGATAAAAAAGAATTTATAGCTACAGTTGAAAAGGTAATTGTAGCTAAAGAGAAGGAAGAAGAAATTAATGAGATCAGTACGCAACTAGAAATGCTGATCGATATTGTTTCTAATCTAGAAATTGAAGATACAGCCCATTCTACTAAGATAATCGATGATATTTCATTGATTTTCTCAACTATAAATGAACTTAAGGCAGCTTTAAAAAACAAAAGAAATTCTCTTGGTATATCTGAAGCCAAGGCAGAGTTTGCTGCACAATTGAAATTGATCGATCAGAGTATCATCAATTACCTAGATATGGCATCTACACCAGAAAAGTGTGATGAATATCAAACTAAAACATCTATTCAATTAGAGGAACTAGAGGGCAAATTCACCGATTTCGAAGAGTTTATCGAAACTATTATTGAAAAGAGAGAAGAGGTTTATGCTGCTTTTGATGCTAGAAAGAACTCTTTAATTGAAAAACGGAATAAAAAATCTAGCGCATTAGCCAATGCATCAGCCAGGATATTAAAAGGGGTACAGAAAAAGGCACAGAGTTTTAATTCTGCCGTAGAAATCAACGGATACTTTGCGTCAGATTTAATGATCAATAAGCTGCGTGATATTATTTCTCAACTGCAAGAGCTTGATGATAGTGGTAAAGCTGAAGAGATTGAAACCCAATTGAAAACGGCTAGGGAAGATGCTCTTAGAAAGTTAAAGGATAAGCTTGATCTTTATGAAGATGGCGATAGTGTTATCAGATTGGGTAAACACAAATTCGGAGTCAACAAGCAACAGTTAGACTTAACGATTGTTTTTCATGATAACGAACTCAATTATCATTTAACAGGAACCGATTTTTACAAAGTACTGAACAATGAAGAATTTGTTAAGAATAGGCACTTATGGAATCAGGAATATGTTTCTGAAACCGATGATATTTATCGTGCTGCATATTTAGCTTACAAAATATTCTCAAAATTCACCGAAGACGATTTGCTTCCGCTAAGCGAAGAAGAACTTTTAAAACTTGTTCAAGAACAAAGTAGAAACGACTATTCTGAAGGCTATATAAAAGGAGTTCATGATGTTGATGCTTCAAGAATACTGAAGCTTTTAGTACATAAACACCATGAACTAGATTTACTTACCTACCGACCAGAAATTCGTGGGTATGCCCAATTTTTCTGGTATGATTTGGATAAAGATGTTAAAGCCGTATTAGATAAAGGTTTAAAAGCTGCAGGAGAGGTTTTACAATATTTTCCTGAATCTAAAGAATACGCTTCTATCATTGAGGGATTAAAAAAGAAAATAGAAGTCTTTTCTGAAGAAACGAAACTTTTTGACGTACTATTAAGCGAAGATATTGCTGATTATTTGTTTGAAGAACTAAAATCAGATTCTGAATTTGTATATAGTGGCTTTGCTATTCAATTAAAAGATGAATTTTTAAAATTACTTAAATCTCAAAATGCAGATTTAAAGTTTAAGAAAAGTGTTGAAGAAGCTTCTAAATTTTCATCTAAAGTTCGTTTGGTGAAACAATGGGTAGGTGCATTTTTAAAATCTAAAAAAGATGTCGATGCTAATCTTAATTTAAACAGATATGAAAATGAAATTGTAGGAGCCATTCTGTTTAGAGATGAGTCTGCTTCTAAAATCAAGGCTGTTTCGCCAAAAGAAAGTTTAAAAGAGCTGAGAGGTTCTCATGAAACTATTGTTGAAGGAGTTTATTCGTTCAATTATCATGATTTCATTTCTAGAATGAGCTTATTTGTGTCCGATGAAGTTCCGGCATTTTTAAATTTTAAAAAGACAAAACACGAAATAACCGAAAAACTAAAAATTGATTTAAAGTTAGAGGAATTTAAACCAAGAGTGCTTACGTCTTTCGTACGTAATAAATTAATTGATGAAGTATATCTTCCAATTTTCGGTAACAATTTAGCGAAACAGCTAGGTACGGTAGGTGCAAACAAACGTACCGATAGAATGGGTATGTTGCTTTTGATATCGCCACCAGGTTATGGTAAAACCACCTTGATGGAATATATAGCAAACCGACTTGGTTTAATTTTCGTTAAAATAAATGGACCGGCAATTGGTCATGAGGTTACCAATGTAGATCCAGCCTCTGCAAAAAACAGTGCTGCACGCGAAGAACTTAAAAAGCTGAATCTTGCTTTTGAAATGGGGAATAATGTCATGCTTTATATTGATGATATTCAGCATTGTAATCCAGAATTTTTACAAAAGTTCATTTCCCTTTCAGATGGTACTCGTAAGATAGAAGGTGTATACGAAGGTCAGCCTAAAACATACGATTTACGTGGTAAAAAATTCTGCGTAATAATGGCAGGTAACCCATATACGGAAAGCGGAGAGAAATTTCAGATTCCAGATATGTTAGCCAACCGTGCGGATATTTATAACCTTGGTGATATTATTGGCGAAACCGAACATTTATTTCGATTGAGTTTGGTAGAAAATTCGCTTACAGCAAATCCTATTTTACAGCAATTGGCAAGTAAAGAATTTGATGATGTGTATACATTGGTAGAACAAATTGAATCTAAATCTGATGAGGGTCAATTAATTGGCAACCATTCTAGTCAAGAAGTTGAAGAATATAAAAAGGTTCTCGAAAAAGTATTGCGGGTAAGAGATGTTTTGTTAAAAGTAAATGCAACGTACATTAAAAGTGCCGCTATGCAAGATGAATACCGTACAGAACCTTCTTTTAAACTTCAAGGCTCTTATAGGGATATGAATAAGTTAGTTGCTCAGATTGTACCTATAATGAACGAGCGGGAATTGAACACGCTTTTACGTTCACATTATGAGAATGAAGCGCAAACTTTAACTGGTTCTGCAGAAGCAAACTTGTTAAAATACAATGAGCTGATTGGTAATCTTACTACGGAAGAAGATGCTCGTTGGAGTGCCATAAAGGAGCAATTTGTAAAGAACAATAAATTAAAAGGATTTGGTAATGCCAATGAGATGGCTCAAGTACTTTCGCAGATGATGGAATTCTCTGATAATCTTGCCGGTATCAAATCTGTTCTTGAAAAGGGACTTAAAAATGATTAAGGTTTAAATATATAAGATAGTTTTTCTTTTATTACTGAAATTCAAGCTTTCACGTCAAAATAAAGATGTAGTTTTGCACCCGCAAAAAAGCTGCATTATGAAGCGTATTAATGAATATAAGAAACTTTTCGGGGTTGAAAAAGAAATTGAACTTAAAGCTCTTAAGTCTACCTATAGAAAATTGGTAAAAGAATGGCATCCAGACAAATTCCAAGAGGGTGACGAGAAAAGAGAAGAAGCTGAAGTTCAAAGCCGTCGTATTATTGACGGATACCACTTTTTAGTAAGTATCGCCCCTGAAACCAAAGAAGCTAATAAAGAAGTATACAACGAGTCTATTAACTCTGGCGTTGCCGATTTCCAGCATAATGGTTTAGTATTAGAAGTTACTTTTGTTGATGGTGCTACGTATGAGTATTTTGGTGTAACTAAACCTATTTTTCAGAAAATGATCAATGCTAACAAATTGAACAGATTCGCTAAAAGAACAATTTTTCCAAATTATTTGTACAGAAAATCGAAACGTGACCTTCAAGAGGCATAATCGTATATAAATTAATGGTTATCAAAGACGCATGAAAAATCAAAAAGAGATTTTATCAAAATTGAATATTGATGCGTTAAATCCGATGCAAGAGCGTGCGTTAGATGCTATTTCATCATCGAATAATACCATTTTACTTTCTCCGACCGGTACAGGAAAAACATTGGCTTTTCTTTTACCGGTTTTAGATATTTTAGACCATGACAATCCTGAAGTTCAGGCATTGATTTTGGTTCCTTCTAGAGAATTGGCCATTCAAATAGAACAGGTCATTCGTAATATGGGTACTGGTTTTAAAGTGAATGCAATTTATGGTGGCAGACCCATGTCAAAGGATAAAATTGAACTAAAACATACTCCAACAATATTATTAGGTACTCCTGGTAGAATTCTTGACCATTTCTTTGCAGACCGTTTTACTAAAGATCATATTAAAACTTTGGTTCTTGACGAATTCGATAAATCTTTAGAAGTCGGCTTTGAAGAGGAGATTAGTGAGATTCTTGCAGAGCTTCCAAACCTTAAAAAACGTATTCTTACTTCCGCAACTGAAGGTGTTAAGATACCGAAATTTGTAGGTATGGAAAATCCGAAGCGTGTCAATTTTCTTAAAAATGATAGACCACCACAACTTACGATTAGCACTGTTATTTCAGAAGATAAAGACAAATTAAAAACGCTTGTTCAACTCCTAAAATACATAGGTGAAGAACCAGGCATTATTTTTTGTAATTACAAGGATAGTATTGAAAGTATTAGCGATTATTTAAGCCAACAACGCATTCTGCATGAGTGCTTTTCTGGTGGCATGGAACAGAAAGACCGTGAGCGTGCTTTAATCAAATTCAGAAACGGCAGTAGTCGTATTTTGATTGCGACAGATTTAGCCGCAAGGGGTATTGACATACCTGAATTAAAATTCATTATTCATTACGAATTACCGCATAGAATAGAAGAGTTTACGCACCGTAACGGTAGAACGGCACGTGTAAATGAAAAGGGAACTGCATATGTTTTGCAATGGAACAAAGAATCGTTACCCGAATTCATTAAGAAATCTAGCGGAATAAACATAAGCAAAACCAATAGGCTAGGAGACCCTCTTTGGGAGACCTTATTTATTTCTGGCGGAAGAAAAGATAAAATATCAAAAGGTGATATTGCGGGACTTTTCTTTAAACAAGGAGGATTGAACAGAGAAGAATTAGGCGATATTGAATTAAAGCAAGATTGTGCTTTTGTGGCAGTGCCAAAGAATAAATCTGACCAACTTGTAAATCAATTGAACAATTCCCGTTTAAAAAAGAAAAAAGTACGCATTACCGTACTTTAATCATTGTTAGTATTTTTGCCCTTTTTAAGGTAGTATGATGAAGGATAAACAACACGAAAACCAAACTGAGATCGATTTAACAGAGATTGAAAGTTGTATTGAAATTTTAAATAGATTGGTAAACGATACCAATCAGATATTTGAAATTCCAGAAGAGAGACGCATTGCCTTAATTAAAGTAGCTGGCCAATTGTCTCGCCCTAGTAAACAAGAGTTTGCGAAAAGGGTAAAAGATGCCAAAAGAAACGCTAAAAGAAAGCAAGCCGTTCGTGACAAGCATGCACGTAAAGAAACTGGTATTCGTAGTGCCCGTGAAGCTCATGTATTTGTCGCTCCTAAATTATTACCCGCTGCTGAACTGGCAAGCAAAGATTTACCAGAATTGACCACTCCACGTAATTGTTACGTTTGTAAAACAGAGTTCACTAAACTTCATCACTTTTATGATACCATGTGTAGCGATTGTGGCGATTTCAATTATGCGAAAAGATTCCAAAATGCCAATGTAAAAGGTCAAGTTGCAGTTATTACCGGATCTCGTTTAAAAATTGGTTATCATATTACCTTAATGTTACTACGTGGTGGCGCAACCGTTATTGCAACAACACGTTTTCCCGTAGATTCCGCGCTTCGCTTTTCTAAGGAAGAAGATTTTATGGAATGGGGGCATAGACTGAAAATTCATGGTTTGGATTTACGTCATATACCTAGTGTTGAAATATTCTGCAATTTTATTGAGCAGCAATATGATAAGCTAGATATTTTAATTAATAATGCAGCACAGACTGTACGTAGACCGGCTGGTTTTTACCACCATCTTATGGAAAATGAAGAGAAAGAAATCTCTTCACTACCTAAGTTTGCCCAAATGGTATTAAGTGATCATGAAAGTTGCTTACAAGAATTAAAAGGATTTAGTAAACAAGCATCACCAAATCAAAACATGCCGGTTACTTGGCACGGACCTGAACCTGGTATTGGTATACGAGCTTCTGCAAAGCTGTCTCAGATTCCGTATAGTTTTGATAATGCATTAGTAGCCCAAGAAGTTTTCCCAACGGGTGAATTAGATGCCGATTTACAACAAGTAGATTTGCGTAAAACAAATAGCTGGAGACTAAAGTTAGGCGAGATTGAAACTACTGAAATGATTGAAGTTCAGCTGGTTAATTCCGTAGCGCCTTTTGTACTTTGCAATCGCTTGGCAGAGCTGATGAAGAAAGAGAACACGGGACAGAAACATATTATTAACGTAACGGCGATGGAAGGAAAATTTCACCGTTTCTTTAAGGAATCTCGTCACCCACATACCAATATGGCGAAGGCTGCCTTGAACATGTTAACACATACTGCTGCTGGGGAATTAGCAAAAGACGGAATCTTCATGAATGCAGTCGATACGGGTTGGGTAACTGACGAAGACCCTGCAGAATTGGCTAAGAAGAAGCAAGAAGTACACGATTTTCAACCACCCTTAGATATTGTTGATGGTGCTGCTAGAGTAATGGATCCACTTTTTGACGGTATCAATACGGGTAAACATTGGTGTGGTAAATTTTTAAAGGATTACTTCCCAATTGATTGGTAATAATATAATGATTTACAGTTTTTATTACTTCATTCTCAATTGTTTAAAAACATTTTAAAAAAAGTCAATATTCTTACTGTTCTAATTTACTAGTCTGAATCTATTTTCGTTTTTTTGCGACATGATTAGGCTAACTATCAAAGTATTATTACAATTTCTTGTATTCGTTATCATGGTAATATCGATTCCCATGAATGCACAAGAAATACAAACCTATAACGGACCTTTACAAATAGGGAAGTATAACGGTAAAGCAACGTATTCTTATAAACTTGTTGAGAACGACACCGTTCTTGATGGCGATTTTACAGTACTACGTTCCAATCTTCAAGAACTCTTAGAGAAACAAGATTATTCCTTTCAATTTAAGGGTGCTTTCGTAGACGGTAAGGCAAATGGTCCCTGGAAATTTCAATTCGGAGAATTCAATTCAAAAAGTCAGTCTGAGGTTATTGATTATCAATACCGTGTTCTAGTTAGTGGAATTCAGAAATCTGCTATCGGTAAAATTAAAATGGGTAAGCCCAATGGTAAATGGACTATTGTAGAAGAAGAAATTGAAAATTCCGAAATATCCAAAACCTTGTTCAAAAGTGTAATCTCTTTTGATAACGGTGTGCCACAGCAAAACTTTAGCATCAATAACGAAAACTATACATTGGTAGGTAGATTTCTACGAGATGGTTTGGCGCATGACGAGTGGTCGTTGTTTCCTTCTAATGGTATGGACCAATCTGAAAGCTGGTTTTTTAAAGATGGTCTATTACAGTCTATTAGAGTAGATGATGAAAACGACCATAAAACTATAAAGGCTTACCAAGGGTATAACGGTAAAACTAAAATCATCAATCTAAATGCGGGTTATATTAATGCTTTAGAAATTCAACTTTCGCAAGTAGATGTTGATATTCTTCATCATAATAGTCTACCTGAACTTTTAAAACAAAATGCAGCACGTTATCAAGAAGTAGATGAGATATTATCTGAATTGGGTAAGTCAAAATTTCTACCAGAGTTAAAAGTAAAGGTTCCTTATTACCCACTTGACTCCTTAGAGGTCACTAAAGTTGATAGCATTGTATCTTATTATAAAAAAGCACATGAATTGAGTGAGTCTATCTTGCATAATTCACAATTGAACATCTTAAAATTATCCGATAACAATACTGCTTATCAATATAATACGGTACTTCAATTGAAGGAGAATTTCTTAAATCCTATTCAAGAAATTGTAAGTTATGATTCATTGGGTATATTGGAATACACTTCTCAAGAGCAATTAATCAATCACGTGTTTGCTAACGGACTTCCAAAACCTCAAATGGATATTGAGATACAAATAGATAGTGTTATATCTTCTAAATCATACACCATTCCTTCAAGCGATTCAATATCTGCTGACACTCCCAACATAGAAAAAATTGAAGCTGTAGCTAAAATGGGCTATGACGGTATATTATCTATTGCAAATGAAGTAAAAGAAACACTTACGCAAGAAAAACGACAAAACGAATTGGCTAGCTTAGAAGAAGAAATCATTATTAGAAATGATTCAATGATGGTTTTCATAGATTCTACCAGTTCAACTATACCTTTAAAATATGCGACAGCCTTAAAACAGCTGAAGTCTTTTACCAGTAAAACCATAAATGACTATTCTAAAGTAAAATCTGCAGTAAACAGATTAGCTGCCGCTAGAACAACGGTCGAATGTCTAAATAATTTAAACGAGTTATCGAAGACGGTTTCACAAATGCCAAACTACCAAACTACCATTAAAGAGGGCTATACCGATAGAATTTGGAATCCGTTTATGGCAACTTTAATGGATGAGGATATTAAAAAACGAATAACATCTGCTTATTCAAAAACGTTGGAACCTTATTTCTTAAATGAAATAGACCAACACTTGTCTTGCGATAATACTAAAGAATTAAACAGCACTATCAATGCTACATATACCAAGATTCTAGAATTAAAAGACCAGGACACCAAAAAACTTGAACGCAAGTTAAAGAGGCAAAAAGACCCTATTACTATATTAGAAATGTTGAATGTACAAAACACTGCAAAGCAATAGCCCATGAAAACGTTTCGTACATATAGCATAAAGCTTATATTCCTATTCTTTCTAGTGTTTCAAGGATTTTCACAAGAGAAAGAGGCTGTAGAATTGCCTGAGTATTCAAAATATAAAGATTTAGGTACAAAGACCTGGATCAATACTTATGGTAATATTAGAATTGGCAAACGCTTATTTTGGGATGCACAAACCCACCTTAGGCTAGAAGAAACAGAAGCTACACCATTTTTTGGTCAGGTAGCCCAGGTATATAATAGACATGCCATTGGGTACATTCACTCTAAATATTTTAATGTTCGATTAGGTGGAGTTTTACGTTTAAATTTCAATACAGATGAAGCTTCTACAGATCGTAACTTAGTACCAGAATGGCGTATTTGGCATCAATATCAGTTTGCTCAATCACTTGCCAGTATGATGATTTATCATCGTATTCGTATAGAACACAGATGGACGCAAGGTTTTGCCGAAAATAGTGAATACATATTTAGAAACCGTTGGAGGTATATGTTTAGAATGAAAATTCCTCTGAACAATCACAAGTTAAAACCAAAGACTTTTTACGTTGCACCAGAAGCAGAATTGATTATGCAAAGCGGAAAAGCCGTTGTTGCAAGCCCTATGGAAGATTTACGATTAACCAGTACATTAGGTTATATTCTAACACCAAGATTGACCGTTGCAGCTGGCGCCATGTATTCACAGGGACAAGATTTGAAGAACGGTGGATTTTTTAAGCATAGTTGGGCAATGAGATTTCATGTTTACTATTCTCCTGATTTTAGAAAAGTAAAGAACAAACTTCCTGAAATTCACTTGACGGACTAGAGGCTCGGTAATAAGAAAAGTATGAAAAAAAAGGATATTACATTATACAGTTTGCTTGCCATCATTTCTGCAGTAGCTCTTTATTTCGGAGTAAAATCCAGTACTTTAGAAAATGAGATAGGGGAGAGTAGCAAGGCAAAAGAGGAATTGGATGTACTTGTAACCGGTAATAAAGAATTAGTGGCAATTGATTCTGTATTAATGAAAGGCGATTATAATAAAGCAATCGAATCTTATAATACTACGCTTCAAAATCATGAAGAGCTGAACAGCGTTATTCCATTACGAATCGCAATTGCTCAAAAATTAATGCAAAATAATACTGTAAATACTTCTAAAAAGGGAACTGAAAAAATCTCAGTAGATTCATCTGCTATTGCAGCCGTATCTGAAAGTGAAATAAGAAGTATAGATTCTCTCAATTTTGCCCTAGAAAAAGCACGGGTTCAGTTGAACAACATGCGTAAGCAGTTGAATAACAAATCTTTCGGTGAATACCTGAGTTTTACTAGTAAAAAAGGTACTGGTCTACATTACGTAGGTCAAGTTAAAAACAATAAGGCCAATGGTGTAGGTATTGCCGTGCTTGAAACCGGTAGTAGGTATGAGGGGCAATGGAAAGACAATTTACGTGAAGGTAACGGTACTTTTTATTGGCCTGATGGTGAATATTACATTGGCAGCTACAAAAATGACATGCGAGATGGTGAAGGAACCTATTTTTGGCCTAACGGTGAAAAATATAAAGGACAGTGGAAAAACGACAAACGAAATGGAAAAGGTATTTTTCACAAGAAAGAAGGCTCTGTTATTAGTGGCATTTGGGAGAATGATAAGCTTATAGAAACCGATAAATTGAACAAGAAATAGTGCCGTAATTTATTTTGTATAAAATTCATCAAATAGACCAGTTCTAATCTCAATATAGAATTGGCAAAATAAGAAAATCGCAAAAATCATCTTGAACGTATGTTTTGCGTAATGGTTTAAGTAACTTTAGGTCTTAACCAAACTATTATTCAAACCTAAATGAAATCGTTCTTTCGTTACCTAGCCGTTGCATCATTTGTATGCATTTCTTCATCTCTTTTTTCTCAAGATTTTTCAGCATTGCATTATCGTACTATTGGTCCGTCAAGAGGTGGTCGTGTTACCACGGTTACCGGTACACCTGTTTTACCGGGCACTTTTTACCTAGGAGCTTCAGGTGCTGGAGTTTGGAAAACCGATGATTATGGTACATCTTGGAATAATATTTCTGACGGATTTTTTGATACGCCCTCTATTGGAGCTATTGAAGTGGCCGTCAATGACCCTAATATCGTTTATGTTGGTACTGGTTCTGACGGACTACGTAGTAACATCATTAGTGGTAAAGGGGTTTATAAATCTATAGACGCCGGAAAAACCTGGGATCATATCGGATTAGAAAAAGCAGGACAAATAGGAGCGGTTGAAATTGACCCTACCAATAGCAACATCGTTTGGGTCGCGGCAATTGGTGATGCATTTAAAGCGAATGAAGAACGTGGTATCTATAAAACTATAGATGGTGGTGTTACTTGGGAAAAGATGCTACACATATCTAACACAACCGGATTTGCCGATTTAGAGCTATTACCAGGAAACCCTAATATAATTTATGCTGCCGCTTGGAAAGCACAACGTACACCTTGGACTATCATATCTGGAGGAGAAAACAAAGAAGGTGGGATCTATAAATCTGTAAATGGCGGTAAAGATTGGATCAAACTAGAAACAGGATTACCAAAAGGATTAATAGGTAAAATAGATTTAGCCGTTTCAGCAGTAGATTCAAGTATTCTTTATGCGGTAATTGAAGCACCTGGTGATGAAGGCGGAGTATACAAATCTGTAGATCAAGGTAAGACCTTTGTACAGACATCTAGCAATATGGGTTTGGTGAATAGACCTTTTTACTATACTAATATAGAATTAGACCCTACGAATCCTGATATAGTATATTCCAATGCCAACCCATTGTTAAAATCTATTGATGGAGGAAAAAATTGGACGATGATGTCGGTACCTCACGGCGATAATCATGATATATGGTTAAACCCTAATAATCCAGATTTACTAATACAATGTAATGACGGTGGTGCCAATGTTTCTCACAATGGTGGTAAAACATGGTCATCGCAATTCAATCAGCCAACGGCAGAGATATATCAAGTTGCTGTGGATGACCAATATCCTTATTGGATCTATGGTGCACAACAAGATAATACCACCATTGCCATACCAAGTTCAGCACCTAGTGGAACTTCCGCTCAGGGTACGCAGGTTATGATTGAAGTAGGTGGTTGTGAAACCGGTCCGTCAATACCAAAACCGGGAAATCATAATATCGTTTATAACAATTGTAAAGGTCGTTTTAGCGTCTATAACAAAATTACCGGAGTAGGTAGGGAATATTCTATAGGTGCTTCAAATATTTACGGTCATAATCCTAAAGATTTAAAATATCGTTTTCAGCGTGTTGCTCCTGTTCATGTTTCACCACATGATCCAGATGTTGTGTATATGGGCTCACAGTTTGTACATAAAACAAGGAACGACGGGGTTATTTGGGAAACCATTTCTCCAGATTTAACCGCTTTTGAAGCTGATAAGCAAGTAATTTCCGGTAGTCCGATTACCAGAGACATTACCGGTGAGGAGTATTATAGTACTATATATTCCATCAGAGAATCAAAAATCAAAAAAGATTTAATCTGGACAGGATCAAATGATGGTGTGGTTTCTTTGACTCAAGATGGCGGACAAACTTGGACGACTGTAACACCTAAGAAAATGCCTAAAGGTGGTAGAGTGGAGTCTATTGAACCTTCTCAATTTAATCCTGCCACTGCCTATATATCTGTAGATAGACATTTATTAGGTGATACTACTCCATATTTCTATAGAACGGAAGATTATGGTAAAACTTGGGAGTTATTGAGTACTGCTACAAACGGAATTCCGTCTGACTATACCGCTAAAGTATTACGTGAAGACCCAGAAACCGAAGGTCTCTTATATGCAGGTACTGAATATGGCATGTTCGTATCTTTAAACGATGGAAAAGATTGGAAATCTTTTCAGCAAAATTTACCGGTAACACCAATTACCGATATCATTATACAAAGAGGCGATTTAGTTTTAAGTACCATGGGACGTGGTTTTTGGGTAATGGATAATATTACCTCTTTAAGAGATTCTGCTATTGCCAATTTAGACGATACGCCTGTATTGTTTAAACCAGATAATACCTTTAGATATCGTACGCCTAGAAGAGCAAAAGGATTTCCTAATTATCCTTCAACGGGAGTTCTAATTGATTACTACTTACCAAAAGAACTTAAAACCGAAGTACAATTAGAAATTTTAGATGCTAACAATCAATCTATAGCAACTATCATAAGTGACTCTACAAAAGTGAAATCCAGTAAAGAGGAAGTAGAGAATATGGGTCTTAGTATGGCTTTTAGTTACTTTGACAATAAATTGGAAACTAAAAAAGGTATTAATAGATTTCAATGGGATATGCGCCAAAAAGGAGCATGGAGCGACAAAGAATCTAGAAGCTACAAAAATGGACCATTGGTATTGCCAGGAACTTACACGGCAAGACTGACTGTAGGTAAAGAAACATTTGAGCAACCATTTGAAATTCTGGTTGATCCAAGATTAGCAGAAGAAGGCATCGATGAAACAATTATAAAAGACCATTTAGTTTTTGAAAATAAAGTTCTAGCGCTACTGACCGAGGCTAGAAAATTTCAATCGCAATTAGAGAAAGAAATCAAGAAAAGCACAGGAGACAGAAAAGTTTCTTTAGAGAAAACATTAAAAGAAATCAAAAATGATGAAGGGGCTTATCCGCAGCAAATGCTAGTGCCTCAAATTGCCTATTTATCTTACATCGTTGGCGGTGTCGATAAAATACCCGGCAATGAAGAAGTAGAGCGTTTAAAAGAGCTTGAAGACCAATTGGCATCATTAAAATCTAAAACTGCATTATAGCTTTTGATCGATCTCATTATTAAATCTATATTTTGATATAATTCTTTGAGATAATTAATTCATCAATGTCATTAATACTATCCGTGGATCTATTTTACTTTTACTTAAAATTCAATTGTAATGAGCAGAGGGTTTGTAAAAGAAGAAGATCAGGAAGAGATACCTATGGTACCGCCTAGGGCAGATTTACCTGACGGAGCCGTTAATTACGTTACCAAAATCGGGCATACTAATCTGTTGGCAGAAAGGAATGGCTTATTGGTTGAAAAAGAATCTTTACAACATGACAATGAGAATGAAAGACGTATTGCAAGTAATTTAATCAATGCTAAATTACAATTACTGAATGAGCGAATTGCAAGTGCTAAAATTGTAGACCTAAAAGAGCAACCACAAAATGAAATTCGTTTCGGTGCCACGATAACAGTAGTAATTGATAATGCAGAAACACCACAACAATTTCAAATAGTTGGTGTGGATGAGGCAAACATAGCGAAAGGTAAAATTTCGTTTCTATCACCTATTGCACGACTATTAATTTCTAAACATGTTGGTGATACTGCAACATTGAAATTAGGTAAAGTAGAACGTGTTTTTAAAATTATAGAGATATCGTACACGTAATAAACACAGTCATAAAAGCAGTAAACTTTTTATTGATATAATTGAAAAGAGGAACCGATGGGTCCTCTTTTTTTATGCTATATATTTAAAAGTGCTTATTCTTCGCTTGACATTACATCACTCAACTCCAACTCTTCATCCATTGAATTATCAACAGGAACCGAATCTTTCAACACATTGAATTTTTCTACGCGTTCCATATCGTCTTCTTCACCAGAGAAATAAGGAAAAACATCCATAATTGGAGATTCTGCTATCGACGGTATAGAGTATTCACCCATAGTATCTTTCATTACACTTATGGTATTGTCATAGGCCTCTTTTACATCATTTGCCTGTATTAATAAATACATGTTCGTTTTACGTTCTTTACCGCTTTCTTCGTCAAAAGCAATTAAAGAAACTTTAGATTTAAACCACCTATCTGAATTTTCGAAGGGATGAATCTCAGCAAAATTCGCCACCTTAATATTAGTGATTTTAATTTCTTCGGTATCGCTTAAGTAAACCGACATTTCTTCGGTAATTCTACTCTCGGCTTCGGTATAAGAAATGGCATCAACCAAAAATGGCTCTGTTTTCACCTTTAACATTCCTGAAGCTTCGTCTAGCTTTCTATATTTTATTTTACACTCGTACCACGTTGCGCTCATAATTTCCTTTTATTTTGGGGTGCTAAATATACTTCTTAGTCATAGTTTGAAAAGGCAAAAAAAGCAATAGATATTCACAATTTAAAAGAGATGAGTGTAGTCTACTTAAAATTAGACACTTAGAAGTATTTCAATAATTTCTGAAATATTGAGCAATTGAATAGTATAAAATTGGAAAGAATTACGAATTAAAACAATTCATCTTTTACCCGGTCATAGTAAGAATCACTAACGGGTATCATAACATCTGACAGTTGTAAATCTCTACCTTTTAAGCCGGTTACACTGTTTTTATTAATGATATATGATCTATGCACTCTCATAAACATGGCACTCGGCAACTCTTGTTCTAAGGCTTTTAAACGTTGATTACTTATAATTTTCTTGTCAGCCATATGGAAGGTAACATACTCGCTATCACTTACGATATATTTAATATCTTCAAACTTTACCTTATGTAAATCATAGCCGGATTTGATAGTAAAAGAATCGGACTTTTCGACTATTTTATTGTTTTTCACCTTATTTACAGCAGTAACAAAACGTTCAAAAGTTATTGGTTTTAATAGATAATCTACTGCATTTAATTCATATCCTTCCAAAGCATATTGGGAGTATGCTGTGGTAAAAATTATCTTAGTATTAGCATCTACCATTTTAGCAAAATCAGTTCCTTTTATCTCAGGCATTTGAATGTCCAAAAACAAAACATCTACATCATGTTCTTTCATTAATTGTAAAGCCTCTAACGGATTTTCAGCCTCACCCACCAAATTCAAAAAATCTAATTTTTCGATATAACTTATCAGTAGGGCTCGTGCCAATTCTTCGTCATCTACGACTATACAATTTATACTATTCATTCAACTGCAGTTTTAAATTCACTTTAAAAGCCTCTGTGGTTTCATTAATTAGTAATTCATGACGGTTAGGATATAGAATTGCCAATCGTTTCTTTACATTATCTATTCCAATACCGCCAACATCATCCTTTACTACCTTAAATTCAGGTTTACTGTTCTCTAGCTCAAAATCAATACTACTTTCGGTAGCAGTAATTATAAGATTAATAAAGGTTCCTGTTACTTTTTCAATATTACTATGCTTTAAGGCATTTTCCAAAAAGGGTATAAATAACATAGGTACTATTTCAACATTTTGATTCTCAATTGAAAAAGTCGTCGTTATAGGATATGTTTTACTACTCTTTAGACAAAACAGTTTTATGTAATTCTCAATATAATCTAACTCTTTGTAAAGTGGCACAATTTCTTGCTCGCACTCGTATAAAACATACCTAAGCATATCTGACAAGTAGCTAATACTTTGTTGTGTTCTTCCAGAATCTATGGCAGACAATGCATATATATTGTTCAAAGCATTGAATAAAAAATGCGGATTGATCTGCGATTTCAATAGTTTCAATTCTGTCTGCAAAGCCTCATTTTTATTGATTACGATTTCCTCTTCTTTTCGCCGAGCAAATAAAAATATTTCAACAAGGGTAGCAATCACATAAGCTAAGGCAATTAGTAACAAATTGATAAAATACCTTGAAGGTGGTCTACGATTAATATCTAATGGTGGTCCATCTTCAAATCTAGGTCCCGTTCCTGGTCCGCCAGCTCCGGGTCCCTGTCCAAATCCAGGACCAGGCATCTGTCTTATCGTATTTTCAGATCCTAGTATTTGATCAGGAACAATATTGGTTAAAATTAGCGTGACCACAAAAACCGTAATTATAGAGACTATAGTAAATGCTATATACTTTTTTTTAAATAATAATTGTGGAACCGTATAGTAAATCAATATCGCAATTACTACAATCTGAAATAAAAATGCCAATCCATTCTCAACTGCAAATTGAATATCACTGCCACTAAAAATCCAAGCAATTGACCAAATCAGTAACCATAGGGCTACATGAAATATAAAATTCTTATGTCTGTTCATGATGCAAATAAAAGGAATAAAAATTCAAACATACCCCGTAAATATGGCGATAAATAGGTTATAATAAAGAGTTCGCTGTTTACAATATGGCATTCACTTAAAAGTAAACAGCAAATACTTAATGCGCTCATATTACATTAAAGTTTCTTACATCTTTGTATTCGAATATTAACTATAAAATTAAAATATATGAAACGTATTACTTTAAAAACAGGATTACTATTTGCCATGTTAATTGCATTTGGCACTGTAGCTGTTAACGCACAATCTAGAGGAGAAAGAAAAGAACCACCTACATATGCCAAACTTTTAGAAGAAATGGATGCAGATGAAGATGGTCAGCTTTCGGAAGATGAAGTAAAAGGTCCTTTAAAGGATAACTTTTCTGAAATAGATGCCAATGAAGATGGTTTTATATCAGAAGAAGAATTTGACGAGGCTCCAAAACCAAAAGGAAGACCTAGAAATTAATTTTTCTCTCATTTTAAAAAATTTGAATCAATAATTTTTGATGAAGTTAGCCCAAAGCTTCATGAGTGATCATGAAGCTTTATTTAAAATAAGAAGGTAAATACAAAAGTATGGTCTTATTCAGAAAGGTTAGAAGTAAGTTATTGAAACTAGAAAAATTTAAAACGTATTTCATTTATGCTCTAGGTGAAATTTTATTGATTGTGGTGGGTCTTTTAATTGCCTGGAAAATCAATAATATGAATGAGACTAGAAAAAACAGAGTTGTTGAGATTAAAATATATAAAAGTTTAAGCCAAGAATTAGATACGAATTTGGTTGTTTTAGATAGTGCTATAGTAGAATACACAAGAAGTATACAAATGCTTCAAAATACCATTAATTATCTAGGAACACAGCCTAAGAAATTAACACAGGATGCAAAATCTCTAATAGTAAATTTAAATTACAACAAGACAATAGTAAGAGATGAAGCCATTAATTCTATCAATGCTACCAATAAATTCGAGTTTATTGACAGTGATTCACTTAAACAATTAATTTCTGCATACCCTAACGAATTAGATAGTTTTAATAATCAACAAAACAAGATTGAAAATATAATTACAGATCGTTTGAAACCCGTAATAGAAAAGCACATTTCTCTTATGGAAATTTTGCCGCAGAATAGTTATAATTATCAACGTATTAAAAATTATGGGAATCAGTCTAATTACCCAGAACTACTTGTTAGTCGTGAATATCAAAATAGTGTAATAGACAGATTACTACAGACCAAGGGTCAATTGACGATTGCTAAAAGCTTAAAAGAGAAAACAAAAACAATTGCCACAAAGTTGAATCAAGAATTGTACAGACCTTAATTCCTTTAAAATATTATCAATTTAAACCTAAAATTATGATACAAAAAAACAAATATTTGATTTTGACCTACTTACTTTTCGCCTTTACCGCTATTGGTTTTGTAAGTTGTAGCAGTGATGACTCTTCAACTACAGATGATTCGGTAATTGAAGATGAAGACGATACAACTTCTGACGACACAAACGATGACACCACTGATGAAGATACAAATACGGTAAGTGTAAACGCTTCTTACTTTTATACAACAGATGGCTCTGTTACTATTACAACTGTACCCTGCACATTATCAGATGGTACAGAAACTGATTGCTATCAAATAGTAACTACAAGTCTACCTGGAGATCATGAAATGGGACCTTGGTGCCCTGGTAATATTGAAGATGACGCTACAGAAGGTGGTATTTGGTTAGAAGGTGGCGAAGTATATGATGTAGATGGTGCTTTCGTTGAAAATATGGCGACATTCTATGATGACCCAAATTGGTTAATGTACGATGCTAATGGTGATATTTATATTACCGATACACAAGAGGATTGTGAAAATGCAGCCAACCCTAATGTTGGCGCAGAATATGAAAATTTCTGTGTTGAATGTTTACCTTCTTACATTACCGATCTTAGTCAAACTTGGACAATTCCTATTACCCCTGTAATACAAGAATCTGCAGTGTTATTTACAACTGGTGGTGGAGGACCTGGAGGTCCAGGAACAACAACAGCTCCATCAACTCGTGGAGTAGCATTGAACGGAATTGAATTTTCTGCTCCAGCACCAGTAGATAATATTTTAGGTGCCTATACTTTAGCTCCCTTTGATGATGCTGGTGGTCACATTAACGTTCACCAAGGGTATCATTACCACGCAGCAACCGGCTTTAGTACTAAAGTAGCGCAAGATGACGGACATGCTGCCTTAATTGGTTATGCTTTGGATGGATTTGGAATTTATGAATTGGCTGATAGCAGCGGTGTCGATGCTACCGATTTGGATGAACTACGAGGACATTCTGATGATACTAGAGGTTACCATTACCATGTTGATGCAGCTGGTAATAACAACTTTATTGATGGATTAAAAGGTGCTTACGTAAACTAAAAATATTATTATGAAAAAGTATATCTTAATTTATATAACCGGGCTATTTTCATTGCTAGGTTATGCTCATAACCCAGATGTCTCTACCACAATGTTCGTAGAGAAAGAAAATAATATTTGGGTACTTCAGATTAGTTCTTCCTTAACAGCTTTTCAGCAAGAAGTGAGAACACATTTTTCAGAAACTCCGTATAAAACCCCCGAGGAGTTTCAACAAATGGTCTTAGAGCATATTAAAAATAACCTTGAAATTAGTTATAACAATGGCTCAAAAATCACCTTTGGTAAAGGCATAGTAAAGTTAGGTCATGAAACTAAAGTCGTATTCGAAGTATTTGGAATACCTTCTAATTTACAGTCCTTACAGGTAACAAACACCACCTTTAAGGATATTGGTAGAAGCCAAAGTGCATTGTTCATTTTTAAAGATGGCTTCAGTAAAGATCAGTTTATCTTAAATAATGAAAACGAGCATTCTTTAGAACTCAAAGCTAGCGGAAATAAGTTTATTGAGTCTAACAAACTGAAAGCAAGCTTCAATTCTACTTTTGCCATAATAATCGTAATTAGTCTTTTGGCATTTAGCTTTATCGTTCAAAAGACCATTCTTTCAAAAGTTACTATTGAATAGCCAAACTATTACAATTAGTGACTAGATTTTGATAATTACAACATATCAAAAAATCATGAACTTTAAAACATCGGTCATTCACTTAATACAAACGGTAGTTCACTGATTATTGAAAATTCCATATAAACATATGATTATACTTGTGCTGTAAACTTAAATGGTCATAAAAAAAACACAGATATTTTCAACTAAGAATACATTGAACGACACTTATAAAACCCCATTAAATCAAAAATTATGAGAAAAAATAGTTTAAATAGAATACCAAAATCTTCGCTAATTATAGCCTTGTCATTTATAACACTTTTAGCATGTAGTAGTGATAGTGTAGATGATGATGTTCTTGAAGATATTGTAAGTTCTGATAGTGAAGAGGAAGATGAAGAAATTGCTACTGAACTGCATGCTGCATACAGTGCTTTTAATACAGATGCAGTTACTATTTATTTAGACGGATCTGAGGTGGTCATTGAAACCACAGGTTTGCCTAATCATGAAACTGTTTATTGGGGAGAGGGTAATTCTCTTTATAGAGAGGAAGATGATGTGGATAAAACCCCTAGCATTATGTCCAGCAATAATAATGCAACAACTATTCGTGTAGATGCTACTCCTAATTTAACGGGGAGCACTGTAGAAACAGAATTGAATACTATTGGTATAGCAGTAAGTGGTTCTTCAATTTTTAATGATCAAGAAGGTGGTGGGGCATTAGATCAGGCTGCAGGCAGTTTAGACTGGACGGGTGCTCATATTGGTCCTGGAGTTTATCATTACCATTTAGAGCCTAAAGCTTTTACGGATGATGATGATAACCTAGTAGGTATTTTATTGGATGGCGTTTTTCTTTACGGAAGAAAATGTAGTACAACCGGAGAATATCCTACGGATTTAGATGCTTCTGGCGGACATACTTCCACTACACAATATACCGATGGTGAAGAGGAATATCACTACCATATCATTAATGAAGTATATTCAACAACAGGTTCATACTTGGCTTTTGCCGGTCCATACCAAGGATATTAATATTTATGAAATTCACTTCTCTTAATTTATTCGTTTCGCTTTTGTTCATTTCATTGAACAGCTGTAAACATACACCTGAAACAACAGAAAATAAGAAAGAGCAATTGGTTATTGAAAATGTAACTAAGTTTAAGGAAGAATTAGAACTAAATCAACTAGAAGGTACATGGTATTATAAAAACGCACCTTATGATGGCTATTCATTAGCTTTACATGAGAATGGGCAACTGGCTGAAAAGGTCGGTTTTATTGAAGGAAAAAGACAAGGTGTTGTGCAAAGGTTTTCCGCAAGCGGCGTATTGCGGGTAGAGTATTATAAAGATAACAGAATAGAAGGCAGTTATAAATCATGGTGGGAAAATGGACAATTGGCACAAGATGCCATGTATGTAAATGGCAAAATGCATGGTAAGGAGAAAAAATGGTATTCAGACGGTCAATTGGCAAAAGAACGCAATTTAGTAAATGGACAAGAGGAGGGATTACAAAAAGCGTGGCTAAAAAACGGAACCTTGTATGTTAATTACGAAGCCAAAAACGGACGTATTTTTGGGTTGAGAAGAGCCAATTCTTGCTATCAATTAGAAGATGAAGTTGTAATTAGATCAGAAAACGAATTATTATGAACAAGACAGTACTTTGTATAGTTGTTGTACTTCTTTTTGCCGCTTGTGAACAAACAGTAAAAAAAGAGAACATACAGGTTAAAGAGACCAGTAGGGTAGAGCACTTGCCTTATTATAATGATGAATCATTTACCCCACATTGGATAACTCCTAATACTGAAGAAGAAAAACAATTTCACAAAATTCCTGATTTTAAGCTGGTTGATCAGTTAGGAGATACATTGACACAGAAGTCTTTCGAAAACCAAATTTATATTACTGATTTCTTTTTTACTACTTGCCCTGGTATTTGTCTTAAAATGACGAATAATATGACCAAGGTACAAGAAGCGTTTTTAGACAATGATGAAGTAGCTATTCTTTCGCATTCAGTAACTCCTTCAATAGATATGGTATCCTTACTTAAAACATATTCCGAAAAAAACGGAGTAATAAATTCTAAATGGCACTTGGTGACCGGTGATAAAACTGAAATTTACAACTTGGGCAGAAATGAATACTTTGTGGAAAATGATTTAGGTATTCCTAAGGATATTAATGATTTTCTACATACAGAAAACTTTCTGTTGATTGATAAAAATAAGCATATACGCGGTATTTATAACGGACTCAACCGAGCTTCGATAGCGCAATTGATTACCGATGTTGAAGCATTGTTAAAAGAAAGTTGATAGATTGATTAAGTAGTAAACATAAAAAAGCCCATAAACTATAGTTTACGGGCTTTTACATTTAATATTCTTAATGCTATTTCAGTGCTGCCAATAACTTCTCTGCCACCAACTCAGATGATGAAGGGTTTTGACCTGTAATTAAATTACCATCTTGAATTGCGTATGCTGCCCAATCTTCTTTTTTAGAATAGATTCCTCCATTTTCTTGTAACATGTCTTCTACTAAGAAAGGAACAACTTCTGTCAACTGTACAGCCGCTTCTTCACTATTTGTGAATCCGGTTACTTTCTTACCTTTTACTAAAGGATTTCCATCAGTTCCTTTTACACCCTTTAAGGCTGCAGGCGCGTGACATACAAATGCTACCGGTTTCGCTTGCTCATTAAATGTTTCAATCAATTTAATTGATGTTGCATCGTTCGCTAAATCCCATAAAGGTCCGTGACCACCTGGGTAAAATACCGCATCAAAATCAGAAGCGTTTACGTCTGCTAATTTCTTTGTATTGTTTATAACGCTTTGCGCATCTTCATCATCCTTATAACGCTTTGTATCTTTTGTCTGAGCGTCTTCAGAATCACTACTTGGATCAATTGGTGCTTGACCACCTTTTGGAGTAGCTACCGTAATCTCAGCACCTTTGTCTAATAATGCGTAATACGGAGCAGCAAACTCTTCAATCCAAAATCCAGTTTTTTTTCCTGTGTCCCCTAATTCATCATGAGACGTTAATACAAATAATATTTTCATTGTTAATTTATTTAAGTTATTAATTTATAGTTAATCAAATAGTTACACCTTAACTATCATTTTACCTTTATTCTTACCATCCATCATATCTAAAAATGCCTGTGGCGTATGCTCAAAGCCTTCTACAATGGTTTCTTTGTACGTTAATTTACCTTCACCCAACCACGTAGATAATTGCTTCATGGCTACCGGGAATTTGTCTGCATAATTAGAAACTATAAAACCTTGCATTAATGCACTATTCTTCACCAAGAATGGTTGTACAGCTACTGCCATTGGAATTTCTGTTTTATTATAAACCGATATAGCACCACAATTAATAATTCTTGCAAACTGATTGATATTGAAGAGAACAGCATCCGATATTGGTCCGCCTACATTATCAAAATAGATATCTACACCGTTAGGGGCTGCTTCTTTTATGGCAGCTTGCAAATCTTTAGTGGTTTTGTAGTTGATACCATGGTCAAAACCGAATTCTGATTTCAGCATCTCAACTTTTTCATCCGTACCGGCAATACCGATAACATTCAACCCTAGAATTTTACCTATCTGACCTACAACACTACCTACGGCTCCTGCAGCACCAGATACTACCAAAGTTTCGCCTTTTTTAGGCTTCCCAATTTCATGAAGACCTAAATAAGCTGTTAATCCCGTCATACCGACGATACCTAAATAAGCACTAAGCGGAGCCTTACTTTTATCTATTTTCTGCAAGCCTTCGCCGGTAGAAACTTGTTTTTCTTTCCATTGTAATAATCCTGATACAAAATCTCCTTTACTGAAATTACTGTTTTTAGACTCAACTACTTCCGCAACCACGCCAGAGCTTATGGGCTCATCTAAATTAAATGGAGGTACATACGACTTCGCATCGTTCATACGACCTCTTAAATATGGATCAACAGAAATATATTTGGCTTCTAATAAAAGTTGACCATCAGAAATGCTGGGATTTACATCAGTTTCAACAAATTCAAAGTCAGAAAGGGTAGGAGTACCTACCGGACGTTTTTTTAAATTAATGGACTTATTCATAAGTTTTTATTCAAATTCTATTCTAAATTATTGTCAAAGAGATAAATGATTGTAAATGCTATTATAGGTATACTTTGCTATAACATACATCACAATTTGAATCTATATCTTTTAAGATATTTCAAAGATATTACAAAAAAGAATGAACATTCATTTTTTAACGAAAGTTTATAAAAAACACGGTTATACTAAAAAAAAGGGCAGTCATTTGACTACCCTTTTTTATACATTTTATTCATCATCCATTATTATTATGGACTTCACATTTACGAACTCTTTCATACCGAAACCGCCATGTTCACGTCCATAACCAGAGTCTTTTACTCCGCCAAATGGCATACTTGGTTCTGCCAATCCGAAGGAATTAATAAAAACCATTCCTGTATCAAAATGTTGTTCGGCTAATTTGGCAGCCTTCTCAACATCTTTGGAAAATATTCCGCCACCTAGACCAAATCTACTATCATTGGCAATACGCATAGCATCTTCGCCATCTTTCGCTTTTATCAAAGAAGCAACGGGTCCAAATAACTCATCGTCATAAGCGGGTTGACCTGGTTTTACATTACTTAGTACGGTAGCAGGGTAGAAGTAACCATCCCCTTCAGGAATTTTTCCTCCGCACAATACATCGGCTCCTTTTTCTACACTTTCCTGTACTTGCTCTTGAATTTTATCTCTAAGATCTTCACGCGCCATAGGTCCTAACTCGGTATCTTCATTCTTAGGATCTCCAACTTTTAAAGCATCCATCGCCTTCACAAACTTTTCCTTGAACTCATCATATACTTTTTCCGTAGCGATAAATCTCTTTGCGGCAATACAAGTTTCTCCGTTGTTATAGATACGCCCCATTACACTTTTTTCTACGGCTAAATCTATATCTGCATCATCAAGTACCAAATAGGCATCATTACTACCTAATTCCAACACTGTTTTCTTTAATTGTGCACCGGCTTTTTCTCCAATTTTTTCACCTGCCACAGGGCTACCCGTTAAGGTAACACCACGTACCAGTTTATGCTCTATTATAGCGTTTGATTGCTCGTGCTCAATGACCATGACATTGAAAATACCTTCTGGTAAACCTGCTGTATCAAAGATTGATTTCAATAATTTGGCAGTGCCTGTTACGTTAGAGGCGTGTTTCAATAAAATACTGTTACCTGCCATTAAGTTTACTATTGTATATCGTAATACCTGATAGCTTGGGTAATTCCATGGCTGTATTCCATATATAATCCCAATAGGTGAATATGTTATTATTCCTCTACCGTTATCTAACTTGCGTTCTTCGCTTTTTAAAAATTCTGGGGCATTCTCTGCTGAATAATTACAGATAGAAGTACATAAATCTACTTCATGATTGCTCTGTGAAAGCAATTTACCCATTTCATCGGTCATTAACTCAGCAAGTTCTTTCTTGTAATTCTGAAGCTCTTTACCTATCGATTTTATAATCTCGCCGCGCTCTTCAATAGATTTTGTTTTCCATTTTAAAAACGCTTTGTGAGACTGTTGAATGCTTTCTTCAACCTGTGCATCTGTCATGTAAGAATGAGATGCGATTTCTTTTCCCGTTGTAGGATTTATTGTCTTGAATGTATCTTGTTTTGTTGTCGTTGACATATTTTTTTCTTTAAATTATTATTGTTGCTCACTTGGTACCAAGTAAACGTCATTGATATTAACTCTTTCAGGCTGAGTTAATACATAGAAAATAGAATTCGCGATATCTTCGGCTTCTAAGGTTTCCATTTTCTGCATTTCTTTCATTTTTTCCTTAATATCTTCATCTGAAATGGTGCTCGTTAAGTTAGTGGCCACAGCACCTGGTTCAATAGATGTAATGTTGATGCCATATTTAGGTGCCAATTCTTGACGAAGCCCTTCTGAAAACATTTTTACCGCAGATTTTGTAGCACAGTATACTGCTCCACCAGGAAAATATCTATTTGCCGCCATGGATGAAATATTAATAATGTTCCCACCTTTATTTTCTTTTAATGCAGGTAAAACTGCTGCTACGCCGTTTAATACACCTTTAATATTGACATCCACCATTTTGTCCCATTCATCTGTTTTCAATTTTTCAACAAATGATAAAGGCATTAATCCGGCATTATTTACCAAGCCAGATACTTTGCCGTATTCTTGCTTGGTTTTTGAAACCACTTTTTCAAAGTCATCCTTTTTGGTTACATCACCTGGCACGACCAAAGCTTGACCTCCATTTTTTACGATGTCAGATTTTAGGTCGTTCAATTCATCTTCACTACGTGCCATTAACACTACTTTGGCTCCATTTTCTGCTAGTTTTACTGCAGTTGCTTTACCAATTCCGCTAGATGCTCCAGTTATAATTATTACTTTATCTTCTAAATTCATTGCGTCTTTTTTTGATTTCAAACTAAGTTACGCTGAATGAAAGATGTCTTTTAACTAGATTAAAATAAGAATTGACGGAAAAGGAAATGAATTAAAATTTACCGTTTGTGAGTTAAAAAAACGGAGCATCTCATATCCTAATAATACACAATAGAACAAAATATATGCCTTAGCGAAAAAAGTAAATAGTGCCTTTGTAGTGAAGTTTAAAACTAATTATTTAAGCACTTATGGTAGATGTACAAGATGCTCTTTTTAATAACATGTATTCTCCTTTATTTTTAAAATCACGAATAGATGAACCTGTATAGCGCTTAAAGGTTTTTGAAAGGTGACTTACATCTGTAAAACCTAAATCATCTGCTATTTGGGTCAAGGTATAGTCTGAATTTAGCAGACGAATTTCTACAAGCTTTAATTTTGCCTTAATGATATACTCTCTTAAAGACATGCTCACTTGCTTTTTAAAATATTCACTAACATAAGTGGGTGACATCATAAAAACATCTGCCAAGTTCTCAACTTTTAACAATTCTGTCTTATGAATATTAGAATTTATATAAGCGAGCATTTTAGTAATTCTATCATCTGAATTATTTTTTGCCAATTCAAAATAACTACTCTTTTTAATATTACGGATCAGAATTTCCAGTATACAAGTCATTAAACTAGTCACTAAATTTATAGACTCTTCCCCATAATTTCTAGACTCTTGAAGTATCATCTCAATAAGGTTTTCAAGATAATTACGGTCTAATTCGTTCTTAATGATATCACCCGGCAGCTGATTGTAATTAGATAATATGTACGATGCCTCTTTAAACCACTCATTTCTATCAATAGTTATTCTATTCGCATTTTTAAAGAAAGAATCGGTAAACTTTAAAAAGACAAAACGTGTCGGTTTTTCAATGGTAAAAGAATGGCATTTTAACGGAGGCAATAAAAATATGCTATTCTTGCCATAGGCATAATCATTGTAGTTGATGCACTGGGTACCTTCACCTTCCTTTATTAAAACCAGCTCAAAAAAATTATTCTTAACGGGTCGTTGTTTCCAATCCGTCAATTCAATTTCTTGTATTTCAAAAGGTTTATACGCTTCTAATACTTGCATTTTTAGGATAATTAAGTGATATATGAACGAAAATAATGTAAAACAGTTACTCGTTACAAATATTAACCTTTATTTATACCATTTAAACCTCTGTAACTACTTCATGATACTATCAAAGCCAGTATCTTTGTAATAATAGATAATTACTAGCTGTTATTTGAAATGGATTTATTTAATCAAACCAATTTGTTTTCAACGGAAGAAGTTCGTAAAACTACTTTTGATTTACCAGGAGCGGATATTACGTTGTTCGAAAATTTCTTCAGCATTGAAGAGAGTAACAAGCTGTATAAAAGTCTACTTCATAATACGCCTTGGCAGCAAGAACAAATTAGCATTCACGGTAAATTGGTAGATTATCCTAGATTGACAGCTTGGTATGGAGATGTTGACAAAGACATTAAACACACGAATACAAAAAGTAAAATGCATTTGTGGAATAACGATTTACTTTTCATTAAAGAACGTATAGAAAAGGAAGTACCTATTAAATTTACACGCTGTTTGCTCAATTATTATCGCGACGGAAAAGATAGCGTAGACTGGCATCAAGATTATAAAGGAGAACAACGAAAAAATACGGTCATTGCTTCTGTCACCTTTGGTGCAACCAGACCCTTTCAATTAAAACATGTATCAAGAACAGATTTAAAACGATTGGATATTCCATTGGCAAATGGTAGCCTTCTATTGATGCAAGGCGCTACCCAGGAAAATTGGAAGCATAAAATACCGAAGACCGCAAAACAGATTTCCCCAAGAATTAACCTAACCTTTAGATGGATCGGTTAATTTATCCGCTATCAATCTTTAATTTTATAGTTCTAACTTTTGAACCAATTTAAAGCATCTTATGAAAAAATCTTATTTAACACTAGTGGTACATATTTTAGTAAAAGAAGAATTTAGAGAAGAAATAAAAGCTGAATTGCTAAAACTTGTTAGTCCCACTAGAGGAGAAGAAGGTTGTATTGCTTACGACTTACATCAAGATAACGATAACCCCAATCTGTTCTTATTTCACGAAAAATGGGTGAATCAAGATTATTTGACCAAACATTCGCAAAGTGACCACATTGCGGCCTATAGACTTGCTTCTAAAGATAAGCTTGAGAACGTTTCTGCTTATAAAATGACAGAGCTTACCAATTAGAATTGTAATTATAAAGGCTTAACATTAAATTAATGTATTAAAAACCGGTAATTTTACCTGTAATAAGCTCGTTTTGGCAATATTTTAAGATTTCGCCACTTAAAAACCTCTATTTATACCTTATTCTCCTTTTTTTGTACTCTATTTAGAGTGTTTTGTGTATATATCTTTGTCTTCATTAAATCTATCAATTACAAAAAAGACATAATAATGAATACTCCAAACATAGCACAAGAAGATATATTAAACGCATTTAACTACAGACATGCTACCAAAGAATTTGATGCGTCAAAAACATTAACCGATGAGCAAATCAACTTTATCTTAAGAACAGCAAATTTATCTCCAAGTTCATTTGGATTTGAACCTTGGCATTTTATCGTTGTACAGGATAAGGAATTACGCGAACTTTTAAAGCCTGTAGCTTGGGGCGCTCCCATAAAATTAGATACTGCTAGTCACTTTATTTTAGGTCTGGCAATGAAGGCGCCTATGGTAAATCATGATGCGGCGTATATTGAACACATGATGAAAGAGGTAAAACAAATGCCCGAAGATGTGGTAGAAGTATACTCTAAGTTTTACAGAGAGTTTCAAGAGCGTGATTTTAACTTAGATACAGACAAGAAGTTATTCGATTGGTCATCAAAACAAACTTACATCGCTCTAGGTAATATGATGACTGCGGCTGCACTTACAGGAGTAGATTCTTGCCCTATAGAAGGTTTTCACCAAGAAAAAGCAGAAGCATTGCTTAAAGAGAAATTTGATGTAGATACGGATAAATACGGTTTAGCTTTTATGGCTGCATTCGGGTACAGAAAGGCAGATCCGGAATTTCCTAAGTCTAGAAGAAAATTTGAGGACATCGTAACTTGGAAATAAGAAATAGTATGAAAGCAATAGGATACAAAGAGAACCTTCCAATTGACAATATAAAGTCTTTACAAGATGTAGAATTGGAAACTCCAAAAGCTACGGGAAGAGATATTTTAGTAGAAATAAAAGCTATTTCCGTAAATCCGGCAGATTATAAGGTACGTGCAGGAATGCCTGCTGAAGGTGACAACTGGAAAGTTATTGGCTGGGATGCAACGGGAATTGTAACTGCTGTTGGAGAAGATGTAACCTTGTTTAATGTTGGAGATGAAGTTTGGTACGCAGGCGATTTTACTCGTCAAGGTAGTTATGCAGAATACCAAATTGTAGATGAGCGTATTGTGGGTAAAAAACCTCAAAGCTTATCTTATGCTGAAGCTGCTGCATTACCATTAACAACACTTACAGCCTACGAAATGTTGTTTGATAGATTACAGGTTTCTAAAGACGATGCCAATAAATCTATTTTGGTCATCGGTGCTGCCGGTGGTGTAGGTTCTATTTTGGTGCAATTGGCTAAAAAACTGACAAAGCTAAATATTATTGGGACGGCTTCTCGTGAAGAAACTACGTCTTGGTTAAAAGAATTAGGTGTAGACACGGTTATTAACCACAGAAATAAATTAAGCGAAGAGTTCGAGAAATACAATTTACCGGCACCAGAATATGTAGTAAGCTTAAATGCTACGGAACACCACGTAGATGAAATTGCTAAACTGATAAAACCTCAAGGTAAATTCGGATTTATAGACGATCCAAAATCGCTAAATGTAATGCCTTTTAAAGGTAAAGCGGTTTCTACGCACATAGAGTTAATGTTTACACGCTCTATGTTTAATACCGAAGATATGATTGAGCAGCATAACATTTTAGACAAAGCTTCTGAATTAATCGACAACTGTACCATTAGAACTACATTAGGAGAAAATTTTGGAACTATAAACGCTGAAAATCTTAGAAAAGCTCATGCTTTTTTAGAAACAGGTAAAGCAAAAGGTAAAATTGTTTTAGAAGGATTTTAAACCCATTATCATAAATGTCACTTCGAGTGTTTTTATTGAAATAGCATGGAAATAAAAATGTATCGAGAATTTGGGAACACGCTTGCTTTTCGATTTTAAACAATTTTAATAGAAAAATTAAAAATATCAAAATGAAAAAAACAATATTACTTGTATTAGCAATAGCAACAACGGCATATACAAGTGCGCAAACACCAACAACGGACCCTGCCAAATCCACAAATGAGGTGGTAACGGCAGACAATGTAGAATGGGGTTGGTTAAACCCGTTACGTGGAGACAAAAGTCCGGCTGCCGGAAAACTTTGGGGAGATCGTACAAAAAATGAACCTGCAGGATTTTTAGTAAAATTTAAAAAAGGATTTTCATCGCCGCCACACATTCACAACATTACTTATAGAGGTGTTGTAATACAAGGTTTATTACACAATGACGATGAAAAAGCAGAAAAACAGTGGTTGCCAGCAGGATCTTATTGGCAGCAACCAGCAGGAGAAGCACATATTACAGCAGCTGATGATAACGAGAATATGGCTTTTTTGGATATTCAAGAAGGTCCGTATTTAGTACAACCAACATCTGAAGCCTTTGATAATGGCGAAAGACCAATTAATGTAGACAAAACCAATATAGTTTGGCTAAATGCTAACGATATTGAATGGGTTTCTGCAAAGAGTAATGTTGAAACTGCCTTTTTATGGGGAAGCCACGAGGAAAATCAATTGCGTGCAACACTTTTAAGGTTACCCGTAGGCTTCAGAGGTAAAATAAAAAATTTAAGTCCGAATTTTAGAGCTGTAGTTATTTCTGGTGGTATAACTCATCAATTTTCTAAAAAGGGAACTAAAAATCAATTAGACGCTCCTTCATATTTTGGCGCAGAAGAAAACGCAACCTCAATCATTTCATCAGAAAAAGAAACGATTCTTTATATTAGAAGTAATGGTGATTTTGAAGTGACTATGTAAACTATTTAGGTTTACATATTTCACTCATCGTCTTAGTAAGCAACCCTATTACCTGTACGAACCGAGCTTAAACATGTTCATTTTTTTTAAGAATAGCATAATTCGTAAAACAAATCTTACAGATTAAAAAATAGCGATTGAAAGCATTAATAATTATTGTAAATGAGCTATTTACAAGTTATGAAGAACTAGCAAAAATCAATTTCTATGCTTAATTTGTTTGAGAAGTTTAAGAATTAAATAAAAAGACAAGAAAATATGAAAACGAACATCGGAATTACAGAAGAAAATAGAGAAAAAGTCGCTGAGCACTTAGCAAAAGTTTTAGCAGATGAATATGTACTTTATACCAAGACCTTAAGGGCTCATTGGAATTTAGAAGGCATTGATTTTCATACAAAACATGTATTCTTTGAAGATCATTACAATGCTATTAAAGAATTTATTGATGGCGTAGCTGAACGTATTAGAAAAATAGGTCATTATGCACCAGGTACTCTAAAACAATTTTTAGAATTAACTCATTTATCAGAAGAAATAGAAGGTGATAATTCTAGTTTAAATTATATGAAAGTACTATTAGCAGATCATGATACTATTATAGTTGAAATCAGAAAAATGATACCAACTATTGAAGAAGATTTGAAAGACGTAGGTACAGCAGATTTCTTAACTGGACTTTTACAAGAACATGAAGAAATGGCTTGGATGTTACGTGCTAGTGTAAGTTAATTATAATAACAATATTTCCTGGAGCAAGATGCATGTGTTCATATTAACGCTATTTCAGAATTAAAAACTGCTACTGAGCACGTATGTGAAGAATGTGTAAAACTTGGCGATGTCTGGGTACATTTACGTACATGTCAAGAATGTGGTGTTACACTATGCTGTGACGATTCTAAAAACAAGCATGCTACCGCTCATTTTAATACAACAAGCCATCCCGTTATTAGTTCTGCCGAACCTAACGAGAGATGGCTTTGGTGTTATAAAGATGAAGCTTTTGTATCGTATTAAACCAACCAATTATGATAGATCCTAAATATCCAGAACTTACCGATCTGCAAGTAGAGAAACTTAAATCTTACGGTGAAATCGAATTTTATAAAGAGCCCACCGTGGTGTTGGACTTTGGTGATCAACATTACGATTTTTTCGTAGTGCTTACTGGCGGAATTAGAATTATAGATCCTGACAAAAAAGATGACAGTCTTACCATTCATAGAAGGCATCAATTTTCCGGTTCAAGTAGTATTTTATCTCATAGAACGGTTGGTGTATGTGGAGAAACTTTAGAAAATACACAACTAATACGAATTAGTCCCGAAAAGCTAAAAAGTGCCATTGCTAAATTCAGCGATATTAGCGATGTACTTTTAAATGCCTTTTTATTGCGGGAAGATGCTCTTAAAAACAACGTTCAAGGTATAAAACTAATAGGTTCTGAACATTCTAATGAAACGTATGCTATCCGAGATTTCATGGATAAAAATGATATCTGGTATAATTTTATAGATTCTGACAAGGAGGATGGATTGGTACAAATGTTAGATACATTCAACTTAAAGGAATCGGATTTACCGGTATTGATCAATAGTCAGAATAAGATTTCTATTCGTCCATCAATTGATGAAATTGGTATGTGTACAGGAGTTCGGTTAGAACTACATGATGAAATTTATGATGTTTTGGTCGTAGGCGCTGGACCTGCAGGTTTAGCTGCTAGCGTATACGCGTCTTCAGAAGGATTGAGTGTATTGACCATTGATAGTAATTCTCCTGGCGGACAAGCTGGCAAGAGTTCTAAAATTGAAAATTACCTGGGATTTCCTACAGGTATTTCCGGTCGGGATTTAGCCAACAACGGCTACATTCAAGCTCAAAAGTTTGGCTGTACTATTTCGGTACCGCATAGAGTGGAAGGCATTGAACGTAAAAAAGGTTACTATGAAATCAACTCTAACAACACTTCAACCTTAAAAGCCAAAACGGTAATTGCTGCAACCGGTGCTGCATATAGAAGACTGCCTTTAGAGGGAATTGAAAAATTTGAAGGCTCTGGTATATACTATAGCGCCACATCTATGCATGCCAATATGTGCAAGAATACTGAAATAGGTATTGTTGGCGGTGGTAATTCTGCGGGACAAGCAGCATTATTTTTAGCCAATTATGCGCACAAGGTTTATGTAATTATCAGAAATGAGGATATTGGTGCCAAAATGAGCGATTACTTGGTGCAACGTATCATCGCTTGCGAAAATATTGAAGTATTGACCAGTAGTAACGTGGTTAAAGTTGACGGGGATACGTATTTAGAAAAGGTTGAAATCAAAAAGAATGATACATTAATTGAGAATAACATCAATTACCTGTTCACTTTTGTTGGCGCCAAACCCTGTACCGAATGGCTAGACAATATTATCGATACCGATGAAAAAGGCTTTGTGCACACGGGTCTCACCATTTGCGATAATGCCCTTAAAAGCGAAACGGTATTCAACAATAGAAAACCTTATACATTCGAGACCAGTTTACCCGGACTCTTTGCTGTGGGCGATGTGCGTTCAGGTTCGGTAAAACGTGTGGCATCGGCAGTAGGCGAGGGGTCTATTGTGGTGAGTGACATCCATAAGTTTTTAGCTCTGGAAAACGAAGTGAAAACCGTAAAGTAACCTTTTATATTCATGGCTAGAACTATTATAGAGAATATCGTGATTGCGAAATACAAAGACCAAACTTTTTTTGAGTTTTGTAAATACACGACCATTCGTTTTTTTGAAATTGTATATTTCGAAAAAGGAACAGGAACTATTAAAATCAATGGTAATACCGTACCCTATACTTCTAACAGTGTTTTTGTTTTTATTCCTGACGATATTTACATCGTAAACCCTGATTCTGCGACCACCACAGTGGCTATAAAATTTTTAAAGAGTTTTTTTAGAAAAACATCTACGCTAAACGAAACCTTACCGGTTAACGATTGGTTTCGAAAAATCGAAGAAATACTAAATAGCGAAAGTCACCAGCTTCGTGAATTGCAATTTGCAACCGAATCTGACCGGTCACACTTAGTATCTCTTATTAACATGGTTGCGACTGAATATATGAGCGAGCAAACTTTTGATATTTTCATTATTCAAAATTCCGTATCGGTTATTCTTCATCTTATTGCTAGAAATATTCAATTCATAAATACGGCAGATACGGTAAAGAATGTGAAGTCATCTAAAATTCAACAAATCATCAACTACATTCACGCCAATATTTACAATTCCGAATTGCTTACCACCAAAAGTCTGGCAGAGGAATTTCATATGTCAGATAATTATATGAGTGAATATTTTAAAAAGCATACTGATGTTTCATTAAAGAAGTACATCATTAACTACAAGTTAAAACTTGTAGAAACCCGATTAAAGTATACAGACATGCAATTTTCAGAAATAGCATTGGAATTGGGCTTTACAGATTCCAGTCATTTGAACAAGACCTTCCAAAGCTATAAAGGGATGACTATAGGTGCTTATAAGGCTAGTATTTCTGCATAAGCTTTACATAAAATATTTTAAGTCAGTATTAGTAATGGTTCAAAGTAATGGTTATTAATACTGGCTTTTTTATTTCATCTACTCAGAAAAATAACATTTACCTCTTTTTTTACCTAAAGCACTTTGTTTTTTACCCATTTTAAGCTGGTGTCCCTAAATAACTTTGTACTGTAATTAATACAGATAAATATCAACCAAAAACATACTATTATGGACTACAAGAATTTTCAAACATTTACGGCAAAACAAACAGGAGGAATTTTAACAATTGATATCAACTTTGGACCAGTAAACGTACAGGGACAAGAAATGTTAGCAGATTTAAGCAGCTTATGCTTACGATTAGAAAGAGATAGAAGCGTAAAAGTTGTGGTTTTTGAATCTTCAAATCCAGGATATTGGGTATGTCATTATGATACGAACTTATTAAAAGATATGTCTACAGAAGCTGTTCCAAGAAACGAAGTACAGTTATTGGACTTACAAGCTGTTTTAGAACGCTTAAGCAACTTACCACAAGCAACTATAGCAAAAATTGAAGGTTTTGCAAGAGGAGGCGGACACGAAATGGCGTTAGCGTTAGATATGCGTTTTGCAGCTAGAGGAAAGGCTAAGTTCATGCAGATGGAAGTTGGCATGGGAATTTTACCATGTGGAGGTGGAGCGTCTCGTATGGCTAGACAAACAGGATTAGGAAAAGCACTAGAAATTATTCTAGGAGCAAGAGATTGGGATGCCGATGAAGCTGAAAAATTTGGGACTATAAACAAAGCATTAGACGCAGATGAAATTGGAGCTTATGTAGATGCCTTGGCGCAACGTATATCACAATTTCCAGCAGATTCTATTGCCGCTAGTAAACGTGCAGTATATGCATCTATAGATTTACCAATAAAAGAAGCTTTAAAAGAAGAAGCATACCAATTGTTTCAAGCTACGAGTAAAACTCCTGCAATAAAAAGATTTGCCTATGCAGATGATAACGGAGCACAGTTTGACCATAACAACCAAAAGAATTGGGAGCAAATGGTTATGGATATTCAAGAAGTGAATTAAGGGCGCTGAGCGACTTGCGCAACACGCTTTACGCTTAGCGCATATCGCTTTTAAATTTTTGAATAAAGCGCGGAGCCTACTACGTCTAGCGCATAGCGTACAGCGAAAAACCAACAACGAACAACCAACAACCAACAACCAACAACCAACAACCAACAACCAACAACGAACAACGATTAACGATTAACGATTAACGATTAACGATTAACGAAATAAAAAATAGATATGAAAGCAATGTTATTAAACAGTTACGGAGAAAATGCAAATTTTGAAGTTTTAGAAATAGCGAAACCGGCAATAAAAGAAAATCACGTTTTAGTGAAAATAGCGGCATCTAGTGTCAATACTATTGATATGATGATTAAAAATATGGGGTCAGATTTACCATTGTCACCAGCTTTACCAGCTTTATTAGGTATGGATTTTTCCGGAGTAATTGAAGCTGTTGGAGAAGGTGTAGAGGGTTATGCTGTAGGAGATGAAGTATACGGTTGTGCTGGTGGATTAGCAGATTTACCTGGAACATTAACAGAATACATTGTAGCTGATAGCAATTTAATTGGTCACAAACCAAAAGACTTGACTATGCGCGAAACTGCAGCTTTACCTTTAGTTGCAATTACAGCTTATGAAGGTTTGACAAGAGCAGGCGTAAAAGCAGGTCAAAAAGTATTAATACATGGTGGTTCTGGCGGTGTTGGTCATTTAGCGGTTCAATTGGCTAAATATTTTGGAGCAGAAGTTTTTGCTACTGGTACAGGTGACAAACAAAAAGCAATTGTTGAAAAATTCGGGGCAACCTTTATCGATTTTAAAACTGAAAAGGTAGCAGATTATACAGCAAAATATACCGATGGAGGTTTTGATGTTGTTTTTGATACCGTTGGTGGTCCAAACCTTACAAATTCTATGGAAGCAGTTGCCCTAAACGGTCATATTTCCACAACGGTTTCCTTGTTGGAAATCGATTTAACTCCGTTGCACTTTAAAGGAGCATCATTACACGTGGTCTTTATGTTGATTCCGATGTTACATAACTTCAAAAGAGAAGATCACGGTAGTATTTTAGAAAAATTAGCTGAAATTTCTAACGAAGGTCATTTAACTCCGATTGTTGATGAAAATCATTTTTCATTAGAGCAAGTAGGTGATGCTTACACACACTTAGCTAGTGGTACAGCCATTGGTAAAGTTGTGGTTGAAAACTAAATAATAGTAAATAAAATATGTATTAGGATTAGAGTTGAACGCTCTAAACATGTCGATTAATATGTTCTGTTGAATGCCCCAGAAATGGGGCATTTTTTTGCTTTAAAACAAAACCTTGAAATTTACCTAAACAACCGTTTTTACTACCAAAAAATTACTGGTTTCTCATATTACCTTTGATATCAGAATGAATAAGTAAATAAAACCAAAAGATTCTCTTAAAGAGGTTTTGGTAAAAAACAAATATATCATGATAACAATAACAAATACAAATGCACTCGCACAAGCTCGTGCGCTTACACTACCAACTCGCGAAGCTTCACTAAATCGTGATTCTTCTGTGTCACAATTTTGGAATAGTAACCGAGAGTTGCTTGAAGATGCTTGGAGCGAATGGGAAATTGAAAACAAAGACAGTTTGTTAGTTCCTGATGAAACCTTACTTGACCCAAAATTAAGAAAAGCTATAAACGATGCTTGGGAAAATCCAGAAAAAGAAAATGCTGTTGCTGATTTATGGGAAGAGATTATTCCTGGGGTATATTCTGCTCAGTTTTTTGATCTAGAACGTCTAGCTGATTTTCGAAAATATCTGGAAGCTACGGTAAATTCTGAAATTCCAAGACGTGCACCTTATGGCATTCAGTTGAATCGTTATGGCGTTATGCTAGACCCACGTTCAGAAGGTCATCTTGCTGCACCTAATTTTCAGGCTTTTTATAACGAAATCATGGATCGTTATATGCGTCCAATCGCCCGTTTATTACTAGGTACTTATGGCTACGATAACCAAACCTTTGGTTTTTCTATACAATATAATCCTGATAAAGATAAAGATTTGCATGCCCATACGGATGCTTCTGCAGCGACCTTGAATATCAATATTAACTTACCTGAAGAAAAATTTACAGGTTCACAAGTCGATTTTCATGATGGATCAACAGGTAAAGTTGTTCAAACTATCTTTGAACCCGGTAAGGCAATAATTCATACTGGCAAAGTACCTCATGCTACCCATCCAATTACTAGTGGACAACGTAGTAATTTGGTTGTATGGCTATACGGAGATCGTATGCAAATACCACGAGGGGGTGCAAGTAGTTATGGTAGTGTTGATAATTCAACATCAAAAGTTGTTGCAGCAGAAAATATTACGGCTCGAGAGCGTTGGAGTTTACCAGAAGGTCCCAAAGATACCTTTGCACCGTTTTAAAAATAAAAGAAAACAGAATTTTGGCAGAACATATTCTGCCAAAATTCCATTTGTAAAATACTAAAGTCTAAAAAAATGAAACATATATTAATTACGGGAAGCACAGACGGTATAGGAAAGCTACTCGCGCTTCGTTTGGCGAAAGAAGGTCATTTTATTGGCGTTCATGGTAGAACGGATACTAAGTTAAAAGCTACTGTAACCGAAATCAAAGCGGAATCAAAGAATGACAATATAGTAGGTTTTTTAGCTGATTACTCAAATTTGTCAGACGTTAAACAAATGGCAAAAGAAGTTGCTGAAAAAATGCCGAAAATTGATGTTTTGGTAAACAATGCCGGTGTTTTGAAAACTAAAACTGATACTGCTTCGAACGGAGTAGATGTTCGTTTAACAGTAAACTATTTAGCATCATATCAATTTACAAATGCGGTATTACCGTTATTGAAAAAGTCAGATACACCTAGAATTGTAAATCTTAGTTCTGCGGCACAATCCCCAGTTTCTTTAAGTGCATTAAAAGGTGAAATGAGTTTAGGGGCTAATGATGCCTATGCACAAAGTAAATTAGCGTTGACCATGTGGAGTTTTGATTTAGCAAAAAAAGAACCAAGTATTTTGGTTGTTGCCGTAAACCCAGGTTCGTTATTGAATACTAAAATGGCAAAGGAAGCCTACGGTCAACATTGGTCTCCTGCAGAAAAGGGAGTAGATATTCTTTATGATTTAAGTATGACCGACAAAGCGAAAACAAACGCTTATTTTGATAATGATAAAGGAGGTTATGCTCAAGCACACCCAGATGCCTATGATGATGAAAAAATTGAAGAATTGGTTGAGTTAACGAAGAAATTGATTAAATAATTTTCGCTTGCTATAATTTGAAATGACCATAGTATTAGACGTACTTTCGCAAGTATAAATTTTAGTTTTCAAAATCCATACATGAGCTTTGCAGTACGAACATTTCTTTCAATAATAGGATTATTTATTGTTTCTGCTTGTGGTAATATTAAAAAATCACCACCAAAAGATACCGATATCAATTTGCGTTTTATAGATGAATATGTTTTGCCTGACGAAACAATATTTGCCACCACTAGGGTAGGTGGGTTATCAGGTATAGATTATGCAAATGGAATTTGGTACGCCATTAGTGATGACAGTGATTTTCCCCGATTTTATAGCGCAAATATTTCTTATGATATTAACGGATTTGATTCGATTGAAATAACATCCGTTACTCATTTTAAAGATTCAATTGACGAAGTAATACCAAAAGGAATTGTTGACCCTGAATCTATAAGATATGATGATGGATGTGTTATTTGGACAAGTGAAGGAAATATAAAGAAAGGTCTGAGACCTTTCGTACGCATTTCAGATTCAGTCGGTAATTTTGTGAAAGAATTGAATCTTGCTAATCGCTATTTACCTAATGACAATTCAGACATGGGACCTCGCCATAACGGTGTTTTTGAAGGAATAACTTTAAGTCATCATAGAAAAGGGTATTGGGTTGCCATGGAGCTACCTTTAAAAGAAGACGGAGTTGAACCTACTTTAGAAGAAACAAACTCACCTGTAAGAATAGTTTATTTTAATAAAAAAACAGGGCATTCCGAAAAGGAAATAGTGTATGAATTGGACAAAGTTACCCGTACTGCAATTGACGGAGCTACATTTGAACTAAATGGTATTGTTGAGATTCTAGAGTACGATAACAATAGATTTTTTGTACTAGAACGTTCTTATTCCATGGGATATGAGGACGGGGGAAATACAGTTAAAATTTATGATGTTGATGCTTCAAAAGCGACTGATGTAAGTGGTATCAATAGTTTAAAAGGTGAGCGCTATACCAAAGTAACAAAGAAACTTTTATTCAATTTTGAGAATATTAGAAATGAATTAACCAACGGTATTGTCGACAATATTGAAGGAATCTCTTTTGGTCCTGATTTTGAAAACGGTAATCGCTCTTTAATAGTGGTAGCCGATAATAATTTTAGCCTGTATGGTCCGCAACTTAATCAGTTTATATTGTTTGAAGTAGCTAGGTAACTTATATTTAATCGAATAACAGAAACCTAATCATGAATAATTTATTACCTGATTTTCATGAAATGTGATAAGTTCTTAAATAGCTGCATATTCAAGAAAATATAATTATTCTTTAAAGCTTTAAATAGTTTAGGAAATTTCATTATAAATCTTGTTCTTGCACGATTAAATTTCGCTTAAAATAATGGATGATTTAATTACGTTTTCTATTGCTGTTTTTACTGGTTTTTTTGCCATTACTAACCCAATATCTAACATGACCGTTTTTCTATCTTTAACCCAAGGGGCAGATGAAAAAACGAAAGCCGATATCAATAAAAGAGCAAATTTAATTGCCTTTATCATTGTATTGGTATTTGTCCTTTTAGGAAAATATATTTTCGAATTGTTTAATATTAGTATTCCCGCCTTTAAAATTACAGGTGGTATCTTAATATTTTATATCGGTTTTGACATGCTGCAATCAAAACAATCTAATGTAAAGAACATCAAACACGTAAATATTGATGAAAATATTGCTGTTTCACCCTTGGCAATTCCTATTCTAGCTGGTCCTGGCACTATTGTAACCGCTATGAACTTTGTTTCTAATTCGCAACCTGTTCATATAGCAATCGTTATCGCTGTTTTCGGTTTCATGAGTATACTTACTTATCTGACTTTTAGGCTTAGTAACTTAATTGTGCGATTGGTTGGTTACAACGTTATTTCTGTTATCGGTAAGATTATGGGTTTAATTATTGCCATCATAGGAACGGGTATGATTATCGAAGGAATAAAAATTTCCTTTAACCTGATTACAAAATAATACCTAAATTAAAGGATACTTTTTTTACAACGAATTGGAATATGAAGAAGGTACTTGTTTTATTTGCCCACCCAAAGTTTGAAAAATCAAGAGCGAACAATGTATTGGTGAATTATATCAAAGATAAAGAAGGTGTCACTTTTCATGACTTATATGAAGAATATCCAGATTTTCATATTGATGTTCCTTTTGAGAAAAAGCTGTTAGCGGAACATGATGTTATTATTTGGCATCATCCTATGTATTGGTACAGTTGTCCGCCGCTATTAAAACAATGGATTGATATGGTGTTGGAATTCAATTGGGCATACGGTCCAAAGGGAAAGGCATTATCCTCTAAAATTTGCTTAAACGCTATAACCACTGGTGGCAGTAAAGAACTATACTGCACGCAAGGAATAAATAGCTATACGATAACAGAATTTTTAAGACCTTTTGAACAAACTGCTAATTTGTGTTTAATGAACTATCACAAACCTTTTACCGTGATGGGAACTTACAAGTTAACAGATGATGAATTAGAAATTTATGGAGCGCAATACAGTGCATTTATAGACGGGCTACAAACTGTAAATTAGCATTTTAATGACCTCGGTAATACCAATAGATGCATTACATAAAAACCAACCATTATGACCGGTAGTATACTTTTTGATGCAATTGTTTTCTTGTTGGGAGCAATCATATGTGTTTCTATAGCCAAAAAATTGGGGCTTAGCTCAGTTTTGGGCTACCTAATGGCAGGGGTAATTATAGGTCCGTACGTACTAGGGTTTATAGGTGAAGAAGGAGAAGACATCCTTCATTTTGCAGAATTCGGGGTGGTGGTCATGTTGTTTTTAATCGGACTCGAAATTGAGCCAAAGAGATTCTGGAATATGCGTAAAGCAATTGCCGGTATGGGCGGATTGCAGGTTGGGGGTACCATGATAATAGCGTTCATATTTTTTACCCTTTTAGATTTTGAATGGAAAGTAGCCTTGGTTATTTCTATGGCAGTAGCATTATCCTCAACTGCCATTGCAATGCAGACTATTGATGAAAAAGGACTCATGGAGACTACCTTCGGTAATTCGGCATTTTCTATATTGTTATTTCAAGATATCATCGTAATATTCATGTTAGGTGCAATTCCTTTACTTTCAAATTCTGACAGTGAAGCTGCCATAGATAGTCATGAAGCATCCGGTAATCTTTTAGACGGTCTGCCCATGGGCTACCAAACACTGGCGATTATCTTATCTGTAGTGTTAATTATAGGTGCAGGTCAATATTTGATCGTACCCATGTTACGAAGAGTTGCAAAAACAGGGGTTAGGGAATTGTTATTCGCCTCTGCTTTGTTAATTGTATTCAGTATATCCTATTTAATGGAATACGTTGGTCTATCACCCGCTTTAGGTGCGTTTTTAGGTGGCGTTGTACTTTCTAGTAGCGAATATAAACATGAACTTGAAAGTAATCTTGAGCCTTTTAAAAACCTGCTATTAGGTTTGTTTTTTATAGCTGTTGGCGCATCTATTAATTTTGTGGTCATTGCTAAAATTCCGTTGACCATTGGCGGTATATTACTAGCAGTAATATTGATTAAAGCATTGATACTGTTCATTACAGGTAAAGTATTTAAACTTAAGCTTGACCAAAACCTATTACTAACATTTGGCTTGGCGCAAATTGGGGAGTTTGCATTTGTTCTGTTATCCTTTGCTTTTCAATTGAAAATACTGGATCAAGAACAGATGGACATTATGCTTGTAATAACAGCCCTGACCATGTCCTTAACCCCAATCATAAGTATTATAAACGAACGATTTATATTACCAAAAATTGGCACAAAAGAGTCCATTAAAAGACCCATGGACCATATTGCAAAATCTCAAAATGTTATTCTGGTCGGTTTTGGTCACTTTGGTAGTACCGTTGGTCGTTTTTTACGTTCTCACGGTATAGAGGCAACTATTCTAGATCAGGATTCAAACAGAGTAGACTTTCTTCGAAAAATGGGGTTTGAGGTGTATTATGGCGATGCTACGCGTATAGATCTTTTGGAATCTGCTGGTATCGCAGAGGCAAAAATATTAATATGTGCTATCGATAACCCTAGTGTTACCAAAGAAATCACAAAAATGGTTAAAGAAAAATATCCACATGTTGAACTCATGATTAGAGCACAAAATAGATATGATGCATACGAATTATTGAATATGGGTATGGAAAATATTTATCGGGAATCTTTAGACACATCACTGTCATTAGCTAAAGATGTGTTGAGCAAACTTGGTTTTAGAAAATACACCTTAAATCATCAAGTGCAGAATTTCATAAAATATGACGAAACAAGTTTAAGAAAGCTTGCTTCTGAGCCGAGAGAAGATGAAAACTATATTTTTAAGGCGCGTAAAGAATTGGAGGAACAGGAACGATTGTTAGAAGAAGATTTTAAGAGAGGAATCGTCGAATACGATAATCATTGGGACAGTGAATCTATTAGGAAGGTGTTGGAAAATCAGCAAAATAACAATTCTTCATCTACCAACTAAAGTCTTCTAAAATGCTGTTATATAAAATACTCTAATTCAAAGGCTGAATATGCCATTTCGTCTATTTCTAACTCGATAACCAGCTTATCGATCAAGCCACAAGTGCATTTACATGTCAAAGTATTGAACGTTAAAATAAAGGTTTAACCGTTTAAATTTAAAACGTTGAAAACAAATACCAAAACATATGTAGTACTAGGATTATTTATTATGGCATTCGCTTTGCCAAGTACAGCACAAATAAGTAAAAGAACAACATGATATTCGTTAGGTTTATAAAAACCCAAATTACCTACTTTTACCTTAGCATTGCAGATTGCAATTAAGTACCCCTTTACACTTAAAGATGTCATCAATCAATCATTTCATTATAGTATGTACGTTTCTTTTTTTTGGATCAATTGATTCTATATCAAAAGATGTAAAGCCCCTAAAAAACACTATTTTCTTTGATATTGTACATAAAGACAATGTAATTGGTAGTTTAAAAGCTTCAAAAACCATTAAAGATTCTAAAATTCATTACCAAAGTGTAACTACCATAAACACGCGCATCATCAAAGAAATAGATGTTAATTATTTGTACGATGTTATCTATGAAAATAATAAATTGAAGAGGGCTAATGTACTTATAGATGTCAACGATAAACCCTATGCCGACATTCTTACCAATTGGGAAATAGATTATTACCAGATTTCAAAAAACGATAAAAATGAGTTAGTGGTTCAAGAAGATATCAAGTACGCTACCATATTGCTATATTTTGTGGAACCAGTAGACATAGAACGGTGCTATTCTGAACAAGATGGAAGTTTTAATACGATTATACCTTTAGGCAATCATTCGTACAAAAAAATAAATGCTAAAAACAACGAGAATATTTATCATTATAAAGATGGCTTTTTAGAAAAAGCAGAAATAAATGGAGAATTGATAAAATTCAATATTGTTGCTCAAAACTGATTATTTTAAGAAATATAACGTAGAACAGTTATGACAAATACCGGATTAGTACTTTCAGGCGGTGGCATACGTGGTGTAGCACATATTGGTGTAATAAAAGCCTTGGAGGAACATGGTATTTATCCAACCCATATATCTGGTACTAGTGCGGGTGCTATTGTTGGATCATTATATGCAGGTGGTGTAAAATGGGAAGATATTTTAGAATTTTTCAAAGTAATTCCAATTTTTCATGCCAACAGATTCGCCCGTAAAAAACCCGGTTTTATAGACACCGAGAAGTTTTATGATGAGTTTAAAAAGTTTTTCCCTACAGATAAATTTGAATCACTTCCTAAGGAGCTTTTTATAACAGCTACGGATATCGTTAAAGGGGAACTAAAGATTTTTGATACTGGAGAATTGATAAAACCAGTACTTGCATCCGCAACTTTTCCTGGTGTTTTTTCGCCTATTAATATTAATGGGTCTTTCTACGTAGATGGTGGTGTATTGAACAATTTCCCTATTGAGCCTTTACAACTGCACTGCGATAAAATAATAGGCAGCTATGTAAACGCGCTAAAATCTATTAAAATAAAAGATTTAAAACATTCGTACAATGTATTGGAAAGAGCGTATAAAATAAAATCAGCATCAGAATCCATAGCAAAATTTACAAAATGCGATTTTGTAGTTTCTCCCGAAGAGCTTTGTGAATATGCAACTTTTGATATGAGATCTATAGATGCCATATTTGATATTGGCTATAATAGTACTATAGATGTGCTACGCAAACAAGGATATTCTAAGCAATAGGAAAGCTTATATTATAGCTTTACATGACTTGCACGTTCCATAAAATAATCTTCAAAACGCTCTAATTTTGGATGCTTTTTTTCTGAATATATCACATATTGACATTTCATAATACTCTGTGCAACCGTAATCATTGCTGTATAGTCTGATTTCTGAATTAAAAAATCACCATCATCAATACTACAGATCTTCAATTGAGACGTACTTACACCATTCAATAAAAACAACTTGTGTAGTGTATTAGGTGTTGTAATTAGTATATCTATGCCTTCAAATATTTCTGATTTTTGAATATCGATATGCAATTCTTTATAACTGGCATATAGTCTCATATCAGTATACTTGGTGTATTCAAAAAACTTATCATAAAGTTCCAGTACCTTTTCTTTATTCTCGACCACAACAACAGCTCTTGGCGCATTGCCTTCGGCTTTGCATTTTAGTTTCTGTAATGTTGTCAATATTAAGGTTGTAGTTTTACCACTTTCCTTTGGAGCTGTACAGTATACATTTGCTCCGCTTTTAATTACGGGAATACTTTTCTTCTGGAAAGAAGTTGGTTCTGTAATGGAAAGATATTCTAGTCTTTCCAATAAGTGTGGATTCAGTTTCTTAAATGACATTTGCTACTTTAAACTAATTAAACATACTATAATGCTACAAAGATACAGCCTACCAACGGGCTAACCCTATTATAGCACTCTATTTTCTTATGAGAAGAAAGCAATACAGAATTTCTTATGAATAAAGAATAAGAAAGACACCAAGCATAATACCCGCTAACGGCACTAATTTTTTACGCTTATTTTGTTCCTTAAAGATAAAACCGCCAACGACTACAGCTATCAATATTTGACTACGCTTTATGGCTGAAAGTAGCATTATCAATGAATCTGGATCTTGCAATGCTTTAAAATAAAAATAGTCTGCCGTTTGTAAAAGTATACCCACCATAGGTATTGTCCACCGCCATTTAAAAGAACCTTTTAAATTAGCATTGGTAGCTCTTGTAATGACCACTACCATTCCTATAATCAACATGGTGTAGGTACAGAACCAAAATTGAAGGGTAGGGGGATTCAGATTTAAACTTTGTATTAAGAACTTATCATACAAACCACTTGAAGCTCCTAAAAAAGTAGCGCCAATAATAGCATATATCCATTTATTACTTTTAAAATGAATACCTTCTTTTTTGCCAATTCTAGAATAAAGAAATACGGAAAAAATAATTAGGAAAAACCCAATCCATTGCCAGAAATTAGGGCGTTCTTGATAAATGAAAATCGCACCGATAAAAGTAAAAAACGGACCTGCAGAACGTATTGGGGTTACAATGGTAATGGGTAAATGTTTTAAAGCTTGATATGCCAATATCCAAGAAGAAGCCATAATCATGGCTTTAATAATTATGAACCCATGTGTCTTCAATGAAATATCAGATACAAATAAATCAATTTCCTGTAATTCTTCAGGATAGTATTTTGAACCGATAAATAATGGTAAAAACAATAAAAAACCAGCGATTAAGGTGCCTAAAAGAACAGAAAAGGCATCATTACCTTGTACGGCATGTTTTTTACATAAGTTGTGTAATCCTAAAAAAAGCGCTGCTAAAAGTCCGAGGTACATCCACATAATGCGCGCGAAGATATTGGTTTTTGACTATTCTACCTTCTAGATAAGTCATTCATATGTGATTTGTAATTGGTATAACCGGAAATAAAAAAGGGCTGTCTAAATTAGACAGCCCTTTTTAAAAATACTTCGCTTAACCTAATAAGCCATTTTCACAATCTTCTGTGCATCTTCTGGCATTAAAGCCTGACGTTCACCTAATTTCCATCCACGATCTGTAAATCGCTTAGAAATTTCTTCGGCAGTGCCTTCATACTCTTTTGTGTAATCAGATAACTTAGTATCTATACCTAACTGTTGAAAAAATTCTTCGGTCTTTTCAATGGCAGCATATGCTTTGTCATCGATACTACCTTCGGTAATATTCCAAACACGTTCACCGTACTGAGCTAATTTTTCTTTTTTAGCTTCAAAATTATATTTGTAGTGACTTGGTGCAATTACAGCCAATGTACGTGCGTGGTCAATACCGAATAATGCGGTTAACTCATGACCCATCATATGCACAGCCCAATCACCAGGAACTCCTTTTTGAATTAATCCGTTCAATGCCATTGTACAGCTCCACATAAAATCTGCGGCAGGTGTATAATCGGTAGGATCTTTTAATACTTTAGGAGCAACTTCTACTAATGTCTGCAAAATACTTTCTGCAAATCTATCTTGTAACGATGCACCTATTGGGTAGGTCATGTATTGCTCCAATACATGTGTGAAAGCATCTGTAATTCCGTTTGCTAATTGACGTTCAGGAATTGAACTAATAACCTGTGGATCTAAAATTGAAAACTCAGGAAACAATCCTGGTCCGCCCATTGCCAGTTTTTCTTTGGTTTCCGCTCTTGTAATTACGGCGCCTGAATTCATTTCAGAACCTGTTGCAGGCAAGGTCAATACGGTTCCAAAAGGCATTCCTTTTTTGGTTCTCACATTTTTGGTAAGTATATCCCATGGGGTGTCTCCATCGTAAACCGCTGCTGCAGATAAAAATTTTGTTCCATCTATTACAGACCCACCACCAACTGCTAGTAAATAGGTAATGTTTTTTTCTTTTATTACCTGTAACGCCTCCATTAGTAAGGCATATTCAGGATTAGCAGGTATACCGCCAAACTCTATAACATCTACATTAGACAATGCTTTGGTAACTTGTTCGTAAATACCGTTTTTCTTGATACTACCACCACCGTAAAGCATTAATACTTTAGCATCTGCAGGAATTTCACTTTCTAATTTCGCTATGGTATCCTTTCCAAAAATAATCTTGGTAGGGTTCTTAAATTCAAAATTGTTCATTTTCTCTCTTCTTTTTAATTTGTACTATCTATTTATGATTTGATAAACGATTACTCTATAACCGTTACCAAATCTTTCATTGGTTTTCTAACCTTTACTAGATTAACCAACCAATCTTCACTTTCATTTCTATAACCTAGTGGTAACAAAACAGCACTACGTAATCCTTTTTCACGTAAGCCTAAAATTTTGTCTACTGCAGCAGGATCAAAACCTTCAATTGGGGTAGCATCTACTTTTTCAAAAGCTGCTGCTGCTATAGCTTGCGAAAAAGCGATATATGCTTGTTTTGCAGCATGGTTAAAATTTTCTTCTTCATCTTTTTGTGGATAAGAATCTAGTAACATCTTACGATAGTTTTCCCATCCTTCGTTCTTAAAACCTCTAATCTCATTGGTTAGATCGAACATATAATTGATTCTATCTTCGGTATAGGTATCCCAAGCTGCAAAGACAAGTAGGTGTGAACAATCTGTAATCATAGATTGGTTCCAAGCAACAGGTCTTATCTGTTCCTTAATATCTTGGTTTTTAACCACTATAATTTCAAAAGGCTGTAAGCCGCTTGAAGTTGGGGCCAAACGCGCTGCTTCTAAAATGCGTTCTACTTTATCTTCGGCTACTTTTTCTCCGTTCATAGCCTTAGCGGCGTATCTCCAATTTAATTTATCTAATAATTCCATTTTAATCTTTCTAATTTAAGTTGCGTTTTGCTAATTGTTCTATATCGTTTGATGTTATAATAACATCGGTATTACTCGTTGTATTTGCTAAATTCAACATTGCCTGAGCAATGCTTTCTGCATTGATAATTCTATATTTTTTCAACGGACCAATAAATAACGGCTGAATGGCTTTAAATACTATTAGTCCTATTTTTTCAAGTGTTCGTTGTTCATCTCTTTCCCCGCCAATTAATGACGGTCTTAAAATTGATGTATGGGGTATGCCTTGGTTTACAACATCTTGCTCCATTTCTCCCTTTGTTCTATTATAGAACACCTTACTTTTTTTATTTGCACCCATTGCAGAAACCACTAAGTAGGTAGGGATTCCATTTTCTTTTGCCAATTTTGCCGCAGCAACAGGTATACCGTAATCAATGTCTTTGTAACGTTTTTTATCTGGAGTTTTCTTTGCAGTAGTACCTATACAACAATACACTTCGTCTGCTATAAATTCTTTTCTAAACTGTTCTAAGTCTAAAAGGTTTCCTATAAACTGCTGTACTTTAATTGGCAAACCCTCAATTCTTGATCTAGAAAATAATTTTATAGTATCATACCTATCGTCAATAAGTAATTTCTTCAACAATAATCCTCCCGTTAAACCCGAAGCTCCTAATATGATGACTGTCTTTTTCATTCTACTTACACGTTTTAATGCTGCTCCATGCAGCTTCGTAGGCCTGGTCTAAATGCTCTTTATCCAATGTTACAGAACCTCGGTTTTGAGTAATCATTAAAAATGAAAGCGGATTAATTGAATAGGCATATAACATATAATCTGACAATGGTTTTATAACACCTTCTTTTTTACCACGTGCCCATAAATCCAGTAGTGGTTGCAAATGCTTTATGCCTTCTTGTCTGCTAGCTTCATCTATCATTGGGGTATTATCACATTGCGCCAGAAACATGGCGTCGGCACTTTCCTTTAATTTAAACTCGGCTATTCGTTTCCAAATTACTTTAAATCCTTCTTCAACCGGCATGGTTTCATCATATGTGGCAAATGCATATGCGGTATAATTAGCCTTTACCTCTATATAGGTTTTATTTACCAAATCTTGTTTGTTTTCAAAATATAGATATATGGTGGCAGGAGATACACAGGCCATTTTTGCAATCTTACTCATTGGTGTGGCATGAAATCCATCATTGTTCACCAACTCAATAGTTGCATTAATTAATGCGTTTCGTTTATCTATGCTTTTCTGTAATGCTGCCATAACTATGATTTCTTGGTACAAAACTACAAAAAATGAACGTTCATTCTTTTTTATTAACACAACTTTAATTTAAATATCGTGGTGGGATCAAAAAAAACATAATATCCTTATAATTTCTAAGAAGATTCTACAAACAACTTATTTCTTAATTCTCTAATTTTAAAAAGTACAATAAAGGTAGTTCCCACGTCCTTTTCAATTTTAAATTGAATCCCTTAACTTGATTTCCTAAATTATTATTGAAGATGTACAAAATTCTATCTCTAGACGGTGGTGGCAGTTGGGCTATTATTCAATTACTTACCTTAAAAGATAGATATGGTAATTTAACGGGTCACGATATTTTAAGAAAATTTGATCTTGTAATTGCCAATTCGGGTGGTAGTATCGTTCTTGCTGCTTTAGCTGAAAATTATACCATTGACAAAGCCATTTCACTTTTTAAAGAACAGAAAAACCGAGAGCTTATTTTTCATAAGAACTCTTTTAAAGATCGTTATTTTCCTGTTGACTATTTAGGACTTTTTAATGCGGGATTTGGACCAAAATATAGTACTACCAAAAAAAAGGAAGCTTTTGAAAATCTATTCCCACAGATTGATGAAATACAAATGGATGAAATTCCTAAACTCATTGGTAAAGCATCCCTCAAAATAGTTATTGCCACATATGATGCTTTAAATAATCGTGCAAAATTCTTTAAATCGTTCTCAACAAACCCAGATACTTACGATTCCGTTAGACTTACACAAGCTATAAACGGATCATCTAACGCCCCTGTTCAATATTTCGATTTTCCGGCACGTTTTAAAGCGAAGCAAAGTGATATATATTATGAGTTATGGGATGGTGCCTTAGGCGGATTCAATAACCCTATTCTAGCCGGAATCATAGAAGCCTATAAGCTAGGAGTGGATTTAAAGACCTTGCGCATAGTTTCGCTTGGTACAAGTAATTCGCTGATGTCTGCAGATGCTAAAAAAAACTTTTGGGACTGGAAACAGATTGCGGTAATATTTAGGAGAAAGAAATTTGCTTTTTCTAAATGGAAACCACAATTCAATTTCTTTAAAGAAACCGTATTGCACCAAGCAAAAACTATTTTATACCAACCACCAGATACGGCCAACTATATTGCTATGATGTTTTTACAGGTAGCTACGAACAAAGCACTTAACGAGCAAATTATACGTTTATCACCTTTAATTCATTATGATGAACACACCGAAAACTCAATAATTCCTTTAGTTCAAGATTTATATAAATTAGATATGGATCTAACTAAAGATGAAGAAATTGAAACATTGATCAAATGTTTTGATGCTTGGAAAAGCGGAAAACTATATAATCAGCCTATAGAATTCAAAGTGGAACGAAATAATAATCTATCTCTCATCAAAGGCGATAAATGGTATCGAGAGGGTGTGGATAGGTGGAGGAGTTGGGAAAATGTATAAATTCATATTTTATTCAGCGAAATGCCGTAAAATATTATTTATTGTGTTAAATTTAACATTAATGTAACATTGTTCATTTACAACGGCACTGTTATATATTAATTTTTAACACTATATTTTTATGAAGAACACTTTTAAAAAAACTAACAAATTTTTGACTTTAGGTTGCGCTTTTGGTGTATTATTATTCACTTCTTGTACAGACGAAACATCGGTATTGAATGCAGAAGAATCGCAAGAAGCAAAACCTTTGGAAATCGCTTTAAAAGCGCCAACAAATTCCCCTATTATCATAGATGATCTTGGAGTTACAGATTTGCAAACGGCAAAATCAAGTAATGCTACCAAAGGTCGTTACAACATTACATTAAAGTATTTATTACCTCCTACGGAAAGACAAGTGGAAGTATTTGAAGCTGCTGCAGCAAGATGGGAACGTATAATCATCAAAGATGTGCCAGATGTTGCTGGTCCAATACCTTCAGCTTTTGCCGGTTTTCCAGATATTGATGCTATCGATGATTTGGTTATTGAAGTAGCTTTGGCTCCAATTGATGGACCTGGAGGAATTTTAGGTCAGGCAGGACCTCAATACGTAAGAACGGAAGATTTTCTGTCCTTGACCGGAGTTATGTTCTTTGATGTTGAAGATTTAGATTTTCTTGAAGAGATCGATTTGTTCGAAGAAGTTATCGTACATGAAATGGGTCATGTTTTAGGCGTAGGTACACTTTGGAACACGGCTCCGTTCGGATTTGACAGAACGCTAAGAGCAGGACCTGATAACAATCCTTACTTTACTGGTAAAAAAGCAAATGTATTCTGGAACGCAGAAGGTGGTACAGATGAATTACCAATTGAGAATATGGGTGGTCCTGGTACAGCATTAGGGCACTGGAGAGAGTCTACCTTAAATAATGAACTTATGACAGGCTTTTTAAATCTTGGAGAAAATCCTTTAAGTAGAATAACAGCTGGATCTATGAGAGATTTAGGTTATAGTTCAGCTTCTGTTGGCGAGTCTTATGACTTACCTCGAGGTACTCAAGGTGTTGACATCAATGATCTTGGTGATTTTGGAACTGATGAAAATCAAGGTTTAAATATTGCTAAAATGGAAGAATTAGTTCCGTTAAGAGGTTTTGTCAACGTTAAAAAATAACGCTTAATTAGTATTAGTTTACTGAGTAGCATTACTAATATAAAGCTTGCATCATTTAATTATGATGCAAGCTTTTTTAATTATATGCTGTTTAAAACTCATCGCTCTTAAATCATCTAATTACTTTAATTATAACCTTTTGTCGTTAATACCCTCGCCTAGTGAAACTGTACCTATCTTTGCATAAAATTATTTTATGTCAAGCCAATTTTCGGATTTAGGAATCAATATTGAAATTAAACAGAGTTTAAAGGAATTACAAATTACAGTACCTACTGATATACAAAAAAAATGTATTCCTGTTGTTCTAAATAAAAAAGAAGACCTTGTTGCATTGGCAAAAACCGGTACGGGTAAAACCGCTGCTTTTGGTTTACCATTACTGCAATTAATCAAAACAGAAAGCTCAGTCGTACAAGCTGTTATATTGGCACCTACAAGAGAATTGGCACAACAAATACACGCCAACCTAATTTCATATGCCAAACATAGTCCGGCAATATCAATTGCCGCAGTATGCGGTGGTATACCAATAAAACCTCAAATAGAACGATTAAAAGAGGATACTCATATTGTAATAGCTACGCCTGGTCGTTTAGTTGATTTAGTGAAACGCGAGGCTATTGATATTAAGAAATTAAAGTACTTGGTTTTAGATGAAGCCGATGAAATGGTCACTGCTTTGAAAGAAGATTTAGATACCATTATCGAAGACATTCCGAAATCTCGCCGTACACTTTTGTTTACGGCTACCATGTCTGGAGCTATAAAGCAGTTGGTTCAAAATTACATGTCTAAACATGTGGTACATGTAGAAGCTGATATGTCTACCGTTGGTCATCAAGGTATTGATCATAAATATGTGGTAGTAGAGCCCATTGAAAAATTAGATGTGCTTATGCACTTTTTAAATACAAAAGAAGGGCAACGTGGCATCATTTTCTGTAAAACAAAGGCGGCAGTAAATAAGTTGGCTAAAAAATTAGCTATAAATAAATTTTCATCAGGTGCTCTGCACGGTAGTTTATCTCAAGGGATCAGAGACCGAATAATGGGACAATTCAGAGAAGGGCATGTCGATATATTGGTAGCTACCGATTTAGCCGCGCGTGGTATCGATGTAAAAGAACTTGGGTACGTAATTAACTATCATTTACCTGACACTTACGATGCCTATGTTCACCGTAGCGGAAGAACCGCCAGAGCAGGGGAGAAGGGACTTTCATTAACCATTCTACAAAAAGAGGAAGTTGCAGAAGTATTTGATTTTGAAAAAGAATTAGGTATTTCTTTCTCAAAATACCAAAAGGCAGATGCACAGAGTATAGAAGAAAACAATACATTGCTTTGGGCAAAGAAAATATTTAAAACCAAGCCTAACCGCGAGGTATCCGAAGAATTTATAACTAAAATAAGAACCATTTTCCATCACTTGACCAAAGACGAATTGGTAGAGAAAATATTGGCGAACCATATAGCCCAAACTACTAGTCTACCTATAAAACCTGAAGAGCCGAAAAGGAAAAAAAATCAGAAAGGGAACAGTTAATAGTTTTCGTTTACAACATCTTAATGCATAAAAAAGCCGACTTGAATAAGTCGGCTTTTTAATATATTTTAAATTGTCTTCTACAAATATGCTTTCAGTACTTCGTTTTGAGATTTATTTCGAAGCTTACGAACGGCCTTCTCTCTTATCTGTCGTACTCTTTCTCTTGTTAAATCAAAAAGCTCTCCAATTTCACTTAAACTTTTAGGACTTCTTTCTCCAAGACCATAATACAGCTTAATAATTTCACTTTCCCTATTCGGTAACGTATTTAACGCTTGATCAAGATCTGTTTTAAGAGAATCCATCATCATATTGGCATCGGGTCTGTTTGCGTCTTTATTACTTACTACATCATATAAGTTAGACGATTCACCTTCCTGAAAAGGTGCATCCATAGACAAGTGCTTACCTGAATTCTTTAAAGCAAGTTTTACTTGTGTGCTACTCATATCAAGTTCTCTAGCTATTTCAGTAGTACTTGGTGGTCTTTGTAACGATTGCTCTAGCGTAGAAAATACTTTATTAATTTTACTTATTTCCCCAATTTTATTCAGTGGAATACGCACCATACGAGATTGCTCAGAAATAGATTGCAGTATAGATTGTCTGATCCACCATACGGCATATGATATAAACTTAAAACCTCTAGTTTCGTCAAAGCGTTTTGCTGCCTTTACCAAACCAATATTTCCTTCATTGATTAAATCTGAAAGTCGTAATCCACTACCCTGATATTGTTTTGCCGTAGATACTACAAAACGTAGGTTGGCGTTTACTAATGTAGTTAGGGCAATTTGATCTCCTTCACGTATTCTTCTTGCCAGCTCCACTTCCTCTTCTGCGGTAATCAAATCAATTTTTGATATTTCTTGAAAGTACTTTTCTAATGATTTAGTGTCTCTGTTTGTAATTTGTTTGGTGATCTTCAGTTGCCTCATATATTATTTTGTTTTTTATAGTTACTATAATTTAAACTTTTTTTTAATGAATTCCTAGTAAAATTTAATATTTATTGAAATTATATTAGTAAAATATTGAATTTGGCTAATTAATTTCATCAATTTACTACTGAGTAGTGTTATTTTATCAAATTAATAAAATTAAGGGAATCTCTTTTAGGATGTAGAAAAGGAACTCTATTTATGCACACAGAAAGATTCATATGTTGCATACAACAATTTAAGTGTTGTTTTGAGGTCGAGGTTTCATCTTATAAACTTAAAATCTATAAAAAGGAAGCAGTTTTATACTTTTAATTTAAAAATAAAAATCCTGTCTAAATTTCTATTAGATAGGATTTAAAATATCTTTACTTAAAGTTTTACTCGTAAAATTCCGAAATAGCTTCTATCGGTTTTCGTTCAATATTTGGTACGTAAGTTGGCGTCTTAGGGTAACCTACTGGCAACAGCAAAAATGCTCGTTCATTGCTTGGTCTATTCAATAGTTTTGCCAAAAAATTCATGGGGCTAGGAGTATGAGTCAGTGTAACTAAACCCGCATTGTGTATTGCAGTTATTAACATACCTGCGGCAATGCCTACAGATTCATTAACGTAGTAATTATTTACCTTTTTACCATCGTTATCTAAATCATGTACTTTCTTAAAAACGATAATAAGCCACGGTGCATCTTCTAAAAAGGGCTTGTACATATTTGTACCCATCGGCTCAAGATCTTTTAACCAACGGTCGCTCATTCTACTTTCATAACTTTCCTTTTCTTCTGCTTCGGCAGCCTCTCTGATCTTTGCCTTTAATGTAGTATTAGAAACAGCACAGAAGGTCCAAGGTTGTTTATGCGCACCAGACGGTGCCGTAGAAGCCGTTTTTATTAAAGTTTCAATTACTTCTTTAGGTATTGGTGTACTTGCATATTCTCTAACGGATCTTCTTTCATCTAAATGTTTATAAAAGTCCTCACTTTTGACAATGAGTTCTTCTTTCGACAATGCATTTTCTTTATAAAGTACATGTGTATGTCCGTTAATAGATATATGAGATTCAGTTGCCATTTTTGAAGTAAGGTTTTAATTGCAAATTCTATTCTCAAAGATATTGTTTTTTCATTGATCTTAAAGGCTGTACAAATCGACTTTAGAATGGGTTTTATTATATGTTAATTATCAGTATTTACGCCTTTTAATGATATAGTTTACAGTATTCGATTAATTATAAGATGGTAATTCAACAACATAAGAATCTATAGAAGTTCCATCTTCGCTACCGCTCCAATCAGAACCAAAAAGTACTCGTGTACCTGTTGGGCTAATTACCGCATGTGGTTCTCCCCAATAATCGAATTTTTTTTCATCTGCCCTATGATGCCCTATTCTATATACCTCAATATTACCTGGCTCAACACGAGCAATCACTAACTCTTGATCTAACAATGCCTGACCATCTCCTTCAAAGCCTATAATAGAAGCAGCGATCCATCCCGGGTTTTTATGGGCTACTGCAGAAATATGGGTTCCCTTTTTTGGATATGCATATCCTAAATCTTCTGATATAACCGGTAAACAATCACCTGTATTTAAATCATAAGCAATGATGTTTCCTTGACATCAACCATTTGGTCCTACATCAAAACTAACGGAAAAATCGGTATCGGTACCATCTACCATTTTACCTAAGCATGAATGTTCTGGTTTACTCTTATTTAGTCTTGCTTTAAAATTACCGTCGGCATCATATGACGATACATTATGATAAAACAAGCTTCCACTAGGTGCTGGCATAGCTGCTGTATAGTTTACATCACCTATATTAAAGGTTACAAGTTCTTCAGTTGAAAATCTATAGGAATACGTTTCGCTATTATCACATCTAAAGCCTATAACATCAGAATCCCAAGACATCATTTGTACATCATTGCCCATACTGATGCTTCCCGTACAATTAGTAAGTTCTTTTAGATTCACCAGCACCTCCTTATTCCCAGAAGACACGGAGTACTTTATAAATTCATCTGTAACCGAGTCTAAATAATATAAAATATCAGGGTCGTTGAAATCCCAAAATAATTGTTCCAAATCATCTGGGCGCACATCATCTAGGTTCCTAATAAACCCATAACTCATTCCATCTAACAATTTATGTACCCCATTAGTTTGGTCATACAAAATCATTCTACTTTCATCGGCGTTCCATGCCTGTATCGTACTGTACATAGGTTTAATAACTCCGCCACTACCAGCATTTGAAATTCTACGAACAAGAGTTCCAAAAGACGGATCTACTATAGTTTCTAAATAATCTGGTTTTGCAATATCTTGCATAGGGTGGGGTTCAAGATCGTTTGCAAAGAGTGTTGTTGCTACGTCTACTGGTGTTGTATTTTCATTAGAAGTTGTCTCCAAATCTTCCTCATCTTCAACTGATTCTTCTACGGTCTCCGTTTCAGTATCACTCCTATTATTTTCCATCAAAATGGCTTCTTCATTGGTACAACTTAATAAGACACAACTGAGACTTAATAACCATAGGTAATTCTTAGATTTTCTCATAGCGTTATATTTTTGGGGTTATGCTATGTACGTTTAGAAATATGGATGTAGTTGTTAAAACAATGGTTTTCTGTAATTTGAGTTTTATTTTTCGATTTTTAAGGTCTTAAAAATGTAGCATAAAAAGTAGTTTTCAGATTAGTTTTAACAGTAATTGTAACACTACCATTGGTTGTCGCAGTGATAAAATTGATTTGGAAGCGGAAGTGGCGATTGCGATGAATTAATACCTCAATATACCTTTAGAAAAAGGAAATATCTTAAAAGGTGTTAGTTGAGACCGATATAGATGGGGACTTAGGTTCCCCATCAGGGTTTTTGGATTCTACCGATAAAATTTTAAAACTAACGAATGAAAACGGAGCGATCATACCTCTAGAGGATTAATTCATTTAACCATATGACTTCACTTGTTTTTGTAACATTAAATTTCCGCAGCTAATCTACAAGCCTGATTTATGGCAAGTTTAGCATCTAATTCGGCAGCAACATCTGCACCACCAATTACATGTACATTTATGCCTTTTGTCTGCAATGGTTCTAAAAGCTCTTTAAATGGTAATTGTCCTGCACAAATAACCACAGTATCCACTGCTAGTATTTTCCGTTCATTATTTTGAGTATAGTGCAAACCTTCATCATCAATTTTAGTATACTGCACTTCATTGATAAACTGTACATTTTTCTTTTTCAATGTTGACCTATGAATCCAACCTGTGGTTTTACCCAAATTACCACCAAACTTACCTTTGCTGCGCTTAAACATAAATATTTCTCTAGGCGAGGGGTGTATTTCGGGTTGTATATTCTCAATTCCACTACGAGCTTCTAAAGTCTTATCAATTCCCCATTCTTTGAGCCAAGCATTGATATTTAATGCCGTACTTTCACCTTCATGGGCTAAATATTCAGATACATCAAAACCAATTCCGCCAGCACCGATAACGGCAACACGCTTGCCTACGGGTTTTTTAAATTTTAATACATCTATATAGTTGAGAACTTTTGGGTGGTCTACACCCTCGATTTTCGGAGTTCTTGGTTGTATACCAGTCGCTAAAATAACTTCATCAAAGTTGCCATTTTTTAAGTCTTCTGCAGAGACTCTAGTATTCAATTTTACAGTTACATTATGCAACTCTAGTTGTTTATTGAAATAGCGAATAGTTTCGTAAAATTCTTCTTTACCCGGTATTTGCTTAGCCAGGTTAAATTGACCGCCAATTTCTTTTTTACCATCAAAAAGTGTAACATCATGCCCACGTTGTGCTGCGATTGTAGATGCAGCCAATCCTGCCGGTCCTGCACCAACAACGGCAATTCTTTTCTTTGTTTCCGTTGGGTTATAATTAAGAACTGTCTCATGACAAGCTCTTGGGTTTACCAAACAACTAGCAACCTTTCGTTGAAAAACATGGTCTAAACATGCTTGATTACAACCAATACAGGTGTTTATCTCATCTGCCTTATTTGCTTTAGCTTTGTTTACCCACTCTGGATCTGCTAAAAATGGTCGTGCCATTGAAATCATATCTGCATGACCTTCCGCTAAAACTTGCTCAGCAGTTTCAGGCATATTTATTCTATTAGACGTAACTAACGGAATAGATAATTCTTCTTTCATCTTTTTGGTCACCCAAGTAAATGCCGCTCTAGGTACCGATGTTGCAATAGTCGGTATACGGGCTTCATGCCAGCCAATTCCTGTATTTATGATTGTAGCTCCCGCTTTTTCTATTTCTTTACCCAAGGCTACCACTTCTTGCCAAGTGCTTCCTTTTTCTACCAAATCTAACATTGATAAGCGATAGATAATAATAAAATCTTGACCAACGGCTTCACGTGTTTGCTTCACTAATTCAATTGGTAAACGCATTCGGTTTTCATAGCTGCCACCATAATTATCCGTTCGTTTATTAGTTCTTTCTGCAATAAATTGATTAATGAGATAACCTTCAGAACCCATAATTTCTACGCCATCATAACCCGCTAGTTTTGAAAGTTTAGCCGAATTTACAAAATCACGAATGGTGCGATTAATACCGGATTTATTGAGCTTAAAAGGTTTAAAAGGGGAGATGGGAGATTTTATAGCCGATGGTGCCACCGCAAAAGGATGATAGCCGTACCTACCGGCATGTAGTATTTGCATACAGATTTTACCACCTTCTCTATGTACGGCATCAGTAATGAACTTATGATGTTTCGCATGCTTTTTAGAGCTCATACGTGCAGAGAAAGGGCCTGTCCAACCTTGCACATTGGGTGCTATACCTCCGGTTACAATTAATCCGACTCCGCCTTTTGCCCGTTCGGCATAATATGCAGCAATTTTATCTATTCCATTTTTTTCTTCTTCTAAGCCAGTATGCATAGAACCCATTAAAATTCGGTTCTTTAGGGTGGTAAAACCTAAATCTAAAGGCTCAAAAATATGTTTGTATTTGGTCATTTCACTACTAATTAAATTCAATTTACTATGCATGCATAATAGTTCAATATACGTTTAAAAATTGAACAACATCATATATGCTATATTTTTTTGATTCAATTACCTACAAACCATTATAAAATATCTTTACAATTACCTGTGGTTCATAGAACTGAACAAAGTATCATTAGTGTGTACTATTTTACTAGCGGATATAATAAAACCCCTATTAAACAATTGTTCAATAGGGGTTCAATTATCAAGCTCTTGAAGTATTACTCTTTATTTGCCTTTGCAAATTTATAGGTAATACCAATATTTAGCCCGAAAGAAGAATAAGGAACTTTTTGAGATAACTCTTTTGTAGTATCTGTATTCGTGTTCGACAATTCATCTACATAAGTCGTTTTCTTGTTAATACTTTCTGGTAAATTATCAATGGAATAAAAACCACTAACGGCAACCGTATCATCTGGAAGTTTAATATCTGTATTAAATTCTGAAATTTCTGAGTCTTTACGCTTTAAACTAATACCGTAATACTCTACTTCTGCAAAAAGACTAAAGTTAGCATCTAAATTATGTCTATAACCAAGCGCACCTACAAAACCTAAAGGAAAGTGACCATGAAAGTCTTCTTTGTAATTGGTCTCGGAATATGACCCGTTAGGTACACCTAAAGCTTCGGCCTCTGCTTCAGAAAATACAGATTTTTGATAAATTACCCCCTCGGTTTTTCCTCCTAATTTTATCAAGGCTCCAAAACGCCCGTAAATATTGTTGGTAAATTTGTACACCACAGATGCAGAAGCACCAAAAGCACGTGCTCTTGCCACTGCATTAACTTCTGTAGATGGTAAATCTACAATAGAAACATCTTGATCGGTACCATGTAAATACCCCACGCCTAAATCGAAACCAAAAGAATCATCAAAGAAGTAAGTTCCTCTAAGTTGAAAATTTGTTCCCTCACCGTAACTTCCATAAGAGTTTTCCATTGTAGAAGTATTAATGCGTTCTCCTAATTTCATGGTCGCGCTACCAATTGCATATCCAGAACTTGCAGATACCTGCCATTGCCCATAAGAAATAGTACTTACCAAAACAGCTGCACAAACAGCGATCAAGTGTTTCATAATAAATGATTTATAAATTGAAGATGGATTAAAAACTAATTATATTAAAATAAAAGAAAATTACACTAGTGTCTGACTAGCAACGTTTTAAAGAGTTATTGAAAGACATGAGCATCTCTATTGTCAGTGTCTTTAAATTAGTTTATCAAAATTACTTTTTTAAGCAACCTCCCCATATCTATGTCTGTAGTTTAACATTCAATTTAAAATTCACATTTAATTTCTATCTGATTTTTATCAATAAATCAAAAAATAAGAAGTTATATCGAACATAATCACATTTTATTGGGAATTCATAACTCTTTCAACAGTTAGCCTTAAGCATAATTCTTTGCCCTAAGACCAATAAATAACAGTGTGTAAATAAAAAGCAATACCAAATACCAAGTGTTGCTTACCAAATCTAAATAATCGATTTTTCCTTTAGAGAAGCTTAAAATCATTAAGACCTGTGCTCCATAAGGAAGCAAACCTTGAAAAATACATGCGAAAATATCTAAGATAGAAGCCGTCTTTTTGTTATCTAAATGATACTCGTCATTAATGGTTTTTGCAATTGGTCCGGCAATTATAATTGAAACGGTATTATTGGCTATTGCCATATTAATTGTACTCACTAATGTAGCTATACCAAATTGTGCCGATTTCTTATTTTTTATCAGCTTTCTAATATTGACCAATATAAATTCTATTCCACCATTTCTTTCTACCAATGCCGCCAATCCTCCGGTCAATAAAGACAAAAGAAATATTTCTGTCATATTTGTAAATCCCGTGTAAGCGATTTTGCCGGATTCAATCAGTGTAAAATCTTGATAAACAAGACCCAGCACAACTGCAGCTATAGCGCCTAGTAAAAGCGTTACAAAAACATTGACTCCAACAATAGACAGAACAATCACCAATACATACGGTAAAATCTTTCCAATATCATAGTTATAAACGGTGTTTTCAGATGCAACGGATTCTAATCCTAAGCCTTGAAAAATTAATATGGCGATGGTAAATATCGCTGCTGGCACAGCAATTTTAATATTCTGTTTAAACTTATCGCTCATTTTACAACCTAAAGATTGGGTTGCTGCAATTGTTGTATCTGAAATGACAGATAAGTTATCACCGAACATACTACCGCCCAATAACGCCCCGCATAAAATTGCCAGCTCTGCATTGCTTTCTTCGGCAAAACCTACTACTATTGGCGCCAACGCTACGATAGCGCCAACAGAAGTTCCTGTTGAGACAGATAAAAACCCGGCAATAATAAAAATGCCCACATATATGTATTGTATGGGTATTAAATCTAAACCGAGGTTTACAATGGCATCTACACTACCTGTTTCATTGGTAATTGCTGCAAAAGCACCTGCCAATAAATAGATAAGGCACATCGTCAATATCTTATCATCTCCACAACCTTTTAAAAGCGTATCGATTTTATCTGATATCGATTGCTTAAATAGTATGAACGCTACTACAATACCCACAATTACCGCAATAGGTGCGGGTAGGGCATAGAAATCATTTTGATAAATGCCTACACCTAAAAACGTAAATACAAATACGAACAAGGGTATTAAGGCTGAAAATTTAGGGGTCTTGTTTTTGGTACTTTCCATTTCTCTTTCTTCATAATCAAAAAAGGAAATAGCTAAAAATTAGAAGGATTATGAACTAACATTTGTTCCAATTAATTGGCTTATCTATTTAGCACCTTGCTTGTTATTGCAGGTTGCTATCTCCTTTATTGAGATTCTTGATAACAATTTTAAGGCTGCAAAAATAAAACATAATACCGATTGGCAAATCTTAAAAAAGGTTAATTTATCAATACTTATCTTTTAGAATATGCCGACGAAGCTTTTAATGAAATCGATTATTAATACATGCCACTTACCATAATTTACTTGAAAGTTTCTATTTATAAATACGTCTTAAAAAGTACACGAATATAATTTTATCATTGATTTGGAGAATATTAAAAAATACCACTTGCACAAAGATGATTATTCGAAATTACATTTCGATTTTCTTGATGCAGAAGCTTATTTTCAAAAACATAGTACACCAAGTTCAAAACCACATAATCACAGCTTTTATCAAATTATCTGGTTTAAAGAAAAAGGCAGACACTATATTGATTATCAAGTAGTAGAACATAAGGAGAACAGCTTGTTCTTTATTAATAAAAATCAAGTTCACTATTTCTGTCCAGATTCACCAAACAAGGGACAGCTATACCATTTTAATGATTATTTCATAGAACGGTTTAATACTGATTTAATGAAACGGTTTTCTTATTCCATATTTAATGAAATTGGAAATCCGTTTGTCACCTTGTCCGCTGTAGATGCCAAAAAGCTTACTATGCTTTCCTCTGCTATAGACATAGAATTAAAGACCAAAGATTATTTTCACAAAGAACAGGTATTCTCTTTTTTTCAAACTTTATTATATCAAATTGAACGATTAAAGAAAAAACAAAATGCTTTTGGTGTAGATACAGATAAGGAACATCATACTGCCTATCTATTCAAACAATTGATTTTTGAAAATATGGAATCATTTTTAAGCTTAGATGAGTATTGTACCAAACTTAATATCAATGTTAAAAATTTAACCTCATTAAGTAAAAAATATCTGTTAGATACACCAGCGAACATTATTCGTCAACTAAAAATCTTAGAAGCCAAGAGAATGCTGGCAAACCATAAGATTACGACAAAAGAGGTTGCATATGCCATAGGCTTTGATCAACCAACTTATTTTACAAAGTATTTTAAAAAAGCAACCGGACTTACACCAAAACAGTTTCAGGCATCATTACCTTAATTTACCATTAGTTTGCGCTTAATTACCATTTTTACCCATGACAACTCATGAACTTTGTATCAAATAAAAAAATACAAAAATCATGAAAAAACAAGCTTTGATAATTGGAGGAACTACTGGAATGGGAAAAGCCACCACTGAACTATTAATAAATGACGATGTAGAATTGATCGTTGTTGGTAGACCTGGTAAAAATTTGGAAAGTATTGAAAAAGAACTTTCTTCTATTGGTTCAATAAAACGGTAGCTCTTGATCTTAGTGACCTTACAGCTGTTCAAGAATTTACTAATTCTATTAAGGAAATCGCTCCTGATTTAAAATATCTTTTAAATGCTGCAGGTTATTTTAGTCCTAAACCGTTTTTAGAGCATACCGAGCAAGATTACAACATTTATCATGACTTCAACAAAGCATTCTTTTTTATTACACAGGCCGCTGCCAATGTAATGAAAGATAATGGAGGTGGTTCTATTGTAAATATAGGATCTATGTGGGCCAAACAAGCAATTAAAGCTACGCCTTCATCTGCTTATTCAATGGCTAAAGCTGGACTTCATAGCTTTACTCAACATTTAGCAATGGAACTGGCAGAATTCAATATTAGAGTAAATGCAGTATCTCCTGCAGTAGTAGTTACTCCAATATACGGTGCCTTCATAGAAGAAGATAAAATTGAGGAAACATTACAGAGTTTCAATGCTTTTCACCCAATTGGCAGGGTAGGTAGACCACATGAAATCGCCAAAACCATTCATTTCTTATTATCTGATGAAACTGCATGGGTTACAGGTGCTATCTGGGATATTGACGGCGGTGTTATGGCTGGTAGAAATTAATACATCGATAATTTTAAAATATAAAAATGAGCACATTTCCGATATTAAAAAAAGAAGATGTAAGTGAAGCGAACAAGGTAATTTTCAATAACCTTGAAAAGGGATTAGGATTTGTACCTAATATATATGCCGCTATGGCACATTCAGATAATGCCCTAAAAGACTACTTACAATTCTCAAACGCTAAAACTTCTTTAACGGCTATTGAAAAAGAAGTGGTTGATCTGGCCATTAGCCAAGTTAATGGTTGCAGGTATTGCCAATCTGCACACACTGCAATTAGCAAGATGAAAGGTCTTTATGACGATCAGATTTTAGAATTAAGACATGGTAAAGCTTCTTGGGACAAGAAGTTGAATGCCTTATCTAAAGTTTCTAAAGAAATAGCAATCAATAGAGGTAAATTGAGCAATACAAGTTTAAACGCTTTCTATGATGCTGGCTATACCAAAGAGAACTTGGTTGATTTAGTAATCGCAGTAGGTATTATTACTGTAACAAACACTTTTCATAATCTAACGGATGTTGAAATAGATTTTCCTTTAGCTGAAAGTATTTAATAAAATTTTTGAACTGATCACAGGTTCTACATAGATAAATAGAATTTTACTTATTAAAAAAAGGTTAGAATTTCTTCTAGCCTTTTTTTAATTTCCTTTATCCAAATATTTACTTTGAATAAGACCCTATCTCTTTTTAACCCATGAATCAATACCGAAAGCTTTATTTAATTCTGATATAAGTTGCTTCTTATTAGATTCGTTCGAGCAATCAACAGGTACGCTTATATAAGTTAAACCTTTAGGGTATGCGCCTTGTTCATGTGTGTACCCTAAAGCTTTTAGTTTTTTAATAATTGCAGCTATGTTATTCTGATCTTTAAAGACACCCACCATGGCCATACAGTTCAATTCTGAAGTTGTATTGGTTACTGATGCTGTTTTTGAACTCTCTGTTAATACATCTTCTTTTTCTGCAACCGGTTCTTTAATTTCTTTTGATACAATACCAGTAGTTACTGTGTCTACCATTGTTTTTACAGATTCGGTCGACAATGTATTTTTAGGTTTATCTACTATTTCTTGCTTAACGTAAGAGTCTACTTTATCATCTATTAAATCAGCCTCTGTAAGTGTCGTATCAGAAATAATGATTGCTATTTTCTTATTAGGATTAATTGCATCTTTTGCAGGTATTGTCACCGGCATATAAGTGTCTGAATTTGTATATACGTACTCTCGATCTTTTGAATGATATGAATCAGGTAATTGTTCTTTAGATGTTTCCAAATCAGGAGTAGCCTCTGTCATTTCATTCTCATTATTAAACATATACATGTAGATGAAAATAGAGAATAGGGCTATTACGGCAATGGCAATTGCAAAGTCCCATCTACCTTGTTTAGTACTAAAAATATCTTTATCGGGGGTCATGGTTATGTGTATGTTTTGAGATACAAGAATTTACTAAAAAAGTAAATATAACCAATCTAAATATTATGTATGCCAATAAGATGCTATTACCATCCTTAATTATTGGTAAGAAAATTATGAGTTCAACTTACTTTTTTACCGTACATATGATAGTAAACTGAATCTATAGCATGGTGTATATCTGTTTTGGTAAATGGTTTGGTAATAAAGTCTACACAACCAAGCTCTCTTGCCACTTCTTCAAATTCTTGTTTAGTAGAAGTTGAAATAAAAGGCAACCTATTACTAAACATTTCTAAGAACGAAAGGCCGTTCATTCCTGGCATTTCTATATCGGAAATAACAAATTGTGGTTTATTTATCTGTATATGCACCCAGGCATCATATGAGTCTTCAAAGACTGTAACCTTACCAACCAACGGATGCGTTTTGGCAAGCTTTTCTGCTAATGACAACCACAAATGGGAGTCATCTACAATTACTAATTCAAGTTTCATTTTTCTGAGTTTGAGGTTTGAAAGACGAAAAGTACCCCATTGCTTCAGATATATAAATTAATTCTGTTAAAAGGTGTAAAAGTATCCGTATAAGTTAAAATAAGATGTAAAGTATACTATTAAATGGATAATTTTAAAAGAACCCACGCCTCTTAGAAACACAATAATTAATAGCGAACAACCTCAAAATAAACCTATTAAACATTGTATTTAAAACACAGTTTCTATATCCACACAAGGGTCTGAGTATTTAATTTTCAATTGTCGAATACATTAAAATTCGGGCTATTGTTATCAATAACCTGAACTTACCTTTATAGCTTTTTTAAATTCATTCCACTAAAAAAATGCAATCATCAATGTTATTAGCAATGTTGAAAACATTAATTTAAGCCAGCTAAATTCACGACTTACTTGATAAAATTTAACATTGTGTTTTGTACAGTCTACTGAACTCTCTGATTTTTCACTGAACATTTTGTCATAAAAGCCCAATCTTAGATTTTTATGAAGTTTCCATCGAATCTACATTTTTATTACACAAAACACTCTTCACATCTGCCCTGAATCAATAACTGCATAACTTCAATTTTTCTGTTAGGTATTTGTGGTAGTGGCACAGTAAATGACAAGCAATCAACTCTGCCGCAATTAAGGCATTGAAAATGGGGATGTACATCATTATGCTCAGTTGAAGTACAACCATTACATTTTGCATACCACTTTATGCCTTCTTTCCCTAAAAAAGAATGTAGAATACCATCATCTTCTAACTTATCCAACACACGATAAATAGTGGTTTTATTAAAGGTATCACGCAACTGTTCAATTAATGCTTTTGCAGAAATAGCTACTGAACTAGAATTGAATTCTTTAAGTAAAACTTCTACGGCTTTAGTCTTTCTAATTACTCCCATAAAACAAATATAACGCAACCTTGTTGCATTAACTAATATAATATCTACATTTGCAACTTAGTTGTATTAACAAAAACTTCAATGATATTAATTAAACAAAAATCTGACCTTCTTGGCACTGTTGCAAGCTCGTTATGTTTAGTGCATTGCATAGCGACCCCATTCCTTTTTTTTTAGCACAAGCAGGTTCAGCAGCTTGTTGTGACAATCCGCCGACATGGTGGAAATTTATGGATTACCTGTTCTTGGTAATTTCATTTTTTGCCATTTTGTGGTCCACAAAAAATACAACGCTTACATTAATAAAGCCTTTAATGTGGTTAAGTTATATCATGTTATCAATTATTATTCTAAATGAAAAACTAGAGTTATTTTATATACCCGAAGCTGTCATCTATATTCCTGCTGTTGGGTTAATCATATTACACCTGTACAATAGACAATTTTGTAGATGCAACACTGAAAAATGTTGTATACATGAATCTTAAAAAGTACCTAGAAATTATTAGTCTATTATTATGAACAATGTACTACCGTATGTAATGCTTAAGTAATTAGTGGTTAAAGGGAAAACTGCCAATTTATATGACTTTTAATTGTAGCATACAATTACAATACTTTTCAAGTCTAAATATTAAATTATTTTAATTTGCAATCATTACTTTAGTTAAGACATTACCTATCGGTACTCAATAACCTATAATTTTAGAATATACTAATGACCAAATTTTCCCTTTCCATTCTAGTATTAATCGTTTTTATCATCATCTCTTGTAAAACTGAAAAGAAAAAAGATTTTACAATTGAACGTTCTAAAGATATAGCTGCTAAAAACAAGGTACATAATCAATTGTTGGATATTGAAAAGGAACAGGGTTGGAGCTTACTTTTTGATGGTAAATCATTAGAAGGCTGGCATCTTTTCAATAAACCAGATTCCACACAATTCTCGGCGTGGGAAGTTAGAGACGGAATGATATTTTGTAATGCTACGGATGAAAGTAAATTGTTTGGAGATTTAGTGACCGATAAGGCTTATGAAAACTACGAGTTGCAATTCGATTGGCAAATGGCACTTAGAGGAAACGGTGGCGCGTTTATTAACGTGCAAGAAACACCCGAATACAAAGCGACATACAATACTGGTGTTGAGTACCAGTTATTGGAACCTGAACATATGGATACCAAAACTCCTTTAAAAAGACCAGGCACGATTTGGGGATTAGCGCCACAATTAAATACTGTGGAAGCTAACCCGGTAGGGCAATGGAATACCACACGAATTATTCAACAAGATGGTAACATTCAGTTTTATCTTAACGGTGTACTAACTGCAGAAGAAGAAATAAACTCCGCCGCTTGGAAAAATAAAGTTGCCAACTCAAAATTTAAAGATGCACCTGACTTCGGTAAATCAACGCAAGGTAAAATTGCATTTCAAAATTGGTATTTTGAATCTTGGTTTAGAAACATAAAAATCAGGGAATTATAAATTTCTATTTTATAGTATTTAAACTATTAGAAATGAATACTTTTAATGTAATTTAAAATGTAGCATTCACAAATTTTATTTTTAGAAAATCAGCCGACCGACCACCATACAAGAAGTCTTACATCAATTGGACGAAATCATAGATAATGCCATCGCCAACAATGATCGTATTGGCTATTTCGCTTTTTTATACCGAAGGGTAACTGCAGAAATATTAAAAGAAGTCCAAATAGGTAATTTTGAGGATAATGCCCGTATGGAAACTTTTGATGTTGCCTTTGCCAACTACTATATAGATGCTTACAAAGGTTATACAACAAACCAACCGATCAGTAAATCTTGGCAATTTGCATTTGATACCAAAAACGACCCATTGACCGTTTTACAACATATAATGTTAGGTATCAATACCCACATTAACCTTGATTTAGGATTAGCAGCAAGCGCTGTAATGCAAGGCAAAGAAATAATGGAAATCGAAAAGGACTTTAATACGGTAAATACTATTCTTGGCAATATCGTCAATGAAATGCAAGACCGCCTTAGCCGTGTATCTCCTTTATTATTTTTACTAGACCTCGCCGGAAAGAATACCGATGAAGAAATCATTAACTTTAGTTTAGCCAAAGCCCGCGAATTATCATGGATTAATGCAAATCTACTTTGGGGATTAGGCGATGGTCACCAAGATGACGCTATTCATCAAATGGACAACACCGTGTTAAGACTTGGCGTATTCATAAAAGCTCCGAAATCTAAAATTGTTACTTACGCCCTAAAGTTTTTAGGCAAGTTTGAAGAAAAGAATGTAGGTCTGGTAATTTCCAAACTAAAAGCTGATTAACCATAATTAAAACTTTATTTCCGTTTTTAATTAAGTAAAGATAAATTTGCTTTATGGAAGACCAGTTACAGTTACTAAGACAACATTTTGAAGAAATCGTTTCTTTAACTGATGACGAATGGAATCTTATTAAATCGTACTTTGAATTTAAAAGTCTTAAAAAACACCAATTCTTAATACAAGTAGAACAACCTGTAGACTTTGAATATTGGATTATCAAAGGCTTGGTAAAAGCGTATTCCATAGACGAAAAAGGCAAAGAGCACATTCTTCAATTTGCTATGGAAAACTATTGGGTGAGCGATCATTACGCTTTTCAACATCAAGAACCGGGTACTATTTTTGTAGATTGCCTTGAAGATTCTGAGTTCTTTTGTTTGTCTTTAGAGAACAGAGAGAAAATTTGCTTAGAAGTACCAGCAGTTGCCAACTTCTTCAGAATTAAATCCAACCACGGTTACATCAATCTGCAACAAAGAATCTTGTCTTTACTTACAATGACCGCAGAAAGCAGGTATGAGTACTTATTAAATAAGCTTCCATTATTAATACAACGCGTTCCTAAAAAATTAATCGCTTCCTATTTAGGTGTATCCAGAGAGACTTTAAGTCGTTTTAATAGTTAATTATAGGGTTAGTGATGAAAAATAATTTATTTATAAAACCAATAAAAATTAGAAGTGACCAAGAAAAGCATAGACAAGCTACATGGATTGAGCTTTTTATCGATTTAGCCTTTGTTCTTGGAATTTCACAAATAGGAGAAGTATTTTCAGAAGGATTTAATGGCAACACCATACTTTACTATAGCTTGCTATTTCTTTTGTTTTTCTGGATTTGGAATCGGTTCACATGGTATGCATCAATGTATGACAATGATGATGTACCCTATCGTATATCTTATTTAACACTTATTTTTCCTGTTCTAGGTATAGCGAGTGAAATTGAAAATATTCTATTAGGTAATTTTTATAATGCAATACTTTATTATCTATCCATAAATCTAATTTTGATTTATTTATGGAGTAGAGTACTTCGTAAAGCTGAAAAGTACCTTGGCAACGCCAAGTTCTTTTTGGGTGGATATTTAATCAGTACAGTCCTTATAGTCACCTCTTTATTTTTATCTACTCACTTTCAAATTATTTTTATAATAATAGGTTTTCTATCAGAATTATTAGGACCGGTTTTAGGTTGGTACGTTAATAGAAGTAAAATACCTATACACTCAGACCATGTTATAGAAAGACATGGCTTGTTTACAATTATTTTACTAGGGGAATGTTTAGTGGCAATTTTTTCAAATTTTAATAGTGTCATACAATCAGAGCATTGGTATATTCTTATTTTTTCATTTATAATTATATTATGTTTATGGTGGTTATATTTTGATTGTGGTTATGGCTATTCTTCTAAGCTCTCTAAAAACGCCGCCAGAGTTTTTGAATTTGGCTATGGTCAATTTTTCGTTTATCTCTCGGTTGCACTTGCTGGAATAGCTCTAGAGAACTCCTTACATAGCGTCAGTGGTCATTCTAGTATTCATGGTATTTTACCCGGTCAAATTGTTATGTGTTCTGTTGGTTTTTTTATTTTCACATTAAGTGCAGTGCAACTATTTGTCTCCAAGGATAAACCTTTTTTGGTATACATACCAAGAATTTTGTTTAGCATAACACTTATAGGTTTAGCGGTATTCCCTATTTTAAAAGAAAATAAATATTTTATAGTTCTTACTTTAATTTTACTGTTGCTATTAACAATTAATGATGTGTACCAATGGGCTAATTTTAATTTGGCAAATTCTAAAAATCAAACATAAATTGCTTTGAGATTTTTTCATAAGTAAATAGAAATAGGAGCTAGAATTATCAAAACCTAATAGCTTTTGAATACACGTGTAGTATTTCGACAGCTATATTTTTCTGCAGTATTAATCAATTCATAACTAAAAGTGACATATATCACACTAAAACTGTGATGTATGTCCTCGCACACCCCTTTGTTTTCATAGAATTTTGTATTGAACAATTAAATACAATGTATTATGAAAACTACAAGAACACTTTTTCTATTATTTACGGTAATTGCCATAGGTTTTAACGCATATGCGCAAGAAAACAAAAGACCGTTAATGGGTAACTCTTACGGTATTATCAATATTGATGAATATGTAACGCTACTTCCTAAAAGTCATAATGGTATCATCAAAGACATCAGATTATTAGACCGTGAACACGCAGGTGTTAGAATCTTTCGGTTATATGACGAAGTGCCTATGCACTACCACGCAAAATCTGATGCTTACCTCTACATTTTAAATGGCAAAGCAGAATTTTATGTTGCCGATAAAGGTCCTGTTGTTGCAGGAAAAGGAGACTTATTGTTTTGGGGAAAAGGCACAGCACACGGAAACGGAAAAATTTTAGAAGGTCCATTAGACGTACTCATTTTTGACGCAATAGCCAGAGATCCAAGCGATGTTATTTGGGTAGACCCATCAACGCAAAAAAAGTTTTTAGGCAACTAAGTAAATCATATTCAATTTTAAAAAAATAATAACAATGAAAACAGTAACAATTATAAAAACAGTCTTGTTCGCATTTGTAATGAATTTTACACTATTAGCACAAGCACAATTAGAAACTATAGCAATATTTCCAGAATCTAGACCAGGGAATATAACAGTGTCTAATGACGGAAGAATATTTGTAACAATGAGTGCCTTAAGCGCTTCAAAATATATGGTGAAAGAAATTTTACCAAGTGGGGAAGCTATTCCGTTCGGAGATAAAGAGTGGATTGTAAAACCAGAAAATGGAAGTATAAAAGGTATCAATTCAACCATCGGAATTCAAGCTGATGCAAATGGAATCCTCTGGGTATTAGATATGGGTAACGTAAAGCAAAATCAGGCTCCCAAATTAGTTGGATTTGATTTAGTTACCGGTAACGTAACAAAGGTGTTTCCTATTCCGAATACGGTATTGTCATCAAAACCTTTTTTACAAGATTTTGTGATTGATGTAAAAAATAACACTGCTGTAATTGCAGATATGACCGATGCCTTAAATCCGCCAATTGCACCAGCTTTTGTCGTGATTAACTTAGAAACAGGTTATATAAGACGAGTTCTGGAAGGGGATGCGTCATTTTTGCCTGCTGATGAACCAGTAAAAATTCACGGTAGATTAGTATCGCATAAAAGAAAAGACGGTACTACCATCCAGCCAAGATATCCATTAAACCCAATTTCTATAGATGATGAAAACAAGTATATCTACTATGGTGCAATGGGAAATACTAAGATTTACCGCATTTCGTCTGCTGTATTAGCAGATGAAAGTAAGCAAGATAGCGACCTTAATAAGTACATCGAGTTTTATGCCAACAAACCAAAATCTGACGGATTTAAAGTGGGTGCAAACGGTAAAGTATATGTCACCGATGTTGAAAATTCAGCTATTGTAGAAAGTACGCCTGCTGGAATGAAAACCATTGCACAATCTAAAAAAGACCTGTCTTGGCCCGATGGTGTTGCCATACACGGAAACTACTTGTATATCGTAGCAAATCAGCTTCATAATCTGCCTTTATTAAATGAAGGAAAAGATGCCAGTAAACCACCTTATTTGGTATTAAAAATGAAGCTTCAAGATTAAATAAAATTAAAAGTAAAGTGATGTATGCGCAGTATTAAATGTGACATACATCACTTTAAAATGGTGATGTACATCCTCGCACACACCCTGCATTAATCGGAAATTTGTATAAGAAATTTAAAACATATTAAAATGAAAACAATAGTAAATACATTAAAAACAATTGCCTTAGCAGCTACACTTTTTACTGCTTTAAGTACAAACGCGCAACAAGTACCAACGTCACCTTATGGTGAAGACGATGAAATTGGTGCACTTAATCTTTTAAATGAAGAAACAGTTTTGGATGCCGTAAAATTGGTTAAAAAAGGAAAAGTATACCGCTTAGGAATGGTAGTAAATGCAGAAACTGCAGCTTTCCGCCACAGATATTTTCATATAGAAACGTTGCAACCAGAAACTGCTGCTGCAGGTTCTAATAAATTCACCTACGTAGATGATCAATTGATTGGTTGGACAGGTGTTGGATCTCAAATAAACGGATTGGCACATTACGGTAGAGACAATGTGCATTATAACGGACATAAAGTAGAAGATTTTTTAACCGTTTCTGGTGTAAAAAAATTAGGTCTAGAAAAATTACCTCCAATTGTAACTAGAGGTGTTGTATTAGATATGCGCTCATATTATAATCAGGATATTGTAAAAGAAGGTACTGTTTTTACAGTAGAAGACATTGAAAAAGTAGCCAAAAAACAAGGCATTGAAATCCGTAAAGGAGATGTGGTTTTGTTTTACACAGGATGGACAAAATTAATGGGTAAAGATGACAAACGTTACCTAGCTGGCGGACCTGGAATTGGTACTGAAGCTGCACATTACTTAGGTAAAAAAGGAATTGTAGCAGCAGGTGCAGATAACTGGTCTTTTGAAGCTGTACCACACGAAAACAGCGAACTTTCTTTTCCTGTAAATCAAATGATGGCAACCGAGTACGGTGTACAAGTATTGGAAAACATTCTTGTAGATGAGTTGGTAGAAGATAAAGCTTGGGAATTCCTTTTTGTATTAGGTCACCCTTTATATGAAGGCTCTACGCAAGTACAAATAAACCCTGTTGCCATTAAATAACAAAAAACAATTAGAAATTATGGAAACATCAACAATACATAGAGATACTACGGTAGCCAAAAAGAAGAGTCTACCAGCAGCATTATGGGCATTGACCATAAGTGCATTTGCCATAGGAACAACAGAATTTGTAATTGTAGGTTTATTATCTACCGTTGCAAGTGACCTAGGCACATCATTAACATCAGCAGGATTATTAGTAAGTCTGTACGCCATTGGTGTTGCCATTGGTGCACCTATTTTAACTGCATTAACGGGTAAAATTCCTAGAAAACAATTACTAATGGGTATCATGTTACTATTTATAATTGGTAACGGATTAGCAGCTATATCTCCAAGTTTTGAGTTATTGCTGTTATCTAGAGTCGTAACAGGTTTTGCTCACGGTGTATTCTTTTCTATCGGGTCTACAATTGCAGCTAGTTTGGTGCCAAAAGATAAGCGAGCAACAGCTATTTCTATAATGTTTGCAGGTCTTACGGTAGCCATTGTAACCGGTGTACCTTTAGGAACATATATCGGTCAGAATTTTGGGTGGAGAGCAACCTTTATTGGTGTTGCCCTTTTAGGATTAGTAGGTGCAATAGCTAGTTTGGCTTTGGTTCCTAAAAACATCAAACAATCAGCTCCATTACGACTTATAGACCAATTAAAAGTGATTAAGAATCCGTCTATTTTATTGGTGTTAGCCATTACTGCATTTGGTTATGGTGGTACGTTTGTAACCTTTACCTATTTAACTCCTTTGTTGGAGGAAGTAACGGGTTTCTCTTCAAATATGACCAGTATATTCCTTTTAATTTATGGTATTGCCATTGCGATTGGGAATGTCATTGGTGGTAAAGTCTCTAACAACAAACCAGGAAAAGCCTTATTGGTAATGTTTGCTTTACAAGCCATCGTACTGTTTGTGTTATACTTCACAGCTTCTAGTCAGATTTTTGCCATCGTAACCTTGTTTTTTATGGGAATATTAGCCTTTTCAAACGTACCTGCATTGCAATTATACGTGGTGAAAATGGCTGAAAAATACTTACCAGGAACCGAAGATGTAGCATCTGCCTTAAACATTGCAGCTTTTAACGTCGGTATTGCTATTGGCGCTTATGTAGGCGGAATGGTTGTAGAATCGAGCTTGGGTATTGAAGCGACACCTTGGGTAGGTGGTATTCTAGTGATTGTGGGATTCTTGTTAACCTTGGTTTTATTCAAAAAGGAAAAAATATAAATCGTTCATGCGTATATTACTATTGAGATTGTTGTTTACTCAATTTATCTCAATAGTATTAGATTTTAATCAGAGTGAATTTTAAAATCAAACCTTACTTTATTACTACGCATTTTTAGAAGAATGTTTAAGGTCTAGAAGCCAAAGGTGGTTTAAATTGAACATTTTACCTTAATTGTTCAACAATAATTAAAAATAATTAAACATTTTGTATATTTATATTAGTTAAGGTTATAACCATTAATTTAAACTAAAATAAAATTATGTTCGGTATATTTAAAAAGAAGTCTGAAATCGATAAGCTACGTGACCAATACGCAAAGCTCTTAAAAGAAGCCCATACTTTATCTACAACAAATAGGAAAATGAGCGACCAAAAGACTTTTGAGGCAGATCAAATCATGAAGAAAATCGAAGAATTATCGTAGATAAGATCAATACAATAATAGTTGTCATTTTAAATCCACTCAATGATCATACTTAATGTTGCGGTATTTTTATCCAGCTTTGCTTTTATATATTATGGTTTTGAATGTTTGACCTCACAGAAAATGAAAGACGAGTTTGCGAGATTTGGTTTAAAAAACCAACGCATGCTTACTGGTTACCTTCAACTACTAGGAGGGTCAGGACTTTTATTGGGGTATTTCTTTTCTCCAATATTGGTTTTTGTATCTGCATCTGGTTTAGCACTGCTTATGTTTTTAGGCTTCGGTGTTAGAATTAAAATCAAGGACAGCATAGCAGAATCACTACCCTCATTCTTCTTAGGACTAATTAATGTATTTATTTCGGTAAGCTATTATAATCAGCTCAATTTTTAGTCTTTATACAAAAGCAATTACCAAACATAATGTCAAAAATAAAGCTGCAGGAAAAGATTTAAACAAAGGGTCTTTTATTTTAAAATGCATTACAATAGAACCTAACAGTAGAGCTGCCAAACCCAACGCTGCCGGTTGTGTCAATACAGGCACCCAAATACCTATCAAAAGTAAAATCGCTAACGTTACTTTTAAAAAACCAACAACATAACACATCGTTTCCGAAAGACCGTAGACCTTAAATTCCTCTATAATCGTTTTTGCATTTCCACCACGCCATTTGGTTTCTTTTTTATTCTGTATCAGCCAAACGTTCAATATGCTAAGACCAACTATTATTTGACAAACAATGATTAAATAATTCATTTTAAAGTAGTTTTGTAGTAAAGGTCATTATCAACCCTATTTCAAAAATACTAATTTTGTTTATATTTATACAATGTTAGTTAAACAAAATTGTAAAATGAATAAACAGGATTTTAAAATACATATTGTAGGTGCCGGAATTAGTGGTTTAACGGCAGCAACTGTGCTTGAACAAAACGGATATTTTCCTGTAATAATTGAAGCTAGCGATAGGGAAGGCGGTAGAGTTAAAACAGATATTGTAAACGGGTATCAGTTAGACCACGGCTTTCAAGTATTATTGACCGCATATCCTGCTGCTCAAAAATATCTTGACTATGAATCTTTAGAACTGCAGAATTTCTTGCCAGGAGCATCCATTTTTAAAAATAAAAAACAAGAAATAATCGGTGATCCGCTTAGAGATGCATCTTTATTATTATCAACGGTGTTTGCCAATGTTGGAACTGTTGCCGATAAGTTGAAAATTCTAAAATTAAATACTAGACTAAAGAAAAAAACCATAGAAGAAATATTTTCTGATAAAGAACAAACGACACTTTCATATTTGAAAGAATTAGATTTCTCTTCTAGCATGATAAACGATTTCTTTAAACCTTTTTTCAGCGGAATTTTTCTAGAAGACAAGCTAGAAACTTCTAGCAGAATGTTCGAGTTTGTATATAAAATGTTCGGTGAAGGTGATGCTGCAGTACCAAAAGGAGGGATGGAAGAAATTCCAAAACAACTACTCCATCATTTAAAAAATACAGTTATTAAATATAATACCTCTGTATCTTCTATTAGCGATGACAAAATTAAACTTGGCAACGGAGAAGAAATAGAAAGTGATTTTATCATTGTCGCCACAGAAGCAAGTAACTTGATTCAAAATTTAAAAAATCAAGCCATTGAGTGGCAGAGCAGTGATACACTGTATTTTGAAACAGAAAATAGAACGATTAAAAAGCCTCTAATTGGTTTGATTGCCAATAAAAGTACTGTCATTAATAACATCTTTTATCATACTAGTCTTGAAACAACTACAAATACAGATAAAGAATTACTTTCTGTTACAGTCGTTGATAATCAAGGTTTATCTGGTAAAGCTTTAATAGATCAGGTACAAAAAGAATTAAAGGATTTATGTGGTATTACCTCTTCTACGTTTATAAAACACTATCGTATACCTAAGTCACTACCAAAATTAGGTGAGCTAAACTATAAGATTTCACCGTCTGAAACACGCTTAACGGAAACCATTTATTTAGCGGGAGACGTTCAATTAAACGGTTCGTTAAATGCGGCAATGTTGGCGGGAGAAAGTGCAGCTCTCGGTGTACTGGAAAACTTAGAAGGTTTGTTTAAATAATAAAGCTTAAAAAAAAGGCTCAATAAAAACGGTTAATTCGTGGTTATCACTATTTCTTAGCATTTAGCGTTCCGTTATTCCCAATTATTAGCCCAATCTTTCCAGACCACATCAAGTCCTTGCGACTTTAGCATAGCGGTGATTTCTTCCGTAGGTCTTTCATCGGATATTTCAAACTGTTCTAAAGATTCGGGCGCAACAGCATACCCACCGGGATTGGTTTTAGATTCCGCGCTAATTGAGGTGATTCCTAAATTGACAATATTATTTCTAAAAATTTCACTTTCGCGGGTAGAAATGGATAATTCTACATCTTCATCCAATAATCTAAAGGCACAGATGAGTTGCACCAGATCGGGATCGGTCATTTCAACCTTCGGTTCCAATCCACCGGAATGTGGTCGTAACCGTGGGAACGAGATGGAGTACTTGGTTTTCCAATACGTCTTCTGCAAATACTTTAAGTGTAAGGCAGTAAAAAAGCTGTCGGCTCGCCAATCTTCCAACCCAAATAAAGCCCCTAATCCAATTTTGTGAATTCCGGCTTTTCCTAATCTATCCGGAGTATCCAATCTAAAATCAAAATTTGATTTTTTGCCCTTCGGATGGTGTTTTTTATACTCATCTCTATGATAGGTTTCTTGATATACCAAAACGGCATAGAGTCCGCTTTCTATCAATTGCTCATATTCATCTTGTAACAAAGGCTGCACCTCTATGGTAATATTGGCAAATTGCGAACGAATCAGTTGTAAGGCATTATCGATATAATCCACACCAACTGTTCTATTTGCCTCACCAGTCACCAATAAAATATGGTCATAACCCTTAGATTTTATATAGGCTACTTCTTTTAATATTTCTTCATCCGTTAGCGTTCTTCTTGGAATTTTATTCGTCATGCTAAAGCCGCAATAGGTACAAATGTTCTGGCACTCATTGCTCAAGTACATGGGCGAGTACATTTGTATGGTATTGCCAAAACGCTTTTTTGTCAATTGGCGACTCAACTGCGCCATTTGCTCCAAATAAGGTTTTGCAGCGGGCGATATCAATGCTTTAAAATCCTCCAGGTCTCTTTTCGTATTGCCCAAAGCCCGCAATACATCGTGCTCGGTTTTAGAGAAAATACTTTGCAAGGTTTGGTCCCAATTATAGGTGTTGAAAATATCTTTAAAACTGCCCATATTACTTTAATTCAAAAAACTAGTTAACGGACTACTGGCTTCTGCTTTTTTATGAATTACCGGAGCCAACTTTGCTTCATATGCCATTCTACCGGCGGCTACTGCCATTTTAAATGCTTTTGCCATTTGTACAGGATTCTGGGAAACCGCTATCGCCGTATTGACCAAAACGGCATCTGCACCTAATTCCATCGCATAGGCAGCATGAGAAGGTGCCCCGATCCCGGCATCTACAATTACCGGAACATTACTTTGATCAATGATGATCTCTAGAAAATCTTGCGTTTTCAATCCTTTATTACTGCCTATAGGGGCACCTAAAGGCATAACGCACTGAACACCCACTTCTTCCAGACGTTTGCACAACACGGGATCCGCATGTATGTATGGCATTACCACAAAACCTGATTTCACCAACTCTTCTGCTGCTTTAAGCGTTTCAATAGGGTCGGGGAGTAGGTATTTTGGATCGGGATGTATCTCTAGTTTTACCCAATTGGTTTCAAGAGCCTCACGAGATAACTGCGCTGCAAATACCGCTTCTTTTGCCGTACGCACTCCCGATGTATTCGGTAACAAATTAATATGTGAATGGTTTAAATGCTGTAAAATGTCATCTTGCTCATTTTCAACGTCTACTCGTTTTAAAGCCACCGTAACCAATTCACTTTCAGAAGTTAACAAAGCTTCTTTCATTATCTTAGATGAACTGAATTTTCCCGTTCCCGTAAACAATCTAGAGCTAAACTTTTTATCTGCTATCTGTAACATATTATTTTCTTTTTTCTTCGGATATCCAACGTTGCTCGTCAAGCGGACCTCCATTAATCAATCTTTTCAACTCTGGTACTTTATTGAAATTACGGGTCACCTCACCAGACATGGCAATGCCATGTACACCTGTTTTCATAATTTCATTAATATCTTCTGCAAGAATACCGCCGATGGCAATAATGGGTACGTGCGCTTTCAGTTCTTCGAGTATGGTCAAATAACCGTTTAAGCCCAAGACGGGACTCAAATTTTTTTTGGTCTCTGTAAATCGAAAAGGACCTAGACCTATGTAATCCACTGTCTTTGCGACTAAAGCTTCACAATCTTCAAGCGTATTGGCGGTACCTCCGATTATTTGCCAAGACGCCAGTTCTTTTCGGGCGGTAACAGGGCTAGTATCGGTTTTACCCAAATGCACTCCGTCTGCTTTAACCGCTGCCGCCACTTTGTAGTAATCATTGATAATTAATCGTGTTTGATATTTAGAGGTTATTTCCCTTGCCTTTTGTGCCGTACGCAACACTACACTTTCTGACTGGTCTTTTAAGCGTAATTGCACCAATTCAATACCAGAGGTACAGGCTTTTTGAATATGCTCTAAATGCTCTTGTGGTGTTTTACCTTGAGAGATGTAATGTAAGGTTGGTATCATATTTTTTAACTATAACTAATAACTTTTATTTCTGATGGATGCTTTCTTCTGCTCATGAACAGCAGTATCATACTGCTTTTTCAGCGACACAAAGCTCTGTACCGGTTTTTCCATATTCCACACTCCGCCCAACACTCCTATGCCCTTATACCCGAGCGCTAATGTTGGTTTTACCGTTGCATTGTCAATACCGCCCATACCGACGATCAATTTATCAATAGTGTTAACATCGAACCCTTTACCCTTGTACCCTTTTTTAGAAATGGATGAAAAAACGGGACTCAGTAAATGATAATCGAATTCAAACTCGCAATCTTCTAAAACATTTGGATCGTGAAAAGAAGAGCTTATGGTTTTACCGTACATATCTAAGCTTTTGAAATACTGACCAGGGTTGTCAATATGGTCTATTCGCATTTGCTCTTGAAAATGTAAACCTTTGAGATTGTAATCATTGATCAATTGATGATGTAAGTGCACCACGATTCTATCATGATATTTTGAATCAATCGCATTCAAATAATCGCAATGTTCTTCATAGTTTTTAAAGGGTTTTCTCAAATGATAATAATTCAAGCCCTGCTGAAACAGTTCATGTAAAATGGCTATCTCGTTGGGTATATCTTTTTCTGGCGCTATTACTACGATCATTTTTTTTTGAGTTAAGGATTGCAATGAAAATCCTTTTGCTTTTTCTGCAAAAGATTGAAGTGGAAAGCCTGCCCACGCTTTTTTCGCGTGGGAACTTCCTTATGCATTTACAAGTAGACTTCTGAACCTTTTTGTTTAAACTCTTCTGATTTTTCGTCCATACCTTTTTGTATTACTTCGTTATCTACAATATCATTGGCAGCGGCAAAATCACGTACTTCTTGAGAGATTTTCATGGAGCAGAACTTTGGTCCGCACATTGAGCAAAAATGCGCTATTTTGGCACCAGCGGCAGGTAAGGTCTCATCATGATATTCGCATGCGCGTTCGGGATCTAGCCCCAAATTAAATTGATCTTCCCACCTGAACTCAAAACGGGCTTTGCTCAATGCATTATCCCTATGTTGAGAACCGGGGTGCCCTTTTGCCAAATCTGCCGCATGGGCAGCTAATTTATACGTTACCACACCCACGCGAACATCTTCTTTATTAGGCAGCCCCAAGTGTTCTTTTGGCGTTACATAGCATAACATGGCACAGCCGTACCAACCGATCATGGCGGCACCTATACCAGATGTTATATGATCATAGCCCGGTGCAATATCGGTCGTTAAAGGGCCTAATGTGTAAAATGGCGCTTCATCGCAGACATCGATCTGTTTTTCCATATTTTCTTTGATCATATGCATGGGTACGTGCCCAGGACCTTCAATGAAACATTGAACCTCGTGCTTTCTAGCGATCTGGGTCAATTCTCCTAAGGTCTCCAACTCTGCAAACTGTGCCTCATCATTGGCATCTGCCACTGAACCTGGGCGTAGCCCGTCTCCTAAAGAAAATGCAACGTCATATTGTTTTAGTATCTCGCAAATATCTTCAAAATGCGTGTATAAAAAACTTTCTTTATGGTGCGCCAAACACCATTTTGCCATAATTGACCCACCACGGGACACGATACCGGTTACTCTTTTGGCCGTCATAGGCACGTAGCGTAACAAAACCCCGGCATGTATGGTAAAGTAATCTACCCCTTGCTCGGCCTGTTCTATTAAGGTATCTTTAAAAATCTCCCAAGTAAGATCTTCTGCAACCCCGTTTACTTTTTCAAGTGCCTGATAAATTGGTACGGTACCAACGGGAACGGGAGAGTTGCGAATGATCCATTCACGGGTTTCATGAATATTCTCGCCCGTTGATAGATCCATAATATTATCTGCGCCCCAACGGCATGCCCATACGGCTTTTTCTACTTCTTCTTCAATAGAAGAGGTTACGGCAGAATTACCGATATTGGCATTTATCTTTACCAAAAAATTACGCCCTAAAATCATAGGTTCTGCCTCTGGGTGGTTAATATTAGACGGTATTACGGCACGACCTCGAGCTACTTCTTCTCGTACGAATTCGGGTGTAATTTTATCAGGAATAGATGCCCCGAAATGCTCGCCCTTATGCTGTTTTCTTATTTGCGTCATTTCATCTATACGCTGATTTTCACGTATAGCAATATATTCCATTTCTGGGGTAATGATTCCCTTTTTTGCATAGTGTAGTTGGGTAACGTTTTCTCCTTTTTTAGCCCGTAACGGTTTCTTCAGCAACTTAAAACGCATGTGATCTAAACTTTTATCGTTTAATCGCTCGTTGCAGTATTTAGATGAGAATGTATCCAATTCTTCTACATTACCTCTTTCCCTTATCCAGTTTTCCCGTATCCTTTCTATACCGGCATGTACATCTATAGCTATATTGGGATCGGTATAGGGGCCAGAAGTATCATATACGGTTACCGGTTCATTGGGTGTTTTCTTTTTGGTCATTGAATCTATGGTATCCGTCAGGGTAATTTCGCGCATGGCTACCTTGATCTCAGGATATAATTTACCTGGCACATAGATTTTCTTGGAATTTGGAAATGGTTTACGGGTAATGCCACCTTGTTTTGGTGCTGTGTCCTTATTCTTCATCTTAGCGATAGTGTTGTTTGGTTTTTATTTCTTTATGCTGTTTCTTAAAATACGAGGATTGATCAACCACCTTGGGTGGCCCTAATGACCAGAACTTCATCATTTTGTTGCAGCGTGGTCGTGTTCCACACTGTTTTGGCAATGATATTTTCGTTGACGGCTACAGCTATACCGTTTACCGAAATACCCAGTTCACTAATGATTTCTTGTAAAGTAATAGTTGCCTTAAAGAGGCGAGGGGTGTCGTTTACGATGATGTTTATCATTTTTTAATTGCTTTATCAAAGCGCAAAGTGCTACTTTGATGTGTTTACGATGTAAACGGAGTATATTAAAAAATGAATTGAAAAATGGAAAGTACAGGTATTGAACCCGTTAACTTTTCCCTACGTTGATATTAATCAAATCAGGTTCTAAGGATATTTCTCAAACTATGAAATAGCTACTCCTAAAGTTTACATGGCTAAGTTAGGAAATTGAAAGCTAACCTGTGCTTTACAGCTAAAAAAAATTGCTAGACTAAATAGATACCTACATTTTTAGATATTTGACTACCAAAAAAACTTAATCAAGAGTAGTATCAAATTTTTAATAATATGTATTACAACACCTTTAAATATCGAAAAACATGCTATACATCGAATAACTTTAATTTCAGGCAAGGTTCTGCCGTTATTATTTGTTTGAATTAATAGAGTACGCTAATTTTAAAACAAACCTACAAATTGATAAAAATGAAATTTATAAAATCTAACATTTTAGTTATTGCATTTATTACCTTCAGTACCCTAATAATGAGTTGCTCAGATGACAATGACGTAACTTCTGATTATGGCAGGCTATCGGTTAAATTGACCGATGCGCCCTTTCCTCATGATTTGGTAGCCGAAGCCAATGTCACCGTATTCAAGATCGATGCCAGGTACAAAGGTGATGTAAATTTAGATGAGGAAATGATCGATAGTACAAGTACATCGGTAGAAACAGATGGTGATAACCGGTTTATCGTACTTATGGAAGACGAGGTGCAAGTAAACCTTTTAGAGCTTACCAATGGTGTTACCGAAAATTTAGCCAACCTAGAAGTACCTGTTGGAACATACGACCTAATTCGTGTTTATGTGGAAGGTGTAAATGTGGTACTTAAAGATGGTACTATCTATGATTTAAAAGTACCAAGCGGATCACAATCAGGAATCAAAGTTTTTGTTAAACCTGGTATAACCGTAAATGGCGGATTGACATCTGATCTTTTATTGGACTTCGATGTTAGTAGGTCTTTTGTAGCAAAAGGCGGTACTCGAAACATTACCGGCTTTAATTTTAAACCGGTGATCAAGGCAAGTAATTTATCTACTGCAGGAACACTTGTAGGTTTTGTTACCGAGTTACAAGAAGAAACACCCGTAGGTGTTGAAGGTGCTCAAATAGCCGTATTTAGTGCAGATACGCTAAATACGACTACCTTTACCGATGTTGATGGCAGTTATATGCTTATGGGATTAGATGCGGGATCTTATACCGTTGAAGTCGAAAAGGATGGCTATATCATGCAAACCGCAGATAACGTTCAAATTGATGCCGCTAATAAAACCGTTCTAGATTTTGAACTGTCTATAGAAGATTAATAATTACGCTCTATTTATATACGAAGCGGGATAATTATCCCGCTTTTTTTATGGGCACTAATTTCAACTGAGACTACCTTTTTAAAATAATTAATGCTGTAACCAATTGAATAATAAGTTTATAAGAAAAACCATTCACTAAGGCATCACTTATTAAAAACGTAAATCTCTCAATTCACACTCAATAAATTACAGTTCAGTAAGTCCCAATTCATTTTTATCTTGAATCAAAATATATTTACATCATACAAAACACCAACGGGACAGCATCATGGAACATACCAAACCAAAGACCAGTAAGAAAAAACAAATATTCAGAATCATATTATTTGCCAGTACCTTCATTTCTTTATGGTTTGTACCATGGATTTTAGTGAAAGCTTGGATCTTACCCTTACCGAATACGGTTCAAGAGCAAGTAGATCAAACCTTGGGTTACGGATTTGACGGAGTCATTGTATATGTAGATGAAGCCGGTAAGCCTCCCGCATTTTATGGCGCTGGTTATCATAATACTGAAAATAAAATTCACGTTAACCCAAAAGCACTTTTCAAAATTGCCAGTATCAGTAAATTATATGATGCCGTAGCAATTACCAAATTAGTCCATGACAACCGTTTATCGCTTGATAAAACTGTTGCTGATTACTTTCCTGAGCTTGTTGAACAAATTGATAATGCAGAAAAGATCACCGTTAGAATGATGGTACAGCATAGAAGCGGCATCCCTAATTTCACCGATACACCAAACTTCTGGAACGAGCCGCCAAAATCTAGTGAAGATGCTTTAGCTCTTATTTTGGGTAAGCCTGCTGATTTTGCACCCAATGCAGATTATGCCTATTCCAATACCAATTACCTATTGCTATCCATGCTAGTAGAAAAGGTAACGGGCAAGCCTAATTTTCAGTTTATAAAGGAAAACATACTAGTGCCCTTGAATCTTCATAATACTTACGGCTCTATTGACGAAATAGATATGGATGATTTAATGAGCGGCTATTATGTTGGTGTTGAAAAGGATATTAAAACGACCGATTATCGCTCTATGATTGCATCTGCCGAAGATGTGGGAATCTTCTTGAGATCTTTAAACGATGG
>JAHDDP010000007.1:184303-294216 GCA_020629285.1 Maribacter sp.
CTATGATTGCATCTGCCGAAGATGTGGGAATCTTCTTGAGATCTTTAAACGATGGAACTTTACTTAATGAAAAAGAGATGGAAATATATGCATCTATCTACGAATTTAATCATGGCGGATTAATACCAGGCTACCAAAGTATGGCTGAATATCATAAGGATATTGACGCCGTTGTCGTGCAATTTATGAACACGACCGATTTTGAGGGCTATCATTGGAATTTACTCCAAATTACACATAGTAGAGTGGTTAAAATATTACGTAAATCAAAACAACACTAAAACCTTATAACTAACTTAAAATTAATTATTTACACGTTTACATCTGTAACAATTTTAGCATTTCATCGTCTTACAGTCAAATCATCAATCAATCAATCAATCAATCAATATAAAAGTTTTAGTGGTCGGCGCCAGTGGCGCCACGGGTAGTCAGTTAGTAGCGCAACTTCTTTTGCAACAACACGTCGTAAAAGTAATTGTACGTTCTTCTCATAAGCTCCCGAAATCATGGAAGAACAATGACAATCTTCAAATTATCACTGCGAGTATTTTAGCATTAAGCAATGCTGAAATGGAAAATATAGTCAAAGATTGCGATGCTGTAGCATCGTGCTTAGGGCATAATTTAACTTGGAAGGGTATCTATGGCCAACCCAGAAAATTGGTTACCGATGCTACAAAACGCCTATGCGATGCCATACAAGCCAATACATTAGAACGTACGACAAAGTTTGTTCTAATGAATACGACCGGAAACCGTAATTGTGATTTGGACGAACGGATTTCTTTTGCACAAAAATGCGTTATTGGTTTGCTCCGCCTATTACTTCCGCCTCATGTAGATAATGAAAAGGCGGCAGATTATCTACGTACCCAAATTGGTCAAAACAACAAAGCCATTGAATGGGTTATTGTAAGACCAGACGGATTAATAAACGAAGAGCAGGTTAGCGATTATGAAATTTTTCCTTCACCTACACGTAGCGCCATATTTAATGCCGGTAAAGTGAGCCGAATTAATGTCGCTCATTTCATGGCTAGTCTCATTGGTGATAATAAGCTTTGGAATAAATGGATAGGGCAGATGCCGGTTATCTATAGTTCATCGCAAGACAATTAATTAAATAGCATATAACAAGATGGAAAGACTAATAAAACAGTTAGAAAAACAACATTCTGGCAAGAAGGTGCTGGTGCTATTTTTACTCACCAATATCGTTTATGCGTATATGCTTTTAGTTACCATTCCGGCAACGATGGAATTCTCGAACGGATTACAATTATTGGATATGATGCCCACAGGATATGATTTAGAGGTTGTAAAAACTCTTTTCAACACATTAGGAGATACCGGTCGCCAAACGTATCTCATCAAACAAATTCCTGTAGATATGATGTACCCATTTCTCTTTGCTATTTCTTATGCTGCAATACTGGCCTATTTCCTCACCAAACTACCTAAATTGAACCCTAAATTCTTTTATCTGTGTCTATTACCCATAATTGCGGGTATAGCGGATTATATTGAAAACATAGGTATTATTTCCATGCTAAATGCCTACCCAACTGTTACAGAGACTTCTGTAAACATCACCAGTATGTTTTCAATTATTAAAAGTAGTGCTACCACTATTTATTTTTTATTTTTAATAGTGGTCTTGATGATACTTGGTTTTCGTAAGTTGAAATCTAGAAGCAAGAATTAGCTGCAATAACATAACCCCAATAACTATCAATGGGAGGGAGTCACTACTTATTACCAACCATATTTATCCCAAAAACGCTAAAAAGAATAAAACAGTTGCAGTAATTTTGTATTTCATATACCCCAAATAATACAAAAGCTTGTTAGAGAAAAGAAGACAATTACCCCAAGAACAATTAACAGATGAAGACCATTTCATTTACTGTTTAGAAGGTGTCGATGATATAGAAACCGAGCAACTTACCGAAGCACAACAAAGCTTGGAACAGCTCGCCATGAAATATGGCATTGCAAGTATCTACAAAACGTGCGATACCATAGAAGGACTAGAAGATAGTCTAAACGCATTGGTGTTAGATGATCATAATTTTAAGGATTATGAGATTATTTATTTAGTGATGCATGGCAAAGCAAATAGTATCTGTCTAAATGATTACTACTATACCTTACAAGAAATTGCAGAAATCTTTGAAGGTCGTCTAAAAGGCAAAATCCTGCATTTTTCAAATGCAAAAATCCTGGATCTTGAAGAAGAGGAAGCCCAGTACTTTTTAGATATTACAAACGCCAAAGCAGTTTCTGGCTACGGAAATGCTCGCAACGGTGTAAGCAGTGCAAATCTTGATAAAGCATTCTTTAATTTATTTAAAAAAGATGATGATATGTTCGAGGTCGTAGAAGAGCTACACCAAAGGCATTACAATGTCTGTAAAATGTTGGATTTTAGATTGTATTATTAGAAACGCCATCAAACTCTTATTAAATTTTGATTCTATAGTAAAATGTAGAATCAACTGGAGTTCTCTTTAATTAAACTTATAACTTTTCAACTAAAAACGAGATTACAAAATCTTTAAAAAATAAGGCAGAGCTATATTTGTATTTGCCTTCTTCCAAACCGCAAATAGCTCGGTTTTCTGTGGTACACTGTTTAATTCAATAAATTTAATGTTATCGTTTTTGTCATCTCTAAGAGAGTTGGGTACTATAGAAATACCCAAACCGCCTGCTACCAATTTAAAAATAGTAGGGGCATGTATGGATCGATGTGATATTTTAGGAGCAAAACCATGGTCATTGCAAAGCGCTACAATTTGGTCATAATACATTTGACTATTCTCATTTGGGAACAGAATAAAAGACTCCTCTGATAATTGCGAAACATCTTTGAAATTCGCTTTTGATATGGCATGTTCTTTGGGTAAAACCAAAGTGAATTTTTCTTTGAATACCGACTTAATTTCCATGGCAGGGGAAACAATATTAGAGCGTATGAACCCAATATCAATGCTGCCTGCTTCCAAAGCGGAAAGCTGATCAGTGTTACTTAGATCGTTCAGGTAAAATTCTATATTCGGGTGCGTCTCGGTAAATTTTTTAATAATAGGAGGCAGGTATTTTTGCATGGCGGAACCTACAAATCCTATTTTAAGTAATCCTTGTTTGCCAGAAACCGCAGATTTCCAACGTTCCATGCACACCGTAGCCTGATTTTGAATCAGCACCGCCTCTTGTTTAAAAAGAATTCCCTCAGCACTTAAACGCACCTTTCTATTGGTGCGTATAAATAATTTCTTCCCTAGAATAAATTCTAAACGCTGTATTTGTTGGCTTAAGGCAGATTGAGATATGTACAATTTCTCTGCCGCCTCTCGGTAATGTAAGGTATCTGCCAATACCAAAAAGTAGTGGAGGTGTCTAAATTCTAATTGATTAGTCATACTTATCAATAAACATACAATGTTAATTGTTTATTGTTAAAATAGATAAGAACTTTGAATAATAATTATAGCTAATTAATCTTACCATCTATTCTAAATACCTGCGTGCTATGAATTTTCAAAAAAATACTTCTCTAGATAAAGTGTTGAACGCTTTATTTGTTCCCTATAAAAAAAGTGTTACCGACGTAGAAAAAATCTCCAAGGCAATGATCGATGCCGATATGATTTCTAACGAAGATGAAATCGTTAATGATCATATTGCTTTTCGTACCTTAGGTGTTCCTAATTTGGGAATTTCTTCTTTTGAAAAGATATTTTTACACTACGGATATTCTAAAATGGATTCCTATCACTTTGCTGCTAAAAAATTAGATGCCTATTGGTATGCACCGCCAAGTCCAGAATATCCTAGAATTTTTATTAGTGAGTTAAGAGTAGAGGACCTTTCTAATCATGCACAGCGTATCATTTCTGAATATACCAACACCATCAACGCCGACCCGATAGATGCCATTGATTTAGACGACACCCAGGCTGTTGGAGATTTTTTCTATAAGCCGTTATGGAAGTTGCCAACATTAGCTGATTTTCAAAAACTATCGGAGGAAAGTGAATATGCAGCCTGGGTAATATACAACCGCTATTATTTAAATCACTACACCATTAGCGTTCATGATTTGCCTTCTCCATATAATACCCTAGAGGTTTTTAATGAGTTTTTAGAAGGATTGGGAATTGTACTTAATTCCTCTGGCGGAATTATAAAAACCAGTAATGATGGTTTATTACGTCAAAGTAGTTCTGTAGCCGAAATGGTAGACGCGACTTTTGCCCATAACGAAAAAATGAAAATTTCAGGAAGTTATGTTGAATTCGCAGAGCGTTCTATACTACCAGAATTTAAGTCTTTAGACAAGAATGATATTCAAAGGGAGCACAGAAGAGAAGGTTTTGAAGCTGCTAATGCTGATAAAATCTTTGAAAGCACCTATTTAGAGCAAACTTCTAAGAAGTAATTATTTGTTACTATTGATAGCGCCAGTTTGTTGAATTAGCTCAACACTCGCAATAACTTACCTTTATTTTATATAACGACAAATTATGATTCATTTTTTGAATTATAATGTCTTGCGTTATGACACTTTGCTTTGGTACGGCATAAAATATGAAGGTCTGGGAGACCTTTATATTTTTGAGCGAGATGGTGCGCTGGGGTATTTGGTACTTCTCTTTATTTGAATTTTTCTTCTAAAAACTCTCTCTGAAAAGGCAATGGAACATTTATAGCGCCACCCGACAATAGGAGGGGAGTAGAATGGAATGGAATGGAATGTTAAGTAAAATGTTTATAATTTCATATAACAATTTGACTTTAAGGTACTTTAATTTCTAACTTACTATTCTTTTTATTAAATTTTTTTCATGAAAATATTACATATAACCGATTTACACTATACCAACAAAATAGGCAGTAGAACTAAACAGAAAAAACTGATAGATAATTTTATTGAGGACCTAAAGAAAAATGTTGATGGCATTGACTTTGTTATTTTTTCAGGGGATTTAGTAAATGACGGAAGTTCTGTTTCAGACTTTCAACTTGCAAGGGAAAATTTCCTTCAAAAGATACTTTCTACACTAAAAGTTGATAAAAAAAACCTATTTATATGCGCAGGAAATCATGATGTAGATAGAACTCAAGTTTCGAACTCCTTAATAAAATATCTAGATGAGGAGATTAGTAATAATCATGACTTAAATTTATTTTTTAAAAATGATAATCCAGATTTAATAAACAGTCATAAACCCTTAGCAAACTATTCTAATTTTATAGGTAAACTTTATGGGACTGAAAATACCGACCAAGATTATAACGAAGAAATGTACTCCACACATATTAGAAATTCGGAACATGGAAAAATAGGCATTGTTTGTTTGAATACTGCATGGAGAGCAATTGGGCAAGATGATGACACAAATTTGTTATTTCCTATGGTAAAGGTTGACGAAGCCTTAGACCGTATTATTTCATGTGATGTTAAAATTGTTATTCATCATCATCCATTAAATAATATAAAACCCTTCAATCTATATGATTTAGAGGATTTATTGCATAAAAGATTTGACTTTATGTTTAGTGGTCATGTACATAAGAATATACTAAGTTTGGATTTAACTCCTAATGATGGTGTTGTGAAGCTAGGAACATCTGCAAATTTGTCATTCGATGTGAGCTCACAGATTGGATATTCAATAATAAATTTAGACTATGAAAATCTAATGTTTCATACAAATTTTCGAATGTATGACAAGAATAATGAGGTTTTTTACCCTCTCCCGACAAAGAGCTTTGATATACCAACATCAGCTGTCAAGGAAGAACAAAATAGAATTAGAAAAAATATTAGAAAACGATTTCTAGAAGAGTTGGAAGATTCCAAAAGTTTATTTGTTGAAAGTAAAAATAGTGCGGAGGCAAAAAAATTACTTGAAATAAGTACCGAGCCTGTGTTAAAGGACCAATCATTGTCAGAAATGCTTGGTAATGAAGAGCAATCATGTCCTGATTTTTCCTGGAAGGATTTCTATGAATTCAATAAAGATTTCATAATCTTCGGGAAAGATAAATGTGGTAAGACCATTTTGTTAAAAAAAGTTGAATTAGAACTGCTCAAAGATTATTCACTTCATGATTATATTCCATTTTACATAGATATTAAATATTGGAACAACTCTGAAAGAAATTTTGACTTTGAAAAGGAGTTTGCAAAACATTATTATATAAATACATCTACGGCTAGGAAGTTATTAAAAAGTAAAAAAATTGTGATGCTTATTGATAATTTTCACATCGAAGATAAAATCATTAAAGATAGCTTAGAAGAAATTGTAAGTAATCATGATAATTTAAAGCTAATTATTTGTGCAGTTAGTAGTTCCTTAAGTTCATTTGATAGTTCAAGATTTGACGGTAGAATCCTAGAGAAGTTATATTTTCACAGACTTAGGAAAATGCATATTAAAGCGTTAACTAAGAAGAATTATAATCTGACCTCTGAGAGAGAGGAGCAAATAGTTGAAAAGATAAACACTATTTTCAAGAAGCTATCCATACCTTTTAATTATTGGACTGTGTCAATTTTTTTATGGGTTTTTAATAAGGATTCAAATAATAGTTTACATAATGATGTTGATTTAATTAATTTGTATATCGAAAAGTTGCTTGAGAAAGAGCTGCTAACAGTATCCGCATCATCATTCACTTACACCAATTACAAAAAATTACTAGCACATTTAGCATACTACCTACTTAAAAACCATCATAAAACTTCGTATTATGCTAAGTTTTCGGAAATTATTGAATTTATTCAAAATCAACTCGACAAGAATCCGAGAATCAGAACTAATCCACGTGATATTTTCGATTATCTAGATAATAGGGGTCTTTTAAGGAAAAAAGAGCCTGATATGTATTCCTTTCGATTAAATGGAGTTTTCGAGTATTTTGTTGCATTTTATATGACACTAGATAATGCTTTTTTAGAGCAGGCCATAGTGGATGAACATTACTATTTATCATTTGCCAACGAGTTTGAGCTTTATGCTGGTTTTAAAAGAGATAATGTTGATTTTTTAAAGAAAATTTATGATAAAACTAAGAAGAATTTTAGCGAAGTAAATGAAACCTATAATTTAAACAAAAACACGCTGGATAAATTACTTATAAGTAAAATTCATGAAGCTGATGAATTAGGAAACATAATTGAAAAGTATACTAAAAAATTTAAGGATGGGTTGTCCGAAATAGAGCAAGATAAAGTAGAAGAAGACCTAATCCAAGAAATGAAGCTTGATGATTCCCATAGTGAGGTTAAACAAAAAAGGGTTAAGTCTATAAATAATTCATCTGAATCATTAGAAGAAGGACTTAAGATTTTAGGCAAAGTATATCGTAACATTGATGACATAAATGATTCCGATTTAGTTTATGAGATTTTTGATTATATAGTTGACTCTTCCTGCTTGTGGAGTTATAAATTACTTGATGAATTTGGTGAGATGGATATATCCGAAATTATCAAAAGCGATGAAAAAGGTGAAGCCAAGCATTTTTTAAAATTGATAGCTACAGTAATACCTACTTTAGTGCAGGTCCGGCTATATGATATGATTGGCCATGTTAACCTTGAAGGGATAATAATAGAGAGATTAAATTCTGCCAAAAAAGACTACAAGGATAATCAGTTCAAACTCTTCATTTATTCCTTTTTACTTCTAGATATTAATTACAGTCAACATAAAGGATTAATTGAAGAAATAATACCCCTGATTAAGATTCCGATAATTAAGTATTCGTTTATACTCAAATTAAACTACTATCTGGGTTTCAAAAATAATCTCACAAGACAGGATAAACAATATTTACAAAACAATATTCAAAGTCAATATTTGAAATTTAATAGTAGAATCGATGTTGGTGATGTGCAGCGAGGCTTGTCCAACAAAAGAAACCAGGGTTCAAATGAGTAGTGAAATAATAAAGTCTAATTTGTTACCGACCTAAGAGAATTTTGGCAAAACAATAGGCGAGGGGAGCGGCCATATTCTAGAGGGCTTGCAATACAGTTTGTTGAAAATTATAACGTTTCAAGCGATTCAAAGCAGTATTAAGAGTTAGAATGCTTTCTAGAATATAGCGACTGAGCCGTACACCTGCCTGCCGGCAGGCAGGTTGTTTCTAAATTCCGATAGCTATCGAAACTGTAAGCCTTGATTTTCTTGACTGCCGACAGGCAGGTTTGTTTCGCAGCTACATCATCTCGCTCAAAGTATACTTTGCCGTATCAAGAAAAAAAGATAAAAGAAACGCTTATTGGTTACAATGTTGAAAGTCTATTTTACATAACGTTAGAAGTGTCTAAAGAAAAGATTCAAATAAGACGTGAGGTAGCAAGGGCTAAGAAATTATATCGCTATGCTAGCGCACCGTCTCGCTGATATTTTAAAAGGTCTACCAGACCTTCCAAAATACCTACGTTAGCAGTTGCGGCAAGCTGACGAGAATGCTGTAGAAAAAAATCTTACACATAATTCCTCGAATATGAGAATTTTAAATGAATCTCAAAGGCTTGCTTTTAAATTCGTGACAAAATAAGATTGGCTAGTGGCTGATATTATTTGGTGTCGAAATGAAGCGGGTGCCTTAATTAGAATATAGTTGAACTTACCGTAGTTTCGTTTTTACATAATTACTTTGTTATAATTCTCCTGCGGGCCTTATAACGTAACTATGTAAAATAGCGCGGAAATGCGCTATCCACAAAATTACTATAATTGTTCTATAATTTATATTATGTAAAATAGACTTTTTGAGACTCCACTATTGTATACATATTTCATTGCAATTGTCAACATTCAAAAACTTAAGTTATTTTGGCATAAACTTATTATGATCAGACTTATCGAAATCTTTCAGTGTACCAGATTTCAGTTCATCTAGTTTTGCTTTTTCTTCTGCAGCTTTAATCATTTCTGCAGTGTCTTGTTCTTCACTTACCCAAAATTTCCACCAAGGTTTAGATTTCTTGGTCGTCGTCGGTGCTTTTTTCTTTACAGCAACTGGTTCTATGTTCTTAATGGTTTCTTTGACAACTTCATTTGGTGCATTTATTGGCTTGGATTCACTTGGTATAGCTGTCGCTGTTGGAGCTATTTGTATACCATCATGCAAAAACTTAAACTGTACTTTACTTGATGCCAATGCCTGAGAAATGGTTTGTAGCATTTCGTTCTTCTCAATCTGCTCTATGATAGAATTGCATTTATCAATCAAGCTTTGGTCTTTAACAATAGCCTTACTTAATTTAAAGGTTATTTCACCGCCAAAAGATTTACGTTGCAATATCATAAGCATAACCTGTTGAAACGATGTATTTATATCGGTTACCAGTTCTTCTATATGCTTACTTTTTAGTTCAATACCATAATTTTGCGCCTTATTCTCAGAAATAACAAAATTATCTTCCGATTTATTTTCTGGTAATTTCTCTCCTCCCATGGCAACCACTTCCCCATTTTGAACCAAAAATACCTTATCTGAAATAGGGTCTTGCTGCGGATTCTCAAAGTACTGTTTTACGACCACTGGTAGCTTTAAACGCATCTCTGAATTAGCATCTATAGCCATCAACACACCCTTAAAAGGTATACCAACCATCAGCGTATCGCACTTCAGCTCTGCCGCAATCTTGATCATGAAATCCTTATCCAATATCTTTTCACTGGCGTATTCATTACCTTCGGCAAATAGTATTTTTGACCCCTCTGCATCTGTTATTTGATATGCTACATCTATTGCTTTTAAATTCGTAAGCGCCTCTTTCTTTACTCCCGGAAATCTATTATACAAATCTGACTCATCCGAAGCACCTTCATACACTATGGCATTACCGCTATCTTTACCATAAGCCACCACAGGAGCTATACTGTCATTAAATAAAAATTCTTTAAACTGTAGTTTTTCATCTTTACGGTAATCAGCTGTTTTTAAGATAGGTAATAACGTCTCCATTAAAAGGTCATTTAAAATTGTGGTTATATATACAACTTTTGTATACACGTTTTAGTGTACCAACCCCCCTATTTCAAAGACTTGTCACTACCCTATTACATCTTAAATACTTAGCACACAATAAATAGGCACAAAAAAAACCGCTCATTTCTGAGCGGTTTTCATAAATATTATACGGTTTATGTTATCGGTTTAAAACATACTTTGCTACTTCTAATTCCAAATCATAACATTCTTCTATTTGGCGTTCTATATCATCCATACTTTCCATAATAGAAATATCGTTCTCTTTCAATATTTCAAGTAAAGCATCGGTGCTATTCGCTGTACGATGTATCGTAGTTTTTAAATCTTCCTTTTTTTCAAAGCCCTTAGAGGTCTGTGGTTCATATAAATAAGATTCCATTTTCAATAATAGTTGCGCTACCGATTTTCTTTTTCTTTCTAATTCGGATAAAACAGTTACTTTTTGGGAACTCAATGAAATTTTCATAAACCAATTATTTTATTGAATTAACGTGTCATATTACAATTGATTGTGTTTAAAAATGAATTTTCCTTAAAAATTAGACCTAATACACAAAAAACCATATAAAGTTTTTAAATAAAAAAACCGCTCATTGCTGTACGGTTTCATATGTACTATTAGAAAAGTAATTACTCTTAGAAAAGTCCTTTCGCCTTATTAAGTAAGCTGCCAGCATCGCCACCAACTAAACCGCTAAGACTTTCTAAACTGAATGCAGCGTCTGAAGCTTCATTCGATTCAAACTTTTCTTTAAGGCTATCTACTAAACCTGGTGCTACATTACTAGCTTCCGCTTGTGCCTCTTCAGCATTCATACCTTTGCTCTCTAGTATTTCAGCTAGTTTACCTTTCAAATTTTGAACGATGCCACTGTCTTCTGTTGCATTACCGTCATTTGAAAATAAGCTTGTTACCGCACTTAAATCGCCGGCACTTACTTTTTCCATAAGACTGTTGATCAGCGAAGATGCTCCCTCTTCTGCAGCTCCGCTAGTTGCTTCAGAATTTAAAGAATTTGCGCTCATTGTTTCTTGCAATTTTTGAATTGCCATTTGCTTTAATTGATCTAACATAGTGTTTATAATATATATAGTTAATAATGGTATTACATGTGGTTAACAAGGCGTTACAAGATTGCACTTACCTTGAGATATCTATAAAGATAGTAGACATTTAATAGAAACGGCTGCCTAGCACCGCATTTGGCTTTTTACCAAATAAAAAGTCCGTCATTGCTGACGGACTTTTTGAAGTTTATTCTATAACTCTAACGTTAACTGCGTTTAAACCTTTTTTTCCTTGGGTTAGTTCGAATTCTACTTCATCGCCTTCGCGAATCTCGTCGACTAATCCTGAAATGTGAACGAAATGATCGTTCGTTGAACCTTCTTCCGTAATAAAGCCATAGCCTTTTTCATCATTGAAGAATTTAACTGTTCCTGTACTCATAAATGTAATATAATTTGATATTAATAATTACTTGTGAAGTTGCAATTATAATGCCAAAAATTAAAAACTATCTTAATTTTATTTTTTTATACCAGCTGCATATGAGGCAATGGGTATTACATATCATATAGAAAACTTACCGATCCAACCCTAATATAATACCCATTTTACAAGGAATTTTAAAAAAATTAGGATCACTTAAATAAATGCTTTATTTTAGTATCGTAAAATAATAAACGTGACGACCAAACCTAACTTTGTGCTCTTATCCGAAAACAATACTTACTACGTTGAGTACCTTATTGGGCATCTTGTTTTAGCGAACAGTATTACGGAAGCTGTTATATTTGAATCACAATCTCAAGCCATAAAGTTTCAAAAATACCTGTACAAGAATTGTAGTGTTCGCTTTTCTGTAAATACCTTTATCGCTTAATCTATACCCTTTAAAAAAAGATTGTAATTCCATTTACCATCATTCATTACACTAACTTTTCAAAAATTCTTATCATGAAATATATTGCGTTACTTTTTATGGCCATTACAATGGTTTCTTGCCTTTCTAACGACAATGATCCTGTAACGACGGAACCCGTTGATTATACCGAAATAAACGAGAAGGAAATTAACGAATATTTGACCGCAAATGAATTAAATTCTGAAACTACAGCCTCTGGCTTACATTATATTATCGAGAATTTAGGGGATGGGCCTAAACCTGCATCAGGAACCGCAAATGTTACGGTAGCCTATAAAGGTTACTTTTTGGACGGTACTGTTTTTGACCAAAATAATAACGGCTTTAACACTGACCTTAATAAGGTTATTGCAGGTTGGACAGAAGGTATACAACTATTTAACGAAGGTGGTAGCGGCGTGTTACTGATACCTGCTCACTTAGGTTATGGTAGTTTTGATTTCAACGGTATACCTGGTGGATCGGTTTTAATTTTTGACATTGAATTATTATCGGTTAATTAAACGAAAACGCATCAATAGACATCTTTGCGGTACGTACTTGTGTAACTGAGCCCACTTGCTCGGTCCAAGCGAAATATAGGGTTTCCTCCACCATTTCCATTTGAGGAAATCCGGATTTACGGGAATCTGCCATTTCAGCAATCAATTGTTTCTTGGAAGTTGTGCCGTCTTTATGTATAATCATTGCTTTGAATAATGCGGTTTTGTCATTGGCTTCCATCCAACTAACAACAGCTTGGTCTTCATCCATCCATAGTACATCTACCCGACCCATAATAGCGCCTTCCGCAACTATGATCGGTTTTGTAAATTCGGCTCCACCATCCGAAGAAAAAGCAATTTGTACTTTTTGTTTTTTTGATGCTCCGGTAAACCATGCTACTACCAAATTATTCCCCAAAGCATCAACTTTAGGTCCGTTGACCGGGCAGCCTTTTATCTGCCAATCATCTTCATGAATTACTTTGGGTGCAGTCCACTCCCCTCCCACTTGACGGATAATATTAATATCTCGAATTTCATTATCTGAGCGATCTCTATAGATTACAACAGGACCATTATCGGTTATTGCGGAAGTTGTCTGGCAGCAATCGCAGGTTCGTGCATCCAACTCATATTCCTGCAATAGTTCTCCCGTTACAGAAACCACACCTGCTCTAAGTGTCATTGCTCCTCGCTCCCCTGCTTGATTTTCTTCTGTATTTCTACCATCTAGCCAATTCACAAAAAAGTTATTTTTATATGGCACAATGCTTACAAAGCCATGCTCCGTAGGTGTACCATCTGTATGTAAAGGCATGTCTGTTTTCCAAACAGTTGCACCTTTAGGCTTCACGTTTATCTTTATATCATATGAATAGGTGCCTTCAGTAGATTTTTTTAATATATGAGACCATAAACTACCATTGTTTTCGGTAATCATAGGGTAATCTGCCCAATTCACGAACCAATCTGTACCACTCAGTACATTTTGTGCTTCTTGCCACTCGCCATCAATCAATTCTGAAAATCGCATGGTAGAAATAGTATCATTGGAAGTTTCTACCCATGAAAGTAATGCTACATCTTTATTTGACATTAGGTGTGGTAATGCACTTGATGCCGAAGCGGGAGATTTTATTTCTTGCACTACAGCTACCGGCACTTCTGCCTTTGGTATTTTTGATTCTTCCTTGCAACCCAAAAGCAAGCTAGCTACTACAAAAAGAACTACGGAACTACTATTTAATCGCATTACTGTACTGCTCTAAGTTTTTCAATCATTTCTGGACTATCCCATTTCAATCCGCCATCAAAACGCAATACCTTCTCCCCTAACTTATTATATATAAATGTTGCTGGAAGGGCACTTATATTTTCTTCTGCATACACACCATTAAATTTTATAAATTCTAACTGAAATCCGCGTGACTCTTTAAACTTCACGATCTTTTCTATGGACTGATCAGACGCAAATAGAAAAACATAATTTTCATTAGCTAATATGGTTTGGGCTTTTTCCATATCCGGCATTTCTTCTATACATGGCCTACACCATGTAGCCCAATAATTTAGCAATACTCGCTTTCCCTTGTAATCGCTTAATTCTATAGGGTTACCCTCTATATCTTCATAAGTAGAAATAGTCACTTTTTCTGAAATGGTTTCCTTTTTTTCAGGTTGGGGCTTCGTGATTTTTTTCTCTTTACAACCTACAATCACAATCGCGGTAATAAGGAATATCAGTGTTCTTAAATGCATATTCAAATATACCATTTAGCACTATGAAACCTATAGGCTTAGAAACAAAAAAACCGCCCTGTAGGCGGTTTTTCTTATAATGTGCAATACGTTTTATTGAACTTCAACCAATTCTAATTCAAAGGTTAAATCTTCACCTGCCAATGGGTGATTTGCATCTACAACGATGTCATTATCGTTTACTTCCGCAACACGTAATTGTCTTTCGCTACCATCTGCATTTGTTGCCATAAGTGCCATATCTACTTTTGGTTCCATATCTGCTGGTAAATCTGATTTTTGAACTGTTTGAAAAAGCTCTTTTTGCTTTTCACCGTATGCATCTTCTTTGGCGATAACGATAGTTTTCTTATCATTAACCTCCATATCAAGCAATCCTTTTTCAAAACCCGGTATTAAGCTACCTTGTCCTAATTTTACATCTAATGGCTCTCTACCTACTGAACTGTCAAATGTTTGACCATTACTTAGTTTACCCGTGTAATGTACTTTTACTTGACTATCTGCTTTTACTTTACTCATACTATTGAATTCTACTATTTAACAAAATTGAAGTGCAAAGGTATTGTTCTTAATAGGGAAAAACGAAGATTATAGTAAAACCTTCCGTTTTTGGGCACTTCTTAACATTATTGAACGAAAAACACGGGTAAATTACTAGTTTTAAACAGGTTACTGCCCTTTATCAATAGCATTTACACGACCGTTATACTGAATCGAATTTCTATTTGCCATGTTCACAGAAACTACACTAGACAAATTGGGAAAGATATCTACGTACACCATATACCTGTCTGATGAATTATTTATCTGAAAGCTGATGGTATACTTTTGCTTATCTGTATTGAATTCTTGAACATAATTCTCCGGAAGTCCGTTGAACTCTATTCCTGTAGCAGAGCCATAACCTCCACCAAATTGACGCTCACCAAAATAAGGTAAATTGGCAGAAATGCTATCTCCTTCAATTTTTAAAAAATTACCGGTACCTGTTAAATCTATGCGTGAAATAGTGCTACCAGGAGGAACAAGTCCGCCATTAGCAATTGCAGCCATACCTTGTGTTACCATCGGATTTGCAGAAGCAGCGGTAAATTCAAAATTTTTCGATGAAACTAAAGCATGAATTGGGTGCGAATCGCTAATAATCGTTTTTGACGACTTGCAACTGCATAACAAAAAAAAGACGCTAAATAATAAAAGTGGAGTTTTCATAAATACGATGTGTTCATTCTCTTTCTACACCACGAAATCTATGCCAGAAGATAAGTTTCAATCTTCATATTCTTCTTCTTCAAATTCTGTATTTACCAAAACCGATCTCTTAAGGTCAACAGTTCTAGATTCTTTATATAATGCCTTGATCATACGTTGACGTTTTCGGTCAGATATATTTAAAGTATCCAATGCTTTAATCTTTTGCTTTAACGCCTCTCTTTGCAGCATTACAGCAGTTTCATAATTAGGTTCGAACTGAAACATTACCGGACCTTCGTCTTCTTCATTGGGCTTTGTAGTGGTAGAATCTTTCGATTGGGCGTAAGACAAAGTAGTACAGAAAAATGTGCAGCAAATAGCTAGCCGCATAAAACTTTTCATATCAAATTTATTAATGTTCTAGGTCTAAATTAGTAACATTATTTTAAAATGATACATAAACAAGCATGTAATAGAGAGATAATTATATCTTTTACCAATTACCTAAGAAATAGGTATTTAAACGGACTGTTTTGCCTGCATTGGTTTTCTGAATTTCAAGGTATATTCCATAAAATCAAATTCTAGTTCTGAAGTTTCTCGAATATGATAATTCACCATTTTAGACTGTTCAGGTAAAATTTCATTTGTGGACTTCAAATATTCTAAAAGTAACTTATTCGCCTGAGAGAGTTTCGAAATCCTACTCTTTAAATACGCTTTGGTTTCAAATAATGCTACTGTAGTTGGTTCATATAAATAAGATTCTACCCTAGTTTTAAAATGGTGGATAGTATTTTTACAACGTTCCACTTTTCCTAAACAGGTAGATTTATCTTTTATATTCTCCATAGCAATCAATATTTAATAAAATTGTAAGAATTTACTTCAAGGTAAGAAAATAGGATTATATTTAAACCACGTTTTCGTAAGTTTAACTTTACTTTAAAATAAACACCATTTAGCTAACGTTTTAAAAACAAAAGGGTTAATAAAACTTAACCTTTACAACGATTAATATTAAGTTTTTTTTAATTGTAATATATTGTTGAAATGAGTACCTTAAACTAAACTTTTAGCCTATGAATATTAATTTTGAATACGATGATGTTAAAGCAAGCAACCGATTAGAGATAATGGCTGCTGAAAAATTAGAGAAATTATTGGATAAATTCGATTTTATCGTTAGATCAGATGTTTTCTTTAAGAAAGAAAACACCTCTTCTCCAGATTCAGGTATGGTATGTAACATACGTTTAAGTGCACCGGGTCCTCGCCTATTCGCACAATCTTCATCCGATAGTTTTGAAGCAGCGATTGCTTCTTCTATCGAAGATTTAAAAAGACAATTAGAAAAAAGAAAAGCAAAAATGCAGTCTCATTAGACTGCATTTTTTTTATTGTTCCATCTTATCCTCCGAATCAGTATGGTTCGCAATTACAGATTGCACCCGTTCTGAGAATGGATTCTTTTTCAATTCTTGAATTAAACGCCTTCTTCTTGCATCAGATATATCAATAGAATCTAAAATTTCTTTCATTCGGTATTGATGTGCCAAACGACTTTGCCGTAAAGCTATTCTTTCAGAAGCAGTTAATACATAATCAGTTTCAAACTGATTCAACAGCATACGTTGTTTTACCCTTGCATCTAACTTTAAGGAATCTTGTGCGTGAGCTTTTTGCAAACCCAAAATAAGGCATAGCAAAAAACCACAAAAAATGGTTAGTTTTTTCATTTTAATAGCTTGTTCTACCCTAAATTTATGACAAAAAAATTATACTTCTCTTGATTCCAAAATAAAATTGCACTTCATCGAGTAAAAAATGTGCTTTATCCGACAGAACACACTTGTTAGATTTTTAAGGCTTAAAACTACCTGACAATCAATATGTTGAAAAAACTTACGCACTTTGTTAGCACCTGTTAAAATTAATAAAATAATGCTTATATCTACATTTTAGCAGTACTACCATCAATTTATAGCTTCAATTTTTAAGACCAAATTATTACAGGATTACATTAATAAAATAGATTTATCTATTCGATATTTGTCATCCAAAAAGAAATATTTAAATATTGATTTATAATAGTTGAACATTTTTAAGAAATGGAATTGTTAAAGTCAATTTTTAATACCTTTGCAACTTCAAAAAAATTCTATGATAGTCTGGATCGCTTTTATTGCATTTGTTCTTATTTTCCTTGCCTTGGATTTGGGTGTTTTTCATAAGGATGAACATGTTATAAAATCTAAAGAAGCCGGAATCTGGACCGCTATTTTCGTAACTGTGGCTTTTGCTTTCAGCGGCATAATCTATTGGGTTTTTGATGCTGGGATTGTTGCCAACCCAACGGGACTGACTCCTAATGATGCTGTACTAAAATATATAACAGGGTATCTTATTGAACTTTCTCTTAGCGTAGACAACGTTTTTGTTATTGCAGTAATATTTTCTTCTTTTAAGATTCCGCCATTATACCAGCACCGCGTATTATTTTGGGGAATTTTAGGTGCTATTGTCTTTAGGGCTTTAATGATATTCTTTGGTGTGGCACTTATTACCAAGTTTGAATGGATTATTTATGTATTCGGGGTATTCTTGCTTTATACCGCATTTAATATGTTAAAGGGTGATGACGATGATTTTGATCCGAAAGACTCTTTTGTATTTAAGCAGATAAAAAAAATATACCCAGTTACTACGACTATGCACGGTCATGATTTCTTTGTAAAAAGAATGGGACTTAATGCTGCTACTCCCCTATTTGTAGCCCTTATTGTTATTGAACTTACCGATATACTTTTTGCCTTGGATAGCATACCTGCAATTCTAGCCATTACCGCAAATCCTTTTATCGTATTTACCTCTAATATATTGGCTATTTTAGGATTGCGTTCTATGTACTTTTTAATTTCAAGAATGCTAGAGAAATTTAAGTATATCAACTACAGTTTGGTAGTCATTCTCGCTTTTGTAGGGTTGAAGATGTTGTTCTCCCATTATATACATTTACCTGAATGGGTTTCATTGACCGTAATCTCAGTTTCATTAGTTGCAGGTATACTAGCCTCTGTACTAATTAAGGATAAAGAATAGATTTCCATAAGAACTCACAAATATTACTTCTCCGCTAGCTTGTCATCTATTATAGCCATGGCATCATTTACTGTTTGCATTTTTTCCATGTCTTCATTTTCTAGCCGGATGTCGAAAGCATCTTCTACATCAAGCACAATGTCAACAATATTTGCAGAGTTGATGTTTAAATCGTTCATGAAGTGACTTTCCTGTTCAATGTCAGTAATCGCTACGTCTTCGGGAAGATAAATTTTAATAATCTCTTTCAGTTTTTGGTATTTTTCTTCTTTAAGCATATATAAGTTCAATTAAAAATACTATTTGGTATAATTATGGTTTTTATTATTCTTTGGTAAATGCCTTAAATATAACACATGCATTTACATCTCCGAATCCGAAACTAGCTTTTGCGATTACTTTAGAGGCATGCTTTTTTGTTTTCCGTGGTATGCAAGAATCCGATATCAGCTTTGAAATCTCCGGATGAATATCTTCACAATTTACATTCTTAAAAACTACTTGCTCTTTAAACTGTAATATGGAAGCAACACTTTCAATACTACCAGCTGCAGCCAAACAATGACCCACCGAACCTTTAAATGAATTGATGTACGGAAAATCTTCATGTGCTCTGCCTAACGCTTTACTCCAATTTTCTATTTCTAGTCCGTCTTTAGATGTTGCGGTCAAATGACCGTTAATAACATCTATATCTGAAGATTTAATACCCGCATTGGTCACCGCGTTTCTAATGCAACGTTGCACCGCCATACTATTTGGTGCGGTCATGGACCCTTGCCCAATTTGTCCGCCACTATTGATTTCTCCTCCCAATACTTCTGCATATATATGGGCACCGCGCTTTTCTGCGCTTTCCAAGGACTCTAATACCAGTGCTCCTGCTCCACTACCAGGTATGAATCCACCAGCTGTGGCACTCATAGGTCTACTTGCCTTGGTTGGATTGTCGTTATATCCGCGAGGTAAAATTCGCATAGCATCAAAACCACCCCATACATACGGTCCACTATCACTACAACTACCTGTCAAGATAATTTCGGCTTTCCCTTGACTAATTCGGTCATAAGCCATTAGTATACCCTCGGTACCCGTGGTACATGCTGCGGAGTTCGTGGTAACTTGATTTCCGCAACCTAACAAACCACCTAAATAGGCACTTATACCACTTGCCATGGTCTGTATTACCGAAGTACTGCCTAGTCTTCGCACATTGCCCTCATCAATTAAATGAATGGCTTCCCTAAATTTATCGACGCCTAAAATGCCTGTACCAAAAATGATTCCGCGGTCCCAACTTGGCTCATCTGTTGTATTTTTCTCTAAACCGGCATCTTTCCAAGCATCCATTCCAGCGATTACACCATACACGATTCCCGTTGCATTCAGCCCTCTGCGCTCTAAAGGCGTAAAGTAATTATCTATAAGCTTATCTTTTACCAAAGGTTCTCCCGCTACTTGACAACCAAAACCAAGCTTCTCTAAATTTGGTTGATGCCGTAATCCGCTTTTACCATCTAGCAAAGCATTTGTAAAATCAGTAAGTCCCACAGCGTTTGGCGCACATACGCCCAACCCCGTAATTACAACGCGTCTATTCATTTGCTATACCTATCATGCCCGCTAAAACTCCTTTACAGACCAGTTTATCGTCTTCATTATACATTTTTACTTCACATTTTATTTTCTGAAATCTAAAGTAGACTAACTCCGAAACCACCCTAACACGTTCACCAGGAAAAACGGGTTGCAAAAATTCCATTTGTGAGCTGCTCATACCTATCGCCATATTCCCTATCTCAGACTTTTTCCCTAATAGATATATACCCAAACATACCAAACCGATTTGTGCACAACATTCAGTCAAAATCACTCCCGGTGTAACAGGATTGTTTTTGAAATGACCTTTATAAAAATCTGCATCGGGCGAAAACCTATAAGTACCCTCAGCACCTTTATCATCTACATGCAAAATCTCATTTACAAAAAGAAATGGTTCCGTGTAGGGCAAACTATTCAATATCCAATTATAAGATTCTTTCATCAGCTATATAAATTACATCAAACTTTCGCCGCCATCAACTTTTATGACGGTTCCCGTAATCCATTTTGCTTCATCCATAGTTAACAAATACACTGCATTTGCAACGTCTTCGGGCATAGTCAGTCTGTTCTGCGGATTTCTTTTTAATGCATTTTCTTTTATTCTCTCGTACCCGGGAATCATAGATAAAGACTTTGTCATAGTAATACCTGCTTGTATGCAATTTGCCTTTATACCCATTGGCGCAAACTCCAAAGCAATACTTCTGGTCAACGCCTCCAATGCTACTTTAGCCACTGAAACTGCACTGTAATTTGGTAATGCTTTTGTATTCCCCTCACTTGTAAATGATATAATTCGAGCATCATCAGCAAACAAATCAGCCATAGTCAGTGCTTTGGTCCAATCGTACAAGCTCAACGCCATAGCATCAAAAGTGATTCTAAAATCGGTATCGACCAAAGTTGGTCTATTTTCAGAATACATGGGCTTCAACGTTCCTTTTGCAATACTATGAATCATCACTTTTATCTGATGTCCTTCTGGTAACTGTTGCTGTATATCTGAAATGATACCTGCCCGTTTATCAGCATTCAATACATCTACGTTCATTGCAATCAACTCATTTCCGTAAGAGCGAATTTCATTGAAATCTTTTTCTATCTCATCCATTGCCGCACGGCGATCACGATGCATGATTATAATATGATAGCCATGACTCGCCAATTTCTTTGCCGTAGCTAGACCAAGTCCACTACTTCCTCCTAATATTAAAGCCCAATAGGTATTTTTCATAATTGTTATTTGATTATCTACCATTCTATCAATACCCGTTGTGCCGAAAAACCGGGACCAAAACTCAATATCAAACCTTGCTCACCTGCAGCTATATCTTTTTCTAAAAACCGCTCTAAGACGTATAAAACAGTAGCACTGCTCATATTACCATAAAGACGTAATACCTCTCGGGTATCATCAATATTTTTACCTAGAGCACCAAATAGCGATTCTACCGTTTGTACTATTTTCTTTCCTCCGGGATGAAAAATTAAATGGTCCACATTTTTGATGTCACTTCCATACTTTTCCAAAAACGGATGCACAATATCCCCAAAGTGATTAGAAATTGTTTCTGGTACCGCCGGATCAAGAATCATTTTTAAACCAAGATTGGTTAAATCAAACCCCATCATTTGTGTAGCATCCTTAAAATGATACATTTCTTCTCCTATTATCTTGGGACCTACAGCATCTTCTTCAGATGACAACAACACGCAGGCTGCACCATCACCAAAAATAGCGGCACTTACCATATTTGCCATTGAATAGTCTTGTAACTGAAATGTTGCTGTGGGACTCTCAACAGAGACCAATGCAATACGCTTACCTGGATTTGATTTTAAGAAGTTATGGGCATAAATAAGTCCTGATACTCCAGCTGCGCAACCCATCTCTGTTACAGGAAGCCTTACCACATCTTGCCGCATTCCCAATTCGTTTATTAAATAGGCATCTAAGGACGGAATCATAATACCCGTACAACTTACCGTAATTATATAATCAATGGAAGAAGCATCCCAATCACTTTTCTTTAATGCGTTTCTGAGTAAATTAGCACCCATGCGCTTAGCTTCCTTACTGTAAATTTTGTTTTTATCTTCAAAGGAAGTCGTTATGAATACGTCTTCAGGTGGCATAATAGAATAGCGCTTATCTACAGCAGCACCCTCAAAAATCTTTACGACTTTTCTAGAGAAACGCTCCTCTTGTCCGCTTAGCCAGAATTCTACAAGTGGTATAATATCCTTGGTATCTCTAGAATACGGTGGCAGTTCTTTGGTAACACTAACAATTCTTGTATGATTCATAGTTATTCTTAATCTTCAATCTACCTATTTCTTTTTTAAAATCCATACATATCTAAAAGCCCATTTCCATTTAATGATATGAGATGCATTGGTAACCTGGGTAGCAAAATGCTGTAATTCTTCTTTTTTAAATGCCCTACGGATGGATAACAGTCCGTCTTTCTTTGCAATTTTCGTTTTAATGAAAAAGAAACTGAATGCTTTAAATAAATAATAGGCAACGGGACTACGTTCCAAATCATTTATGACCACCCCTAGTTTTGCGATTACCACAAACCGATTCACAAACTTAATTACGCCTTCATCCGAAAAATGATGCAAGGTCAAAGTCGTCATTACCACATCAACATCCCATCTAGAAAAATCAGCACTTAAGATGTCGGTATTCAAGTAACTAATTTCAGGGTAATCAGCCGAATATTGCTTTGCTAATTGTAAACCCTGTTCATTAAAATCTACACCAATCAACTTAAGGGTTACATTCCGCTTTCTTGCTTTTATAGCTAGCTTTCTAAGCATAGTTCCTTCCGCACAACCCATGTCTAAAATCGTATACGATTCTTTACCTTTCTTTTCAAGTAACTCAAATACAGCATCTAAGGTAATATTATAGCCCCCAAGCAACTTATTTACCCTATTAATGTCTTGTAGTATCGTTTTCAACTCATCAGTGGTACCTGAAAAGGTATCCATAATCTCCACTTCACTACTTCTTTGTGTAAAATCTACCATTACGATATTAGTTCTCCATGGGTTTTAGAAATAATAAACTTCAATAATGATTTCGATTTTCCGACGGATTTAATTCCCAAGGATACTAATCTTTTATTCATTAAAATGCTCTGTAATTTTCTACCGAACCACAAACGCTTACCAAAAGCTTTTGACCAAGCCTTTTTATAATCCATTTCCAATTCATTGCGATTATAACCAGATTCGTTAACATATTTTAAAATCAACTCTGAAGCTATTTTTGCACTATGAATAGCCATGGCCATACCATTACCACAAAGTGGATGTATAAGCCCTGCCGTATCACCACACATTAGCATGTGATCTACCACATTATCTTTTTCGTCAAATGCTATTTGAGCAATGGTCATAGGTTTCTCAAAAACAGGAATTGCATTTGACAGAAACTCTTTTAAAAATGGATTTTCTGCAACCACAGCGGTATTGAAACTTTGAATATCCTTGTATTCTTTAAAACTTTCATAATTAACTAAATAACAAAAATTGACCGCTCCGGATTCCGTTTTTGAGAGTCCGCCATAACCACCATTAAAATTGTGTAAAGCCACTACATCTTCCTGAAAATCTTCTAGTTCATAATGTGCCTTAACAGCTAACCATGATTGCTTTTTCTTACTGAAAGCCCTATCTAAATTCTTATCTAAGACCGATCGTTTACCATAAGCACCTATGGCTATTTTAGAACAATAACATCCAGACTTCGTTTTGATGGTAAAAACGTCTTCTTTGAAAACTGTTTCAATCACTTTTTCAAAATAAAACCGTACACCAAGTTCCTGTGCTCTTATGTACAACAATTGATCAAGCACATATCTACTTATACCAAATCCGCCCAAGGGTAAATCGGTCTCGGCAATATATCCGTCTGCTGTACTTATTTGAAATTGTGAAATATCTTTAGCCCCTTTAGCCTTTAAGTCAACTCCTAATCGTTTTAAATACGGTTCAATTTCTTTAGAAACATATTCACCGCAAACCTTATGATGTGGATATTGCTGCATTTCAATAACGGCGACATTCAATCCCTCTAAAGCCAAATGAATAGCAGCAGTCAACCCTGCCAATCCACCTCCAATAATTAGTATGCCATGCTCTTTCACTGCATGGAAGTTACACCAAAAACAAAAAAGCCCTGCAAATGCAGGGCTTTAATTTTAACTCAATACTAAATTTATGCTTCTTAGTTAGTTTGTGTCTGTGCTTCTTGTTTTAAAGACTCACTAGCAACAATAGCCAACTCAACACGTCTGTTCTTTGCTTTACCTTCAGTAGTTGTATTATCTCCTACAGGTTGTGCTTCTCCATACCATTTTGTATCAAAACGGCTTGCGTCTATACCTTGACTAACCAAATAGTTCGTTACAGATTCGGCTCTTTGCTTTGACAAGTTTAAATTATACTCATCTGCACCGGCACTATCCGTATGACCTTCTACTAAAATATTTGATTTTGGATATTCCTTGAATATACCTACCAATTTATTTAAAGTAGTTGCTGATGTACCTTGTACATTACTTTTGTTGGTATCAAAATATACACCGGCATCTTCATTAAAAGTAACATTAATACCTTCACCCACACGTTTTACTTCCGCGCCAGGAATTTCTTCTTCAATGCGCTCTGCTTGGCGGTCCATTCTATTACCAATGTAACCACCTGCAGCACCACCTATTGCGGCTCCTAAAATAGCACCAAGTGCGGTATTATTTCCGCTACCTACATTGTTACCCAATACCCCACCGATAACTGCTCCTCCCGATGCACCGATGACGGCTCCTTTTTGTGTTTTATTTGCGTTTTTTACTGTACTACAGCTCATGACCAAAGCAAGAGCAAGAAAGTAACTAGTTCTACGTAATATCATTGTTTTCATATGTTTATTTTAAATGTTAAGTAGGTTTATTTTTTACTGAATTCGTAAACGACATTTACCGGAGTGCCTTCTACCATGACATTAGATTTTAAGGTCATAGCATTTTCGGTTAGGTTTTCAATATTCAATCGGTAACCCGCACCTCCAGAAATATCCTGATTTTTTGCATTTATAAATTTAAACTGCAATTGACTGGTGTAGTTTTCTTCACGCTCTACGACTGACCATCTTATATAACGATCTCCACCGGTACAAAATGTTGATGGGGCAATTGTATAACGACCCGTACTATTGTTATCACGAAAGAACCACTCGCTGCCTTCTAAGCAAATATCCTCCACATCATTGAATAATACCGCTTTTACATTACCAGCATTCCCTTCAAAAGAAACATTGTTCAATGCCCATGTGCCGCTTAATAGGTTGCGTTTTGCTCTAGCGTCTTTAGACACTGAACATGAAAATGCCAAAAGCACCGTTGCAAAAAGTAAAATTATTTTTTTCATAAATAAAATTGTTTAGGTTTAATCTTTATACGTTTAATGTATTTTACTGGACTATGAAATATTAAATTTTCGACCAATAACATGGCAAAGATGCCTCTAAACAATGCTACTCATTACCTCTTTCAACAAAATTGTTGACCGGTTTACGACCTATAAGAATATGAAGTGCTTAGTTGACTTCATCAGTAAGCAATCAGTTCCTTCAAATCAGATTCAAATCTAGACTTGGCAAGGTATTGCTGTTCTAAGTTAGCATCAAAAGGAATAGGAGTTTCCAAACTACCTACTCTTTTAATGGGTCCATCTAAATACTCGAAGCAATTTTCCATTACCATAGCAGAAATATCACTGGCAATACCACCAAACAAGCTATCTTCTTGAAGAATAATCAATTTTCCTGTTCTTACGACTGAATCATAAATAGCTTTGGTATCCAAAGGCTGTAAGGTTCTTAAATCTAAAAGGTCTGCTCGTATTTCTGGATTATTCTCCAAAGCTTCTAATGCCCAATGCACACCAGCACCATAGGTTACAATGCTAACCTGATCACCTTGTTTTAAAAGACTTGCCTTACCTAATGGTAACGTATAGTAATCTACAGGGACTTCTTGATAGATACTTCTGTACAATGCCTTGTGCTCAAAAAACAGAACAGGATTCGGATCTTCTATTGCAGTGGTCAATAAACCCTTTGCATCATAAGGAAATGCAGGATAGACTACTTTTAAACCGGGAGTTTTAGTGAACCACGCTTCATTTGTTTGTGAATGAAATGGTCCGGCAGCAACACCACCACCACAAGGCATTCTAATTACAACATCCGCTTTTTCGCCCCAACGGTAATGACTCTTCGCTAAATAATTAACTATAGGGTTAAATCCGCTACTTGCAAAATCTGCAAATTGCATCTCCACAACCGCCTTCATTCCGTTAATGGATAATCCCATAGCTGCCGATACAATTGCCGACTCACAGATGGGTGTATTACGTACGCGCTCTTTGCCAAAGTCATTTACAAAACCGTCGGTTATTTTAAATACACCACCATATTCTGCAACGTCTTGCCCCATGATGACAAGATTGTCAAATTTCTTCATAGACTGTCGCAACCCTTCAGAAATAGCATCGACTAGACGAATATTGGTTACAAATCTACTTGGTCTAATTTCTTTTAAATCAAATTTTTGATATACCTCACTTAATTCTTTACTTTCATTAGGTGTAATCGTATCTTCACTAAAGGCTATTCTTAGATGTTCATCTATTTCAGCCTGAATATCTGCCTTGTAATTGGCTATACTTTCTTCAGTCAACAACTTCTCGTCAATAAGATATTGGGTATAATTCTCTAAGGGATCTTTCTCTGCCCAAGTATCTAAAAGCTCTTGAGGTACATATTTTGTTCCGCTTGCTTCTTCATGCCCTCGCATGCGAAAAGTTTTAAATTCTAACAACACCGGTCTTGGATTTATTCTCATATCCCTTACCAAATGAGAGACTTTAAAGAAAACTTCTAGGACATTATTACCGTCAATGATATGGGATTCCATTCCGTAAGCGACACCTTTATCCGCAATATTTTTACAACGAAATTGCTCTTCTACAGGAGTTGATAATCCATAGCCATTATTCTCCACACAGAAAAGCACGGGTAAATCCCACACAGAGGCCACATTCAGCGCTTCATGAAAATCTCCTTCGCTGGTTCCTCCTTCCCCTGTAAATACAGCGGTTACCTTCTTTTCCTTTTTTAATTTATGTGCAAGTGCTATACCATCTGCCACCCCTAATTGCGGACCTAAATGTGATATCATCCCTATAATCTTAAAATCTTGTGTGCCAAAATGAAAACTACGATCTCGCCCTTGGGTGAATCCGCTCGCCTTTCCCTGCCATTGCGCGAATAATCTATACAACGGAATCTCTCTTGTAGTAAAAACTCCGAGGTTTCTATGCATGGGAAGTATGTATTCCTCACTACTTAAGGCAGAAGTAACACCAATGGAAATTGCTTCTTGACCAATGCCACTAAACCATTTAGAAACCTTGCCTTGACGTAGTAAAATCAACATTTTCTCCTCGATCATACGAGGTTTAAGCATTGATTTATAAAGTGTTAACTTAACATCTTGAGCTACTTTAAAATCGGTGTAATCCATTAATCTGGTCAGTTTATGCTATTAAAATATAAATGTAACAAAAATGCTTATAGCAAGTATCGATTATAACAACGCTTATAAATGGACAATAATTATTAATTTTACGTAAAATCTTTTAAAGTATGAGTTTAGTACCTAGTGTTGATTTGACGGATTTTCTTTCGGAAGACCCAAAAAGAAAACAAAAGTTTATTGATGAAATTGGAAAAGCATTTGAAGATATAGGATTCGTAGCATTAAGCGGACATTTTTTATCCGAGGAATTTGTGGATACCCTATATTCAGAAATTAAGGAATTCTTTGATTTACCGAGTGATGTAAAGGATGGATATGAAATAGAAGGTATTGGTGGGCAACGCGGTTATACTTCATTTGGTAAGGAGCACGCCAAAGGTAGAAAAGAAGGCGATTTAAAAGAGTTTTGGCATTTTGGACAATATGTAGAAGATAATGACGAACTAGAAAAGGAATATCCTGCAAACGTCATAGTAAAAGAACTTCCAAAATTCAACGAAGTAGGAAAAGAAACTTACAAAAGACTAGAGAAAACCGCTAGATACGTTTTAAGGGCTTTGGCTTTGCATTTAAATTTAGATGAATTTTATTTCGATGATTTCATTAAAAATGGAAATTCAATCTTGCGACCTATACATTATCCACCAATTACATCTGAACCTAAAAACGCAGTAAGAGCCGCAGCGCACGGAGATATTAATCTTATAACACTATTGATGGGCGCGCATGGAAAAGGATTGCAGGTACAAAACCATGACGGAGAATGGGTCGATGCCATTGCTAGACCAGATCAATTAATGATCAACGTTGGCGACATGCTTTCTCGTCTTACGAACAACAAACTTTTGTCTACCATACATCAAGTAGTGAATCCGCCAAGAGAACTATGGGGCACATCTCGATATTCAGTTCCATTTTTCATGCACCCTGTTAGTGAGATGCCTTTAAATTGCCTGGACAACTGCATTGACGAAGACCACTCGAAGTTGTACGAAGATATTACAGCTGGCGAATTTTTGCATGAAAGATTAATAGACCTTGGGTTAATTAAAAAGTAATTATTATGGATCTTAAAGACCAGTTAAAGAACTTATTTCCCAATCATGAGTCTGAGGAAATTCCCGTTGAAAAATCAACGGATAACCCTATTTGGCTTCAAGATGACCCTATTATATGCAAGTATGAAAAACGTAAAGGCAAACCGATAACTATTTTAGAAGGATACAACGGCGCCGATGAAGATTTTAAGAAACTAGCCAAAGAATTGAAGACCAAACTTAGTGTAGGAGGCAGTTTTAAGGATAATAAAATTATTATTCAGGGCGATTATAGGGATAAAATTATGGCAATACTGAAAGATAAAGGCTTTTCTGTTAAGCGAGTAGGTGGTTAAATATCTAAAAATTCTACCTTAAAATTTCTATTTGCTTTCTGTTAAATAATTTTATAACGTTGTTATTAGTATTATTTTTAATCTAACAAACAACCTAAAACAAACCTGGTATGAGTTCTCTCTTGCACATAACCAATGGCGATGTTTTCACCGAACGTCTTCAAAATTTAAAAATAGATGGCGATGTCATTACATGGCGCGAAATGCTATGCGAAGGACAAACGCTACCTAATGTGGGTACGGAATCTTTTTGGAAAGCTCGTTTTGAGTTCCTTCATAAAAATTATAAAGTTTCTAAATCTTGGTTCATAGAAAAGACCCTAAAAGAATACAGGTCGTTATGTAGCCACAAACAACAAGACCACATCGTACTTTGGTTCGAATATGATCTTTTTTGTCAGGTAAACATGCTTGCTGTAATTAGCTGGTTGCTAACGCATAGAAAATACGCTCAAATATCTTTAGTCTGTAGCGGTAAAGAAGATGAAACCGACAAATTATATAGTCTTAATGAGCTTTCAGACGAACAATTATTAGGCTTATATAAAAACAAGAAAATATTATCGCAAGATGATACGGAGTACGCAGATTATGTATGGCAATTGTATTGCAGCAACAATCCTATTCGTTTAGAAAACTTAACGGACTTTGAAAATTATCAATTTGATTACCTAGGTGATGCCGTTAAGACTCATTTAAAACGTTTCCCTAGCATCAACAACGGTTTAAATGAAATGGAGAATACCATTTTACAACTTGCAATTGACAGGAAACCAAAATCAAAAACGGAATACATGGATGTTATACTTAAAAACCAGGGTAACCTCGGTTTTTCTAACACACAATATGACCGTGCAATAACAAGGCTGAAACCGTTAATTACAAGTCTTAACCCTGTTCGTCTTTCTAAAAAAGGAAAGGAGATTTTAGATGGTCAAACCAGCTATTATTCTTGTATTCAAGACAACGACGTGTATTTAGGGGGTGCTTTAAAGTACAATTTCCTTTACAATACCAATACTAACCGAATCTTAAAATTATAAGCATGCAACTAAAGCCTGCTGAGCTAGTTATCAACGAAGATGGCAGCATCTACCACCTTAACTTACTACCAGAAGATATTGCAAACACTATCATTACTGTAGGTGACCCAGATAGGGTTCATCAGGTATCTCAACATTTTGATACTATTGAAGTAAAGAAAGGAAAGCGTGAGTTTCATACCCATACCGGTCATTTAAATGGTAAACGTATATCGGTAATTTCTACGGGGATTGGCACGGACAATATCGATATCGTTTTAAACGAATTAGACGCCCTAGTAAATATAGATTTTCAATCTAGAACGCTTAAAGAAAAACACACTTCTTTAGATATCATTAGAATCGGTACAACGGGTGCCATACAACCAGATATTCCCATAGATTCTTTTTTGATTAGTAAGTATTCTATTGGATTTGATGGCTTATTGCACTTTTATGAGCATGATAAAATCAACTTTCCAGATATAGAAGATGAATTTATCGCACATACCTCTTGGAATTCTTATAAAGCGAGACCATACGTACTCTCTTACTCAGAAAAACTTGGTAAATTGTTTAGCGATAATCGTATACGATTAGGTTTCACGGCAACAAATACAGGGTTCTACGGTCCACAACAACGCCAATTAAGAATTAAGCCTAGCCAAATGGAATTAATGGAGAAGTTATCGACCTTCAAATTCAAAGAGCTCCAATTAACCAACCTAGAAATGGAAACTTCAGGTATCTATGCCTTGGCTCAACTCTTAGGTCATGAGGCGGTTTCTATGAATTGTATTTTAGCCAATAGATCAACAGGAGAATTTTCAGTTACACCTACAGAATCGGTTGATAGGTTAATAGAATTTTGCTTGAACCGATTGGCTTAACATACTTTTACAATATTTTGATATTGTACTTCTTATTTTTACGCAAACCTTATCATGAAAAAAGACAACTTTAAGCATAGAGACATAAATTGGCTTTATTTTAATGAACGTGTTTTGCTTGAAGCAAAAAGTACCGACACGCCATTATTGGAGCGACTTAAATTTCTAGCAATTTTTTCATCCAATTTAGATGAGTATTTTAAAGTTCGTGTTTCGCAGTTGCGTCAAATTAAGCATTTGGATAAAAAGTTTCGCAAGAAACTAATGTTCAAGGCCAACACCACGTTACAGCATATACTTAAAACAATTAATGAGCAGCAAATAGAATTTGGTAATGTAATCAAAGCTACACTTGCTGAATTGGAAACACATCATATATATGTTCGCAACCTCTCTAACTTTACCAACGAACAAAAGCAATTCTTAAAATCATTATTTGATGAACGTATAGAAGAATTTTGTGCGGTCCACAAAGAAAACTTAGAATTAACCGATGGAGCCCTTTATTTAGCGGTTGCTCACCCTAATCAAGAATATAGTATTGTTGAGATACCAACCCAAGATCAAGACAGATTTATAAGTTTACCTGGAGCCGGACACCAATTTTGCTATTTAGATGACGCCATTCGATTGAATATTCAAAAATTAATACCTCAAAAGGAAATTGTTGGTTGCTATTCTATTAAACTTTCAAGGGATGCTGAACTCTATTTAGAAGATGACTATTCTGATGTAGAATTAGTCGAAAAAATCTATAATTCGCTAGATAAACGTTTATACGGACAAGCAACGCGTTTACTTTATGACGAAGCAATGCCAAATTGGTTGCTAGAATCATTGAAGAAGGATTTTAAATTGGGAACCGTTGATTTATCGCCCGGTGGAGCATATCATAATTTGTCTGATTTCTTTTCTTTTCCACTTCCGGAAGGAACGGAACATTTACAATATCAGGATAAACCAGCTTTATCACATCCAAATTTATCTACAACCGAAAATATCTTTGATTGCATAGCTGCAAAAGACCAATTGGTACATTTTCCATATCAAGATTTTAAGGTAGTGGAAGATTTCTTGACCGCAGCAGCTACAGACCCTATGGTCACCACTATTAAAATGACTATCTACCGTATTGCAAAAACCTCTACGCTAGCAGATGCTATTTTAACCGCATTGGATAATAATAAAGAGGTTACTTTATTTGTAGAAGCCCAGGCTAGGTTTGACGAAGCAAATAATATAAAATGGGGACGCATTTTTGAGGAAAAAGGAGCCAAAGTCATTTTTAGTATACCTCAAGTAAAAGTGCATTCTAAAATTGCAATGATTTTCAGAAATGAAGATGACAAAGTAAAACGATACGCATACATAGGTACTGGTAATTTCAATGCTAAAACTTCCAAAATATATTGTGATCACGGGCTATTCACCGCCAACAAAAAAATAACAAAAGATTTAGGGCAGGTTTTTCAGGTTTTGGAGCGAAAAATCATAGTTCCAAAGCTAAAACGTTTATTGGTTTCTCCTTTTACCACCAGAATTACATTTTTAAATCTAATTCAAAACGAAATCAATGCTGCACGAGAAGGCAAAAAAGCAGCCATTACCGCAAAAATGAACAGCCTTGAGGATTCTGATATGATCAGGGCATTGTACAGAGCCGTTAATGCCGGTGTAAAAGTTAGACTGATCGTTAGGGGATTCTGTTGCTATTTGACCGCTAATGATGATCCTAGTGAGGGTATGAAAGATAATGTTTACATCACTAGTATTGTAGATCGCTATTTGGAACACGGCAGAATTTACCTGTTCGAAAATGGAGGCGATGAATTAATGTATATTGGTTCTGCAGACTGGATGACCCGTAACCTAGACCGAAGAATTGAGGTTTTAACACCTATTCTAGATTCAGATATTTTTAAGGAATTAAAGCACATTTTAACCTTGCAGCTATATGATAACCAAAAAGCTCGTGTATTAGACTTAGAAAACACCAATACAAAAGTAGCGCAATTACCCAATGAAGAAAGTATACGCTCTCAATATGCCATTTACGATTACCTTAAAAACAAACTAAATGAAAACCGTTAGAATTATAGGTGTACCAGAACATTTTAATCTTCCTTGGCACTTGGCTATCGAAGAAGGGGCTTTTGAAGAAAGAGGAATTAATTTAGAATGGACTGAAATACCCGAAGGTACAGGTAGAATGAGTGAAATGCTTAAAAATAAGGATACCGACCTTGCAATCATCTTGACCGAAGGCATTGTAAAAAGCATCACTGAAGGCAATGAAGTGAAAATTATTCAAGAATATATTGCCTCTCCCCTTCTTTGGGGTATTCATGTAGATGCTAAAAGCCCTTTTACTGCGCTAACCGATTTAAAGGATACTACGGCTGCTATTAGTCGTTATGGTAGCGGAAGCCACCTTATGTCTTACGTTCAAGCCACAGAGATGGGTTGGGATACAAAAAAGTTGAAATTCGAATTGGTGAACAATTTAGACGGCGCTGTTCAAAGTCTATCTTCTGGTAGTGCCGATTATTTTATGTGGGAACGTTTTACCACTAAACCATTGGTAGATAGTGGTGTTTTTAAACATTTAGGTAATTGCCCTACACCATGGCCTTGTTTCGTTTTGGTAGGTACTGATTCATTTTTAAAAGAAAACGAAAGTATATTGAATCATATACTTGAAATCATTAACATGTATACCGTTGAGTTCAAACAAATACCTAGAATAGATGCTACTTTAGCCAATAGATATCATCAAAAGTTAGAGGATATACAAGAATGGTTGCAACTTACGCAATGGAGCCAAAAGCAACTACCGGAAAATACCTTGAAAAGAGTTCAGCATACTTTAAAGGAACTAAATTTAATAGACAAAATAGTTCCCGTATCAGAAATATTAAAGTAAACTAGATTGCCGCTAAGCTAAAATGTTTTTGAATTAATGCTTTAAACGTATCATCGGAAAGAGGTTTTTGAGCAAAATCGGCAATGTACTTATTGGCAATCGCGCGCTCTTTATCTTCTTTGTTATCACTTATGGTAACTAGAACTATCGTGATTTGCTCTTTTAATTTTTTAGGTACAAGATCCTCGTAAGCATCCATAAACTGCCAACCATCCATAACTGGCATTCTCAAATCCAACATGACCATACATGGCAATTCTAATTGCTCTTGACCTTTACCGAGAATGAAATCTATGGCTTCTTGGCCATTTAACGCAGAATTGATGTTTACATCCATATCCAATTTATTAATAAAGATGGAATGTAAGAAGTTGCTCGCATCGTCATCATCTACCAACAAAATGGTATTTAACCTGTCTAAATTATTCATAATGAGTTGTTATTAAGTTAGAAACCCAAAATTGTATCCCAAAGTACAATCAAAGTCTAATAAATATCTAACTTACCAAGTTATGCTTTTATTGTATACATCATCCAATATTTTATTACACGACGAAAAATGTTGGTTTCCAAACCAATATCCACGATTGGCACTTAATGGTGAAGGGTGACCTGTTGACAATATAACATGTTTTTCTGCATCTATAAGTTTCATTTTCTTCTTTGCAAAGCCTCCCCACAACATAAAAACGATTTTTTCGCTATTTTCTGAGAGTTTTGAAATAACTGCATCGGTAAAAATCTCCCAACCTTGTTTTTGATGGCTTCCTGCTTCATGCGCCCTAACCGTAAGCGTAGCATTTAATAGCAAAACACCTTGTTCGGCCCATCGCTCTAGATTTCCGCTTTCAGGATAGGGAATATTTAAATCGCTTTCAATCTCCTTAAAAATGTTTACTAACGAAGGTGGATGCTTTATACCGTCTTTTACAGAAAAACACAATCCATTCGCCTGTTCAGGACCATGATAAGGGTCTTGACCAATAATTACTACTTTGGTATCCGGAAAAGCGCAATAATTAAAAGCTGAAAAAATATCGGAGAATTTAGGATAACACGTGTATTGGTCATATTCTTTTTGCACGAATTGCATCAAGTTTTTAAAATAAGGCTTATCAAATTCTTGCCCCAATTGATTTTTCCAACTTTTATCCAATTCTATATCCATAGCTTTTCTCTTAAACCGATTTAAAATCAAAGTTACTATTAACCTTGTCGTAAATCAATGCCTATTCAATATCGCCCAACTTCCACTGAGTTCAGCATATTCAAGTTTATAAAATTTCATTGTCAATGCGTACCTTTGCAATTCATTCAAATAGAACGTGGCAAACATACATACGAAAACATTACAAGATTTAGAATTTCCTTCTGTATTACAACAAATTTCTGCGCGTTGCCATACTGAACTAGGTAAACAATCGGCATTGGAAATCGCTCCGTTTATTACTGGCGAGGTCATTAAAGTAGAACTAGGCAAAACAGCAGAATATTTATCATCGCTAATTAGTGAAAACCGAATTCCAAATCATGGTTTCGACGCTATTAATGCCGACCTGAAACTGCTTAAAATTGAAAACACAACGCTAGAGTTACAAGGATTCAAAAGAATTGCAAGCATATGTACCACAGTTGTTCAACATCAGAAATTCTTTAAAAAATTTAAAGAGTACTATCCGCTTTTATATGATTTTGCCATAGCATTGGAACAGAATACCGAAATTCCCATATTGATCAATAATGTTATCGATCGGTTCGGAGAGGTCAAGGATAATGCATCTAACGAGTTATTTGTCATTAGAAGGCAAATTAATGCCGTTCGTGGAAAAATAAGCCAAAGCTTCGGCTCTGCATTGAACACCTACCAATCATCAGATTATTTAGATGAAATTAGGGAGTCTGTAGTGGAAAATAGACGAGTTTTAGCGGTTAAGGCAATGTATCGCAAGAAAGTGAAGGGTGCCGTAATGGGTACTTCTAAAACCGGGAGCATCGTCTACATTGAACCTGAAGCCGCTCTAAAATACAGCCGCGAACTCAATAATCTGGAATTTGAGGAAAAAGAAGAGGTACAGCGCATACTTAAACAATTAACGAACCAAATAAGACCGTTTAGAGCGCTTTTAAGCGACTATCAGAATTATTTAACTCAAGTAGACGTAATTGCCGCAAAAGCAAAGTACGCAGAAGATATTAACGCCCTATTGCCAAAAATCAATTCTGACAATAGATTGTTTTTGCGAGATGCATTTCATCCATTGCTTTTTTTAAATAATAAGCGCAAAGGTGAAAAGACCTATCCGCAAACAATTGAACTGCATGACGAAAATAGAATCATAGTCATTTCCGGTCCTAATGCAGGCGGTAAGAGTATTACATTAAAAACTATTGGTCTACTTCAAGTTATGCTTCAAAGCGGAATGCTGATTCCCGTTCATGAGAGAAGTGAAGTTTGCTTTTTCAAAAAGATTCTAACGGATATTGGAGACAACCAAAGTATTGAAAATCATTTAAGTACATACAGTTACCGCTTAAAGAACATGAACCAATTCTTAAAGCGTTGCGATAATAACACTTTATTCCTTATCGACGAATTTGGTACTGGAAGTGATCCAGAATTAGGCGGTGCCCTTGCCGAGGCTTTCTTGGAAGTATTCTACGAAAGAGGCTCATACGGCGTAATCACAACTCATTACGCTAACTTAAAAGCACTGGCCAACGAATTACCGCACGTAACCAATGCAAACATGCTTTTTGATGGTAAAACACTAGAACCTACCTTTCAATTGATTTTAGGACAAGCAGGTAGTTCGTTTACATTTGAGGTGGCCCAAAAGAACGGCATTCCCTATTCTCTCATTAACAAAGCCAAAAAGAAAATAGAGCGCGGCAAAGTGAGGTTCGATGCTACTATTGCCAAACTGCAAAAAGAACGTAGTAAAATGGCACAAACGGGCTCAAGGTTAAAAGAGGAAGAAAACAAGGCCAGGGAAGAGAACGAAAGATTGGAAAAGCTAAATGCTAAAATAAAATCTAAACTCGAAAATTACCAAGAACTTTATGATCATGACCAGCGTATGATTCAACTGGGCAATAAAGTGAATGTTGCCGCAGATAAATATTTTCAGGATAACAAAAAAAGACCTTTGGTTTCAGAATTATTGAGAATCGTTGAAACCGAAAATAGCAAGCGAAAGAAGAAATCTGCAAATCAAGCCAAGGCTGAGCGAGCTAAAAAAGCAAAGGTGGCTCAAGAAGTTCAAAAAGAAGTAAAGGTTATTCGTGAGAAGAAGAAGGTTGAAAAGAAGAAAGCCATTTTCAAGGAAAAGAATAAACCTAGACCTGTTTTTAAAATTGGTGACCGCGTTCGTATGTTAGATGGTAAAGCTGTAGGCAGTATAGATTCGCTTGAAAAAGGGAAAGCTATTGTCAACTATGGCATATTTACTACCAATGTTAGTATAGACCAACTAGAAATGGTTCAAAAGAAGAAATAACGCTATATTTCAGCTAGTTACAAATAATCGTATACGATTATTTTGGATTTTTAAAACTACTTTTAGTAGTCATTGTCATTTAATTTTGGAATAATAATCGCAATTTTATTATAAAAATGTTATGAGTTGTTGATTAAAAATTGTTTTAATTTTACAATGTGAATTCAAATAAAAAAATCATTCTTTTTGATGGTGTTTGCAACCTATGCAACAGTAGTGTTCAATTTGCTATAAAGCGAGATGAAAATGATGTTTTTAGATACGCTGCTATTCAAAGTGAAACTGGCGAAAGGTTATTGGCCGAGCGAAATATCGATACTAATGAAATCGATTCCATCATTCTTATTGAACCCAATATAGCCTATTACACAAAATCTACCGCTGCGCTGGAAATAGGGAAAGATCTGAAAGGACTTCGCACAATTTCATCCATTTTACTTTGGCTTCCCGAGTCATTTAGGAATATCGTATATGATTTTATTGCCGCAAATAGGTACAAATGGTACGGTAAAAAAGAGGCTTGTATGGTTCCTACTAAAGAACTGAAAAGCAAATTCTTATAATTAGTATTTATTAGCGGGTTGCACCTTTTTTAATTCTAATATTAAAACTTTTATCTCAATCACCCCATAAATCTATACTTCTCATTTCATTGCCTTATATTCTGGTCGTTGGATATTAAAGTGAATAGTATGAGCAAAGTAAAGAGAAAACGCTACAAGAAGAAAAGATATGTATTACCGGTAGTATTCATATTACTTGTTATTATTATTCGTTTGTCTCTCCCCTATCTTGTAAAAGATTATGTTAATAAAGTTCTTGCAGATATACCTGGTTATTATGGTCATGTTGAAGATATCGATATTTCGTTAATCAGAGGAGCATATACTATACACGGTATGTTTCTAAATACTGTTGAGGGTAATACTGAAATACCTTTTTTAGATTTTAAGAAAACCGATATCTCTGTTGAATGGAATGCTTTGTTCAAAGGTAGAATCGTTAGTGAAATTGAAATGCAGCAACCTACGATTATTTACGTTTTTGAAGATCAACAACAAGACACCACCACAGTAGCAGATACGGAAGATTGGACCAAAGCCTTAACTGATCTGGTGCCAATCGATATTAATCAATTAACCATAAAAGACGGAAAATTTGCCTTTGTACAACTGCAGGCGAACCCAAATATCGATTTAAATTTAACCAATGTACAGTTAACCGCTTCTAACTTAAGAAATGTTATAGAAAAGAGCAGGACTTTACCTTCGTCCATTAACGCGACCGCAATTTCCATCGGTAACGGAGATGTATATCTAGACGGCAAAATGAATTTGGTAAAGGAAATACCAGATATGGATATCGAATTTGGTTTGGAGAATGCCAATGCTAAGGCTCTTAACGATTTTACAAACCATTACGCCGGTATAGACTTCGATGAAGGTTCTTTTGATCTATTTGGAGAACTTGCCATTGCCGACGGTTACATGAAGGGCTCTTTTAAACCTATTTTAAAGAATGCCAAGCTGATCGGAAAGGATGATGGTTTTCTTAAAACCCTATGGGAAGGATTTGTAGGCTTTTTCAAATTCGTTCTAAAAAACCACAAAAAAGATACTCTTGCCACCAAGATACCTGTTGAGGGAGATTTAAACAATGTTAAAACCAGAGTTTTGCCCACTATAACAAGAATATTTAGAAATGCATGGATTCAAGCTTACAAAGATGTCATTGATGACGATCTTGATTACCAAGATGCCACGCAAGGTGCAGATAAGCGCAAATGATAAAACCATGAATCGAAAAATAAAGAAAATAGCCTTGATTGGTAATGTAGCAAAAGGAGCGGTATATATTACAACGGGTATTCTAACATTTTTGACTACTATTGATATGGGTGGTCAAAAGGCAGGTAAATTATCTACTATTGATTATTTGGAACAACAAAGTTTTGGTGCATCTATTGTTATATTATTGGGGATAGGGCTGTTATGCTATGCTATATGGCGATTATTACAAGGTATCACAGATCCCGAAGGTATTGGTACCGATCCCAAAAATATGGCTAAGCGGACTGGCTTTGCGATAAGCGGAATCATTTATGCTGGTCTGGGATTTATAGCTATTGCTGACGCATTGGATTTAAATCTCTTTTCTGGAAACGAAAATTCAAAATCATCTTTTCTTACCGGTACTACAGGTTCTTTAATATTCATGGGAATAGGGATTGGATTGGGTTTAAAAGGTATATATCAATTCATCAAGGCATTTAAAGGTGAATTTCTTGAACCATTTAAAATAGACTCCCTTTCTTCTATCAATAAAAGAAAATTTATCAAAAGAATTGGTTATGCAGGTCTCATTTCTAGAGGCATTGTAACGAGCATTGTCTCCTATTTCTTTATTAGAGCAGCAATAAATATCAAAGAGTCTGGCTCCGAAAAACTTAAAGGCACTTCAGAGGCTTTCTTTTTTATCCAAGATCAAATGTTTGGCAAATATTTGTTAGGTACGGTAGCTTTAGGCTTGGTTTGTTACGGACTGTTTATGTTCAGCACGGCCGCTTATCGCAGATATGATGACTAAACCAATTTATTTTTTGTAATTATCATCCCAATTCTTGACTTTCGGTTCGTTCAACTTACCTACCGATTTTGCTACCATCATAGAAACAGATGCATCTCCAGATACATTTATGACCGTTCTGCACATATCTAAAGGTCTATCTACGGCGAATATCAATGCCAGACCTGCTTCAGGTATACCCGCCTGAGCAAGAACTATGACCAACATGACCATACCGGCTCCTGGTACGGCAGCACTACCTATAGAGGCTAAAGTTGCTGTTACGATTATTCCTAATTGTGCGGATAAACTTAAATCCATACCAAAAGCTTGGGCTATAAAAACAGCCGCAATGGCTTGGTATAAACTTGTTCCATCCATATTTATGGTAGCTCCGATAGGGAGTACAAAACTTGTTACTTCTTCATCTACACCTAAGTGCTCTTCTACCCTTTCCATCGTTACCGGTAAGGTGGCGGCACTTGAACTCGTAGAAAAAGCCAATAGCTGAGCCGGTGACATACCTTTCATAAAAGTACTGGGAGACGTTTTGGTAAAAAGCCAAACCATTATTATGTAAACCCCTAGCATTAGCGAGAGCCCAAGAACAACACAGAATGCGTACCAGGCCAAGGCTTTGAATAAATCTAGACTTGGCGATTCTACGATCAGTGCAGCCAACAAGGCAAAAACACCATATGGCGCTGCAAGCATTATTAAATCTATGAGTTTTAGAATGACTTCATTAAATCCATCAAAGAATTTTTTAACCGGTGTTGCCTGCTCTTCGGGTATTAAAATAAGCCCTATACCAAAGAAAATGGCAAAGAAAATAACTTGTAACATGTTTCCATTATCAGAGGCTGCTGCAAAAATGTTACTTGGCACCAAATCTTCCAAGGCTTGTAAAGGACCAGCTTCCTTTTGTTTCTCTGCCTTACTTTTAATGGCATCGGCATCGCTTTTGTAGTTATTTACCAACTCTATTCTAGTAGCCTCTGTTATCGAAGAACCAGGTTTTACAACGTTTACGACACCTAAACCAATGGTAACCGCTATCACCGTTGTAGCTATATAAATACCAATGGTGCGCCCGCCCATTTGGGAAAGTTTCGATATATCCTTTAAATCGGATACCCCTTTTATTAAGGATCCTAATATGAGAGGAACCGCAATAAGCTTTAATGAGTTGATGAAAATATTGCCAAATGGTTTGATCCAATCCGAAATAAAATTTGGTCCCCAATCTAACTGAACCATAGCCAAAGCAAATAAAACTCCCGCTAGCATACCTATTAGAATTTGCCAATGCAACTCAAGCTTCCTCATATAATAATTAGTTTAGGGAAGTAAGATAGTATTTTGCCTTTAAAAGTGCTAAAAACGTACCCTATAATTTAATGGTACGATTAAGAAGTGTATAGTCTGCCAATACTAAAGCCGTCATAGCTTCCACTATTGGCACTGCTCTTGGCACTACACAAGGGTCATGCCTGCCTTTACCTTGAGTTTTAACGGTATTGCCCTCTTTATCAATTGTTTCGTAACCTTGTATAACGGTAGCCACTGGTTTAAAGGCCACATTAAAATAAATATCCATGCCGTTACTTATACCGCCTTGAATACCACCACTGTGGTTGGTCTTGGTAGAACCGTCATTATTAAACTGATCGTTATGTTCGCTACCTTTCATCTTAACCCCCTCAAAACCACTACCGTACTCAAAGCCCTTAACTGCATTAATAGACAACATCGCCTTGCCCAACTCTGCATGCAATTTGTCAAAAACCGGTTCTCCTAAACCAATTGGTACATTTTTGGCAACACAAGTAATAATTCCGCCAATGGTATCTCCGTCTTTTTTAATGGATTTGATATATTCTTCCATTTTAGAAGCCATTTCTGGATCAGGACAACGCACGTCATTTGTTTCCGTTAGCGATAAATCCAATTCAGTGTAATGCTTGCCCAAACCCATATCCCCTACTTGAGATACAAAAGCCTGTATTTCTATTCCTTTCAAAAACTGTTTTGCTATGGCACCTGCCACTACTCTACTCGCTGTTTCACGAGCAGAACTTCTACCACCACCACGGTAATCCCTAAATCCATATTTTTTATCATACACGTAATCTGCATGCGATGGCCTGTATGAATCTTTGATATGACCGTAATCCTTTGATTTCTGATTGGTATTGTGAATTGCAAAACCAATTGGCGTACCTGTAGTTTTCCCTTCGAATATTCCAGAATAAAACTCTACTTCATCTGGTTCTTTACGTTGAGTAACAATGGCAGATTGACCAGGTTTACGACGATTAAGGTCATTTTGTATGGCCTTAAAATCAATTTCTATTTCAGATGGACAACCATCAATAACTCCACCAATAGCTCTTCCATGAGATTCTCCAAACGTGCTTACCCTAAATATATTCCCAAAGGTATTTCCGGCCATAATAACTATGTTCTAAATGATATATTACTGGTTGTAATATTTACAATTCAACTAGTTTCAAAGGTAAATCTTAAATGCTGGAAAGAAAAATTTAAAAAGTGGTTAATGTTAGCTTAACCTTACTCTTTTGTGATAATAATTATTTAACGTTATCATTAGATAATAATGACCACTCAAGTGGTTATACAGTGTACTGTTAGGTTTAATTTTGTTTAAAAATTATCCCTTGAAAAAACGCAGACTCGAAATTGTAGTTTTATCAGACGTACACCTAGGATCTTATGCATGCCATGCCGAAGAATTATTAACGTATTTATCAAGTATAGAACCTAAGACCCTTATACTTAACGGAGATATACTTGATGCAAAGAAAATGCGCAACAATTATTTTCCGCCCTCTCACCTAAAAGTGGTCAAAAAAATATTCTCGTTGGCAGCAAAGGGCACCGTTGTTCATTATATTACTGGTAATCGTGATGAACCTTTTCGTAAAATAGACGACATATACATGGGGGCCATACAAGTTTCCAATAGACTTTCCTTAAAACTTAACGGTAAAAACACACTGTTTTTTCATGGTGATATTTTTGACTTTTCATTTCGCCATTCACATTGGTTATTAAATTTTGGGGCATTTGGTTTTGACACATTGTTAAAACTGGCAAAATTAAAGACTAGAGGATTGGCATTATTTGGAAAGAAAAATAAACCTTTCTCTAATCCAGAATTAATAAATGGCAATCGTGATCCCGAGCAAATTGCATTGTTCGAGAAAAATGTTGCCAAAATGGCCATAAAACAGCATTATGACCATGTCGTATGTGGACATAGCCATGCCCCTAACAAACAACTTTTTGAAACAAAAAAAGGAGAATGCTTATATCTAAACTCAGGAGATTGGGTTAAGCATATGACAGCCCTTGAATATTCATTTAAACGTTGGAAACTTTACCGCTATGAAAATGACAAGCTAACTTCTTTCTATATGGATGAAGAATTAAAGGCTATGGACATGAACGAACTTATAGCAACCATTACACAACGTAAGCAGAGGGAAATAAATCAAAAAGAAAGAAATGGTCTTAACGACTAGGTATTACACTAAAGCTTCTTTCAATATACTTACCGGATGTTTTGCTATTCTCTTGGTACCATCAAATATTTGATGCCTACAACTAGTACCGTTTGCTGCAATTATTGTTTCAGCGGATGATTTTTTTACAGCTGGAAATAATTTTAAAGACCCGATTTTCATACTGGTTTCATAATGTTCTTCTTCATAACCAAAAGAACCCGCCATGCCACAACAACCAGATGCTATAATGGTGACCTTGTAATTCGTAGGAAGATTCAAAACATCAAATGTTACTTTTTGATTACTCAATGCTTTTTGATGACAATGATTATGAATTTTTATATCTCTGGCTTTTTCTGTAAAGTCGGATGAATTTAAATTTCCATTTTCAATTTCTTTTGCCAAAAACTCTTCTATCAAAAATGAGCTATCGGCTATTTTGTTCGCTATCTCTTTATTTGATGTCATACGTTTGTATTCATCTCTAAAAGACAAAATTGCCGACGGCTCTAAACCTAAAATGGGCAAACCTGCATCTGCAAACTTTTTTAATTCTTGGGTATTCTTAATCGCCAACTTTTGAGCTTGCTTTAAAAAACCTTTTGACAGAAACGTTCTTCCACTTTCTGCATAGTATAATTCAATTTCGTAGCCAAGTTTAGATAATAGCTCTATTGCATCTTTACCTACTTCAATATCTAAGTATTTAGTGAATTCATCTATAAATAAAACGACTTTACTCTTTATCTTAGTCGACTGACCACCATGCTTTTGTAAGTGTTTATCGAAATTAAAGCTATAAACCTTTGGTAGGGTTCGTTCTTTAGCCACTCCGCTAGTCTTTTTCAATAATCCGCCGAGAATTTTAGAATCATAAACAGCATTTGTTAAACCAGAAACCTTACTCCCCAATCCATTTAACTTGGTATTATATGCAAACAATTTACCTCTTAAAGAGTACCCGTTAGCCTCTTGATATTGATATAAAAACTCTGCTTTTAAAGTGGATACATCTACGTTACTTGGACACTCACTTGCACAAGCCTTACAGCTTAAACAAAGATCAAAAGCTTCCTTGATTTCTGGACTGTCAAAACTATTTTTCGCCAAACTACTTGGGTTCGTCAAAAACTCTCTCAAGGTATTTGCCCTGCCTCTAGTAGTATCTTTTTCATTTTTGGTTGCGTGGTAACTTGGACACATGCCACCATTCATGTGGTGGGTCTTTCTACAATCACCACTTCCATTACATTTTTCAGCTGCTTTTAATATCCCTTCGCTATCCGAAAAATCCATCAAGGTCTCTATCTCCGGTTCTTTACGGTCAACCTCGTATCTAAACGACTTATCCATAGGATAGGCGTCTACAATTTTACCTGGATTAAAAATACCTTTAGGATCAAAATAAGATTTAATCCTTTTTAGAAGTTCATAGTTCTTATCACCTATCATTATAGGGATAAACTCCGCACGAACGATACCATCACCATGCTCTCCGCTAAATGAACCCTTATATTTTTTAGTCAATTTGGCAACATCTGTGGTTATGTTTCTAAATAAACTTACATCTGTTGACTTTTTAAGATTTAGAATAGGTCTTAAATGCAATTCACCAGCACCTGCATGAGCATAGTATACCGCGCTCTGACCATAACCTTTCATAATTACCGAAAACTCCGTAATAAAATCCTTTAGATCCGGCAGGGCTACCGCAGTATCTTCTATGCAGGCAACGGCTTTCATATCCCCAACAATATTTCCTAACAGACCCAACCCTGCTTTTCGTAACTCAATGGCTTTTGGTATTTGATCACCATATAGCACAGGATTGGAATAACTGAGTCCAGATTTGGCTATAGTCCGCTGTAATGATGCTACAGCTTCTTTTAGTTCAGCTTCTGTGTGTGCAGATACTTGTAGCATTAATAACGCAGCTGGGTCACCTTCTACGAAAAAACGGTTTGCCAATTGCGCCCTGTTATTTTTTGTACAATCTAAAATGACTTTATCCATCATTTCACATAATTGTAATGGATGTTCCATAACAGGAACTACATCCATTAAGCAATCTTGCAAAGAGGTATAATGGGTGACTACCATTGCAGATAATGCCGGTGGAAGATCATCTAATTGAATCGTTATTTCAGTTGTAAAAGCTAAGGTTCCTTCACTGCCACACAGCAATTCTGCCATATTAAAATAAGGCAATTCCCCTCCTAGCACAACTGATTTCAATAATTCGTCTACAGCATATCCAGTACTTCTTCTATGAATTTCAGGCTTAGGAAAATGCTCTTTTATTTCAGATGCTATATCTCTATTATCTAGCTCTTTAAAAATATTCTTATAAAGTGATACTTCAAGTGAACTACCTAGCTGTTTTTGCTTGAATTCGGTTGCTGTTATCCTTCCAAACTCAGCTTCGCTACCGTCTGAAAGTAGGGTTTTCATTGAAACAACCTTATCTCTGGTTACCCCATATTGTATAGATGTAGTACCAGAAGAATTATTACCTACCATACCACCTATCATACACCTATTAGAGGTTGATGTATTGGGTCCAAAAAACAATCCGTATGGCTTTAGATATTGATTCAGCTCATCTCTAATTACCCCTGGCTGAACTGTTACCTGCTTCTTTACCTTATCCAGACTTATGATTTTGGTAAAGTGTTTTGACACATCGACCACCAAACCATCACCCACACATTGCCCTGCCAAAGAAGTACCTGCCGTTCTAGGTATAAGCGAAACGTTTTGCTCGTTGGCAAACTTTATTATTTTTTTGATATCATTTACGCTTTTTGGAAAAGCAGCTCCTAACGGTATTTTTCTATATACCGAAGCATCTGTAGCGTAAAGAGTTTTGGTGAGATTGTCAAAACGGACATCTCCTTCTATATCTTGTTGTAACTTTGACAGCGAATTATTATTCAACGTAACACAATTTTGATTGCTAAATTAAGTTTTATTGTGTGAGCTACATTACAAATTAGCTCATTTTTCATCACAAAAAAATACAACTATATGAAGATTTTAAAGGGTATTACCGTATTGGTTTTTATGGCAACCTGCTCGCTTTCCGCTCAAGAAATAGCTAATCACGCCTTAGGATTACGATTAGGGGATAGTGACGGATTTGGAGCAGAAGTCAGTTATCAAAAGTCATTAACTAGGGACACCAGGCTGGAGTTTGACCTAGGTTGGAGGGATAGTAGAAATTTTAATGCCTTTAAAATTGCAGGACTTTACCAATGGGTAAGACCCATTGAAGGTGACTTTCAATGGTACTACGGTGTTGGTGGCGGATTGGGCAATGTTGATTTTCCCGGTGACGATGGAGGGCTATTTGTTTTTGCCGCAGGCGATGTTGGTATTGAATATAATTTTAACATACCACTGATCCTATCTTTAGATTTTAGACCAGAACTAGGCGTTGTAGGCTATGACGGATTCTCTGATAATTTTGATTTTGATATTGGATTAGGTATTCGCTATCAATTTTAAAACTAAATAAAACAATATTAAAAAGACCTTTGGCCATTGCGCCAAGGGTCTTTTTTTATATCCTATATATAAGTACATTTGCAACTTAACCTAAGTGAAATTTATGAAACATAGTATTTTAATACTGCTTGCAGGAGCCTTATTGTTCAGCTGCAACTCAAAACCAGAAGGGTTTACGCTCAATGGTAAATTAAGAGGCGAAATGACAGATGGCACTCGTGTTTTCTTGAAAAAAATAGGAGAAAACAATCAACCAATGGAAGTTGATACCGCCACTACGACAAATGGTGAGTTTACTTTTACCGGAAAATCCGATATCCCTGAGCTTCATTACATATTTGTTGAACAATTACCTGGGTATACCGCTGTTATACTTGAAAACGGAGAGATTCAATTTAGCGCACAAAGAGACAGTATGGGCTTTGCAGATATAAGCGGAACTTTTCAAAATGACACTTTCGCAGATTATATGGAGCAATCAAGAGAGATATCTCTTCAAGCACAATCTATACAACTAGATATGAAATCTGCATCTGGTGAGTCTGCTTTGGCACTACAAGATGAAATGAAAGAACTTCAAGAAGAGTACAAAACTTTTGAACTGGACTATGTAAAAAGTCACCCTAAGGCATTAATCTCAGCTTTAGTATTAGATAGAGCCGTTGCTACCAAAGCAGTTGAACTAGAAGAAGCCGAAGAAATTTACAAAACGCTTTCAGAAGAGATCAAAAACTCTAAACCCGGAAAGCAAATACAAAAAGGTATTGAAAAACTAAAGGCTTCTGAAGCTGCTGGCAAAAACTCAAGCATTGGCGCTAAGGCCCCTGAATTTTCAGGTCCTAGTCCTGACGGAACCGAACTTGCCTTAAAAGATGTAATGGGAAAAGTTACCTTAATCGATTTCTGGGCAGGATGGTGCAGACCTTGTAGAGCTGAAAACCCTAATATCATTGCAGTTTACAATAAATATCACGATAAAGGTTTAAACGTTTTAGGTGTTTCTTTAGATAGAACCGAAGAAGCTTGGAAAAAAGCAATTGCGGAAGACGGATTGGTTTGGAACCACATCTCTAACATCGCATACTTTGATGATCAAATTGCCAAGCTTTATAATGTTGATGCCATACCCGCTGCATTCTTATTGGATGAAAACGGAGTTATCGTTGCCAAAAACTTAAGAGGTCCTGCACTTGAAGCTAAAGTTGCCGAACTTTTGAATTAAGATATTAGTATAAATAAAAAAATCCCCAAGGTGAATACCTTGGGGATTTTTTTGTTTATATTTTATTCTATTTAGAACTTATTATAATAATCATTGAACGTTCCGGTAATGGTTGCGCCATTGGCTTTCGTTACAGAACCCCATATGGCAGCTATAGGATTATCACCCAAGAACTCCAATGTTGCTCCTTCCTCTAAAATTATATCTCCATATACCGCCATGGTACCTTCAACCCTAAGTGTTGATCCGGCTTTAACGATAACATCTCTTTGACGATTTGCCCTACCTATAACGATAGTACCGTTCATCTCGAATAAACCATTTTCATTTATAGTCAAATCTTCTTTAACCGTCCAAGAACCACATAGTAATAAAGAACCGTTAACGGTAATCGAGTTAAATCTTTTTGAACCTGAAAATGCTTCCTCATTTCCTTGAGCAACTGTATAGGTAGAGCCACCGCTAAATGCCGCTAAATTTTCACAGCTACTTACCAAGCTTTCTGTCGGTCTATTCAATTTTATAATTTGAAAACCTGATTTTCCTGATGCGGCAAAAATATAATCACCTTTAGACGCTACATAATTAATCGAACCTGTTAACTCAATAACACCTACGGCAGAAGCATCACTACCCATATTCTCAGACAGACTCAATCCACCAGCTCCATTTGCCATCAACAAAATATCCTCGTTAACCGCAACACCATTGGTAACAATTTCACCTGGCTCTGCATTTTCAGGACTTGTAAGTATGGGTAGATATTCTATAAAATTACCTGACGCTGCACTGTAGACACCTGCTCCTTTACTACCTTCAGAAACAATAATTTTGTCATCTGAGAAATCTAGGGTTCTTTTAGCATCAATACCGAAATCAGAATCTATACTTATACTTCTAACTTCATTTAAAGTTACATCTAAGAAACTTACACCGCTTGCCGCATCTAACACAGCCATTTCATTTCCATTATACGCCACAGAACGTAAATCTGAAAAAGCGGCTTCACTTATAACACTTAAATCATTTTTGTCATAAACTACAACAAAACCATCTTGCCCACTGGTTACCACTGCTTTGTTATCTATAATACGAACATCTGTACCATTAAAACCTTCTTGAAAAGCATATGTTATATTGGATGTATTAATTCTACCACCACTAACCTCTATTTTAGCGATTAAGGAATTTGCTGTAGCCGTAACAGATTGTTCAGCATCTACACCACCTGCAACATAGATGTAACCATTATCGTAAGCAATGGAATTTAAATCTGCATTGGTGTAATAAACCCTAGATGTTACTACAGGATTATTAGGGTCGCTTATATCTATTACATCTACTGCTCCTACATAATCCATACCAACGGTATTGTAGGATACATAACCGTAATTACCATCTAAAACTACATGTGTAGCTGCTAAGTTCTCACCATTAGTGAACGATGGTGGTGCAATTTGAGCAACTAAGGTAAGCGGATAATCACCGGCCTCTTCTTTGCCCGTTAAACCGGATCTTTTTGCACTATTAGTTGGATCTTCATAAATATCCAAAACTCCGGCACGCTCAAAACTAACACTATTATCAAGTTTAGATTGATTCGTTTCGGTGACTAAATTATCTTCTGGATTTTCAAAAACTGTGGTTTCATCACTACAACTTGCCGCAAAAAGCGAAACGAAAATAGTGTAAATCCATACTTTTCTTACAGATAAGTTTGATTTCATTTTAATTGGGGTTTTTCAACTAACGACCCCTACCGCCCTATTGTTGTCTATACACAGGGAAAAACGATGAAATACACATTTTTAAGTTAAAATATACACCTTATCTATAAAATCATTAAAAAGTAATCTAAATCTTACCCATTTTCTCTAAAACCAACAGCAACAAAATAGGTAAAGCAAGTAAACCAACCATAAGGGTATCTGTTTGCAATAAACTAGGCATAAATAATAATGTAGTCAAATAACCTCCAATTGCACCACCAAAATGTGCAGTATGCCCAATATTACCCAATCTTTTTTTCATGCCATAAATAGAATATAACAAATAGCCAATACCCACAACATAAGCCGGTACAGGAATTGGAATAAACATTATGCCCAAACGCATTTCTGGCTGAAGTAGAATGGCGGAATATAAAACACCGGTTACCGCACCACTCGCCCCCACAGCCGAATAATAAGGTTCGTCTTTATGAAAACTCAATGCTAGCAGACTACCGCCTAAAAGACTTACACCGTATATAATCAAAAACTTTGTAGTATTAAACCAATTGATAACAACACCTGCAAAGAAAAAAAGAGTCAACATATTAAAAAGCAAGTGAGAAACATCTACATGTAAAAAGCCCGAAGTTGCCATACGGTCTTTTTGCCCCGCCTTGATCGCTCCGATACTGAATTTATATCGCTCGAAAAAAGTGGTATCGTTGAAACCCTTTATCGACACTAATACATTTGCCGCTATTATCGCTATGGTCGCTATATCCATGTTGTACATTGTCCACCCTTTATTTGGCGTCAAATATAGTTATATTTGCCCATAATTTTTTTGAGAATGCAACTATTGGCCTTTGTTTTAATCTATCCGTTTTTATGGGTAGTTTCTATTTTGCCACATCGACTATTTTACGGGTTATCCGACATTGCCTGTTTCTTCATATACCGTGTATTTGGTTATAGAAGAAAAGTGGTTCAAGAAAACTTAAACTTGGTATTCCCCGACAAGTCTAATGAAGAACGGCATCGTATTGAAAAAGAATTCTATAAACACCTTTGTGATATGTTTTTAGAAATGGTAAAAACAATGAATTTAAGCAAAGAGGCCGTTGCCAAAAAATACCACCTTGTTAATCCAGAAGTTTTACTGGAGATAGAAAAGGAACGAAGCATTATTATTTTATGTGCACATTATGCCAATTGGGAATGGAATGTTAGCATCAACAATTATGTTAACTCTAAAGGATATGCGGTTTACCAAAAAATCAACAACTCTTATTTTGATAAATTTATCAGAAAAGTAAGAGCACGCTGGAATACCACTTTAATAACCCAAGCACAAACTGCAAAAACGGTTATTCAGAATTATAGAAATAATATTAGAGCGACTTACGGTATGGTCAGCGACCAATCTCCACAAGCGCACAAAGCTCATTATTGGACAGATTTCATGGGTATCACCGTACCAATTTTTAACGGCGGAGAAGCTTTGGCTCGCAAAACCGGATTGGCTACCGTTTTCCTGAAAGTAAGTAAGGTAAAGCGCGGGTACTACAAGGCTGAGTTCACCCCTATTTCAATAAATAGCAAAGAAACCAAAGAACATGAAATTACGAACAAATTTTTAAGACTTACCGAAGAGCAAATAAGAGAACAACCAGAATATTACCTATGGACCCACAAACGATGGAAACATAGGGATAAACAGCCAGCAGCATTTGCCGATGTTCTTTAAAATGAATAAAAAAACCGGAAGTAGTTGAACTGCTTCCGGTTTTTTATATCAACTGGTTTTAAAACTATAAACCTGCTATAGCCTTTATTTCACCAATTATTCGATCTGCAAGACCATCTGCTTCGGTCTGACTTTTAGCTTCCGTATAAATTCTAATAATAGGCTCTGTGTTAGATTTTCTAAGATGCACCCAGTTTTCAGCAAAGTCAACCTTTACACCATCAATCGTAGAAATTTCTTCAGCAGCATACTTCTCTGCCATAGACTTCAAAATGCCATCCACATCCAAACCAGGTGTTAACTGAATTTTCTTTTTACTCATAAAGTAGCTTGGGTAGCTTGCTCTAAGCTCTGCCACTGTACCACCTTTTTCAGCCATCAACATTAAAAATAACGCTGTACCTACCAAAGAATCTCTACCGTAGTGACTTTCTGGGTAAATGATACCTCCATTACCTTCACCACCAATAACGGCATTATTCGCTTTCATTTTAGTAACTACATTTACTTCACCTACTGCCGCAGCTTCATAGGTGCCACCGTGTTTTTGCGTAATATCTCGTAAGGCACGAGAAGATGAAAGGTTAGAAACCGTATTACCTTTGGTTTTGCCCAGTACATAATCTGCACAAGCAACCAATGTATATTCTTCTCCAAACATTTCACCATCGTTACTTATAAATGCCAAACGGTCAACGTCTGGATCTACAACGATACCGAAATCAGCTTTTTCTTTAACTACTAAATCGCAAATATCTTTTAAGTGTTCTTTTAATGGCTCTGGATTATGTGGAAAATGACCGGTAGGCTCACAATACAACTCAACCACTTCCACTCCAAATTCCTTTAAAAGTTTTGGTATTGCAATTCCTCCTGTAGAATTCACTCCATCAACCACAACTTTAAATTTCGCTTTTTTCACAACTTCGGCATCTACCAAAGAAAGGTTTAAGACTTCATCTATATGTATATCTATATAACTGTCATTTTTGTTTATAACCCCTAAGTCATCTACATCTGAAAAATCAAAATCTTCTTTTTCTGCTATTGCCAAAATTTTAGCACCTTGGGCAGCATCTAAAAATTCTCCTTTTTCATTCAATAGTTTAAGTGCATTCCATTGCTTCGGGTTATGACTTGCGGTTAAGATGATACCACCATCCGCATTCTCCATGGGCACCGCTATTTCAACGGTTGGAGTTGTAGATAAATCTAAATCTACCACATCTATACCTAAACCTACCAAAGTAGAAACTACAAGGTTTTGAATCATTTCGCCAGACAAACGTGCATCACGACCAATAACGACTTTCAACTTATCCTTTTTAGAATAGTCTTTCAACCAAATTCCGTAAGAAGCCGCAAACTTTACTGCATCAATAGGTGTAAGATTGTCTCCTGGCTTTCCTCCTATGGTTCCTCGTATTCCTGAAATAGATTTTATTAGTGTCATATAATCTTAATAAGTTTTTTGCAAATATAAACGTATCATACTAATCACTATTGCCCTTCTTTGTAAATTCGACACTACAAGCATAATTTGATCCAATGAATTTCTTAGCACATATTTATCTCTCTTTTAATGATAAAGAAATAACCATAGGTAATTTTATAGCTGATAGTATTCGTGCCAATAAATTCGAGCACTTACCTACTAGAGTTCAAAACGGTATAAAATTACATCGACATATAGACACATATACCGATTCTCACCCAATACCTAAAATAAGCAGCAAACGCCTTCATGCAAATTATAGCCATTACAGTAGGGTTATCGTTGACATTTATTACGATCATTTTTTAGCCAAAAATTGGTCTACATATTCAGATGTTCCATTAGATATTTTTGTAAATGATTTTTATGACCTTTTAGAAGACAATTACGAGATATTACCTATTGGTGTCAAAAAGATGATGCCTTATATGATTACCGACAATTGGATTTTCAATTATTCTAAAATGGACGGAATTGCTCGTGTACTGAACGGTATGAACCGTAGAACGAATAATAAATCTAAAATGAATTTTGCCATCATTGACCTTGAAGAGCATTACGATGCTTTTGAAGCAGAGTTTACCGAATTCTTTGAAGAGCTAATTACTTTTTCAAAACAAAAATTCAATTCATTTACAAATAAAAAATAATTATTAAAATATATGAACCAATATTTTAAACTCAATTATTTAAACTATAAATTTAACTAACTATGAACCAACTAAAATTAGTATTAATGCTTACCGCATTCGTAATTTTTAGCAGTTGCAAAGAGAATCTTGCAACACCAACAGGCACAGTTACCGAAAAAGCAATGGTAGTATCTGCTCGCGAAGAAGCCTCTAAAATAGGTAGTGATATTATGGAAAAAGGCGGTAATGCTTTTGATGCCATGGTAGCCACAGAAATGGCTTTGGTAGTCGCATATCCTTTTGCAGGAAACCTTGGCGGCGGAGGATTCATGGTATATAGAAAAGCAGATGGTGAAGTCGGTGCCTTAGACTATAGGGAAAAAGCTCCTTTATCTGCACACAGAGACATGTATTTAGATTCATTGGGTAACGTAATTCCCGGTAAAAGTACTTTAGGCGCCACTGCCGTTGGTGTACCCGGTACAGTTGCAGGTATTATTGAAGTGCATAAAAAGTTTGGTTCACTTCCTTTAGAGGAAATCATGGCTCCGGTGATTGCTCTAGCTGAACGTGGTGTAGTAGTTACCGCTAATCAAGAAAAACGCTTGGCTAGTCAACGAGATAAATTTATAGAAGTTAATAGTGACAGTACTAAGTTTGCTACTGAATTCAAAACAAATGACACTATTAAATATCCTGCATTGGCAAATACATTTAAAAGCATTGCAAAGTATGGTAGAGACGGATTCTATAAAGGTGAAGTAGCTCAAAAACTTGCCGCTTTCATTCAAGAAAAAGGGGGGTATATTACTGAAGAGGATTTAGAAAAATACCAGGCGGTATGGAGAGACCCAATTACATTCAATTATAAAGACCTGCATATCATTTCTATGAGCCCGCCCAGTAGCGGTGGTGTAACCATCAACCAAATATTCAAAATGATGGAAAAATATGACGTTGCTAAATTTGGTCATAATTCTCCAAAAATGATTCAATTATTTACAGAAGCTTCTAGAAGAGCTTATGCTGACAGAAATTACTTTTTAGGTGATCCTGACTTTGTTGAAATTCCGTATGATAAATTATTGAGTGACGATTACCTAGCCGAAAGAATGGCTGATTTTTCTTTTGAAAGGGCTACTAAATCTTCTGAAGTTGAACATGGTAATATAGAGATCGTTGAGAGCATGGAAACCACCCACTACTCTATTGTAGATCAAGAAGGTAATGCCATATCGGTCACCACGACACTTAACGGCGCTTACGGCTCTAAGTTGTATTCAGATGAGCTTGGTTTCTTTTTAAACAATGAAATGGACGATTTCAGCTCTAAGGCAGGTGTACCTAACATGTTTGGTCTTGTAGGTGCCGAGGCAAATAGTATTGCTGCAGAAAAAAGAATGTTGAGCAGTATGACGCCAACTATTGTTGAACGTAATGGTAAATTATGGATGGTTGTCGGAACTCCAGGAGGATCCACAATAATTACCGCTGTGGCACAAACTATTTTAAATGGATATGAATTTAATATGAGTATGCAAGATGCCGTCAACGCTCCTCGTTTTCATCATCAATGGTTACCGGATATGGTCATTTTTGAACCGGACGGATTTTCTTCTGAATTAAAAGAAGAAATGAAATCTAAAGGATATATCATTAACGAAGAAAGAACACCTATTATAGGTAAAGTCGATGCTATTCGAGTTTTAGCAAATGGCAAACTTGAAGGTGGCGCAGATAAACGTGGAGATGATGCCGCTGTTGGTTTTTAATCAACTCTTAATTTGATTTTATTCAGGTTTTAAATTTTATACAACAATTTATTATTGATATATTTAAATACATTATGCTAAAGAAATTATTTAAGTTATTAGGCATCCTTTTTTTACTAGCTGCAATTGGCTATGGAATATTATATTACCTCTATAACGAACCTTTACCCACCGGAGCATCTGGACCAGAAGCTGATGCTTTGGCATACAGAATGTTCGATGCACTTAATTATAAAAATTATAACAACACAAAGGTATTGGAATGGTCTTTTAGAGGCGATCACCATTACATCTGGAATAAAGAGAAAGAGATTGTTACCGTTTCTTGGGACGATATTGTAGTTCAATTAGATCTTATAACCCCTTCGTCCAGCACAGCAGCTATTAATAATGTACCCGTTGCTTATGAAAAAACACAAGATTTAATTGAAAAAGCACAAAGCTATTTTAATAATGATTCTTTCTGGCTTGTGGCTCCATTTAAAGCTTTTGACCGAGGTACCGAACGGTATTTAGTGGATATGGAAGATGGCTCAGAAGCATTATTAGTAACATATACCCAAGGCGGTGATACGCCAGGAGATTCTTATATGTGGATTATTGAGCCTAGCGGAAGACCTAAGAGCTTTAAACTATGGACAAAAATTATACCTATTGGCGGTGTAGAAGCTTCATGGGAAGAATGGGTAAAAACAGAAAGCGGCGTCTTTTTACCTACACAACACAAACTTGGTCCACTCTCTATTTCTATGGGCGAAGTTAGTGGGCGATAACCACTATAGAATTGTTTAAAACAAAAATTAATAGGGCTTACTGAGTTAGCTTAAGACACCAACATAAAATCATTTTCATGCAAGATTATAAATTTCCTTTAGATTTTACTTTCCATATTGGCACTTTATCAAATGATTTTTCGGCCGTAGACGCCAATGGAAAAATGGTTGCTTATGTAAAGCAAAAGCTTTTTAAATTCAAGGAGAATGTTGGTGTTTATAAAAATGACAGTAAAACTAATTTACTATACAATATTAAAGCTGATAGGTGGATTGACTTCTCTGCATGCTATTCCTTTTCTGACCCTACTGGTAAAGAATTTGGAAAAATAGGTCGTAAAGGATGGGCTTCTTTATGGAAAGCGCATTATGAGGTGTTTGATCAAAATAAACAATTAAAATTCACCATTAGGGAAGAGAACGCCTGGGTAAAAGTAATGGATGGTTTGGTTGGTCAAATTCCTATTATCAACCTATTTACAGGTTTATTTCTTAATCCCGCTTACTTAGTCATCAATGGTAATAATGAGACAGTGGTGCGCTTATCTAAAGAAAAATCATTGGTTGGTCGCCGTTTTAAGGTTAGTGAAGTAAAAAAACTGAACGGTAATGATGATGATATTATCATATTGAGCTTAATGATGATGGTATTGCTAGAACGTCGTAAAGGCTAAACCCCTGTAAGTTATTAACATATACCCCCTTTGACTTTAAAAGTATACGAAGCTTGAGAAATCATTTTAGAATTTTTTAGAAGACTACCTAAATGATGAAAAATGAAGTAATTTTAAGTTCTTAAAGAAAATTTTAGGTTATGGAAATTAAATTAATCACACTCAATGAAGTCACATCAGACCTTCAATCTCAACTTACGGAACTATATAAGCAATTAAATGCAGATCTGACGCAATTGGATATTGCGAGTGCATTATCTGATTACAACACCACTGAGGCCGTAATCTGTATGGATGAAGGTAAATTAGTCGGTATTGCTATGATGGCAAAATACAAGGTAGTATCCGGTCATAAAGGTATGATAGAAGACGTAGTTGTTTCCTCTGACTATAGAGGTCAAGGCATTGGAAGAAAGCTAATGGAAAAACTACTAGAACAAGCAGAATCATCAAAACTAGATGATGTATTATTATTTAGCGGTCACCACAGAACCGCTGCAATTTCCCTATATAAAAGTTTAGGATTTAAGCTGAAAGAAAGTGGAATGTATATTAAAAAATATTAAAGCTATAGTTTAATTAACCTTCTTAACATGTTGTAATTGATCTTTTAACTCTTTCATAGACTCTTGCAATTGTCGTAGCAGTCCGCTATCGGTAGTAGCATCTACATTAAACGTTATTTTACTACTTACTTCCCAAATTTCTTGAATTTGAAAAGGCTTGATATCATAAGGTGGATATGTTTCGTTCAAAGAAATTAATGTTACATTATTTGAATTTGGTCGCTTCTCAACCTTTTTAACCATTATAGAATCTTGTAAAACTACCACATACATTTTATTCGCGCTTACATAGTCTATATGTTCAATAGCCCTAGCTAAAACCCACTCACCCGGATGTAAATTCGGCAACATACTATCACCCTCTACCTGAAACCCGCGATAAGTTGCATTTCTAAATTCTGGAATAGGTAAATCAAAAGCCGGTAATTGTTGATACCAACTGGTATCGGAAATATTTTGTGGATATCCTGCCGCTGCTTTCGCATTTACCAAAACCATGTTATCCCTATTCGCCGAATCTACCGTTACCACCTTAGGTATTACGCTTGTCTTAGACGTCTCTAAATATTGTTCTTCACTCTCGCCAAATAACCACAACGGGTTGATCTTGAACTGTTTTAATAATTCTGAAACCACCTTACCGGAAAGTTTAGTTCTACCTCGTTCTATATCTGCAGTTGTACTAGAGACCCCGATCAACGTAGCAAAATCTGCCTGTGTATAACCCAGTTCCCGTCGTAAATCCGTAAATCGTTTTAATGTCAATTCGTTTTCCATAATATAGCTTGGTATCAATCAAGTATTTACCATCCTTGATACTTCAAATATAGTGATTATGGATTATATCCAAAATATTATTTGGATTATTTCCATAATTAGGTATTATTCCATAATTTTGGATTAATTACAAATCGCTATGGATTTTAACCGAATAAAGGAAAAATTAAATATACTGGCGGATGCCGCTAAATATGATGTGTCTTGTTCTAGTAGCGGCAGCAACCGTAAGAATAAGGATAATGGCTTAGGAGATACCGGAAACGGAATCTGCCACACTTATACAGAAGACGGTCGCTGTGTTTCTTTATTAAAGATCCTACTGACCAATCATTGCATTTTTGATTGCGCCTATTGTGTAACACGTAAAAGTAACGACATACAACGAGCTGCTTTTAAAATTCAGGAGGTGGTTGATTTAACCATCAATTTCTATAGAAGAAATTACATAGAAGGTCTGTTCTTAAGTTCTGGTATATTTAAAAGTGCCGACCATACGATGGAAAGACTAATTGCTGTGGCTAAAAAATTGCGTGAAGAAGAAAATTTTAACGGGTACATTCACTTAAAGTCTATACCAGGCGCCAGTGATGAACTAATGTATGAGGCCGGTTTATATGCTGATCGTTTATCGGTCAACATCGAAATCCCCACTATCTCCGGCCTTAAACTATTGGCTCCGGACAAAAAACATGAAGATTTCATTAAACCTATGCAAAAGGTAAAAGATGAAATTATTCGTTATAAAGAAGAGCGAAAAATCATTAAAAGCACTGCCAAATATGCCCCTGCTGGGCAAAGTACCCAAATGATAGTAGGCGCAACTGGTGAAAGTGATAAGGATATCATGTACTCTGCAACTCATTTTTACAAGAATTATAAAATGAAACGCGTGTATTACTCTGGTTACGTACCCATCTCTACAGATAGCAGATTACCTTCCTTAGGTTCCGAAGTTCCAATACTTCGTGAAAACCGACTATATCAAACAGATTGGCTACTTCGTTTTTATGGTTTTAGCGTGAACGAAATATTAGATGCGGACAATCCTAATTTAGATATGGATATAGACCCCAAACTAATGTGGGCTCTTAGAAACCTAAATTATTTTCCTGTAGATATTAATAAAGCCGAACCACGAATGTTGGCAAGAATTCCTGGAATAGGAATGGGCTCTGTTCATAAAATTATAAGTAGTAGAAAGTACCGTAGTTTAAACTGGGAACATCTTAAAAAAATGGGAATAGCGCTTAACCGAGCTAAGTATTTTATCATCTGCAATTCCAATGATTGGGAACGAAGAGATTTAGATGCTTCCACGATAAAGGGAAAGATATTACAATCTCAAAATGGAAAATTCAAAAATCAATATAACAATCAATTATCATTATTTAATTAAAGTATAACTTAATAATTTTTTTCGACTATGGAAAATCTAAACAACACTCTTAATTCACAGAATTTATCAATTTTTAGTACTGTGGTTGACCATAGTCAAAGTCAAGTTTTAGCTCTAGGATACCAAGTGGTATTATTAAAAACTGAAATTAAGAAAAGGCTAAAAATTGTATCTCGAATCTTCTTCTTCAACTTCTAAAACTGTTTATATGAATACTTCAAAAACTTTAGTTTACGATGGTAGTTTTAATGGTTTTTTGACCGCTGTTTTTGTCGGCTTTGAACAAAAATTATCTCATGCCGATATTCAAAAAAACAGTCAATTTCAAAGTGGACTGTTTGCTGATACAGAAACTATATTCACCAATATTGATAAAGCACAACGCGTTTGGAACGGAGTGCGAAAAAAAAGTAATTCGGCAATAAAGAACATATACTTTGCTTTTTTAAGTGAGCAGAATGATATTGAGGCCCTACTCTACCATTATATTCAGAAGTTAATGGGAAGCAAGTATCTAGGCGCTACGGATTTTAGCGATGCGGGTATTTTAAAAATTAACCAATTAGCGCATAAAGTAGGAAGAGAAAAGCATAGAATGGAGGCTTTTGTACGGTTTCAATTGACCAAGGATGATGTTTATTTTGCCAATATAGAACCAGATTTTGACGTGTTGCCATTAGTATCCAAACACTTTAGAAATAGATATGCTGATCAGCAATGGATTATTTACGACCTAAAACGCAAATATGGTATTTTTTATGATTTACAAACCGTAGAAATTATTTCGCTCGATCTTACTGATATTTATACTAACAGTATGGAGAAGAGCGATGCCTTTACCCATGAAGAATATGAATATCAAGACTTGTGGAATAACTACTTTAAAAGTACCACCATTAAATCTCGTATTAACACCAAATTACATGTACAACATGTACCAAAGCGTTATTGGAAATACTTATCTGAAAAAAAGGAAGCGGTTTAATACATAAAGAAGCGGGCTTATAGGCTGTATTCTCATGTTAATACCAAATTTTCTCTAACAGAAAATTAAACCTTTTTGCCGCTATACTCCTATTAAAACTTATGCGGTGATATAAATCATCTTTTAATTACAACCATACATGTAAATTTGATATTTATAATACTTATGAAAGCAACCTAGACTGTAGCTTTTTATAAAAAATCGCTTTACCATGCACTATCAAATTTCTGCCACTTCCGTTTTTAACAATGATGCAAGTATACTTGTTAAAGAAGCCAATATTAACTTTGGCACTACCGTTAAAACGGCAAACAGTCTTCCTAATCCTGCAGAATTGTTCTTAGGTTCATTTGCTGCTTGCATGCTTAAAAATGTAGAGCGCTTTTCTGAGATGATGAAGTTTACTTATAAACGAACAACATTAGAGGTAAAAGCAGAAAGACTTGATAACCCGCCTAGAATGGACAATATAGTTTATAGCTTAACCATTTTTAGCGACGATATTAAATTAAATACATCGCTTTTAAAAAAGAATATTGAAAAACACGGCACGATTTATAATACCGTAAAACTATCATGCAATATATCGGGTACGATTAATACCATTCTCCAATAAAAAAAGCTTTAAACTATCGCTTAAGTCTTCCGGTAATGTTTCCTGCAAGTATATTATTTACTTCATTGACGGTAGCAAAATTGACGTCTCCTTCGTAGGTATGTTTTAAAGCACATGCTGCGCTGGCAAACTCCATAGCTTTATAATCTTCATATTCTTGTAACCCATAAATTAGTCCTGCCGCAAAAGCATCTCCCGTACCTATACGATCAACTACATGGGTGATATCAATATCTTCGGTTTCCCTAAACTCATGACCGTTCCACATGCGTGCTCTTATTTTATGCCAAGAAGAGTTCAGAGACGTCCTAATTTTATCGAATACTTTTTCAATACTTGGAAATTCTTTAATCAACTGCTTGCTAGCCTCAATAAAGTCATCATTTTCATAACCAAAGTCCGTTCCTAAAACCTCGTTGATTTCATTTATACCGCCAATAAATATGGTAGAATAATTTAGTAGTTCTATAAGTGCTTCTTTAGGGTCTTGACCATATTTCCATAAACCACTACGGTAGGTTGGATCAGCAGAAACAGCTAAACCTTTTTCCTTGGCTAATTTTAAACCCTGTTTCAATACGTCAAAGGCTCCTTGAGATAAAGCTGGTGTTATCCCTGTCCAATGCAACCATTCGCCACCTTCCAATGCAGTTTCCCAGTTAACTTTAGATGGTTCTATTTCAGAAAATGCGGAATGGGATCGGTTATAAGAAATCATGCTAGGTCTAATTACAGCGCCCACCTCTAAAAAGTAGACTCCCAGTGGTCTTTTAGATTTAACTACCGCTGATGTATCTACTCCAAACTTTTGAATATAGGTCAAAGCAGTATCTCCAATAAAATCATCGGATACGGCACTAATATGTTTTACATTCCCTCCAAAATTAGAAATGGAAATTCCTACATTCAATTCTGTTCCTCCAAAATAAAATTCAACAATATTAGATTGAACAAACTTCTTATTACCCCTTGGAGAAATTCGCATTAATACTTCACCGAATGTAATCACCTTACCCATAAAATAAATTTTATCCTAAAATAGCCATTGCACAACTAAAAACCATAGTTGTTAAAAAATATATCAAAACAAGAGATAAATGAATGATATCTATGCAACAAAACTGTTATGAAATACTACAATTTGTATAATACCTATGTTATAAGTGCAACCTTCTTCCTTATTCATTTACTTTGTTTATATGAAGTCTCCAATAAAACATGAGTGGAGAAAAACGGAGAAAGGTATTTATATGCCAAAAAATAAACCTGAGCTTATTAATGTTCCAAAATTTCAGTATTTGAGCATACATGGAGAAGGAAATCCAAATAGTTCTCTTTTTACAGAACATATTCAAACTTTATACAGCGTCGCTTATACTATTAAAATGACTTTGAAAAAAATGACAATTGTACCTGAAAACTATATGGATTGGACGGTTTACCCATTAGAAGGTAAATGGGATATTTCTGAAAGTGCAAAAAAGAATTATAAAGGCGTACTAAATAAAAATGAACTGGTTTATAATTTAATGATTAGGCAACCGGCGTTTATTTCTATTGATTTTTTTAATGAAATGCTAGAACATACTAAAAAAAAGAAACCACAAAGACTTTTAGAACGTATACAGTTTATAGAAATTACCGAAGGTCCATGTATTCAAATGCTACATATTGGCAGTTATGACAATGAAATTGAAACCTCTGAAAAAATGGAAGCTTTTGCCATGTCAAAAAACGTAAAAAGAAAGTCTAAAGTTCATAAAGAAATCTATTTACCTGATTTTAGGAAGCTTACTGAAGAGAAGTTAAAAACCGTTTTACGTTTTCAATTAGAGGTATAAAAATTTATGCAATATATCATAAAGCAAAATAAAAGTTAAGACATGCACCTTACACCAATAATTAGAAATAGGAAAGATATCTTCGTAGCACCCATATTCATCATCAAATCTTCAACAAAATGCAATTAAGGAATATCATTTTCTTTTTCATATTACTTACCACTAGTACATCTTTTGCTCAAAAAAAAATTGCTGAAGCTAAGTTTATTAGTATTTGTGGTATTGATCAATGGATTACCATTAACGGAAGCGACATAAGCAACCCTGTAGTTTTGTTAATACATGGTGGTCCGGGTAGTAGTATGAGTCATTTTAAAGATGATATCTATGCTGAATGGCAGAAAGAATTTACCATTGTTCACTGGGACCAGAGAGGTGCCGGCAGAACATTTGGTAGAAATTGCCCTAAAGAAATCAATGATGAATTCTATACTAACAATCTGCTAACGGTTTCAGATATGACCAATGACGTTATTGCTGTTACTCAATATATACTTAAACGTTTAGGTCAAAGAAAAGTCATATTGATGGGTACTTCTTGGGGTTCAATTCTTGCAACGAAAATGGCGCAAAAACATCCGGAATTATTTCATGCTTATATTGGTCATGCTCAATTTGTGGATTTTGCTAGAAACATTGATGATGCCTATTCACATGTATACAAAATAGCAAATATCAAAGAAGATACCCCTACCCTTGTAAAACTTAATGATTTAGGTCCGCCACCATACCAAAGAGCTAAGCACTACGGTCAACTTTTACGTGTAGTAAAACAGTTCGAAAGAGAATTTGCAGATCCTGCCCCATCTAACTGGTGGAAAATTACTGCAGAATACGAAAACAATGAAGATAGTAGAGATAGATATAACGGTGATGATTACTCCTTTTTAAACCTTGTTGGTGACCAAACTATTGGCGTACCCTCCATGGTCAGCAACATAGATTTTAACAAAACCGCACTAACCTTTAAACTACCAATATTCATGATTCAAGGGGAACATGATATTTTATGCTCTCAAGAGTTGAACAAACCTTATTTTGAGAAAATTAGGGCTCCAAGAAAAGAATATGTAATCGTTTCTAATGCAGCCCATGGATTTAATGAACATATTATAAAGAAGCAATATGAAATTGCAAAATCGCTCCGTGTGCAAAATTGAAATATGAAATCTTCAACACAAAAGAGCTACTTACCTGATCTCTCACCAATAAAATGGTCGCTTTTTGCTTTAAAGAGCACATTAAATGTGGTTAAACTACCATAAATACGGGTAATGTATTGCTGCAAGTCTATTTTTTCCTGATCATCTAAATTCTTACTTGAATTTATTTTTTGCTCCATAACACGTATACGATCACGTACCATTACTATTTTATGAAAAAATGTATTAATAGGTATTTCTTTGTTACTACCGCCGCTTTCACCTGGCTCTAAAACTATATTTCCGCCTTTCCATTTATCCGCAATAGCTACACGCTGGGTTGCATCACTCCATTTTTGTAAAATGGCAACCAATGAACTTTCTACATCAAAAAAACTTACGGTATCCACTTCATTATCAATAGCTTCAATAACCTCAAAATCAGCATCAATCTCAATAGTTTCCAATCCTTTATCCATGAATGTTACCCAATACATATTGCTCGACACATTGGTAATTACTCCCTTACCATATTCCGCATGTAATATTCTAGATCCTATTCCTAATATTTTCATCGTACTCTTATTTTGTTTCATGCTAATTTAAGATCAGTTTTTATCATCAGCAAAAAGAAATCTACTTTTTGTTCTTTACTTATTGTGGTCTGTTTTTTGCCATCTTAACTTCTTCATGTACATTTAAAGTCAACTTTAGAATTAACCATAACACATCAACATGAAAAATTTAATGGCAGTTGTTTTATTTAGCTTAATACTTACAGCTTGTGGAGAGAAAAAAAAAGAAACAATAGAGCAAGTTCAACCATCGGCTAAATTAAAAGCTTTGATTATTGACGGACAGAACAACCACTACGTCTGGCCAAAAACTACCATGATGATGAAAGATTATTTAGAACAAACCGATTTATTTACGGTTGATGTTGAAAGAATGGACTCTGTTTGGTTGGGTATTAAATACAATAAAGATAGACCAGAAGCTTACCATTCATTTATAGAAACTTACCCATTAGAAGATAAGACCTATCATATTTCCGAGAGTCCGATCCAGACTTCAGACTTTACATTTAATTTCAATGATTATGATGTTATTATTTCTAACCTAGGTGCCGATTCACCATTGTGGCCAGAGGAAACTAGAAAGGATTTTGAAGCCTTTATGAATAACGGTGGTGGTTTAGTGGTTGTTCATGCAGCCGACAATGCTTGGGGAGAATGGGAAGAGTACAATAAAATGATCGGTTTAGGTGCATGGGGAGGACGTGATGAGAAGTCTGGACCGTATGTATATTATAACAAAGCAGGTGAAATTATAAAAGACTCATCTGATGGGGTTTGTGGCTCTCACGGACCGCAGTATGAATTTCAATTAACAACTAGAGCCCCTGAACATCCTATAATGAAAGGCATACCAGAGAAGTGGTTGCACACACCAGACGAAATGTACGAACGTATGAGGGGACCATTCGAAAACGCTACAATATTGGCAACTGCTTTTGCGGATGTGGAGAAAAATGCTCCGCCATGGGACCCTAACGTAAAGGGCTTAGGACAGAATGTACCGCAACTAATAGCTATTAATTATGGTAAAGGACGTGTATTTCACTCTACATTAGGGCATTTTGATTACTCGATGGAATGTGTTGGTTTTATTACAACTTTACAACGTGGTGCTGAATGGGCAGCAACAGGAAAGGTTACTCAAAAAGTTCCAAAAGATTTCCCATTAGCTGATGCCTCAAATTCAAGACCGTGGAAATAGTATGTTATAAATTAGTCTAAAACCGGATTGCAATCTTCCTTTCTTCTAGAATCAACTAGATATATAATTTTCCAAGCATCTTCTTCTTTAAATAACTGAAAGGAGTTAACTCCGCAATGACTGAATTCTCCATTGTACCAAAATTCATATGGCGCCCAAACGTGCGCCATACCACCATCAATTTGTATTTTATAATCCAGAATCTTTTCATGAAAAGGTATAGAATCTGGTGTGGTAATCATAAAGTTTATTAAATCATTAAAATTCGTATCACTAACAATCATCTTACCTAGCACATTTAAATTTACCGTTTGCATTTTAATATCGGCATCTACAACACGCTTCATCACAAATTCATTTTTACCGTTTAAAGCATAAAAAAAAGTCTCTACCGCATACTTTACCTTCACCTCTTCTTCTATTTGGGCATTAACCAAACTATATGTTAAAAATGCAAATAGAATAATGATATTTTTCATGTTTCCGCTTCAATTAAGAATTCACTGTAAAATTAATTAATTATTAATTGTAATCTTTTAAATGGATTCTATATCCTTAATGCTTAATCTCAGTAAAACTCCTTACTTTTATGCTTGTTAATCAATATTGAAATATGTCTGTAGCTAAAAAAGAATACAAAAGAGTCACTGTAAAATCATTAGTAGAAATGAAGAAGAACGGAGAGAAAATCTCCATGTTGACTGCATACGACTATTCAATGGCCAAAATAGTAGATGCCGCGAAAGTCGATGTTATTCTGGTTGGCGATTCCGCTAGTAATGTAATGGCCGGTCATGAAACGACTTTACCTATTACCTTAGATCAAATGATTTATCATGCTTCTTCTGTTATTAGAGCAATTGACAGAGCATTGGTCGTGGTTGATTTACCATTTGGAAGTTACCAAAGTGACCCCAAAGAAGCTTTGCGTTCTGCTATTAGAATTATGAAAGAAAGTGGTGCACACGCCGTAAAATTAGAAGGCGGCGCAGAGATAAAGGAATCTGTTAAAAGAATTCTTGCCGCTGGTATACCCGTTATGGGGCATTTAGGTTTAACACCACAGTCCATCTACAAGTTTGGCACCTACACGGTTCGTGCTAAAGAAGAGGAAGAAGCTGAAAAATTAATGGAAGACGCCAAATTACTGGAGAAACTAGGATGCTTTGGTCTAGTTCTAGAAAAAATACCCGCTCAATTAACAAAAAAGGTTTCCGAAAGCTTAACCATACCAACCATTGGTATAGGTGGTGGTAAGCACGCTGACGGACAAGTTCTTGTAGTGCATGATTTATTAGGAATGACACATGAATTCAATCCTCGTTTTCTACGTAGATACATGAACCTTTATGAAGAAATGGGCAATGCCATTTCTAACTATGTAAGCGATGTAAAAAGTCAAGATTTCCCTAATGATGAAGAGCAGTATTAAATAACAAACACTTTTGAAGCGTTCTAAATATTTTAGTAAATTTTTGATTCTAATCATTGTTTTAATGACAGTTGGTTGCGATCAAGTTTCTAAAGAACTAACACGCCAAAAAGTAGAGCCAGAAGTTTTTATTCCTGTAATAAAAAATCATTTGATTCTTACAAATGTGGAGAATACAGGTGCTATGCTTGGCTTTGGACAAGACTTACCTCCTATTTTAAAGCGATTTCTGCTACAGGCATTACCAATGTTATTACTATTGATAATGCTCTATAGAGTTATGAGCAAACCCAATTTAAATCTTTTACTGATTGTTGCTTTTGCTTTGGTCATAGGTGGCGGATTAGGAAATTTAATAGATCGAATTGCTTATGGGTCCGTCACAGATTTCTTTCAGATTAGATTAGGCGTACTGAGAACGGGAATATTCAATATGGCTGACGTCGCAGTAACCATTGGAGTTATTATGTTTATATTTTTAATAATAAGAGGAAAAAAACTGGCAATTTAGGTAGTAAATAATTAATAAGATAAGACTAAAATTTGTCGAAAAAACAACATTCTACGGTAGATAACCTTCAAGTACTATTTGAAGACAATCACTTAATAGTAATCAACAAACGCCCTGGTGATATTGTACAAGGTGATAAAACTGGCGATAGACCGTTAAGTGACACCGTAAAAGCATTTCTAAAGAAAAAGTATAACAAACCCGGCAATGTATATTTAGGAGTTGTCCATCGTTTGGATCGCCCTACATCTGGTATTGTAGTATTTGCCAAAACCTCTAAAGCTTTACCTAGGCTAAACAAAATGTTTGCAGAGAAAGATGCAAAAAAAACCTATTGGGCAGTGGTCAAAAATTGTCCGAACGAAGCTGAGAAAAGATTGGTTCATTATATGAAGCGTAATACGAAACAAAACAAATCATACGGCCACATCAAAGAAGTTCCAGATAGCAAAAAGGCGATTTTAACGTACCGCATTATAAAAAAATTAGATCGATATTTTCTTTTGGAAGTTAATCTAGAAACTGGTCGTCACCACCAAATAAGATCACAGCTTACTGCCATTGGAAGCCCTATTAAGGGCGACTTAAAATACGGATTTGACAGAAGCAATGCTAATGGCAGTATTCATTTACATGCTAGAAAACTGCTTTTGATACATCCGGTAAAAAAAGAACCTCTAGAAATTATAGCTCCTCCTCCAAATGACCCTATTTGGAATGCGTGTCTTTAATTTTCTTACTTTTAGCACAAACACTATAACCATGTTAAAGAAACTTTTCGTCTTAATTATATTCTTAGTAATTACTTCTTGCGGTAGCTACAACTCTATTGATACATTTTATAACGCACATAAAAATGATAATCAAGTTACCGCGGTGCGTGTACCACAATTCATGTTATCTATGATCAGTGAAATCTCTCCAGAAATGAAAGCTATGGTAGGAAACACCAAAGATTTAAGATACATGCAATTTCCAAGCACAACGGCAGATAGAACCCAATTTTTAAATCAGCAAATGAACGGCATTACAGGTAACTCTTTTATTGAGGTATTTAGAAAAAATGATAATTTAAAACGTAATGTAGTTTCTGTACGTGAAAAAAAGAATTCAGTAAAAGAGATATTGATTTACAACAACGATAACCAAAACGGTTCGTTTTTATATTTCAATGGTGATTTTGACCCTGTAAAAGTTAGAGAGATGGCTAAAAATGAACAGTTTACCAAATTCGGAGATAATATCATCAATCAATTTGGAGCCAGTACACCCGGTATCAATTCACAGAACTAAGAATAACTTTAAGTCGGTTTTTTAGAACGTATACTTTCTATTACCACCGAACTTAAAATAAGTATACCTCCTAAAATTGTCGTTCCTTTTGGTATTTCAGATAAGAAAATAGCTCCTATCAAAATGCCATAAACAGGTTGCACACTACTCAATATACTTACGGTTGTAATATTGAAATGCTTAAACGTCATCAAGAACATGGTATGACCAATTGCCGTTGTTAGCACTGCTAGTGCAACCAAAACTTCCCATTGATTTAAAAGCGTACTTGTTGGTACCGAAAATAAGAAAGGAAATAAAACAACGCCAACAATTGCAGTCTGATATGTCATCAACATTGAACCATTATATTTTGAAACTTTTTGCTTCAAAATAATATTGCGCAACGCGTATGCAAATGCAGAAAATACACCAAAACCGATAGCAATGGTAAATGAATTTTCAAAATCTAAGGTGGGACTAAGAAAATACATTCCGGTAAGCACTAAAAAAGCAAGTAGCAAATGCACTAATTGAAACTTGGTTTTTAAAAGAATAGGTTCTAAAAACGCCGTTATCACTGGGTATGTAAATATAGAAAGCATACCTATTGCCACATTAGATAACTTTAATGCGTAGAAATAAGTTACCCAGTGTACTCCCATTAACATTCCACTTAGAAAAATTACAGGTGCATCTCTTTTATCGATTTTTAAACTGAATCCTTTCCATTTACAATATAGAAACAATGCCAAAAAAGCTAGTATTGCCCTAGCTCCAATTGCTACAGGCACCGACAACTGAACATAACGACCCAAGGCACCAGACGTAGCTACAAAAAGCATGGCGAGATTAATTTCCAATAAATGCTGAAGGTGATTACTTTTCATCTATATAAACTTCACCTAACGTGATTTTTTCAACGCTTTTTCTCGCATAATTTGAGAAACGGGTTTATTCTGCAAATGACTCTCTAACCATGACAAAATATCCAGGTATAAGAAAGCCCTTTTTTCATACGGATGATCCTCGTACTTTTTAAGTTCGTTGTATAATTTCTGAAATTCAGCCTTTAACTGGTTTGGGTAAATACCGCCTAAACTTCTAAGAAACTTGATCATCTCTTTTTGTACGGCATGCATATCATCCATCTTCAATAAAAACTTATACGTGCTTTTTAATTGAACTTCTAAATGGTAGTCCATACCCGCCTCATAATGAGCCACTAAACTTAACACACGCGCAAAACACATTAGGTCTTCTCGCATTTTTAAGTTCTTATTCTCAATAATCTTTTTTAAATATTGAATACAGGTTTTATTATCTCCAATACCAAAATACAGACAGGCAATTTTATAGTAAAGAACCATTACATGGTGCACATCTATTCTATCTCTATGCTTATTGATACCGTATTCAATAATCTTTACCAGATATAATCCTTTTTCAAAAGTACCTTCAAGAAAATGCAGGTTTAATTTATTGGCATTTAAATACATAAATACCAGAGAATTAATATTGTCGTTATTTGGAAATTCTTTTTCTTTTATTGTAATCTCCAAACGCTCCAAAACTTCCTTAAACTGAGAACTATACTGAACATAAAAAAGAGATTCTAACAAATAATGATTCCCTTTTAAGAAGAACACCGGATTTAGATAAATCATGTCCTTATGATCATAGAAAAGATCTACCCATTTACTGGCATATTTAAAACAAGACAAGAAATCTTGGGTTAAAAAACTATACCATAAATGAGCTTTGTATAGCCATAACTTTTCTCGAAAGCCTAAATCTTCAATATTATATAAAGGTAAGTGGTCATTAAAATATGTTTTAACCTTTTGATAATCTTCATCGCTGCGCACATAACCTACTTTCAACATCATACCATATAGCTGTAAAGATAAATTTGACAGCTTACTGGTCATTACATTATGACCCGATAATTCTTTGGCCTGTATAGCTAGTTCATCTGCTCGATCAGGTATACTTCTTGTAATGTACTGAGTTTCAATTATCTTTTCTAGCTCAACAATTTCATAAGCTATATTCTTCTCTTCATTCTCAATAGCGATGCCCTTTACTTTATCCAAAATTTTCAAACTCTGTTTGTAAAGACCTTTTTGATATAAAATAGTGGCAAAATCTAACTGTTCCCTTATTTGAACCCTTATATTCTGATTAACAGGATTTAGCCTTAAACTAACCAATATTTGCTTATATAAGTGTGCTTTTAAATTTGAAAGCTGCGCTTTCTTTACAATACCACTTTCCAATATCGTTTTCTCATCATAGAGTTTAATTTTATCCAATAAATTGAACAGCGCCAAAAATTTGGCGTCGGTATTCACCCCTAATCTACCTACATAAAGCTTAAATTGACGCTTCTCAGATTTAGAAAGTGATTTAACTAAAACGAACAAAGCATCTTTATGCGCATTTGTCATCGTAAAAAAATGAGTTTAAATAATTGAAATTCAATGTTTTATACACCTAAAAAACTAGCTTAACGTTGTAAACAAGTTTACATTTTTTATAAGCATTATGTTTTAGGTTATATATTCGTTTGACGAGTAAAACTACGTAAATAATATGAGTAAAGATATCGTTCAAATATTTGACACAACTTTAAGAGATGGAGAGCAAGTACCGGGCTGTAAATTAGACCGTGAACAAAAATTGGTCATTGCTGAGCGCCTAGATGTACTAGGTGTCAATGTAATTGAAGCCGGTTTTCCTGTATCTAGTCCAGGAGATTTTAAATCTGTTGAAGCCATAGCCAAGCTCGTTAAAAATGCTACTGTTTGTGGATTGACACGTGCGGTCAAAAATGACATTGAAGTTGCAGCAGAAGCTCTTAAACATGCTAAAACACCAAGAATACATACTGGTATTGGCACATCTGACTCTCATATCAAATTTAAATTCAATTCTAATAGAGATGCTATCATAGAACGTGCGGTTTCTGCCGTCGGCTATGCAAAAACCTTTGTAGAAGATGTGGAGTTTTACGCAGAAGATGCCGGTCGTACAGATAACGAGTTTTTAGCCCGTGTTTGTGAGGCGGTCATTAAAGCCGGGGCGACCGTTCTTAATATTCCTGATACTACAGGGTATTGTTTGCCAGATGAATATGGTGCTAAAATTAAATACTTACGTGAAAATGTAAAAGGAATAGACAAGGCCATACTATCATGCCATTGTCATAATGATTTAGGATTGGCAACTGCAAATTCTATTGCCGGTGTCATTAACGGTGCAAGACAAATTGAATGTACCATAAATGGTATAGGTGAGCGCGCAGGTAATACTTCTTTAGAAGAAGTTGTTATGATTATGCGCCAACATCCAAATTTAAATTTTGACACTACTATAAATAGTAAATTACTTTACGATACCAGTTTAATGGTTTCTCGTAAAATGGGTATGATGGTACAACCTAATAAAGCTATTGTAGGTGCCAATGCATTTGCTCATAGCTCTGGTATTCATCAAGATGGCGTCATAAAAAATAGAGAAACTTATGAAATTATTGACCCTGCGGATGTAGGTGTTACCGAATCTTCTATTGTTTTGACCGCTAGAAGTGGTAGAGCTGCCCTAGCCTATAGAGCTAAAATAGTGGGTTACGAATTAACAAAAACACAATTAGATGACGTGTATCAAGAATTCTTAAGATATGCGGACACTAGAAAAGAAGTAAAAGATGATGATATTCATCAAATCATAGAGACTTCAAATATAGATTTACAAAGTATTAGCTAATTATGCATTTAGACATTGCGGTTTTAGAAGGAGATGGAATTGGACCTGAGGTCGTTGCACAATCAATTAAGTGCTTACGTTCTGTTGAAGAAACTTTTGGACATAGCTTCACCTTTAAAAAAGGACTTATTGGGGCGACTGCCATAAAACAAACAGGTAGCCCATTGCCAAAGGAGACTCTAAAATTATGCAAAAGCACTGATGCCACTTTATTTGGTGCTTTGGGTTTACCGGAATTTGATGATGACCCAAAAGCAAAAGTATGGCCAGAGCAAGGTCTACTAAAATTGCGTAAAAAATTAGGATTGTTCGCCAATATTAGACCTGTAAAGGTTTTTCCTTCGTTGGTAAAACAATCACCACTTTCAAAAACCCAAGTACAGAATACAGATTTAGTTATTTTCAGAGAGCTTGCCGGCGGAATTTACTACGGTGAAAAATCTGTTGATGAAGAAAAGAATTCTGCTACTGACACTTGTACTTATACAGAATCAGAAATTAGCAGAATTGCGCATTTGGCATTTAAATCTGCCCGTTCAAGAAAAAAGAAGGTGACATTGGTAGATAAGGCCAATGTACTTGAAACATCTCGTTTATGGCGACGTGTGGTACGTTCAATATCTGAAAGTTACCCAGATGTAACATTAAATTGCCTATTTATAGACAATGCCGCTATACAGATGATTTTAAACCCTTCTCAGTTCGATGTTATTTTAACCGATAATATGTTTGGTGATATTCTTTCTGACCAAGGTAGCGTTATTGCGGGCTCTATAGGACTTTTACCTTCGGCATCGGTAGGACTTGAGTACGCCATGTTCGAGCCCATACATGGTTCTTATCCAGATGCAGCAGGTAAAAACATCGCTAACCCCGTAGCTTCAATCTTGAGTATGGCCATGTTATTACAACACTTTAAAATGAACGAAGAATCTGATGCCGTCGTTGCTGCAGTTTTAAAATCATTTTCTAAGAAAATCGTTACTCCAGATATTTTAGGAAGCTCTAAATATGGCACCAACTATGTAGGTGATTTTATTGCCGACAACATCATGGAATTAGACGGAAATTTCAATATCAACGATGAAAACATCGGGCTAGGAAAATCTACGATTATCTAGTTTTATTCGTTTTGCAATTTAGTGATGAGTTGATTAAAATCTGTTTTAAACTCTTCGTATTTATCACCCGTTGCAGGACCATTAAAGCCTGTATGAATTTTTCTAACCTTACCTTTTTTATCGATAAATATGGTGGTAGGATAAGAAAGTACATGGTTTAACATTGGTAACTTCTCTTGAGCTTTTTGTTTGTCATAGGTGCCATATTGCGCCAATAAAATAGGATAGGTAACACCTACCCTATCTTTTAATCTTTTAATTCCTTTAATTGCTATTTCCTTGGTTTTGGCTGATTCAAATGCTAAACCAATAACCTCAATGCCACTATTGTCCTTTAAATAATCCACCAAAAATTTGGTTTCATCCAAACAATTAGGGCACCATGTTCCCAATAACTGAACAATAACTGTCTTGTCTTTATATTTTTCATCACTCAAAGAAATCATTTTGCCTTCAGTATCAGGAAAAGTGAAAGCCAATTTGTCATAACCCTCATTTAAAAAAGTTAATGAATCCGGGTCTGGCAATTCAAACCCATCATTTCTAGTAGCAATAAAAGGTTCTTTAAAATGATTGCCTGAGTAAAAAACACCGTTCATGGTAGAATCTGTAATCTTTGCATTGAACAAAAAAGCATGCGCACCGTCAAAAGCAGATAATTTTAGAGAATCACCATCAACTACACCCTCTAAAAACCTGTAATCTCCTGTTGTAGTTCTAAAGGTACCGGTTACCTTATCATTTTCTTGCAAGAATATTCCTTTACCTACATACTCTTCCTCTAAGTTTGGACTAAAATAAGTTTCCCAAATACCCGAGATATTTTTATTTAAATTTTCGCTTATGGTTTTGAATCTTTCCTCTATTCCATATACCGCTTTAAATGGTACAATTCTTTCTAAACTTTCTTTGACAAACTGACCTTCAATAGTATTTTCAGTGAAAGTACCTGCCAAATACCCTTCAAAAACCGGTGTCTGCATCATTATAGAGTCACCCTTTATTTCTATTTCGTCTATATCAATTACTTCTTCGGCATTAAATACCTGCATTGAATAACCTCCATCGGTATTCTTATTAACTTTTAAATTAAAAGGCAATACTTGATTATCCATTACCTCTAACTCTACAAGCCATTGCCCTTCAGATAATCGAACATCTTGTCTATTCTCCTTACATCCAACCAACAACATTAAAACCGACAGTACACTAATACAAAATCTCATAGCTCATTTTTAAATTAACTTCTAATAAACAATTAAAAAGGCAGAATTAAAAATTTAAATAAACAGTTCATAGCTTATTGAATGTATTAGGGCATTGTTTTATCTTTGCGAACTATAAATTTTTTGAATGAAAATATCATATAACTGGCTTAAACAGTTCATACAAATAGATTGGGAATCTAATAAAACCGGAGAACTTTTAACCGATTTAGGTCTGGAAGTTGAAGGAGTGGAAAAATTTGAATCTGTTAAAGGCGGATTAAAAGGTATTGTCGTAGGTCACGTATTAAGTTGCGAGAAACATACAAACGCCGACAAACTCAATGTCACTATGGTAGATATTGGTTTAGATGCCCCAGTACAAATTGTATGTGGCGCAAAGAATGTTGCTGCTGGCCAAAAAGTACCGGTCGCTACAATCGGCACCACACTATATACTGCTGAAGGTGAAGCTTGGACCATTAAAAAAGGAAAGATAAGAGGAGAGGAAAGCTTTGGAATGATCTGCGCAGAAGATGAGTTAGGTCTTGGTACTAGTCATGATGGTATAATGGTCCTTGACAAAAAACTTAAAGCCGGTACACCATGTTCAGACGTTTTCGATATTGAAGAAGACGAGGTTTTTGAAATTGGCTTAACCCCGAACAGAGCAGACGCTATGAGCCATTTTGGTGTAGCAAGAGATTTGAAAGCCGGACTCAAACAAAAGGAAATCACAAAAGAATTGATTACCCCTTCTACAAGTCATTTTAATATAAACGATAGGTCTCTAAAAGTTGATATTGACGTTATAAATACCGAGTTAGCCCCACGTTATTGCGGAGTTACCTTAAGTAATCTAATTGTTCAACCATCTCCTACTTGGCTGCAAAACAGACTTAAAGCCATAGGTCTTACACCAAAAAACAATGTGGTCGATGCCACAAATTACGTTTTACATGAACTTGGGCAGCCATTACATGCTTTTGATGCTGCAAAAATCAAAGGAAACAAAATAGTTGTCAAAACATTAGATAAGGGTACTAAATTCACGACACTTGACGGAGTTGAAAGAACTTTGCATGAAGATGATCTGATGATATGCGATAGCGAAAAACCATTGTGTTTGGCAGGTGTATTTGGAGGATTAGGATCTGGAGTAACAGAAGATACTACTTCAATATTTTTAGAAAGTGCTTATTTCAATCCTGTATCCATAAGAAAATCAGCAAAAAGACATGCGTTAAATACAGATGCGTCTTTTAGATTTGAACGTGGTATCGATATTGAAAACGTAGAATACAGTCTTAAACGTGCCGCTCTTCTAATTAAAGAAATTGCCGGTGGAGAAATAACGTCTGACGTTTACGACCTTTACCCTAAAAAACACCCGAATTTTGAGGTGTTCTTAGCTTTTGAAAAAATCAATAAGCTGATTGGGCAAGAAATACCAAAAGACACTATTAAATCAATATTAGCATCTTTAGACATTAAGGTCAAAAACGTAACTGAAGCAGGCATGGGTCTTGAAGTACCTTCTTACCGTGTAGATGTTCAAAGACAAGTAGATGTCATTGAAGAGATTTTAAGAGTTTACGGGTATAACAATGTAGCTTTTGGTCAAAAATTAAACGCATCTATTGCAACTACCGAGGTAGCCGCAGATCATACCATTCAAAACACGATTGGTAATGTATTAGCATCAAAAGGTTATTACGAAATTTTGACCAATAGCCTAACAAACCCTGATTATACTTCATTATTGCAAGACGAAGATGAGGAACGTAAATCTATAGAAATCATCAACCCATTAAGTGGCGATTTATCCATTTTAAGAAAAACTTGTTTATTTTCGGCATTGGAAGCCGCCAGTTATAATATTAATCGTAGAAGAGCCAATCTCAAATTATTCGAATTCGGAAAGACCTACTATGCCAAAGGGGACAAAAGAATTGAACCGAAATATTTAAGTATATTAATAAGCGGAGACTCAATACCGGATAGTTGGACAAATAAAGCGGTTGCCACAAACTTTTTTGAACTCAAAGCTATAGTACAAACAGTACTTTATAGACTAGGGTTAACCGATTTAAAAAGTAAGCCAACTACTTCAACTTTATTTTCTGAAGGATTATCATTGACCCATAAAAAGAAAGAATTGGTTTCTTTTGGGCTGATAAAAAAATCAATACTAAAACAATTTGACATAAAACAAGATGTGCTATTCGCTGATTTTGATTGGGATGCTGTTCTAAAACAAATTGAAATATCACCGGTAGCTTATAAAGAAATTCCAAAACACCCAGAAGTAAAGAGAGATTTTGCACTTTTACTTGACAACAAAGCTAGTTATAAAGAACTGTACGACCTTGCATTCAGCGCAGAGCGTAAACACCTAAAAGATATGACGCTTTTCGATGTTTACGAAGGCAAGAACTTACCACAGGGAAAGAAATCTTATGCTGTGAGCTTTACATTACAAGATGATAAAAATACTTTAACGGAAAAGCAGATAGAGAAAATAATGTCTAAGCTACAGCATACATACGAGCGTAACCTAGGTGCTACTTTACGTTAACCAAAGCATTTTTTTCAGGAACTAAAACGGTATCTACTTCATGTATGATGCCGTTAGACTGGTTGAAATCTGCCGTAGTTATTACTGCACTATTACCAAATGTGTCTGAAAGAACTATGTCTATACCTTTTAAAGTCGCCGTTATTTTTTCTCCTTGAATGGTAGTAAACTTTGCAATACCATTACCCCTGCACATTGCTTTTAATATTTTAGAAGCAGATAGCTTATCTGCAATGATATGAAAAGAAAGCATATCTTTTAATACTTTCTTATTTTTAGGATCATATAATCTATCGATAGTATTTTTTGATAATTTTTCAAATGCAAGATTAGAAGGTGCAAAAACAGTAAATTCTCCTGTATAATCTAAGATCTTATCTAGATTTGTTGCTCTTAGTGCATTTAGCAACGAAGAATAATTAGCATAAGACTCCGCTCGTTCCAATATTGATTTTTCGGTTTGAATAGTTGAAATAAACTGCTCGAATTCAATATTAATTACATTATCCTGTGCATTGGTCTCTACCCCAATAAATAGGGCGCACAGGGACACGAGGAATGTCCATATTTTCATGATAGTTGGTTCTTTAGGGCTAAATGTTCTTAAAATCGATAAACTGTTCGATTTCATCGTCAATATACAATTTGTATGTCTTAGATACCTAACCGATATTCCTCATTTAATTTCTTTTAACATTTTATTAACTTTTTATTAAGTTAAACAAGATTTTTCAAAATTCACTAATTGTTTAACTTTGAGTGTATTGCTAAAAAAAGATTATGCTTTTACCTAAAACGAATATTGAGCAAAAGTTATCTAAAGTTAGAAATAAGCAGATTTTATCTGATGAGACAAGAATGAAAGAAGTCTATGACATTCTTTCTAACCTTGATAATGAACTAGAGAGAATTGAAGATAATATCACAACCAGCAGGGGTATTCCATGTAATAATTTCAATATCGATTTATTGGATAGCGGAAAGATTTATCACATTGACGAAATCAAACAAATTTGCATCGATTATAGATTACGATTTTTAGATACAAAATATTTTAAAGGACAAATTCCCGCAGAGGCGTTATCTAAAATCAAAACGTTAGAGAAAGAACATAACCTGGAAATAAAAGCGTTTAAAATAATAGCCCCGTCTAAACTTTTTAAACTTGAAGATAAAGACGATCCATTATTATTTGCGCCTATAGGTAATGGCTACCACTATTTAATACACCAATGGGGCAACGACTTGCACCCATTACGTAAATTATTAATGTGGCCGTTTAAAAGTATTGTTAACCTTGCGTTTTTAGTTTTCTTAATAAGCTTTGTAACCACATTACTTATACCTGACGGACTGTTTTCTAAATCAAGTTCAAATGCTCAATTTTGGATTTTGTTCTTCTTCATGTTCAAGTGTATTGCCTCGGTAGTAATATTTTACGGATTTGCAATGGGTAAGAACTTTAATCCGGCTATTTGGAACAGCAAATACTTTAACAGTTAAGACTATTATATTAATTTACAAATATGGTTTTAGGTACACCATCTAAATCAATATTATCAATTAATTTAAATTCAGGAGCTGGAGTAATTCTTAGAATACCACCTTTATCTGTCTGACCATTTTTCTCATAGCCTATTAGAATATAATTGTTCTTTTCATCGTAAGCAATTGCAGATGTATTTGCTATACTATATTTCATATATAACTCAGTCTCTGTCAAGAAATTTTCAAATAGATATACCACGGTACTATTGTTTTCAAAGTCGTAAATTGCCGGCACCTCTTCTATCTCAGCACTTGGTATGTTTTTTTGAAAATAAAACTTACCGCTATTATCAATATAATAATCCGTCGTAGTTATAAAACCCGGTTCGGTATTCTCACCATAAGTAGTGTACGACTTATCTAAAGTAACTGGGTCTAAAATAGTGTGAAATTCTGGATAGCTGATAATAACATCTCCACTGCTATTGGCAAATAAACGCTGTGCATCTAAGCCCAAATCCAATTCCATTAATATTTCATTGGTATTCAAGTCTATTACAAATAAATAAAATTCATCTGTAATGAATTCCTTCATTGTCAACACAAATAATCTATCAGTTGAAATGACTACATTAACGGGCTTTTTGTTCAAAGAAATTTCGGTCGGGTCATTGACCGAACCAATTAGTGAATTGGTACGCACAACAAATTGTTTGTCCTTACCAAGCAATTCTTTCTCGTAAGCTATTGCCAACATCTCATTTGAATGAGCCATCGATAGCACATCTATATCACATGGATTAATATCCTCAAAAACCGATACTGATTCAGAGGTAGCATTTTCGGCATTGAACCATTGTAATGTTGCTTTACAATTGCTTGTCGCATAATAGCTTATGCCTGTTGGAGTTCTATATGTTATAGCGTTTGAAGGAATATCATTAAATGAACTCAATGTACTTTTTACAGCAAATTCGTCAATACTAGATCCCACAACAACCCCATTCAGAAGATTGTTATTTTGAAGAAATACAGTGTATTCAACTTTACTATCCGTAATTATTACTTCTTCATCAACTTGATCAGAAGATTTTTCGCATGCAAAGAAACTAAAGGCCAGCACAAAGCAAGCCACATATTTGTAGATTTTCATAAAACATCGATTTGGGTTAATCTATTCTATGCTTATTCAGCGTACATTTTGTTACGCTGATCTTTTAATGCCTTGTCAGACATATATTCATCAAACGTTGAATACCTATCAATGTTGCCTTTAGGAGTTAATTCTATGATTCTATTTGCAACTGTTTGTGCAAACTCATGATCATGTGTAGTTAGCATTACAGTTCCTTTAAAGTTCTTAAGAGAGTTGTTGAATGCCGTAATACTTTCCAAATCTAAATGATTGGTAGGTTCATCTAACATTAATACGTTGGCACGCATTAACATCATTCTACTTAACATACATCTTACTTTTTCACCTCCTGAAAGTACCGTACATTTCTTAAGCGCTTCTTCACCGCTAAATAGCATTTTACCCAAGAAACCACGTATATATACTTCTTCGCGTTCTTCCTCTGTTTTAGCATATTGGCGCAACCAATCTACTAAATTGATGTTACTTGTAAAAAAATCGGAATTATCTGCTGGCAAATACGATTGGGTTGTAGTAATACCCCATTGAAAGGTGCCTTTATCCGCTTTTTTGTTACCATTGATAATTTCATAGAATGCAGATGTTGCTCTAGAATCCCTTGAAATAACGGCAATCTTATCACCTTTTGCCAGGTTGATATTTATGTTATCGAAAAGCAGCTCTCCTTCATCTGTTGATGCTGAAAGTCCTTCTACATTTAATATTTGATCACCGGCTTCTCTCTCGCGATCAAAAATAATTGCAGGGTACCTTCTACTTGAAGGTTTAATATCATCTACTTTTAATTTAGACAACATTTTTTTACGTGAGGTTGCTTGCTTACTTTTTGCGACGTTTGCACTAAAACGAGCAATAAATTCTTGTAGTTCCTTTGCTTTTTCTTCTGCCTTCTTGTTTTGTTGCGCACGTTGACGAGCTGCTAATTGGCTACTCTCATACCAAAACGTATAGTTACCTGAATATAAATTTAATTTTCCGAAATCTATATCACCGATATCAGTACAAACCGTATCTAAAAAGTGACGGTCATGACTTACTACAATTACCGTATTCTCATAATCTGCCAAGAAATTCTCTAACCAACTAATTGTTTCATAATCCAAGTCGTTGGTAGGCTCATCCATAATCAACACATCTGGATTACCGAACAATGCCTGTGCCAAAAGCACACGTACCTTTAACTTTGAATCTAACTCAGACATCAAAGTAAAATGCATGTCGGCGTTTATACCTAAGTTAGACAATAAAGCGGCCGCATTACTATCTGCGTTCCAACCGTTCATTTCTTCAAACTTTACCTGCAACTCCCCTATTCTATCTGCATTTTTATCATCATAATCAGCATACAGGGCATCGATTTCCTTCTTTATTTCATAAAGTGGCTTATTACCCATTACCACAGCCTCTAAGACCGTAAAATCATCGGCAGAGTTATGGTTTTGCTCTAATATTGACATTCTTTTGCCAGGTTCTAAATGAACATGACCAGAAGTGGGATCAATTTGACCTGCAAGAATTTTTAAAAAAGTAGATTTACCAGCACCGTTGGCACCAATGATACCGTAACAATTACCTTGTGTAAAAGAAACGTTTACTTCATCGAACAATACTCGTTTTCCAAATTGAACAGAAAGATTAGAAACAGATAACATAGAAACAAAAATTTAAAAATCCGTGCAAAAATACTGAATTTATAGGCTTGGGCTACCTAGTTTTGTGTCAAATTCCATAAAAGATTCTTAAGTTACTTATATGAACATTTAACTAGCTATTAACAAGTACTGGTGTTTTGGTTTGTTATTTTTGAATGTTACCAGTTCCATATACTATATGATAAGAATTTTACTCTCTACATGTGTAGCTCTTTTAGTGGGTTGTTCAACCGCAAAAAAGGATTCTGACACCGTACTTTTTGCCGGTGAAATCGTTAATCCTACGAGTGATCAAGTAATTTTATTAAAAGGAGGAATTAAAGTAGACTCTGCTAAACTTGACGACAAAAACCGATTTAAGTTTAGACTTAATTCTATTGAAAACGGACTGTACCATTTCAATTTAGCCCCAGAACATCAATACGTTTATCTAGAAAAAGGTGATAGCCTTATGGTAAGGTTGAATACCATTTATTTTGATGAGTCTTTAGTTTTCTCTGGCAGTAATGAAGAAACGAACAATTTTTTACTAGAGTTATTTTTGGCTACCGAAGAAGAGGATGCTGATATGTATTCTGAATATTACAAATTAGAACCTTTAGATTTTTTGGATAAGGTATCTTCTTTAAAACAAGATAAGGTCGATAAATTAGCCGAGCTCAATTCCGAGAGTCAGCTTTCTAATGAAGCTATAAAATTATTGAACGGCAGTATAAATTATACGTACAATAGGTATAAGGAAATTTACCCTTTTAGACATAAAAGCAAAACTGCAGAAGAAAATTTTCATGAGTTGCCCCAAAATTTTTATGATTATAGAAATCAATTAAATTATGGTGATAATACTCTTACATACCTTAGACCTTATTATGATTTTATGAAAGCTCATTTAGGCAACTTAGCATATATGAGCTGCCTTAACGGTTGCACTAAAGAACACAAACAAAAAGGTAAACAGTTACATTACAAAAAACATAAACTACACCTAATAGACAGTCTGGTAGTCGAAAAAGAATTAAGGGATAATCTTTTTAGAAATGTTGCTTTTGATTACCTTCTTAAGAAAAAAGATGCGCCTGAAAACACAGAGATTTTCTTAAATGAATTCAAAAAGGTTTCTAAAAACAATATGCATATCGAAGAAATTGAAAATCTTTATCAGGGTATAGCAAATCTTCAACCTTCTAAGACTATACCTAACCTGAACGTTATAAATTTTGAAAACGATACTACCACGCTAACTGAAATAGCAGCAGATCGAAAAGTATTATTTTATTTCTGGTCTGGCACTAACCGTAGACAATACAAAAACATTTTCAAAAGAATAGCCATACTAAAAGAGAAAAAACCCGACCATGAACTTATTGGCATTAATATTAAAACAGAATATGCTCAGTGGAAAAACATCATTGCCAACCAAGGTGTTGACCCTTCATTACAATATCAAAGTAACGACTTTAAAGAATTAACTGAAAAACTGGTATTATACCCTATGAACAAAGCAATAATCACTGATAATTCGGTTATTGTAGATGGTTTTTCTAATATTTACAATAATTAAGACATTGTCTTTTTTTTTAAAGGGAAATCAATGTGAACTATGATTCATAAGTAGCTTCTCGAACCAACGACCAGGTAGTAGATTTTTAAGCGTCAATGAGAATTTTTGAATAAATGAACCCACCTTATAATGCGGCTTCGGGTTTTTAGTCTGTATTATTTTTGCTATTTTTTTTGCTACATCTACAGGATCACCTCCACTATCAACATCTGCATCAATAGCCTCTAAGGTAGTTTTATAAGCCTTTTGGTATGCAGAATCATCATAAACCGGAGTATGATATCTACCAGAAGCAATATTAGTTGCAAAATCACCGGGTGCAAGTGTAGTAAGATGAACTCCAAAGGATTTCGTTTCCATTCTATAACTCTCCGTTACAATCTCTAGAGCCCCCTTAGATGCTGAATAAATACCTCTAAACGGTAACCCCATATAACCTGCAATAGATGTAATGTTAATGATAAGACCTTCTTTCTGTTCACGCATTACAGGCAAAACAGTATTCATCACATTTAGAGGTCCGTTGAAATTGGTTGCAAATGCTTTTAGCACTTCCTCATGTGGTGTTTCTTCCATAGGACCAGTTATACCCACCCCTGCATTATTGATCAATACATCAATTCTATCTTCAAGTTCAAGTAACGACGCAATACAACTCTTAATGGTATCTGTATTTCTAACATCCATCTCTAATAGTGAAAAATCAGAAAATGAAGGATACTTACTTTTGCTGCGTGTTGTACCGTAAACTTTATATCCTTTTTCCTTTAAATGTATACCTATTGCTTTGCCAATACCCGAAGACCCACCTGTAATTAGTACTACTTTTGTTTTCATTTTATAGAAAATAAGCGATGCTAAACGTTATATAGAATTGGTTATGAATGTGTTACCTAAAAATAAAATATTTCACTTTAGGGCACAAAAAAAGGCAAGCTACCTACATCGCACCGCTACGACCGTATACCCTTGCTGCGTTCCCACCCTGGGGGATTCTACAGGAGCTGGTCGTGTAGGACTTGCCGGGTGCAAATATACAATCTTTTAAAACTTTGACAATCCTTTAGTTTCTTATTTTTATGAATTAAATTGCCTATAAATAACAAGAAAGCCTTCTTGTAGTCAAATACTACATCAACTTAAACACCCATTTTCTTAATGAAAATTATTAATTATTTCTGTATCGTTCTTATTACCAGCTTATTTACTGCATGTGGCAGTGGCAATCAAAAAGCATCTTCCCTATTCGAGATTAGTTTAGAGAAAAATGTAAACCAGGTTCAACTAAATCAAGAAATTGGTATAAGTATTAAAAATAAAAAGAAAAAAGAGATAGAAAGCGTAGCATATAGCATTGACGGTATGCCTTTTCCCCTTGATAATGATAAAATAAAATTTGATTTACCAACATTAGGAAACAAAGTGTTGACTGCAAAAATCACTTTTGATGGTGAAACTGTAGATATCAACAAAAACCTAAAAGTACTTTCAGATAAAGCTCCTGAAATTTACACATATACTATTATCAAAGAATACCCGCACGATACAAAATCTTATACACAAGGCTTAGAATTTCATAATGACACTTTATATGAATCAACTGGTAAAAAGGGGCAATCATTTTTGAGAAAACTAGATTTTAAATCAGGTAAGGTATTTGAGCAAATAAATTTGGACGAAACTTATTTTGGAGAAGGCATCACTATATTAAATAATAAAATCTTTCAACTTACTTGGCAAAGCGGATTGGGGTTTATTTATGACCTAAACACATTTGAAAAATTGGATAATTTTCAATACGGAAAAAGTCGCGAAGGCTGGGGATTAACCAATGATGGCTCTAAAATTTATAAAAGTGATGGTACAGAGAAAATTTGGTTTATAAATCCTGATACCATGACAGAAGAAGGATATATTGAAACCGTAACCAATTCTTCTATTTTTAATTCTGCTAATGAGCTGGAGTATGTTGACGGTAAAATTTACGCTAACGTATATCAAAAACCTAGCGTAATGATTATAGACAGTAAAACAGGTGCCATTGAAGGGGTTATTAATTTCAGCGGATTGAGCGATATGATTACCAAAACCGAAAATTGGGATAAAACCAACTACGTGCTTAATGGAATAGCGTATCACCCTGAACGAAAAACATTTTTTGTTACCGGAAAGTTTTGGGACAAAATGTTTGAGGTGCAAATTGAGAAAAAATAGCAATATGGCATTTCAAAAAGAGCTCATTGTTTCACATGACGACCTAGACGATTTAAATCATGTGAATAATGTACGTTATGTTCAGTGGATACAGGACATCTCTAAAGAACATTGGCAAACTGTTGCTACTACAAAAATGCAGCAAGATGTCATTTGGGTAGTTCTAACGCATCATATAGATTATAAACGTGCAGCAGTATTGGATGATCCTATTATTATATCAACTCACATAGCATCAAGTTCTGGCGCCAAATGTGTTAGAATTGTAGAGATGAAACACGGCACATCCAACAAATTACTGGTTAGATCAAGTACAGAATGGTGTCTTCTTGACAGCAAATCGTATAGACCTATACGAATTCCTGAGGAGATCAAAGAAATTTTCCTTTAACTTAGATGTAGTAAAACCTTTTTATTGTGCGCCTTAGAATCTTGATTATACTCTCTGCCCTATTTGCTCTTCTTTGGGGTACTTCATGTAGAAAAGATTTTCAGTACGCTGAAAGTAATGGTCACCTTTCTTTTTCTAGAGACACCGTTTACCTTGATACTGTTTTCTCAAACATAGGTAGTAGTACGTATACTTTAAAAGTGTATAACGATACTAAAGATGACATCATAATACCTAATATATCTCTTAGAAATGGTAGCGAGAGCTTTTACAGACTAAATGTTGATGGTGTTGCCGGCAAAGAATTTGTAAACACTCCTATTTACGCTGAAGACAGCCTTTTTGTATTTGTAGAAACTACAATTGATATTACTGATAATTCCCTCAATGAATTGCTTTATACCGATGCCATTCTTTTTGACAGTGAACCATTTCAGCAAACCGTTGAATTGGTAACACTGGTAAAAGACGCAATATTTCTTTATCCTAATGATACTGATGAGAACAATGTTAAAACTATAGTTTTATATAATGATGAAACAGGTAACCCTATAGAAATAGAAGGTTTTGAATTACCTGACACTTACTTAAATTTTAACAGAGAAAAATCATACGTTATCTATGGGTACGCTATTGTACCAAAAGGTAAAGAACTTGTTATTGACCCTGGTACAAGAGTTCACTTTCATGAAAACTCGGGTATTTTAGTACAAGAAGAATCTACCATTACTATTAATGGCGAATTAAGTTCTGACGATATTCTATTTGAAAACGAAGTTATATTTGAAGGAAATCGATTAGAGCCAGAATTTGATGATATTTCAGGACAATGGGGCACAATCTGGATTAGTGCAGGCAGCACAAGCAACACCATTAATCACCTAACTATAAAAAATGCAGAATTAGGTATATATGTAGAAGGACAAATTAATGAACCAGAAAAAACATTGACCATCACCAACAGCCGCATTGTTAATAGCTCTAGATATAATCTTTGGGCCAGAAGCGCGAACATTGACGCTTCTAACCTAGTTTTAGGATCATCTGGCAATTCATCTCTTTTAATTGAAAACGGTGGTAGCTATTCTTTTACTCATGCTACTATTGCAAATTATTGGAACAAGGGTTTCAGATTCAACCTCAGTGTTACCATAAGTAATACTTCTAAAACCAATAGCGAAAACGGTTTTGATTTGCTTCAAGCAGATTTTAAAAATTGCATCATTGATGGTAACAGCTCTAATGAGATTTCCCTTCAAGCAAACAACGAACACGCATTTAATTACACATTTCAAAATTGTTTTATAAGGTTTGATGAAAATCAATCTGCAACCAACGAAGACATGCTATATGATTTTGAAAACGAAGAGCACTATCTTAACGTAATTCTTAATGGAGAGTTAGACTATTTTAGTCCTGTAGATAATGATTTTAGAATTGGATTGGACTCTGAATTAATCAATAAAGGTGACATTAACTCCGCCATTACCACCCCGTTTGACATTATAGGAACTGCTAGAATTCCCGATCCTGATATGGGTGCTTATCAAGCAATAGAGAAAGATTTATAAACCAATCTGACATTAATTTGAAGGTTTTTTCTCTCATAACCCCTATAGGTGCTGATTTTATAAACATGTCCTTGGTTTTTATAAGGATATTCTAGGTCTTCTTTTTCTTACCTATGTTTAATTTCGTAGAATACACTATTTTCATTGAACTACACTTACACCATAATAGACCAAGATGCTGTTTCTAATTTGCAGTTAAATGCATTTTTAGAAGAATACGGTGATTTTGAGTTTTTAAATACGACAAGCAATCCTTCTGAAGGATTGAATGATATCTTAAAGTATTCCCCAGATATAGTTTTCATCAACCTGAACAATGATTATGCTTCTGTATTTTTAATGGTAACAGAGATTCACCAGTACCTTAAAGAGCTCCCAATTTTAATTGGTATTGCCTCAACAAAAAACTACGCTTACGATGCTATAAAAAATGGCTTCTTTGATTACTGGTTACAACCCTTTAATGAATTTGATATTCGTAAGTCTTTACTGAAATTGAAAAAAAGAATACCAAAAGAGAAGGCGCCCGCTACAATTTGTTTAAAATCATATAATGATTTTCAGTATTTAAATACAAATGATATTCTTTACTTAAAGGCAGATAACAATACCACCGAATTTTTTATGAAAGACGGTACAATTATCAATGCATTTAAAACGTTAAAAACATTTCAAAACACTTTGCCTGAGAATTTTATGCGGATTCACCAAAGTTATATTGTAAATACAAGTTATGTTTCTCGTATAAATTTCGGAAAATCTATTTGTGCAATCAAAGCAGTAAACGAGAATATTCCTTTTTCAAAAACATATAGAGAGAATATGAACAACCTTAAGAATATTCTTTCTAAAAACACTCTTTCTTCATTAAATTAAAGAATTCTCTCACAATTGGCTCGTTTACTAACAGAATCAGGTCATCTACTTAAGACTTAAAATACACTATTCTTTGCTAAACGAACGGTAGTACTTTGGTAATATCATAAACCAAAAACCCCTAAAAAACAGAAACAGTATGAAAAAAGTTACAAGTATTTTAGCAATTGCAGTAATGGCATTAGGTATGGCTACAGTAGTCATTGAAAACACAGCTAACGAATTCGATTTTCTAAATGATATTTCTAATGCATTGACATGTAATGATTGTGATGCACCAAAAGACGATAGAGGAAATTCAACAATGAAAATTGCATAAACAAGATTTAAAATATAAAAAAGCCTTTAACGAGTTCGTTAAAGGCTTTTTTTATACCTTGGTTTTTTCATACCCTTAAAATCATTTTTTTGAACAAACCTCATTTTTTCATAATACTACTTCTATTACAATGCTTTAGTTGTTCAAAAAAAGAACCCGCTAAGTCTGTACAAGAAACTACAAACTCTAAAGACAGTATCTCTATCTGGATAGCTGAAAGTAATAATACCAAAACTACTGAAGAACAAAAATTAGCGCTACAATTAAAAGCTTTTAACCTAGCGGAAAGTACAAACAACGATTCCTTAAAAGCATTATATTTCTCTAAACTATCGATTGACCAAAATTTTATTACCGATAGCTTACTTTACCGTAAAGTAAATAAAAATGCCATTTCCGTAAATACCAGGATTAATGATTCTGTGGGAGTAGCAAACGCTTACTGGGATTTGGGAGCTTTCTTAAACAAAAGAACTATAAAGGATAGTGCATTTTTTTATTACGGAGAAGCACTAGATATATTTGAAACTAATGAAGATAAATATAGTGCTGGGCAATTGCATTTGAATATGGCGGTCATTCAGATGAAAATCAAAGATTATATAGGTAGCGAAGCAAATACCATAAAAGCTATTGAACATTTTAAATCAATTAAGAACGATATTAAATTATCTAATTGTTACAATATTTTAGGTATCGTTTTAAATGATTTAAAAGAGTATGATAAATCACTTTCTTATTACAAAGAATCATTATTTTATTTAAAAAAAACTTCTAATTCAAAAATTGAAGAAGCTAGTCTAATTAATAACATTGGAGTTACCTATAGGAACAACAAACAGTATCCACAAGCAATTGAAAATTTTGAGAAAGTTTTAAGCACAAATAACTTATATACCAAGAGCCCAGGTCTATATGCTAAAGCAATAAGTAATCTTGCTACTGCAAAATTATATAGTAAAGACACCGTAAACGTTGAACATTTATTAATTAAAGCTATTAAAATAAAAGAAAAATTAGATGATATCGGTAGTTTGGCGTCGAGCTACCATAGTTATGCTGAATATAAGGCTTATGCCAGAGATACATTAATGGCAATTAGCAAGGCTAAATTGGCAGAAGAATTATCAATTGCAGGTAATTCAAATGAGCAGCTTTTAAAAACATGGCAATATTTAGCGATTTTAGATAAGCAACATGCTTCTGACTATTTCCAAAAATTCACAAAACTTAACGATAGCCTACAAATTGCAGAACGTAAACAATTGAACAAATTTGCCCGTATAAGTTTTGAAACTGATGAATTTATTGCCGAAAATATTGAGCTTGAAAGTGAAAAAGAAACGCTTTCAAAACAAAAACAAATTTGGATCGGCATTGCTACAGGATTCTTTTTACTTGGTTTATCTATCTATATTATAATTAACCAACGCGCAAAAAACCAAAAACTTAAATTTGATCAGCAACAACAGGCGAACAACCAAGAGATATTCAATCTAATGTTAATGCAGAAGCAAAAGGTTGATGAAGTTAAGCGTTTAGAGCAAAAGCGAATTTCAGAAGAATTACATGATGGGGTTCTAGGTAAAATGCTTGGCGCTCGTATGATTCTTACCGGTTTAAACAAGCGCGCAACAGACGAAGCAATTCAAGAAAAATCTAAAGCACTTGGGTCTTTACAAGAAATTGAGAATGAAATTAGGTCTATCTCTCACGAATTGAGTCATAGTGCATATCAAAAAATAAATAATTTTACAGATTCTGTAGAAACACTTCTTGACAGTAACAAGATTCAGAAAATCAAAACTATCTTTAATTATAATGAAGATGAAAACTGGGATAGCCTAGATGGTGAAATTAAAATTAACGTATATCGCATTATTCAAGAAACCTTTCAAAATGCCATAAAACATTCTAAGTGCTCATACTTTGAGGTTACTTTTTATAGAAATGATGTTGATTTTAAAGTTATTATGAGCGATAACGGAATTGGATATAACGTTAACAAAGGAAAAAAAGGAATTGGTATTAGAAATGTAACCTCTAGAATAGACAAGTTAAACGGCACCTTACATATAGATTCCGCTAAAGGGCAAGGAACAACTATTTCTTTGAATATTCCAATTAAAGTTAATATTAAAAAAAATGAGAAATAATAATACGTAATTTTATAACGTTAATTAAGAATAGAAGCTTACACTATGGACACTATAAGAATTTTAGCGGTAGATGATCACGAAATGACAGCGCTTGGATATAAATATATCTTAGAAGATTCTGATTTTAAAAATTTTAACGTTAAAGTAGAAATTGCAACTAATTTTGAAAAGGGTAAGGCTAAGATAGAAAGCTCTAAACGCGCAGTGCCTTATGATATTATTCTTTTGGATATTCAATTATTCTCACCAGAATCAAAAGACCCTAGAACCGGTATTGACCTAGGAATGGTCGCAAGAGCAGAAGTACCTAAATCTAAAGTGGTATTTATGTCTTCTTATAGTGATAATTATAGAATCAATAATATTTTTAAAACCGTAAACCCAGATGGGTATATGGTAAAGTCAGAAATTGATGAAATGTCGCTCAAAACAATGGTAGAGACCATTGTGGGTGAATCTCCTTATTACACCGCTAGTGCGCTATCTGCCATACGTCGTAGAATGTCTACAAATATCGTTATAGATGAGCAAGACCAAAAAATACTTTACCACCTTTCTCAAGGTATCCACACTAGAGATATAGCACCGTTAATAGGTTCAGCGAATACGACGGTAGAGTCAAGAAAAAGACAGCTTAAAGCTCTGTTCGATGTAAAAAACGGTAATGACCTGGCGCTCATAAACGAAGCAAAAACCAGAGGTTTCCTGTAACGATGAAATATATACACATCTGATAATCAGTAATTTAAAAATTAATTTTAAATTTTATCAGTATATCCTCCATAATTCTAAGGTTTTCCTAGGTAAGATTATAAAGAGAGAAAAGTATCTTTATACTATAGAATGCTATAAATTTCCACCTATATGCCTTTTAATTACGAAAATTTTATCAATAATTCTAAATTAGAATTTACAAAGAAAATTGCCGGTATAGATGATTTTCTTTCCGATATTGGTTTTTATTACTTTTCTGATGTAAAGCTGAACAATAAGCATATCACTTTTAATTCTATTAGTTTAGTTTTGGAAGTATCATGTAATTTAGACTTACTTGAACTACTATCACACTTTAATACAGGTAGATGGGGTAATAGTGGTACAGAAGAATCTCCATTACAACATGCATTAGATGTTTTAGATTTAAAAAACAAGTACTCCATAGATATTGAAGAACTTACCTTTTTTTTAAATGATACCAGTATTGTTATTAAGCGTATTTACGACAGAAGTATACCAAGACAATTAAATGATATTTTAAAGCAAATTGCATTTAACTATGTTTTTTTAACAAGAGGTCTTACTCAAAAACCATATGAAATCTTTGTTCCAATATTCGAAGATATTATCGAGAATATAGATGCAAATGAAGAACCAACTAATACCGCTCCAAAATCATATTCTGAATTCTGGGGAATCTACCTTGACAAGGAAGACGAAGCATCTATTTACGATGTTCATAAAAATACTTACGTAAGAGGAGATTTAGAGTTTTTATCGGAATAAAAACTCTAAGTCTTTTTTTAATTTTTAATTAAGCATTAAAAATTGGTCTAGTATTCATCATTGCATTTACTTTAGACCTTACTTCTTTTATAATAGCTTCATTTTCAGGATTTGAAATTACCTGATCAATTAAATCTACCACTTTTTCCATATCGCTTTCCAATAAACCCCTAGTGGTAATTGCTGCAGTTCCAAAACGAATACCAGAAGTTACGAATGGCGATTTATCATCAAATGGAACCATATTTTTGTTCGCTGTAATATCTGCTAAAACCAAAGCCTTCTCTGCATCTTTACCTGAAATATCTTTATTTCTAAGATCAATTAGCATCATATGATTATCAGTACCATCAGAAATGATATTATAACCACGCGCTACAAAAGATTTAGCCATTGCATCGGCGTTTTTCTTTACCTGAGCTATATATGTAGCATATGAATCTGTCAATGCCTCACCAAAAGCAATTGCTTTACCAGCAATAACATGCTCTAAAGGACCGCCTTGATTTCCTGGAAAAACAGCCAAGTCCAATAAAGCGGACATTTTTCTTAAGTTTCCATTTTTCAATTTTATCCCAAATGGATTTTCAAAATCCTTGCCCATCAATATCAGTCCACCTCTAGGTCCCCTCAATGTTTTATGGGTAGTTGTAGTTACAATATGACAATGAGGAATTGGGTTATTTAAAAGGCCCTTCGCAATCAATCCTGCTGGGTGAGAAATATCGGCAAGAAGTATAGCATTTACACTATCAGCAATCTTACGAAAACGCTCAAAATCCATATCTCTAGAATATGCAGATGCACCGGCGATTATTAATTTTGGCTGCTCTTTTGTGGCTACTTCTTGAATTTTATCATAATCCAATCTTCCTGTTTCTTTATCTACACCATAAAATACCGGAGTATACAATCTACCTGAAAAGTTTACAGGAGAGCCATGTGTAAGGTGACCACCATGAGATAGATCAAAACCTAAAATTTTGTCTCCTGGCTTTAAACATGCATGATACACAGCTGCATTTGCCTGAGAGCCTGAATGCGGTTGCACATTGGCATATGCTGCACCAAAAAGCTCCTTTGCCCTATCTATTGCTAATTGCTCTACTTTATCTACTACTTCACACCCACCGTAATATCTTTTTCCAGGGTAACCTTCGGCATATTTATTTGTAAGTACAGAGCCTTGCGCCTCCATTACTTGCGGACTAGTAAAATTTTCAGAGGCAATCAATTCAATTCCGTTGATTTGACGTTGCTTCTCTTCTTCAATAAGATCAAAAATTGTGGTATCGCGTTGCATGGTACTTTATCTTTTAAATAAGTAACAAAAATACAAATAGCGTAAGTAATGAAATATAAAAAAGAGTACAATCACATAACTTTTTTATCAAAATAAGTTAATAACTATCCATTGGTAAGATGCTTACAATCTACTTACCTCTAGTAATTCATCGAAAATATACTATACTTAATCGCTTTGCGTTTAACAATAACACTTTTATGGCATGGCTGTTGAATAGTTATTATAAATTCTAAAAAATAATAGATATGAAAAAATTTCTACTATTTAGTTTGATCGGACTACTACTTGCATGTAGTGGTGTTAAAAAAACACAAGAGGCTCTTAACTCTGGCAATTATGAAACCGCCATTAACAAAGCGGTAATGAATATTGCAGAAAATAAGACCAAAAAAAGCAATCAGCAATACATTATTCTTTTAGAAGAAGGATATAAAAAAAATACTGAGAGGGAGCTGCAGCATATTAAATTTTTAAAAAAAGATGGCAATGCGACAAACTATGAGGAAATATATAACAGTTACAATAGATTAAAATCTATTCAAGAGCGTATTCGCCCTCTACTGCCTTTACATATACAAGACGAAAACAGAAAAGCAAATTTCATTTTCAAAAATTACGATGATGATTTGCTGGCCGCTAAAGCTGAGTTATCTGAATTTTTATATTCAAATGCCACTGCTTTACTTAAAGACGCAAACTATAAATCCGATTTTAGAAAAGCTTATAACGATTTAAATTATTTAGATGAAATCAGCCCTAATTACAAAGACGTAAAGGTCAAAGTAGACGAAGCGTATTTAAAAGGACTAGATTACGTTATCGTTAACATGACGAATAATACAGATCAGATTATACCAAAAAGGCTAGAAGATGAATTATTAAATTTAAATACTTACGGATTAAATTCTAATTGGACAGAATACCACACCAATAGAATACAAAATCAATTGTATGACTACCAAATGGAAGTGTCTTTTCAAGATATCAATATTTCTCCCGAACAAATTAGAGAGAAGCAAATTAGTAAGGAAAGACAAATTAAAGATGGTTACACCTTTGTTGAAGATCGTAATGGTAATGTAGTAACAGACAGTCTTGGCAACAGCATAAAGGTCGATAAGTTTAAAACCGTTAGATGTGATTTCTATCAATTTACACAGTTTAAGAGCGCCGAGGTAACGGGTGTAGTTAGTTTTATTGATTTAAAAAAGCAACAGAAAGTAAATCAATACCCTCTTTCAAGTCAATTTGTATTCGAGCATGTTTATGCAAATTATGATGGGGATAAAAGAGCGCTAGATAATGACTTAGTATCTCTTTTACAACTTGCAAGGGTGCCATTCCCCAGCAACGAACAAATGGTCTATGATGCAGGAGAAGATTTAAAGAATAATCTTAAGACCATATTGAATACACAACGTTTCAACTAGTAAAAAAGCCCCGTATTAACGGGGCTTTTTTTATACATATTGTTCTAGCTTAATATCTGATATCGCCCCATGCGAATCATGAATGACCACTACCCCATTCTTAATAATTAAAAGTTGAGGAGATTGATGCATCACTCCAAATTCTGAAGCTACTGCATTAGAAACATCCCTATTCGCCAACAAATCTAAGAAGTAAAGATCCATTTGCCCATCTTCCAAACCATAATTGCTTTTAAACATATTTAAAACCATTCTACTGATTCCACAAGATGTGGAGTGCTTAAATATTACCTGAGGTCTACCTTTAGAGGCTATTTTGATATTATTTAGTTGATCTACAGTATTAAGAGGTATCCAAGGAATTTCAGATGAACTTTCTCCATCACCACTCTTTGAACCACCAAATAAACCACCAAATATTCCCATAAAATTCTTAATTTAATATTGTCTTTTCAACAAACAGCAACTGACTAATTGTCATTCATTTTTTATAATCAACAGCCATTTTGTCTTATAGATACTATTGGTAAGGTTGTTGACTATTTCATATCAAAAGTATTACAAATAACATAAACCGAAAGAAAATGAATATAAATAATTTCACTATAAAATCACAAGAGGCTATTCAACAATCCCAGCTGATTGCCCAAAATCAAGGACATCAGCAAATTGAGAACGAACATATATTTAAAGCCCTTACTGAAGTTGAAGAAAATGTGATGCCCTTTTTAATTAAAAAATTGGGAATTAACTTTTCTTTGGTTCAACAAATCATTGAAAAAGAGTTAGCTAGCTTTCCTAAAGTTGAAGGTGGCGATATTCAATTTTCAAGAGAAGCCGGTAAAACTTTAAACGAGGCAAGTATCATCGCCAAAAATATGGAAGATGAATATGTTTCTATAGAACACCTCCTTCTAGCTATTTTAAAATCTAAAAGTAAAATAGCCCAAATTTTAAAAGATCAAGGAGCAACAGAGAAGCATCTTATTGCTGCTATTAGCGAATTGCGAAACGGAGAGAAAGTTACTTCTCAAAGTGCCGAAGATAGCTACAACTCACTAAAAAAGTACGCCAAAAACTTAAATGAACTTGCTGATAGCGGTAAACTAGATCCGGTTATTGGTCGTGATGAGGAAATTCGTAGAATCCTTCAGATTCTATCGAGACGTACAAAAAACAATCCTATTCTTGTTGGTGAGCCAGGTGTTGGTAAAACCGCTATTGTAGAGGGTTTGGCACATAGAATAATTCAAGGAGATATTCCCGAAAATCTAAAGGATAAAGTAATTTACTCCCTAGATATGGGCGCCTTAATTGCAGGTGCCAAATACAAAGGGGAATTTGAAGAACGTTTAAAAGCAGTTATAAAAGAAGTTGTGAGTGCAGATGGTGATATCATCTTATTTATTGATGAGATACATACACTAGTTGGTGCAGGTGGCGGTCAAGGAGCCATGGATGCTGCAAATATTCTTAAACCAGCGCTAGCAAGAGGTGAGCTGAGATCCATTGGTGCAACGACATTAGATGAATACCAAAAGTATTTTGAGAAAGATAAAGCCCTAGAAAGAAGGTTTCAAAAAGTTGTCGTAGACCAGCCAGATACCGAAAGCGCAATTTCGATTCTTAGAGGTATTAAAGAGAAATATGAAGCACACCATAAGGTTCGCATTAAAGATGAGGCGGTTATTTCTGCAGTAGAACTATCGCAACGATATATTACAAATAGATTTTTGCCGGATAAGGCTATTGATCTTATGGACGAGGCGGCTTCTAAACTTAGAATGGAAATTAATTCTAAACCTGAAGAATTAGATGTTCTGGATCGTAAGATTATGCAGATTGAAATTGAAATCGAAGCGATCAAACGCGAGAACGATAAGCAAAAATTAAAGATATTAAATCTAGATTTAGCAAATATAAAGGAAGAACGAAACGAAATTTTTGCTCAATGGGAAAGTGAAAAATCGGTTGTTGACAATATTCAGCAGACAAAATTGGATATTGAGAATTTTAAAGCCGAAGCCGAACGTGCCGAAAGAAATGGTGATTATGGAAAAGTAGCGGAAATCAGATACGGTAAAATTAAAGAAGCACAGGAAAACCTGACTAGATTACAAGATGATCTTGCCGAGCAGCAACATGCTGGAACCCTGATTAAAGAAGAGGTTACCAGTGATGATATCGCTGAAGTAGTCGCAAAATGGACAGGTATACCAGTCACTAAAATGTTACAAAGCGAACGCGAAAAATTATTAAAGCTTGAAGAAGTGCTTCATAAACGCGTAGTTGGTCAAGAAGAAGCTATTGAAGCGGTTTCTGATGCTATACGAAGAAGTAGAGCCGGTTTGCAAGACTCTAAAAAACCTATTGGTTCGTTTCTTTTCCTAGGAACAACAGGTGTTGGTAAAACAGAGTTGGCAAAAACATTGGCATCTTATTTATTTGATGATGAGAATGCCATGACCAGGATAGACATGAGCGAATATCAAGAAAGACATTCGGTCAGTAGACTTGTTGGTGCACCTCCAGGATATGTAGGTTATGATGAAGGCGGACAATTAACCGAAGCCGTGCGTAGAAGACCATATTCTGTGGTGTTGTTAGATGAAATAGAAAAAGCACATCCAGATACGTTCAATATCTTATTACAAGTATTGGATGAAGGTAGACTGACAGATAATAAAGGTCGTGTTGCAGATTTTAAAAATACGATTATCATCATGACCAGTAACATGGGTAGTGATATCATTCAAGATACCTTTGAAAATGCAGTAGACGTTTATAGCGCAACTGAAGCTGCCAGAGTTGAAGTCCTAGGTCTATTAAAGAAAACTGTAAGACCTGAGTTTATAAATAGAATTGATGACATTGTCATGTTTACTCCTTTAACAAAAGACAACATCAAAGAAATTGTAAGACTTCAACTAGATAGTTTAAAGAAAATGTTAGACCATCAACAAATTACTTTAGATGCTACAGAAGAAGCTATAGATTATTTGGCAGAGAAAGGTTACGACCCGCAATTTGGCGCAAGACCTGTAAAAAGGACAATCCAAAAAGAGGTTCTGAACAATATGTCCAAAGCTTTGCTAAGCGGAGAAATTAAAGCCGATAGCGTTGTATTACTAGACGCCTTTGAGAATGGTCTAGTTTTTAGGAATCAAGAGGAAATTACAGTCTAAATTTTAAAAATTTGTTAGAAAAGCGTTCATATGAAATATATGAGCGCTTTTTTTTATGAACAATATATACCATACAGTATAGATTATTTATCTTTACATAAAACAGTCTATTATGTCAACCAAAGCCGAAAGAACTACCGCATTTATTATTGAGACTGTCGCACCTGTATTTAACAAACATGGGTATGTAGGTACTAGTATGAGCGATTTAACCGACGCCACCAATTTAACTAAAGGTGCACTTTACGGTAACTTCGAAAATAAAGAGGCTCTTGCCTTAGCTGCTTTTGAATACAACAGAAGTTTATTGCTTACTGGTATCGATGAGCACTTATCAATTGAAGGTAATGCCATGGCCAAAATTGAAAATCTTCTTGACTTTTATAAAAAATATGACATTTTTACAATGAAAATGGGTGGTTGCCCTATTTTAAATGTTGGTATAGACGCTCAACACAATAACAAACTACTTGCTGCCGCAGCAAAAGAAACCATTAAGGAAATTGAGGGCAAAATAGCCTTGGTCTTCGAAAACGGCATTAATAACGGAGAGTTTAAACTACCAGTTTCTCCACTACAGTTCTCAAAACAACTATTTACGATTATTCAAGGAGCAATTTCAATGGCTACCATTACAAAGGATCGTAAATACTTATTGAACACGGTTACGTATTTAGATGTGCTCATCAAAAGAGAACTAAAGTAAATTTCAATACTATTCTTGACTTTCTACTAATAAATAACATTATCTGACAACGGATAAGTTTTCTACTCACCCGTTACCCTGAATATCCATATTTTATCAGTGTATTTTCCTCCAAGTTTGGAATCTCTTGCTTCTCTTGCATCTTTTATGAAGTTGTATTTAGCCAGGTACACATAATTATATTTATTCTTCTGTCTAAAGAATGATTTAGCATTAATCCCTTTCTTATGCATATCCGACAAGAAAGCATCCAAGTACTTTTTAGTACCAAATACATTTGCTATCAGGTAATATCCAGGCTCTAAAGAACCCTCTTTAGTTACTTCTTCATATTTCTCGCCTGCTCTTACCTTTACAACTTCATTTCTCATTGCCAAGGCTTCACTTTGTGCAATTGAATCTTGTCTCTGCTTTTGAGCTAGCGCTATAGCGGCAGCCTCCTTTTTCATTACCGCCGCAATTGAATCTTGCTGCTTCTGCTGTTTTAACGCATTAGCTGCTGCTATTGCTTGTTCTTTTCGTGCACTCTCTATAGAATCTCTTTTTCTTCTAATATCTCTCCTAGATTCCTTAACAACCAATTTAGAAGTATTCGAGGCATTTTGAATGGAATCTTTAATCCTCTTACTTTCTATAAGAGCTAAACGCTCCTGCTTTTTTGATTCTCTTTTAAGAGCTAACTTTTCTGCCTTAGTTAGTTCATTAGACACTATAACGTTTTCTTCTTGCTTAATAAGCGCTTGCTCTTTTTGCTTTTTCTCCTCTGCGATTAATTGTTCTTCAAGTTTTTCTTCAGGAGTTTGTAGTGTTCCTAATTTATAAGATGTTACCAATTCAAACGATGGATCTTGACCTTTTAAATCTGAACTTGTGCCTACTTCTATTAAGGCACCAAAAGATAAACGTTTAAAGAAACGCCCTCCTACACCACCGGAAAAGCCGTAAAAACTATTATAACCTGCCTGCGCCCAATATTTGTTTGTTGTTAACAATGCAGTCATTCCCACTTGATTGTCCAGTCCCGGAATAGTCTTATAGTACAGCATAGGTCTTAAAACAGAACTATCATCCTTACTCAATACACTAACAGGAACATCATAACTTACCAAAGCTTGAAACATTCTATCTTCAGGACTTGTATTTCGTTCATTGGAAGAGAAATTATAGTCAAATAAATTCTCAGATACCAAACCAATATTGAATCTATCAATACTCAAATTAACTCCTGGTGCCATTTGCAGAATAAAATCATTTTCTGCAGTAGTCTGTAACGGGTTAGGAATAAAAAAGCGATCATCTGCCAATTTCTGTTGAAAAGCAAAAACGTTTAAACCAACTCCTAAAATAATACCTTCACTCAACTCTATTGTATGAGCGTAGTTAAGAGCCGCACCGGTATTTAAGAAGATTCCTGTATTATGCTGAAAAAAACCAACACCAGCAGCAGATACATCATTTAGTCTTGCTGTATAATTCAAGAATAATGAAGTTGGGTCCGCATCATAAGATTGCCATTGCCATCTAGCCCACAATGCTACTGAAGAGGGATTATTACGGTCTAAACTATAAGCAGGATTTATTAAACTACTGTTATATTCAGTAAGATTTTGTTGCCTAAAATCAGTAGGAAGTACGACTTCTTGAGCCTTTATACCTAGAACTACAAAACCAATAAGAAGTGCCCCACAAATTTTTTTCATATGCAAAAAAACAAAAAATAGACTATTTATAGTACTATTTTGAACTAATTTTAGTTATTAAATCAATACACCAAACAAAATTTCATGAAAGCATTAAAAATTGTTCTTTTAATTTTTCTGGCAATCAATCTTTCCTGCAAAGATGAGCCAGTTATTGATACATCGCAAGAAGAAACTTCAATTTCGACATTTTATCTTATAAGACATGCCGAAAAGAATAGAAACAATCCTGATGATTCTGACCCTGAACTCAACCAAAAAGGTTTGGGCAGGGCTATGCATTGGGCAGAAATTCTTGCCGACACAGAGTTGAACGCTATTTATTCTACAGACTATAACAGAACCGCAATGACAGCAGCACCTACTTCTGTTAAGCAAAATATTGATGTGCAGTATTACGACCCTAGCACTATTGACATTGCTCAATTTAAAGCCGACAATTTAAATAGTAACGTTTTAATCGTTGGTCACAGTAACACTACTCCTGAATTTGTAAATAAATTAATTGACGAACAAAAGTATTATGACATTGATGATAGCGAAAACGGAACTTTGTTTATCGTTAAGATCATCAACGGCATATCTTCAGTAGAAAAATTAATTTTCAACTGTAACTGTCCAGATTAAAATAATATCGTCAGCAATAACTTTTAAAAGGCTAAGACATTTATTCAAATGTTCTTACTTTTGCCTGTGATGCAGAATACCATAAACATTAAGAACAAAAGAGCTCGTTTTGAATACGAGCTTTTAGATAAATATACGGCAGGTATCGTTTTAGCCGGTACCGAAATCAAAGCTATCAGAGAAGGTCGCGCGTCTATTTCAGAGAGTTTTTGTGAATTCAATGATAGAGATGAGCTATTTGTTATTAACATGCAGATAGACGAATATTCCCATGCATCTCACTTTAACCACAAACCAAAAGCTGCGCGTAAATTACTATTACAGAGAAGAGAACTTAAAAAACTCAGTAAAGAAGTAAATACCTCTGGTTTAACCATAGTACCCCTTCGTGTTTTTGTAAACGAAAGAGGCTTTGCTAAAATGCAAATTGCATTAGCGAAAGGTAAAAAACTTTACGATAAAAGAGAATCTATAAAAGACCGCGACAATAAGAGAGATCTTGATCGTATAAAGAAGAATTTTAACGGCTAGTTTTTATTCTCTAACAATGGTACAAATCTAAATGAACCGTATTCTGTCTTAGAGAATTCCTTTTCTGTAGTTCTCACGAACAATGTCATTATCTGTTCTTCAAAACCTATGGGTATCACCAACCTACCCCCTACTTTTAATTGCGATAATAAAGCTTTAGGAACCGAAGGTGCGCCTGCGGTTACAACAATACGATCAAATGGAGCTTCTTTAGGCAAACCTTTATACCCATCTCCAAAGATGACCTGTTTAGGACGGTAACCCATTTTTTTGAAGAAAATATTAGTCTTTTTAAATAATTCCAGCTGTCTTTCAATGGTGTAGACTTTTACCTTTAATTTTAAAAGTACTGCGGTTTGGTAACCACTACCAGTACCAATTTCCAAAACTTTTTGTCCTTGTTCAAGTTCTAATAATTCAGTTTGAAAAGCAACGGTATACGGGTGAGAAATTGTTTGGTTCGCAGCAATAGGAAAAGCTTTGTTTTGATAGGCATGCCCCTCAAAACTACTATCTATAAATAAGTGCCTAGGTATTTCTCTAACAGCATCCAGAACACTTTTATCAGCTATTCCTTTGTCTATCAATACTTGCGCTAAATGGTTGCGCATTCCCCTGTGTTTTAAGGTATCTTTCAATGGTAGTCGGTTTGTCCTTCAAAGTTAATAAAGTTCTTTAAACGACGGAAGAACCAACGAAAACTTATATTTATTTTTTCTAAAATTGAAATCTTGCATAAGATAAAAGTACCTAACTATGCGTATTTTTGAGGAAAACGAAACAAATGTTAAAAGTTGGTGTTTTAGGAGCTGGGCATCTAGGTAAAATCCACCTTAGACTTCTAAATGAATCTAAAAAATATGAACTCGTTGGTTTTTACGATGCCGATAGTTCTAATGGAGAAAAGGTTAGTTCGGAATTTGGATATACTTATTTCAAAAGTCTTGATGATTTAATTGATGCCGTTGATGTCGTTGATATTGTAACCCCTACCCTTTCGCATTACGATTGTGCAAAAAAAGCCATCGAAAAAAGTAAGCATATTTTTATTGAAAAACCTATTACACACACCCTAGAAGAAGCTAATTCACTACTTGAACTAGAAGAGGAATTTGGAGTAAAGGGACAAGTGGGACATGTGGAGCGTTTTAACCCTGCATTTACTTCTGTAAAGCACGCTATAAAAGACCCCATGTTCATTGAAGCCCATAGATTGGCTGAATTTAATCCACGAGGCACCGATGTGCCCGTTGTTCTAGATTTAATGATTCACGATATTGACGCTATTCTAAGTGTTGTAAATTCTGAAGTAGTACAGGTAAATGCTAGCGGAGTTTCGGTAATTAGTCAATCTCCAGATATTGCAAATGCCAGATTAGAGTTTGCTAACGGATGTGTAGCAAATTTAACGGCTAGCAGAATCTCTTTAAAGAACATGAGAAAATCTCGTTTCTTTCAAAAAGACGCTTATATCTCGGTAGATTTTCTTGAGAAGAAAGTGGAAGTCGTGAAAATGAAAGATGCCCCTAAAGAACCGGGAGATTTTGATATGATTCTACAAAACGCAGAAGGTATTAAAAAACAGATTTATTTTGAAAACCCATCTATCGAGACTAATAACGCTATTTTAGATGAGCTAGAATCTTTCGCAGACGCTATAAACAATAACACAACTCCTGTTGTAAGTTTAAAACAAGGTACACAAGCGCTAAAAGTTGCGCTACAAATTATTGCAGCATTTAATCCAAATAAAATATGAAGACAATTGCAGTTATAGGTGCAGGAACAATGGGCAACGGAATTGCCCACGTATTTGCCCAAAATAAATTTCAAGTTCACTTAATTGATGTTTCTAGAGAAGCTTTAGATAAAGGTCTTGCCACCATAGCCAAGAATTTGGACAGAATGGTAGCTAAAGAAAAAATAACGATATCCGATAAAGAAAATACACTAGCAAATATCAAATCTTTTACAGAATTGAAAGCAGGCGTATCAAAGGTAGATCTTGCTATTGAAGCTGCCACAGAAAATGTAACCATCAAATTAAAAATTTTCAAAGAGCTTGATGATGTCTGTGATGCAAATACCATTTTAGCATCGAACACTTCTTCTATTTCCATAACTCAAATTGCCGCAGCTACCAATAGACCTGAAAAAGTTATTGGAATGCATTTTATGAATCCGGTTCCCATAATGAAATTAGTGGAGATTATTAGAGGCTATAGCACTTCTAACGAGACCACAACTTCAATTATGGAGCTTTCTAAAGAATTAGGAAAAATACCGACAGAAGTGAACGACTACCCTGGTTTTGTTGCTAACAGAATTTTAATGCCTATGATCAATGAAGCTATTGAAACATTGCATCATGGCGTTGCAGGTGTTGAAGAAATAGATACGGTAATGAAATTAGGTATGGCGCACCCTATGGGTCCGTTACAATTAGCGGATTTTATAGGATTAGATGTTTGCCTTTCTATTTTAAACGTGATGTATGACGGATTCAAAAATCCTAAATATGCACCATCCCCATTACTTGTAAATATGGTAATGGCAGGAAAAAAGGGAATAAAATCCGGTGAAGGGTTTTACGATTATTCCGCAAACAGAAAAGCTGAAGTTGTATCAAATCAGTTCACTAAATAAAGCATTCTAGAATTGAAGTTTATATGTCTATAAAAGAAAACCTATTAGCCATTAAAAAAACCATTCCTGATACCGTAACCTTAGTTGCCGTATCTAAAACAAAACCAATGTCATTTATTCAGGAAGCTTTTGATGAGGGGCAACGTGTATTTGGAGAGAACAGGGTTCAAGAAATGACAGAAAAGTGGGAGAACCTACCAAAAGATATTGAATGGCATATGATCGGTCATTTACAGCGCAATAAAGTCAAATACATGGCTGAGTACGTTTCTTTGGTTCATGGGGTTGACAGCCCAAGATTATTGGCAGAAATTAATAAGCAAGCAGAAAAACACAATCGTACCATCTCATGTTTACTTCAGGTACATATTGCCGAAGAAGACACAAAATTTGGGTTTAATGAAGAAGAATTACTTGAGTTGGTAGCCAACGAAGAATTTAAGGCTTATAAAAATGTAAAGATTGTAGGTCTAATGGGCATGGCAACCTTTACTGATAATGACGATCAGGTTCGCAAGGAGTTCAGCGGTTTAAAATCACTTTATACAAAACTTAGTAATAACTATACCGATTTTACTACCCTCTCTATGGGTATGAGTGGTGATTATAAAATCGCAATTGAAGAAGGCAGTAACATGGTACGTATAGGAAGTAGTATCTTTGGGTCTAGAAATTAATATCTAAAACATTACTACCCCACAAATTATATTATAATACATGTACGCAATTTTAGATATTGAAACTACCGGAGGAAAATTTAATGAAGAGGGAATCACCGAAATTGCTATTCACAAATTTGATGGACAAAAAGTAGTTGACAAATTCATTAGCTTAGTAAATCCTGAAAGGGATATACAACCATTTGTGGTTAAACTAACAGGTATCAATAGTAAAATGCTTAGAACGGCACCTAAATTTTATGAGGTTGCCAAACGTATTATCGAAATTACGGAAGATACCGTAATTGTAGCCCATAATGCCCAGTTCGATTATAGAATTCTAAGAACCGAATTTAGACGTTTAGGCTATAATTTTGAACGCAAAACCCTTTGTACCGTAGACCTATCTAAGCTTTTGTTACCAGATGCGGAATCATACAGTTTAGGTAAATTGGTACGATCCCTAGGTATACCGGTAAGTGATAGACACCGCGCTAATGGCGATGCTTTGGCAACTATAAAATTGTTTAAACTTTTACTTGCCAAAGATTCTGAAAAAATAATAATCAAAGACACTATAAGAAAAGAAACCCAAGGTGAACTTTCTGAAAAACAATTGGATATTGTGCGAGACCTACCGAACAAAACCGGAGTGTTTTATATGCATAATAAAGATGGAGACATTATTCACCTTAGCAAAACAAGCGATATAAAAAAGAGGGTCAATCAGATATTCACCAAGACCAATGATAAATCTAGAAAGCTAACCAAGGACACCAAAAAAGTTACTTTTGAACTTACGGGTAATGAACTTGTTGCTATTTTAAAGGAACATGAAGAACTTTTAAAACTGAGACCTAAATACAGTAGCATTCCTAAAAAAAGAATGTATAGCCACGCTATTTGCAAAAGCATAAACGAAAATGGTTATTTTTCTTTAGACATTAAACCTTATAGAGAATGTAAAGAACCATTAGGGCTTTTTAACGGTGTATTCAGTGCTAAGAATTATTTATATAAAATTACCAAGGAATTTGGTCTTTGCGAAAAAGTAAACGGTATCAGTGAAGCTCGAAATAATTGTTCCGCCTATGAAGATGGTAATTGTAAAGGCGCTTGTATAAACAAAGAAGACGTTGAAGAATACAATAAAAGAGTTATTGCCGCAACTACACAAAACAGCATTAAAGCAAATAAGGTTGTTGTGGTTGACAAGGGTAGAGAAATTGGGGAACAAAGTGCTATTTTGCTTAAAAATGGTTCTTTAGTAGGATTCGGATTCTATGATTTGAACTATCAAATAAATAATATTCATATCTTAGAAAGTATAATTACACCAATGAACGGTACTCGTGATGCTAATTATCTTATTGAATCTTATTTGAGAAAGAAGCGGGTACTTAAAATAATTGAAATAAACGATTAGTTTGAAGCAAGACGAAAAACTATCACCTTGGAAACATAAAATTCATGAAATAATTTATGAAGCAGATACCCCTATGGGTAAATTGTTCGATATTATTCTCTTCATAATTATCATTTTCAGTGTTATTCTTATCATGCTAGAAAGTGTAAAAGCTATTGACGCAGAATACCATGAAATTCTATTTGTACTTGAATGGATCGTTACCATTTTCTTTACCATTGAATACATAGCGCGAATTATTTCTATAAGAAAACCTAGTGCCTATATATTTAGTTTTTATGGTATCATAGATTTTCTATCTACTATACCGCTTTACATTTCCTATATTTTTGCGGGATCACAAGTTCTCTTAGCCGTTCGCGCATTTAGGTTATTACGTGTTTTCCGTATTTTAAAACTTGCTCGTTTTCTAGGTGAAGCTTCTCAATTAAAAAGAGCATTAAAAGCGAGTAGAGCAAAAATTACCGTATTTCTATTTGCCGTACTTATCGCTTCTGTTATGATGGGTACTCTAATGTATTTGGTAGAGGGTGATGAAGCAGGGTTTACAAGCATACCTACAAGCATATACTGGACCATTGTAACACTAACTACGGTTGGTTATGGTGATATTGCCCCTATAACACCACAAGGGCAGGCAATTGCAACGATAATTATGCTATTAGGTTATGGTATCATTGCCGTACCAACAGGTATGGTTACTGCTGAATTCTCTAAACAAAATAGAGATGACACTTCTAATCTAAAAGAATCTGGGAGTTACGTTCATGTGAATACACAATGTTGCCCAACATGTAGCAAAGAAGGTCATAGAGATGATGCTACTCATTGTTATAACTGTGGATCTATTTTAAATGAATAAAATTCTTATATCGGTAGTTGGACCAACAGCCATCGGGAAAACCAAATTGGCTATAATTTTAGCTCAACACTACAGTACAGAAATTATATCAGCCGATTCTAGACAGTTTTTCAAAGAAATGAATATTGGTACTGCTGTACCAAGTTTAGAAGAGCTGTCTCAAGCAAAACACCATTTCATACAGCACAAAAGTATTACCGAACAATACACTGTGGGTGATTTTGAAAGAGAAGCCATTCAAAAACTATCCGATCTTTTTAAAGTTCATGATGTGGTAATTATGGTTGGTGGTAGTGGTCTGTATGTAAATGCTGTTACGGATGGACTAAACAACTTTCCTACTGTAGACCCATCGATTCGTGAAGATTTAAATACCGAATTGGCAGAAAATGGTATTGAAGCTCTACAAAAGAAGTTAAAACAATTAGACCCTACATATTTTGAAAAAGTAGATATTTATAATCCCCAAAGAGTGATCAGGGCATTAGAAGTCACCATTGGTAGCGGTACCCCCTATTCATCGTTCTTGAACAAACCAAAAGCAAAAAGAGCATTTAAAGTTCTTTCTGTTGGTCTGAAAGCTGAGCGACCTTTAATCTATGAACGCATAAATCAACGTGTAGATCTTATGGTTGAAGCCGGACTTTTAGAAGAAGCCAAAAGCTTAGTTAATTATAAGGACTATAATGCTTTACAAACTGTAGGCTATAAAGAGCTTTTTATATATTTCGATGAAGAATGGACCTTAGAGTTCGCTATATCTGAAATAAAGAAAAATACACGAAGATTTGCTAAAAGACAACTCACTTGGTTTTTAAGAAACAAGGATACCAAATGGGTTGAGTATAACTATACACCCAAAAGTCTATTACAGGAAATTGATAATGAAATTGTAAATTTAAAACATGGTTAAAAAGCAAATCTTATACCTAATGGGTGTTTCCGGTAGTGGCAAATCTACCATTGGTCAACTATTAGCAGAGAAATTACAATTTCCTTTTTTTGATGGTGATAGTTTTCATCCAGAAGCGAACGTGAAAAAAATGAGAGAAGGTCAACCATTAAACGATGATGATCGCCAGGGTTGGCTAGAGAAACTTAATGAGGTAGGTATTGAAAATTTAGAGACTGGCGCTGTTATAGTTTGCTCTTCCCTTAAAGAAAAATACAGGACTATACTAGGCAAAAATTTAGAGAACAAACATCAATTTGTTTTTTTAGATGGTAGTTTTGAACTCATAAAAGCCCGACTAAACAAACGAGAAAACCACTATATGCCAAAAGGCTTGTTGCAATCTCAATTTGATGATCTTGAAACTCCAGAAGATGCACTTACAGTTTCTATAGATCAAACTCCCAATGAAATTGTAAAGGATATTATAGAAAAGTTATAAAACAAAAAAGCATCCCAGTAGGATGCTTTTTTCTAATAGATCTTGGTAAGATTACTCACCTTCAGTCTTTACAACCAAACGGAAACCTTCACCATGTATGTTCAATATTTCAACGGTATCATCAACCTTAAGATACTTACGTAGTTTAGCAATATAAACATCCATACTACGAGATGTAAAGTAGTTATCATCTCTCCATATTTTAGTTAGCGCAAGCTCTCTTGGCATTAAATCATTTTCATGTAAAGCCAACAAACGCAATAGCTCATTCTCTTTTGGAGAAAGTTTGATTGATTCCTCATCTTTATATTTCAAGAATCTTAATTTAGAATTCAAATGGAAACCACCAATTGTAAATTCAAATTTCTTGCTATCTGCCAATCCGTTAGAAGCTTTTCTTTGAAGAATCGCTTTTAATTTCATAAGTAGAACTTCAGAATCAAAAGGCTTGTTCAAATAATCATCTGCACCAGCTTTATATCCTTTAA
>JAHDDP010000110.1 GCA_020629285.1 Maribacter sp.
TTGATGAATAAACTCCGGCTGATTACCGGAGTTTTTTCATTTATAATAGTTTCATTATTATTTACTTAGCTAACCCAAATAACTTTTATCCCCAAAATTTCTTTCCTTATCTTAGAGCATCAACATCATTTCAATGAAATACACACTACTAATTTCAATAGTTTTCATGTGCTTTAATTCTTGTAATCACCATAAAAATAATTCTGATTTCGGCAGCTACCCTACCCCCGTTAAAGAAAATTTATGGGCGCAATACAGTCAAAAATCAACTTTATTTAAACTTTGGTCCCCTAAGGCAGAAGAAGTTGTCTTAAGATTCTATAGAACTGGAAACAGCTCTAAATCGTATGCAAAATATTCCCTAAACAGAGATGACGAGGGTATTTGGAAAATTAACGTTGATGGTGATTTAAACGGAATTTACTATACTTTTCAAGTTAAATCAGATAACAAATGGCTTAATGAAACTCCAGGAATTTACGCACAAGCTGTTGGAGTAAACGGAAATAGAGCAATGGTTGTTGATATGGAAAAAACCAACCCTAAGAATTGGCAAAATGATATCTCCCCAGCGCTCAATTACCAAAACAAAGCTATAATCTACGAGCTTCATATTAGAGACATGACAATTCACCCCCAATCTGGGTCTTCTATGCCAGGAACCTATCTAGGCCTAGTTGAAACCGGAACTAAAAGCCCTAACCAAATTACTACGGGCATAGACCACTTAAAGGAATTGGGCATTACTCATGTACATCTTTTACCTTCTTTTGACCATTATTCCATTGACGAGGTCAACTTAAACACCCCGCAATTTAATTGGGGATACGACCCTCAAAACTATAATGTCCCTGAAGGTTCCTTTTCTACCGATCCTTATAATGCAGAAGTTCGTATTAAAGAATTTAAACAAATGGTTCAAACGTTTCACGCTAATGGCATCGGTGTTATTATGGACGTTGTCTATAACCATACCGGCAAAACGGATGAATCTAACTTTAATCAAGAACTGCCAAATTATTATTACAGACATTGGGAAGATGGCTCGTATTCAGATGCTGCGGCTTGTGGTAACGAAACTGCCTCTGAGCGCCCAATGATGCGCAAATTCATGATTGAATCTGTTTTACACTGGACAAAAGAATATCATATTGATGGATTTCGTTTTGACCTTATGGGCATTCATGACATTGAAACCATGAATTTCATTGCTGAGGAAATTTTAAAAATAAATCCAGACGCACTATTATATGGCGAAGGATGGACGGCCAAAGATTCCCCATTACCTGAAGAAAAAAGAACGCTCAAAAAACACATGCAACAAATTCCAAACTTTGCTGCCTTTAGTGATGATTTACGTGACGGATTAAAAGGTTCTGTTTTTGAAGATGAAAGCTTAGGTTTTGTGAGTGGAGCTGTAAAAACGGAAGAATCAATAAAATTCGGAATTGTAGGTGCTATTCAACATCCTCAAATTAATTATAACAGTGTAAACTATTCTGAAGCTCCCTGGGCTAACGAACCTTGGCAATCTGTAAACTACGTTTCTTGTCATGACAATCATACGCTTTTTGACAAACTAAAAATCTCAAGACCTAATACAGATTCTAAGAGCTTAATTGCTATGGGTAAATTGGCAAATGCCATTGTTCTTACATCACAGGGAACTCCATTTTTACATGCCGGTTCAGAAATGCTTCGTACAAAACATGGCGAACACAATTCATATAATTTACCTGATAGTATTAACCAAATAAATTGGAACAGGAAAAATGAATATAAAGAGATTTTTAAATACTATAAAAATCTAATTAAACTTAGAAAAGAACACCCGGCTTTTTATATGACTACAGGGTCAGATGTTCGTAAACATCTAATATTTCAAAAGACTGATGATTCGCTGGTTTCATTTACCTTGGAAGACAATGCAAATGCCGATAGCTGGGAGAAAATTTTAGTCATATACAATGCATCTAACGAAATAATAGATTATAAAATACAAGGAATTTGGCAAGAAGCGGTTTCTGGTAGTACCTTTGATTTTGAAGGTTCAACTTTTTTGAAAGACCATATTAAGGTTCCAGCACTATCAATGTACATTGCTTTTCAAAAATAAAAGTAATTCCTACTAAATAAAAAATATCATGAGCTCAGATTCTCAACCCAACAATCCCCTTCACGGTGTAAAATTGGCAACTATTCTAGAAGAACTTACAGAAAAGTATTCATGGGAAGATTTAGCCGGTCAGGTCAATATAAACTGTTTTAAGAGTAATCCTTCCATAAAATCTAGCTTGAAGTTTTTACGTAGAACGCCATGGGCGCGTGAAAAAGTGGAACATTTATACCTTCAATCTTTTAAAAAATAATGGGATTTAATATTGTACTTATAGAACCTGAAATTCCTAACAACACAGGAAATATTGGCAGACTAGCACTTGGTACAGGTTCTACTTTACACCTGGTAAAACCTTTTGGGTTTGAACTTACAGACAAACGCTTAAAAAGGGCAGGGCTTGATTATTGGTCGCATTTAAATGTAATTATGTACGAGAATGTTGATGCATTCTTTGAGCAGAATAAAGAAAAGAAAATGATTTTCTTTACTGCCAGCGCAACTAAAAATCATTGGGAAATTGATTTTGAGGAAGATATGTTTTTAGTCTTTGGCAAAGAATCTGTTGGCTTGCCAAAATCTATTTTAAATGACAATGCGGATAAAGCTGTAAAAATTCCATTATACAGTGAACATATCCGCAGTCTTAATTTAGCCAATGCAGTTGCAATTTCAATTTACGAAGGTTTAAGACAAATAGTATAGCAGCTATTACCTTCTTGTTTATTTTGTCTTAGTAATTTTATATTCATTCTATTTATTCTCCGTTTGCTAATAGCAACATTTCATAACTATGGAAATAGCAAAATAATTAGTGTATTCTAAGAGTATTCTTAAGACAAACATCATTTAATAAGCTTACTATATTAAATGAGTGCTATCCTCGTTAAAATTTTCCTTTCGCTTATTATTGGCAGATTAAATTATTATTTTCAAGCTAGTAATAAATCAATCTACCAAACAAACAACGACTACAATGAACTCAAAATCATCTCTCGTTTTTATTTTATCTTTTTTATTTATTAGCAGCTCTTTACTCGCTCAAAAAAAGAAAAATAAAAAAACCAGCTCGCAAACAACACTCAACAAAGCTTTTTATGACAATTTAGAATGGCGTAATATTGGACCTGTACGTGGCGGGCGTTCTTTAGGTTCTGCCGGTAGCCCTAGTAGACCCAATGAATATTATTTTGGTGCAACTGGTGGTGGATTATGGAAAACTACCGATGGCGGTAATGAGTGGAAACCAGTTACAGACGGTCAAATAACCAGCTCTTCTGTTGGCGCTGTAGCGGTAGCTGAAACAAATCCTGATATCGTATACATCGGTATGGGCGAAGTACAATTACGTGGTAGCATAACGCAAGGCGATGGCGTATACAAATCTATAGATGCCGGTGAAACATGGAAGCATTTAGGACTAGAGGAAACTCAGGCGGTTTCTAGAATTAGAATTCATCCCACAAATCCTGATATAGTATATGTGGCAGCCCTAGGTCATCCATATGGCGATAATGAAGAACGTGGTGTTTTTAAAAGCACTGACGGTGGTAAAACATGGAACAAAACACTTTATGTGAGTGATAAGGCTGGTGCCGTAGATTTGATCATTGACCGCAACAACCCAAATGTATTATATGCCAGTACTTGGCAAGTGCAGCGTAAGGCTTGGAAAATGTGGGGCGGCGGTCCAGATTGTAAACTATGGAAGTCTACAGATGCTGGTGAAACCTGGACAGATCTTTCAAAAAATCCAGGTATGCCAGAAGGTCCGTTAGGAAAAATTGGAGTAACCGTTTCTCCGGCAGATTCTAATCGCGTTTGGGCAATTGTCGAAGCTAATGAAGGTGGAGTTTTTCGTTCAGATGATGCGGGTAAAACTTGGAAAAGAACAAATGATGAGCGTAAACTTAGACAACGTGCTTTTTACTATTCTAGAATTTATGCCGACCCGTTGAATAAAGATATAGTTTACGGACTCAATGTAAACTTTTGGAAATCTACAGACGGTGGCGAAACATTTGATACAAAAATTAAGGTACCTCACGGAGACAATCATGACCTTTGGATAGACCCTAATAATCCTAACCGTATGATTTCTTCTAATGATGGCGGTGGCGTTGTTAGTTTAAACGGCGGAAAATCCTGGACAGAAGAAGACTATACAACTACACAGTTGTACCATGTAATGACCACTAACGATGTACCTTACCATGTGGTAGGTGCACAACAAGACAACAGTACTATTGCCGTACCAAGCGATGGTTGGGGGCATATGCAAGCAAGAGGCCAAGGTGATGGTTGGGCATACGCTGTTGGTGGTGGTGAAAGTGGTTGGATTACCCAGCACCCAACCAATTTTGATATATTTTATGCAGGTAGTCAAGGTGCACTATTGACACGATATGACAGAAGTAATGGTCAATCTAGAGACATACAGGTATATCCGCGATTTTTCTCCGGCGAGCCTGCTAGCGCATTACCTGAACGTTGGCAATGGACGTTCCCTATCATGTTTGCACCAAAAGATGAAAACGTAATGTACACGTGTTCACAGCATGTTTGGAAAACTACGGATGATGGACAATCTTGGGAAAAAATCAGTCCAGATTTAACCTATGCAGACCCATCTACCTTAGGTAAAACAGGTGGTATTATTACCATGGATATGAACGGACCCGAAATTTACGCTACGGTTTTTGCTCTTGCTCCATCTAACCACGACATTAATACTATATGGGCAGGTTCAGACGATGGTAAAATTCACATTACTAGAGATGGCGGTAAAAATTGGTCAGACATTACACCAAAAGAGTTACCAAAATTCTCTAGAGTTAGTATTATTGATGAATCTATTCACAATCCAGGAACATTATACGTTGCAGCAAATAGATACCAAGTAGATGATAGGCAACCTTATGTTTTTAAGACGCATGATTATGGAAAAACTTGGACAAAAATTATTAACGGAATAAAAGATGGGCACTTTGCAAGAGCGGTTCGCGAAGACCCGGTTAGAGAAGGACTTCTATTTTTAGCAACTGAACACGGAGTATATTTTTCAATGAATGACGGGGAATTATGGCAAAGTCTTCAATTGAAATTACCCGATACTCCAGTTAGGGATTTAGTCATAAAAGATAATGATGTCGTTTTAGGAACCCACGGTAGAGGGTTTTGGATTCTTGATGATATTCAACCCTTAAGACAGTATACTTCTGAAATGGAAAATCAAGAAGCCGTACTTTTTAAACCAACCAATGCTTTAAGAGGATTGACAAATGCTTCTATTCAATATTATTTAAAGGAAGAAAAAGACACCATCACCTTTGAAATTTATGACACTAATGATAAACTCATAAATACGTTTACCGGTAGTAAACCTAAATATGAAGTTGATCCTAATATACCTTATTGGTTAAAAGGAGGGTCTACAAAACCTACCACAGCAAAAGGAATAAACAATTTTACTTGGGACATGAGGTATCAAGGTGCTACTACTTTTGAAGGAATGATCATTTGGAGTGCAAGACCTGCACGCGGACCAAAAGCACCTTTAGGGACTTATAAAGTAAAAATGAAATCAGGGGATTATGAAAAAACATATGCGTTTGAAATAAAAATGGATCCAAATCTAAAAGGAATAACCAAAGAAGATTTAGATGAACAGTTTGAGTTATCCAACAAAATAATGGGTAAAACTTCGGCTGCCAATGAAGCGGTTATTAAGATTAGAGAAATTAAAAAGAACCTTGGTGATGCAAAAGATGCTATTGAGGACTACGATAAGAACATCACCCCTTTCTTAAACATGTTAACAGAAGTTGAGGAAAGTCTATATCAAGTGAAAAATCAATCAGGTCAGGATCCATTAAACTTTCCAATAAAACTAAATAATAGATTAGCATCATTAAGAAGAAGTGTAGAATCAGGTGAAGCAAAACCTACAAGCGGAGCTTACAAAGTTTACAAAGAATTATCGGCAGAACTAGATGTTGAATTGAACAAGTTGAATACTATTATGAAGCAATACAAGTCAAAAATCAATCCCATACTTACTAAATATGGTGGAAGTAAAATTGATTAAATAGAGTTAAAGCTAATTTAAAAACGACTGTTGAACGAAATACAAATCCGTATTTTTGTATTGAATTACAAAGGTTATATATCATGAAAAAGGCAAGTATAGCGCCATCACTTTTAGCAGCAGACTTTGGAAATCTACAACACGATGTAGAAATGGTAAACGCCAGTGAAGCAACATATCACCATATCGATGTTATGGATGGAGTTTTTGTTCCAAATATATCTTACGGTATGCCTGTGGTCAAAGCAATACATAAATATGCCACTAAGCCTTTAGACGTACATTTAATGATTGTAGACCCAGACAGATATCTAGAGGAGTTTGCAAATTTAGGTGCTCATATCTTAACCGTACATTACGAGGCTTGCACCCATTTACATAGAACCATACAAGCTATTAAAGCTTTAGGCATGAAAGCAGGTGTTGCCCTGAACCCTCATACCAATGTAATGCTATTAGAAGATATTATTCAAGATATAGATTTAGTATTGATTATGAGTGTTAACCCAGGTTTTGGCGGACAATCGTTTATCGATAATACTTATGAAAAAATAAAAAAGGCAAAGGAATTGATTACCAGAAAAAAATCATCTGCATTAATTGAAATTGATGGTGGGGTAACTTCTGCAAATTCAAAACAATTAGTGGATGCCGGTGCAGATATATTAGTTGCAGGTAGTTTTGTATTCAAAAGTGAAGACCCAACCGCCACCATAAAAGAATTAAAGGGATGAAAACCGAATTTGATATTGTAATTGTTGGTGGAGGACCTATTGGTATTGCGTGTGGATTAGAAGCAAAGAAAAACGGACTCTCATATCTTATCATCGAAAAAGGGCCTATCGTGAATTCTCTTTTTCATTACCCTAGTAATATGCAATTTTTCTCTTCATCTGAAAAATTGGAAATTGACGAAATTCCTTTTATAAGTAACGAAGCTAAGCCTAAACGAGATGAAGCCTTAGAATATTACCGACGTATCGTCACTTCCAACAAACTGAATATGCATCTTTTTGAAAAAGTAGAGAACGTTCAGAAAAACAATAATACCTTTTCCATAACAACGGACAAGAACACATACATTTCAAAACAAATTGTTGTGGCTACAGGATTCTATGATATTCCTAACTTATTAAATGTTCCAGGAGAGAATTTAGATAAGGTTGTTCATTATTATGATAACCCACATTATTATTCAGGTCAGAAAGTAGCAGTTATTGGCGCAAGCAACTCTGCCATTGATGCTGCCTTAGAATGCTACAGAAAAGGTGCTGAAGTATCTTTGATTATACGTGGGCCGGAAGTTGGCAAAAGGGTTAAATATTGGGTAAGACCAGATATCATTAACCGTATTGAAGAAGGTAGTATAAAAGCTTATTTTAATACTACTGTAAAATCAATTTCCAAAGATACCATTACTTTAACTTCAAATGATGAGGAAGTAGAAATACAAAATGATTTTGTTTTGGCACTAACAGGATATAAGCCAAATTTTGATTTCTTAGAGAAACTAGGAGTAAACATCAGTGATGATGAGAAAAAACTACCTGAATATAATCCTGACACTATGGAAACCAACATTAAAGGACTTTACTTGGCAGGTGTTATTTGTGGCGGTATGGAAACACACAAATGGTTTATTGAGAACTCTAGAATACATGCAAAAATGATTATAAAAGATATTGTCTCCGATTCTATTACAGTATAATTACCTGATTTATGGTGGCTAGTGGTAAAGTAAATAATAGATAATCTATAAAACCGTTCTATATTTACTTAATAACAAAACTTAACCCTAAGATTTTCTTGGTACCAGATTTGCTAACCTGACTCCGTAAAGACAAGAAATATTGCTTGTCAGCATGGCAAAAAACAAATACGGCATACATAAACCTATAGCTATTACGTACATTAAACTCCTGACTATTCTTCCCATTATTAAGGATACAAAATACTACATCTAAAAAATTTGCAGCTGTAGTAGTAGTAGTAGTAGTAGTAGTAGTAGTAGTAGTAACTTTATTCCCAGTGATCATTTTCCTTGGTATTCCAAGGGTATTTCT
>JAHDDP010000111.1 GCA_020629285.1 Maribacter sp.
GACTTAGGATCTAGTGCCGCGAGGTGTGAGAGTTCGAGTCTCTCCGCCTGTACAAGTAAAAACCTCAACTATCTAATAATTAGAATGTTGAGGTTTTTTAGTTTTGTAATTTGTATGATTTTTGTACGGTAAAGTCAATTTAATTAGGTTTCACCGTTAAGAAATTTGTTCTTTTTTGCTTCTAATTCTTCAAGTGTAAGCCCTTTTTTACGATTCTCTCTATGGGTGTTATAAGATTTTGTTTCATACGTAGCAGGATAATCTTTTAATATACTGGATTGCTGTTGCTCCAGTTCAATGATTTTATCCTTTATATTCTTATTCAGCTTTTCAAATTCAAAGCAAATATCAAACTCTTCATTGTTAATAAATATCCCTCCTTCTTTTTTCCATTCACCACCATAAGCAATATTAGTAAGTGAACCACTTTTATCTAAAATTCTTCCAAGTTTTAAAACTAAAATTTTTTCCAAATGGTAGGCGTGTGTTTCACTAAGATTATCGAAAATTATATCTATACCAACGTTTAAACCTGCATCTAAAATGTTTCTTATTTTTAAGCTTTTTGCTGAATTAGTGCGATTGTTTCTTGATTCTTTTAAGTGTGAGTTATGTCGTTGACCAGTACCTTTACCGATATAGAATATCTGATTATTGCGAGGGTCTATTAGTGAATAAACATAATATGCTTTCATCAGTTTTTAAAATTATAGGATTCGGTATATGTAACGGTAATTAACTATTCTCAACTATTTTGATTTCTTCATCATTCAATCCATACAACTCATACACCATAGCATCTATTTCTTTGTCTGTTTGGTTGATTTGGGTTTGTAAGGCTTGTGCTTTTTGTTTGTTATCTTCAAAGAGGTCTAGCCAATCAAATTCATCTTTTTTGGTTAGGTTGGGTGCTTCTTCAAAACCTTCTTTAACACGTAGTTTGTTATTTGCTTTTATGGCTTTGTTTAGCTCTTTTATAAATTCTCCAAATTCTAACTCGTGCCAGTTTTCAAGTTTACGTGATAACTTTTCTATTCCTATACTACTAGAAAAGAATATGCTAAATCTAGTAATCAAAATATTAAAATCATTACTTTTCTTCTGCATAGTTTTAGATAATTGAATAAATGGATTCTGGCTATCAATAGGAACACTTTTTATGTATGTATTTCGTAAGTTTGGTGCAGAAAACAGCAAATAACCTCCTGACATTCTTAAACCATCAAAAAAGCATTCAAACATATAGTTATATAATTTTGAATTAATCCAACACTGTATATACTCTGGCAAAAAGTTTTGACTAAATGAATGAATGCAATTTGTGTTTATAGATGAATATTCTCCGTTTTCATCATAAAAAGCTTCACATTTTAATCCTATTTTAGCAATAATTATTTTAGGTGCAGAATATAAATTATGTCTATTTTCAGATATTTTTTCTGACTTTTTAGGTAAAACTGGTTTTAATAATTTTTTACCTTTATCCGTTAGTTGAGAAATCCCCCAAGTTGTACTATAGGGGTCTATTGTTCCCGTATTAATTAGTTTGTAACCCTCACTATCCTCAGTGATAAGTTTAGAATAATTATCAGCTTCACTTGCTGTAGAAGTAGCATTGATCTTTCCAACATTTTCTAAACTTTCCGATTGATTAATAATTTTTTCAGTAATTCTTAATTTATCATTCAATAAAAAACCTAAAATGTAATCTTCTAAAACATCAAGTTTTTTTGATGGAAATTTGGATTCAATAATTTGTTTTGAAACTTCATCAAAAGATCCTGTTGTAACTTCATAGTTTTCTTTTTCTTTATTCTTTAAAAATGAAATGACTGGATAGGTGCTTGCATCTTCAAATACTCGCTTATCAGAATAATCTATTAAGCTAAATATTTCAAAATGATTAACTAAAATTTCTCTCAATGCCTTTCCGTAGCTGGCGGACAAAAATCTATTTGGTGTTATATACGATAGAACACCTTTTTGATTAATTATATTCAATCCCTTTTCAAAGAAATAAATATACAAATCCACTGTTCCTTTAGCAGTTTCGTAATTTGATTTTAAAAAAGAATATTGGTCTTTAGATAGCCCTTTCTTTAATTCATTTGCATTAACATAAGGCGGATTTCCAATAATGACATCAAAACCATCTTTTGCAAATACTTTAGGAAATTGTTCTTGCCAATTAAAAGCTTTGTCTCCTGAAACAGTTTTGCTATCTATTAAAGAGTTACCGCATTTAATATTACTACTTAAATCGTTTAATTTACGGCGTGGTTGTGCGGTACGTAACCATAAGGAAAGTTTTGCTATTTCTACAGATTCTTCGTTTAAATCTACACCGTAAATATTGTTTTCTAGTATGGTATTTTCTATATCTGGAAATTGTAAACCACCACCTAAAACCTTTGTTTTAAGTTCGTCTATATATTGGTGTTCTGCTATTAAAAAGTTTAAGGCTTGGTTTAAAAATGCGCCAGAACCACAGGCGGGGTCGCAAATGGTGAGTTGCAATAACCAGTCTCTGTAGGTGTCTAAAATTTCTACTAATTTGGTTATGGTTGTTTTGTTTCTGTTTTTTCTGCCTTTAAAATATTCTTCTTCTTTAAAGCCTAGCTCCGTTTTCTTTTCTTCACATAGTTTACCAATGGTATTTTCAACAATGTATTTGGTAATATATTTTGGAGTGTAGAATACGCCATCTTTTTTACGTTTAGATTTTTGTTTATCAAAGTCCGCACCTTCAATTTCCGCATTAACACTTTCTATTTCGTTTAGAGAGTTTTCAAAAATATGCCCAAGAATATTGACATCTACTTGACTATCAAAGTCGTAAGCTGCTAATTTACTGGTGTGTTTGTGTAGTAAATCGCTATCTATATCTAAACTATCTAAGGTTTTATCCTCTTTAAACAAACCACCATTATAAGCGTATATTTCAGCTCTTTTAGGGGTTCCCGCTCTTCCTTGGTCTAAAAATTTAAAGTATTGCTTAAATAGCGTGTAAAGCGGTCTGTCGTCTCCAAATGCTACATCGTCTTTCCATTTGTCTACTATTTGTTGTGTGCTGTTTGGAGGCAATAACCCTCTATCTTCGGCAAAGAAAATAAAGAGGTAACGGTCTATTAATTTTTGTGATTTTTTAAAGAGGCTTAGCTTAACATTTTTTTCTAAACGTACTAACTCCACTTTTTCTTCATCGGTTAAATCCTGAGATTGCTTTGTAAGTGCTTGTAACGATGCTTGTGCTTTTAGTCGTTTGGCATTACGTTTTACTAAATCTCTATACAGTTCTCGTTTAAACAGCGAATAGTCTTTGTAGAATTGCTTGGTTATTTGTTCCTCTACTACTAGTGACGCTTCTTTTATTTGTAGTGGTAGGTTATTTAAAACTTTGTCTTTTTGCAAGCAGAGGTGTAATAGCTCAAACCGCTCTGGTGACAATTGGAATAAATCAAACTCTTCAAACTCGGTAGCATCATTAATATAAAAGCGTAATTTTTCAAAATTGGATGTTATAACATACACGCATCCTTTTTGGTTTGCTTTATAGTCAAAAGCTTGTTTACGAATACTTTCTAAGTCTTTGGTATTAGTGCCTTTTAATTCTATAACACCAATTGCAGTATCATTATCTAATATGGCACCATCTGCTTTTCTTGCATTGTTTTGATTTTTGTACTCCGCTACTAGATTAAAGTCTGCATTGGGTTTTAGTGTATAACCTAATATATTAACAAATAACTCGGTTAGAAATATGCCTTGATATTCTTCTTCTTTAGAGCTTCTTATGTTTTGTTGTATGGTGGGGTTTAGAAAGTATCTTGCAAATTTGTTGTAAGCTTTTGCAACGGCTTCTTGGTCTTGTAGTTTGAGATTGTTTTTTAATACGGAAACTTGAAATAATGACATTTGGCAATTAAAGATGTGTGAAGGATAAATTTAATAATAAAGAACTATTAATCAACTTTAATCTTGTCATTTAAACTAGCTCGGTATCTATGCAGGTATTTAGTAATTGCTCTAATTTACTGTCAATGTCATATTCGGTCAACCTCTTGCCAGTTGAGGTGTTTACCCAATCCATATATTTATGTTGATATTTCCAAGTTTGAAAATCATTGACCAATTTTACGTTTGTAGTAGTTTTTTCTTTATTTGATAACTTAAACCCGAATGAACCGTATAATCTATGGTGGCTCATAGCTTTATAAATAGTATGTAGGGCGTTTGCGTAAATCGATAATCCGTCCAAGTCTCCTCTTTTTCTTTTTCTCTTATGGGTGGGGTCAGCATCACTCAACATTTTTGCCCCGTATTTTATTACCTCAACTAATCCCTTTTCAACGTTTGTAATTTCCCTAATATCTTGACCTCTCTCTGAAACTTGGTAGTTTCCGTTTTTGTTCCATTCTTTTTTCCATTCTTGCTTTATGTACAAAGCCATTGGTCTATTTGGTACTATTATATGGTAATGAGGATTATACCATTTTTTAGAGGCATTGAAATTACATTCTAATGATTTAATACCGATTAATTTCATGCCTTTGCCTCTGGAATGTCTTTTATTGCATCTATCTTTTAAAGTGTTGAATTTGGAAATCATTTCTGAAATCTTGTCTGCTAATTGCTCTGCCTTTACTGATTTAATGGTCAATGTCAGTAGATGAGGTTCTTTCCACTTAATTAATAATGGGTAATAGGTGTTTAACAAGTCGGCTTTTCTTATTCCAGCACAAGTGGCGCACCATCGATTTTTGCAATATTTACCGTGTACCCTTTGGTCGTAGCCTGTTAGTTCATTTTGGCAATGGTAAGTATTCCAGTACTTTTTTACCAAATCAAATTCACCATTGGACTTTGCAACATCAACCAGTGCCAAAGTAAGAGCGTTTGTAATTACTTTTTTATTGGCTCGTTTAAGCAGGGCAGGGTTATCAATTATACTCGTACCAGTTCCCGAAATCTCGGCTTTTAAGTGTTCAAGGCTATAATTGTGTGTCCTGTTTTGTGCTAATGTATAGATATTACCATTGCTATAGTTCTTACTCATAGCAATATCACTTAACAGGTTTCAGGCAATCTAGCAGTTCAGAACGCTTGTAATAACGTCTCGCACCTAGACCATAAGCTGTGATTTTACCTTTTTTTGTCCAAGCCCAAAGTGTTGTGCTATCAACCTTTAGAAAGGTATATGCTTCCTCTCTGGTTAACAACTCTTCTTTTGCTGAATGGTTTACAAGTGAATTTTGAAGTAGCTCTAATTGAGCTTTTAATCTTTCGTCAATGAGGGTGCCTAAGTCCTGCGGTGATAGGCTTTGTAGTAGGGTTGCATTTTCTGCCATAACTTAATTTTAACGTTATGACAAAGTTCCGACGGTATGCTTGGTAGTTATGGATCGCTTTTGCGCTATTTATGAGCAAATATGCGCTTTTATTGCATCATAAGCGGCTTGTTTTGTTTTGGAAGTGTATTGCCTTGAATCAATTTTATCAATATGAATATTTAAGGTCGATAAAAAATCTATAAATTTTTTACCAGAACATAGAACAAGTTTATCCTTTTGCATTGCATAATAAATGAAGCTATAATGCGCAGTTTGATTTTCTTCATCTTTATATAAATCATTTAATCTAGTAAATATCCGATAAGCCTTTGAGTCTATAAATACAGTACTATAGGGGTTTTCTGCTTTTTCCTTGTCTATGTGAATTTGTTTATCCATGATTTCATTTAAATAGTTTTGAAATTTCTTTATTAGTATGGATAATTCTTGGTCTTCGGTTTTTAATTTTGATAATTTACGTAGTTCTATATCAACAATATCTCTTATCTCGTATTTATCGTGGTAATTTTCAATTTTTTGTTGATACAACGTTTCTTTTAATTCATTCCAATTCTCAATATCAATTACTTTATTGGTGTCGTTAATTTGAACTTGGAAATATAACTTTGGATTAATATTGTTTACAATATTCGTTTTCTTCTTGGTAGGCGGTGTCGGTCTTACATGAAATACATTGCTACTTTCTACTAAATCGATGGGGTTTTCAACTCTGAGCTTAGTTTCTTCAAAGTCTATTCTGTCCTTAAATTTTGAAATAATTTCATCGTAATAAAAATAAATAGGATTGCTCTTTTTTAAGTGATAATTAAGTTCTAGAATTCTTTTCATTTCCTTAATTCTATCTATGCAATAGGACTGCATTCTTGTAGCTAAAAGCGGATTTTCATCCCAATTAAGACGTAATGAAATTAATACATCTTCAATAGTATTTAGATATCCGTTACCATAATCTAACAAATGAAAAAGGTCTAAATAACCACTAGTATATAAGTTATTCCATTTAGAATGGTTTTTAAAATTCATGTGAGCACCTGTAGCAATTTTAATTGTAATATCGTTTAATTGCTTGCAAAACTCGATTAGGAATTCTTGTAGCCATTTGATTTTTTCACCAAATTCTGAATTTAATAAATCGGTACTTCTTTGGTTTAGCCACTTCATAAAAACTATTTCATTGAAGTGTTTGTTTTCCTTTCCGTTGACAAGTTTTTTTTGGCAAATAATTTCAAACGCTTTGTTATCCATAAAACGTATAAATTCGTTAACATCTGGAATAGTTGGCTTTTGTTTGGCTGAACTTTCTTTCATATATCAGTTAAAATAATCATAAGCATCTAAAGCTTTGTCTTCTTCGCTCTTTTTAATATAATTGAGAAACATTTTTTCGGAGCTATGCCCAGAAATTGCTATCAAATAAGAGGTTGGTACTTTGCTGTAATAATTAGTGCAAAAACTACGTCGCCCTATATGACTTGATACCAATTGCCATTTAGGATAGTTGCCTGTTACATCACGGTAAATTCCTTTTTTCTTGGGGTCTTTTTCGATATTAATTCGCTTTTTGCCTTCACATAGCTCATTAAACTCTGCCAGTTCACATACTTTTTTTATATACTCATTGTATTTTTGGTCTGAAATTGCTCTTGGAAAATTTCCACTTCTTTTAACTAATATTTCTCTTGCTTCCTTGGGTAGTGGAATAGTCATTAATTTTCCTGTCTTTTGTTGTTTGAACTCAAGTAAATGTTTTCCTTGTTTAATTCTTATCATGAATTTGTCAAATTTCATAAAGTCGGAAACTCGTTGACCTGTAAAACAGCTAATTAATAGCCAATCTCTTGCATTTTCTAAATGCTCAAAAGGCAATTCAAGTGATTTCAGTATTTTTAATTCACCTAAATTTAAGTAAATATGTTTTACCGCTTGTCTTTTCATTTTTAAACCGTCCAATTGGTAGTGCGTTTCTAAACCAGAATGCTTTGCATGGTAACAGATTGTTTTAATTAAAATAAGTTCTCTCTGTTGGGTATTTTGAGAGTATTTTTCTGAGTTGCTAAAGTCCTGAAATTCTTTCTTGAAATCCTCATTTATATCTTTTATTAAAATGGAGCTTTTTCTTTTTGCTTCCATTCTTTGCATTTTGTGCTTTGTAACCTTAATGCGTTTCACCGCTCTTGGGGTAAGTTCGTTCTTTTTAAATTCTATATAATGGTCAATATATCCTATTAAGTCTAAAGGTATAATTGTTGGTTGTGAGGGATTGTAGTATTGGTCAATTAATGATTTAAACCATTCCTTGGAAATGTCATAAACATTTGTAGAGTTGAAGGCATTCAGCACGTATAATTTTAGCTCTGCAAGTTCTTTGTTTACCTCATTTTGTTTGTTGATAAAATCAACATCCCTTGACTTTTTGTTGTGGGCTTTCCAATATTCTTTTGTTACTCTAATTTGTGTTTTTGCACCTAGGGCATAATCCTTGTATCCATTTTTTACAGATGTATCTTTAGTTCTGTATAACAGCCTTATGTTTAAAGGAGCTTCATTTCTTGTGGAACGATATAAAAAGTTTACGGTTGCCATACTAGGTTCCTGATTTTCATTATAAATAAAAATACAAAAAATGTACGGTAATTGTACGGTATCGTACAATTACATTCAAAGGAATACAATGTTATACAATATCTTTAATTGTATATTTGAACATGAAGTATTGAAAATATGTATGTTATGTTGGTATTTGGTGTATTGTGTTTTTGTGTACTTTTGTGGTATTGTACTCTCTCCGCCTGTACAACTAAAGCCTTTCAGGAAACTGAGAGGCTTTTTTTTATGGATTTAGTTTTAAAAGGAGCATCCTAGATTTCTGTTTCTCTAAAGAATTGTAAGTTTTAGTAGTTATTTACTTCTAA
>JAHDDP010000022.1 GCA_020629285.1 Maribacter sp.
CTGCTGAGGTTTCAGGTAAAAAAGCAGCAGAGGTAAGGGGAATTTGGGAAATGTCGGCTTATCCAATGGCAGGTCCGTTTTTAACCTATATTATTAGCGATAAAGAGAACAACCGTAAATTAATTATCGAAGGCTTTGTTTTTGCCCCTGCAACTAAAAAAAGAGATTACATGTTCGAACTAGAGGCGATCATGAAATCTGTGAAGTTCAATGTTAATAAGGAAAGTAAATAACTACTATTAATTTAGTATCATAAAAAGCAAAACGCTCAGGAATTTCCTGAGCGTTTTTTATATTAATACCGTTTGGTCTAAAACGAGAACTAAACTGTAACAGTATTATAGGTTGCTAAAAGAAAAACCTGTAGATACTCTAAAAATTAGGGCATAAGAAGCATATGCAATCAATAGAAAACACAACCAGGAGAATATTTTAAAATAATGTTCTAAAATGAAACTTTTCCAGTTTCTAAAGGCTTCAATGTAGATTTCTTTGACTAAAGTAATTTTTTCCATGTTCAATGATTTAGGAGTTCTACCGTAAAGATGTTCAATCTTAATGCCTTTATTGAAAAGTTTAGGTAAAAAACCCAATTACTCTACAAAATGTAACTGGTTGAGAAGCTTATCTTTTAAGTGTAAAAAATTATAGATTAACTACATATTTTAAATGTTGAAGTTGATTGATACATAACAGCTTGCATTATCAATGATGAGTGTATTTACTTTGAAAGTACATTTCCTTGAATGTGATATAAAACAAAAGACCCGCTATGTAGCGGGTCTTTTGTTTTATAGATGTAATTTTATATTACATATCTACGATTATGAACTCTGATCTACGGTTTAAGTAGTGTTGTTCTTCTGTACAACGAATGGTACCATCACAATCGTTTATCAATCGTTCTTCTCCATAACCAATAGCGCTTTCAATTCTGCTTGGGTCTATACCTTGAGAAATGATATAGTCTCTGGTAGACTTAGCACGTTTGTCAGATAAGTATTTGTTATATACCGCCGCACCCCTTGAATCTGTATGAGATTCTATTTTTATGACCATATTTGGCGAATCGTTCATTACTTCAATTAGCTTGTTAAGTTCTACAGCAGCATCGTCACGTATATATGATTTATCAAAGTCAAAGTGGATCATCTCTGTCTTAAGCTTCTTGATACCATTTTCAACAGCGATCATATCATTAAGTTTTCTCATTGAGATATCTACGTTGACAATTTCATTGTCCTTAGTTGCAGCCTCTCTTGTATCATCAAAGTACGAACCTTTGGTGGTTTTAAGTACATATCTTGTATCTGCATCTAAATCTTCGAAAATGAAGTTACCGTTTTCATCGGTTTCCATTTCTTTAAGTTTAATGTTGTTTTCATCTAGCAGCTCCACTAATGCATTAGGCATTAAATCACCAGTGATCAATTCTGTTACCACACCAGCAATAGCATTTATACTAGTTGGTATTTCTTCAACTTCCAATGTTTTAAATGAATAGATATCATCATCTCCCTTACCGCCATCACGATTAGATGCGAAATATCCTTTTTGAGTTTCTTCGTTTACTATAAATGAAAAGTCATCTTTACTACTATTAACGGGCTTACCTACATTACGTACTTCTAAAAAGCCGGCTTCATCATCAAAGGCAACTTCAAATACATCTAAACCACCTAAACCTACATGACCGTCAGATGAGAAATATAATTTCTTGTCATTTATGAAAGGAAACATTTCCTTATGCTCCGTATTAATTTCTGGACCAAGGTTTCTTGGAGAAGAGAAAGAACCATCTTCAAGTACATCTACTACAAAAATATCCGTGTCACCAATACTACCTGGCATATCAGAAACGAAATATAATTGCTTTCCGTCAGGGCTCAATGCCGGGTGACCGGTAGAATAGTTATCACTATTAAAAGATACTTCTTCTGCCTCTAGCCATTCTCCATCTACTTTTTTGGAACGATAAATTTTAAGGTGATTGATACCATTCTTATCTCTCTTTAATTTTTTACCATAATTATTTCTAGTAAAATACATGGTCTCATTATCTGGAGAGAACGCTACAGAAGCTTCGTGGTATTTAGTGTTTATTTTTTTAGAGAACTTAATGGCATCTTTAAAGTCTTGAGACTCTTCGTTAACCTTTGCTACGAATAAATCTAAATACGGCTGATTGTTCCATTTATACTTTCTGGTATTAAATATAGATGAATCTTTTGCAGAGGCATAAACCACTTCGTCCCCACCGTAATACATAGGTGAGAATTCTGAGTACTTAGAGTTGATGGAAAGGTTGTCTATATCGAATTTTTCTTCCATTCTTAACAGTCCGTCCAAAACTATTTCATTTTGTTCAATGTCCTGCTCAATTTCTTCGCCCGCTAATTTTCTGTTATATAATTTTAAAAGACGTTTTGACCTTTTGTAGTTTCCAATACCTTTAAGAGAGTGTGCATATTTAAATAGGTAGTCAGAACTCATGTCAGACTCATATTTAGTATATAATATATTATACCACTTATATGCGTTTTCCATATCGGTATTAAAGTAATGGGCATCACCTGCTTTCTTTAATACATCATATGTATATGCTTTTTCCCCTTTAGATAAAGCTTGCTCATAAATTTTAGCAGCCTCTGCATACCACATTTTATCAAAATACTCATCTGCTCTTTTTATAAGCTTAGATTTGTAGGCAGGGTCTTTTTCTTTTGACGAGGTAAGCATATCATAAGAAACATCTTCTACAGGTATAGTTTCCGTTTCTAACAAACTTTCTTGAGCTAATACTAATTCTGGTGTTTTTTCTAATGTTGCGTTTTCATCGAATACTGTTGTAGTTTCTATTTCTGTTTCGGCAGGTAACTTAGCTAATGATTCTGATTCAACATATGAGTTACTGTTTATCATCTTTAAAATCCAAACTTCATCATCGTAACGATTATCAAATTCTGTTGAACAGTCATTCAATGCTTCTTCCCAAGAAGTATAGTGGTTTAAGTATAAATAGTATAAAAGGTTTTGAGGATTTTGAAAGTACCCTGCGTTAAAACCTTTTCTATTTAGTTTTTTAATTTGAGACTTTAGATTTTTGTTTTTGGAGAAGGCACCTGCTACAACGTAATATCCATTTTCGGTTTCTGGAATATCATGAAAAGCCCTGTACGGAATAGACAGTGCTTCAGCAGCTCTTTGAAAATCTTTTTTGTCGTTTTCTTCGGCTACCGATACTATTGGGTTGTCGGTGTTATTTGATACATCGGACTCTAGTTCATCTTGAAAACCTTGAGCTTGGGCAAAAACGATAAAGACCAGAAAAAATAAATTTAATACACTTCTCATAGACATAATTCTTAGTTGAACTTTATATTCAACAGGGGTTTTAAGTATAGTACCAACGGTTAGTTATGGATTTTTAGTACTATAAGTCTAACGAAATTAGTAGTAAAGCAATATTTTGAATAGTAATTGTTGTGAAAGAGGGTTTTTATGTCGTGTATGCATACTATTTAGTAGCCTCGTAGCCAATGCGGTCTCGATAAACGGACAATTTATACGATAAGTTGCGCTTACGGTGCTTACACATGAGATTTCAAAAACAAATAAAAGGTGTGTAAAATAAAAAGCCCTGACTATCAGGGCTTTAAAAGTTATATGAAAGAATAAATGTAACTTATTCCTTTTTCTTTTCTTCTAATTGTTCATCTTCTTTCGAAGCATCTTTAAACTCTTTAATTCCACTACCTAAACCTCTCATTAGTTCCGGTATTTTTTTTCCTCCGAATAATAGTAGAATTACGACTACCACTAAAATTATTTGTGGAGCCCCTATGGCTAAAAAAGTAGATAATATTGTCATAAGACCATGATTTAAAATGGATTTCAAAGATACTAAAAAGTACCAAAGAAAAGAGAGGTAAACACAAATTGGTTTTACTAAATCAACATTTTAACTATAAATTAGGTAGATAGCTGATCACAGTAGTGATTATTGCTCTTATATTTCACTTAAGAAACGGTAAAAACTAAATTTCTAAGTTTATCTTTGTTAAGATGGCCAAAAAGAAAGTCAAAAAAAGAAAGGAAATAAAAAGAAAGCTTCTTCATAAGTATCGTTTGGTAATATTAAACGAAAGTACTTTTGAAGAGAAAATTTCTTTTAAGTTAAGCAGACTTAATGTATTTGTAACGGGATCTTTATTCATGATTACTTTAATAGGGCTTACCACACTACTTATTGCCTTTACGCCATTACGCGAATATATACCGGGCTATTCATCTACTAGATTAAAAAAAGAGGCTACAGAACTTACCTATAAAACAGATTCTTTGGTTAGAACTTTAAATTATACCAATAGGTATTTGGATAATATTCGTATGGTATTAAAAGGTGATATTGAAAATAACGTTGTCAATAGAGATTCTCTTTTTCAACAATTTAAATTGGATCCCGCTTCTGTAGATTTAAATCCCATAAAAGAAGATTCTTTGTTACGTGCAGAGGTTGCTCTTGAAGATAAATATAACTTGTTCGAAAGAACCATCGATAAGAAGAATTTGGTGTTGTTTACTCCCGTTTCAGGTTCGGTCTCCATGGGCTTCAATCCTAATGAAAAACATTATGCAGTAGATATCACTGCAAAAACCGACAGTCCGGTAAAGGCAGTTGCAAACGGTACGGTCATTTTTTCTGAATGGACGGCAGATACCGGGTATGTAATTATAATTGAACATGAAGGCGGATTGTTAAGTGTGTATAAACACAATGGTTCTTTGTCCAAATACCAAGGTAATATTGTAAGAGGCGGTGAAGTAATAGCTGCAGTCGGTAATACCGGTGAATTCACTACAGGACCACATTTACATTTTGAAATTTGGGACAACGGAACACCTATTGACCCTTTAAATTATATAGATTTTAATTAGAACGAAATGTCTTTAAAGACCATTGCTGCCAAAATATTTGCACACCGTATCGCTAAACGAACCGATAGGTGGGTCAGTAATCCTATTGAAACCCAAGAAAAAGTTTTCAAAGAACTTATTGCTAAAGGCAGCGAAACAAAGTTCGGTAAAGACCACAATTTCAAAACAGTAAAAACACATAACGATTTTATAGCTCAGGTTCCTATTAGAGATTACGAAGAACTCAAGGATTATGTGAATTTATCGGTCGCCGGGCAAGAAAATATCCTATGGCCGGGAAAACCATTATACTTTGCGAAAACCTCTGGTACTACTTCTGGAGCAAAATATATACCTATTACAGAAGGTAGTATAAAAGAACAAGTAAAAGCATCTAGAAATGCCATTCTTAATTACATACATGAAAGCGGTAATGCAGATTTTGTAAGCGGTAAAATGATATTTTTACAGGGCAGCCCTGTTTTAACAGAGAAAAACGGAGTAAAATTAGGTAGGCTTTCAGGTATTTCGGCACATTATGTTCCTAATTATTTGCAGAAAAATAGAATGCCAAGTTGGGAAACCAATTGTATTGAGGATTGGGAAACTAAAGTGAATGCCATTGTAGAAGAAACCAAGGATGAAGATATGACGGTAATTGCCGGCATACCATCATGGGTTCAAATGTATTTCGAAAAATTAAAGGAAAATACCAATGAGTATATAGGAGATTTGTTCAAGAATTTTGAGCTTTTCATTTATGGAGGAGTAAATTATGAACCATACCGAAAGAAATTTGAGACATTAATTGGTAGAAAGGTAGCTAGTATAGAACTGTTTCCGGCTAGTGAAGGCTTTTTTGCCTATCAGAATTCTCAAACCGAAAAAGGAATGTTGCTGTTATTAGATGCAGGCATATTTTATGAATTTGTGAGATCAGATGAATTTTTTGATGAACACCCTAAAAGGATAACTTTAAAAGATGTTGAAATTGGTGTTGACTATGTAATGATTATTAGCACCAATGCTGGGTTATGGGCGTATAATCTAGGTGATACCATTCGGTTTATTTCTACTTTTCCTTTTAAAATAGTAGTATCTGGGCGTATAAAACATTTTATTTCTGCTTTTGGGGAACACGTTATTGCCAAAGAAGTAGAAGAGGCTATGTTGGTAGCTACAAAAGCTACCGATGCCAGTGTAAGTGAATTTACGGTGGCACCACAAATTACTCCGAAAGAAAATGAACTGCCATATCACGAGTGGTTTATAGAATTTGAGAAACTACCGTCTGATATGGCGCTTTTTATACAAGAATTAGATTCGGCACTACAAAAACAAAACAGTTATTATTTTGACCTTATTGTAGGTAAGGTGCTGCAAACTTTAAAAGTAACCGCTGTGGAAAATGGAGGATTTTTAGAGTATATGAAATCAATAGGTAAGCTCGGTGGACAAAACAAAGTTCAGCGCTTATCTAACAACCGAAAAGTTGTTGAAGGTCTGTCAAAATATAAGGCTGATACCAACTAGCTTTTAAATAACAAATTATAAATCGTAATTTCGTTTGAAATCATAAATGGGAAAAGCAATTACAACAACAAGAGCGCAAGAGTCTACAAATGCCATAGAACGCATGTATATTACTATGCGTCATCTTTTTAATAGAGGTTTTTATAAACCAAACGGAGTTTCAGGTGAAGCATTGAAAAATGCCTTACTGCAACTAAGACCAGAGATATATGGTTCTGTAGGAGAAGAGAAAGCTGAATTAAACGGACTTATATACGTTTTAGAAAGATTACCTGAGGGGATAGAACAATGTTCTTTCATTAATCTAACTTCAGATGAAGGATATGGTATTTCTCATATCAATCCGATCATTCCGCCAAAAAGAAGAAGAAACTGCTATCGTATAGATGATGAGCAAATGAATATTGAAATCACTAGAGGTCGTTCAGATATCTATGATATTCTTACACACCTTACTTTCTTATTCATTGAATCTGAAAAAATATGTAAACGTGTTTTAATAACAGATACAGAAAAAACTATAAGAGATTGGGCTAAACTTGAAGCTGCGGTTCAAAAAGAAGAATTGACCCAGGCCGAGAGAGAAATTGCACTTATACATACAGCTAACATTTTGGGTAGGTCTTTTGAAGAAATTTTAGAGGTTTATAAAAAGTTCAGCACTAATAGTAATCCTGATAGATTTCTAAATGTTATTTATTGGTTAGGTAAACTAGCCTTAGACGAAGAAATTTCAGGCGAAAAAAGAGCAGTTACTTTTAGCGCTTTACTAAGAGAGCGATTAGGACATCATATTCATGGAGAACGTTGGGCAAATAACATTAAGGAGGCTTTAACCAAAAACAACCTAATGCATAGACCAATTCATATTATCTCTGCGAATATGCATAGTGTTATGAATTCGCTTTTTGCCAAAGCAGCTCTTAAAAAGGAGTTCCCAAATACAGATTCATTAGAAATCTATGAAGCACTTAGTAGTTCTGGTAATGCAGCACTAAGAAAGAAAGTGACGGAATTGGCAGAGAAAAATGGTATGATTATTATGGATGATACCTCAGGAACCAATATAGACGTACAGATTTTTGATACCGCAAAAATCAAAATCAACAATTGCTCGTATGAATTTTCTGAGGAAGAGCTTGATAAAAAACCTGTTATATTTGTAATGGATTACGCGTTTGGCGAGCAAGCGTATGAGACAATTGATGAGCTGTTGAAGCCATATATAACTAATAAGAACAATACCTCATTAATCAATGTAGATTCCGTTTCAATAATGGGAAAAGCTGGTATTTTAGAAGGTGGAAAAGGAGATTTAATGATTCCTTCAGCACATATTTTTGAGGGGACCGCAGATAATTATCCTTTTAAAAATGAATTGTGTGCCAAAGACTTTGAAGGTTACGGTTTAGAGGTTTTTGAAGGTACGATGGTAACTGTTTTAGGAACCTCGCTTCAGAATAAAGATATTCTTAAGTTCTTTCATAAATCAACTTGGAATGTAATCGGTTTAGAGATGGAAGGTGTGCATTACCAAAAAGCAATACAGTCTGCCTCTAAAATCAGAAAGAGTATAGGTGAAAACGTGAAAGTACGTTATGCTTATTATGCATCGGATAATCCCTTAGAGACAGGAAGTACATTAGCATCTGGAGGATTGGGAACAACAGGAGTAAAACCTACATACCTTATTACAGATAAAATTTTAAAGCAAATATTTAATTCATAAAATGGCAAGCAATCAATCACCATCAACTCAGAACAATTCCGATGAAATTGATTTGGGGCAGTTATTTCAATTAATAGGAAGGGGCTTTAATGCTATTTTTCGTTGGATTTTGAGAGTATTTCTATACCTTAAAAAGAATATGCTCTTACTTATCGGTCTCGTAATTGTTGGACTTGCAATTGGTTATGGTTTAAACCAAATTATATCAAAAAAGTATAAAACTGAGGTGATTGTAAAACCTCAAATTGAAAGTAAAAATTACTTGTATGATGTAGTAAGCGAAATTCAATCTAATATAAAATCAAAGGACACTTTATTTTTTAAATCTATAGGTGTTGAAAATATCGATTTCAAGGGTTTAAACATTGAAATTAATAGAGTTGTTGAAATTGGTAATGCAGAGAGTGATCTTAAATATTTAGAATTACTTCAAAGTTTTGAGAATACCGATGCTATTTCAGATATCGTAAGGGCAGAATTACAGAATAAGAGCTCGTTTAATCATAGAATTACCTTCTATTATAAGGATACAGCTTTTGGAAAACAATTTGCAGAACAAATATTGAATTACATCAATACTAACGCATACTTCAACGGTCTCTTAGAGGTCTATAAGAGCAATGCGGCGGCTAGAATAAAGGAGGATGAAAAATTGTTGGAGCAAGTTGATCAAATTATTACTAATTATACAAAGGGATTAGTAAACAATGGCGGTTCTTCTTCAAATGATAAAATTGTTTTAGACAATCAAGAGCAAGTCAATATAGCTGATATTTTTCAATACAAAACAGGACTGATTAGAGATATTGAAACTAAGAAATTAGAACTAGAGGAGCGTAAAGAACCGGTCAGTATAATTAATTTAGGGCAACCTCAAGTAGAGCAAAAGTCGTTCTTTGGTAAAAGCATTGTGTTGATTCCCGTAATATTTGTTTCTGTCTTTTTCATACTATCTGCACTGGTTTATTTAAATAGAAAAGCAAAATCTATAGCTTAGTTTATGTTGGACCACCATTCTAATAATACCATACTAATTACTGGTGGCGCTGGTTTTATAGGAAGCAACTTTATACCCTTCTTTTTAAATAAAAACCCAAGTGTTAAAGTCGTAAATTTAGATGTATTAACCTACGCCGGTAATTTGGGTAATCTAAAGGAAGTTGAGAAACACCCAAATTACACATTTAAAAGAGGTGATATCTGCGATAATGTTTTGGTAGGGCATTTATTTGAGGAATATGGAATTAGCGGAGTTATAAATTTTGCTGCAGAATCTCATGTAGACAATTCAATAAATTCTCCAAGGCAATTCATAAAAACAAATATTGAGGGTACTTTTAATTTATTAGAGACAGCTAGAAAATATTGGAATGGGAAGAATTATAGATTTCATCACATTTCTACTGATGAGGTGTATGGTTCATTAGGGGAAGATGGTTTTTTTACAGAGACATCAAATTATCAACCAAATAGCCCTTACAGCGCATCTAAAGCATCTTCAGATTTTTTGGTTAGAAGCTATCACCATACATATGGAATGAACGTATTAACCAGTAATTGTTCTAATAATTATGGACCAAAACAACATGATGAAAAATTGATTCCCACGATTATTAGGTCAGCCATCAATGGTGTAAAGATTCCTATATATGGAAATGGAAAAAATATAAGGGATTGGTTATTTGTTAATGATCATTGTGTAGGTATCGACGCTATTTATCATAAAGGAAAAGCAGGAGAAACTTATTTATTAGGAGGTAATAATGAATATGATAACCTAACAATAGCAAATAAAATATGTGATATTTTAGATGTAAAACTTCCAAAGAATAATGGTAGTTATCATGATCAAATTCAATTTGTTGGGGATCGTTTAGGACACGATTTCAGATATGCAATTGATGCGTCAAAGGTTTCAAAAGAGCTAAGTTGGAATGCCAATGAAAGCTTTAATACTGGCCTAGAAAAAACTGTAGACTGGTATTTAAAAAAATATCAACTTTAATATATGAAAGGAATCATACTTGCAGGTGGTACCGGATCACGTTTATGGCCATTAACAAAGGCTTTAAGTAAGCAGCTCATGCCTATTTATGATAAACCAATGATATATTACCCCTTGTCTACTTTAATGACAACAGGTATTCGCGAAATTTTAATCATTACTACTCCCGAAGATTTACCTTTATTTAAAAAGTTACTTTCAGACGGCAGTCAGTTAGGTTGTAGATTTGAATATGCCGTTCAAAAAGAACCTAAAGGATTAGCGGAAGCTTTCATTATAGGTAAAGATTTTATTGGCTCTAGTAAGGTTGCATTAATTTTAGGAGATAATATTTTTTATGGTAATGGTCTTGAGAGATTATTAAAAGAAAATTATAAGCCAGACGGAGGTATTATATATGGGTATCACGTAAATAACCCAAAGAGATATGGTGTAGTTGAATTTGATAATGACGGAAAGGCTATTTCAATTGTTGAAAAACCAGAAACACCGAAATCTAATTATGCTATACCAGGAATCTATTTTTATGATAATGAAGTAATTGAAATTGCTGAAAACATAGATCCAAGTAGCAGAGGAGAATTAGAAATTACAGATGTTAATATTGCTTATTTAGAAAAGGGAAGGTTACAAGTAAGCGTTCTTGATAAGGGAATTGCATGGCTAGATACCGGTACATTCAGTTCTCTAATGCAAGCTTCTCAATTTGTGCAGGTTATTGAAGAACGACAAGGATTAAAAATCGGTTGTATAGAAGAAGTAGCTTTTACTCAGGGCTTTATTGATGCAAAGCAACTTAAAAAACTAGCAAAACCTTTGTTAAAGAGTGGTTATGGAGAATATTTAATGAATTTGATTAAATGAAAATAACCGAAACCAAGCTAAAGGGTTGTTTAATTCTAGAGCCTCAAATTTTTGAAGATAATAGAGGTGTCTTTTTTGAGGTCTTTAAAAAAAAGGAACTTGAAAGTTTTTTAGGGTATGAAGTTGATTTTGTACAAGAGAACACTTCTATCTCTAAGAAAGGAGTTTTAAGGGGCTTACATTTTCAAACAGGAGATAGCGCGCAAGCAAAGTTAGTTTCAGTACAAAAAGGTGAGGTAGTTGATGTTATCGTTGATGTTAGGTCAGATAGCGCGTCATACGGACATCACGTTAAGATAAACTTATCTGAGACAAATAAAAAAAGTATTTTTATACCAAAAGGTATGGCTCACGGATTTTTAGCTCTTACCAATCAAGTGGTGTTCAATTATTTATGTGATGACTATTATAACCCTAAAGAAGAGTCGGGCATTATATATAATGATCCTGATTTGGCTATAGATTGGAATTATCCTCTGTCAGAATTAATAGTGTCAGAAAAAGACCTGTTATTACCGACTTTCAAAAATTTAATGTAATGAAGAAGGTATTGGTTACAGGGGCAAATGGGCAGTTAGGTCAGTGTTTACAGAAAATTGCTCCTAACTATAAGGAGTTAACTTTTGTTTTTAAGAATTCCAAGGACTTGGATATTACAAATAAGGATCAAATGAATTCTTTTTTTGCAGAAGATGATTTTGATTATTGTATAAACTGTGCCGCCTATACAAACGTTGAGCAAGCTGAGAAAACCCCAGATATTGCTTACGAGGTCAATGCAGAAGGGGTTAAAAATTTGGCTTTAGTATGTAGAGAAAATGATACATTTTTAATACATATTTCTACTGATTATGTATTTGACGGGGAGAAAAAGGAACCCTACACAGTAGATGATATACCTAATCCAATAAATGAATACGGTAAATCTAAATTGCTAGGAGAAAAATATATTGAAGAGATAATGAAAGATTATCTTATTATTAGAACTTCCTGGTTATATTCAGAATTTGGAAAGAATTTTTATACTACAATTTTGGAGAAGGCTAAGGCTGGTGAAAACCTTTCGGTAACCGATGAGCAGATTGGTTGTCCTACAAATGCCAATAATTTGGCATTGCACATAGTAGAAAAGTTAACCCAGAATAATAATTTTGGTATCGAACACTTCACAGATGGATATTCGTGTACATGGTTTGATTTTGCCAAAAAGATACTTCTAGAAAATAATTTAACTGATAAAGTCCAACTTGAGAAAGTTAAGAATTATCGTACTTTTGCAAGAAGACCTAAAAATAGTGTGCTTAACTAGCTTTTATTTTTACTTCATACATAAAAATCATACATCTTAAAATGCCCAAACAAAAGGTATTTCAAAATATTCCATATTTTTTATTATTTACCTTATCATTTTTTCCTGTAATGAAGGCGAATATTGCATCAATGATTGCAATATGTTATTTGACTACAACTTTAGTATTTTATTGGAACAATTTTAAAACTAGATTTAATGAACTAGGGTTGAAACCTTTGATTGCGAACTGTGGTTTCTATATTCTGCTAGTTATTTCAATAGGTTATTCAGATGATTATTTTATCGCATTTAAAACATTGCAAGCTAGTATACTTCTTTTGTTTTTTCCTATTATTACTCTTTACTTTTTACCTAGAATTGAGAAAAAAACAATAGAGTATTTTTCTTATGGTTTTATCATAAGTGTTTTTGTCTTATTGTTATATTTTTTCAACTTACTTGTAGACGCTTTAGAGGTTGACAGAATCTATAAACTTTCTGAAAAGGGTTTTATAGAGCAACTTAAGGCTTTAAATACTTATCCTTATGAATTTGTGCTTTCTAAAGCATTTAAACATTTAGAGGTGCTTTTTGAATCACATAAAGTTTATCTGTCCCTTCAATTTCTTGTGGCAATTGTTTTGTCGGTTAATTTAATAGTTAAACACAAAGTAAATAATTTAAAAAAAGTAGTCTTATTATTTTTAATATTGATATTCACGATAGCAATTATCTACACACAGGCTATAACTACTGTTTTGACGTTATTTCTTTTAGTAATCATGTTTCCTTTCTTTTATTTTAAAGGAAGCTTAAAGAAAGTTGCTTATCTATCGCTTCTAATTATTTTTGGTTTCTTTTCTTTAAATTCAGGTTTTTTTAAGACTTACTCAAATAAAAATACAACATCGGTAATAAAACTATTAAGGTCAATATCAGAAAACGATTTAGAAGAAGGCACAGATAAACGAATTTACATATATAGCTGCTCTATACATTTGATTAAAAACAATGTTATATTTGGATATGGAGTTGGAGACGTTCAAAATGAATTAAATAATTGCTATCAAGAAAACGACTATGTTGTTGCGGAATATGAGTCGGTAGGTTCTAATATTAATTCTCACAACTATTATTTAAATCTGTGGTTAGCGGGAGGGATTATTACACTGCTTTTCTTTTTATTTATGCTAGTTACTAACTTACAAATTGCAATTAAATCGAATAGTTTTTGCTATGGTTTTTTTCTGTTAATATTTACAATCGGTCTTTTAACAGAAAATATACTAGTTAGAATGTCTGGTGTTTTCTTGTTTGTTATTCTTAACTCTCTTTTTCATTCAATAAACCATATAAATGACGAAAGAGAAAACTGAGTTAAAACCAAAGAGCCTTGCTAAAGGCTCTATTATTTATGGAATTGGTAATATTGGTACTTTGGTAATCAACTTTTTTTTGGTTCCATTATACACCTTTTATCTTACAAATGAAGAATTAGGATACTTTGATCTTGTTGCCTCATCTTTAATTTTATTTGCACCAATCTTTTTTGGTCATGTAGAACTAGCTGTAATTAGGTGGACTCTTTCTAGTAAAGACAAGGAAAATTTGACAAAGGTTGTTACCAATAGTCTTATTATATTTATCGTAGGTCTTATAATTTTCTCTATTGTCTATTTTTCAATTGACTTTTTTGTCACGTTAAAATTGGCTCCTTATGTATTTTTGTATTTCATTTCAAATTTTTTCTACATTATAGCTAAGCAAATAGTAAGAAGTGTGTATTCTTCTTCTCATTATGTTTTTACTGAGTTAACTTATATACTTATAGTACTTTTTTGCACTATTTTTTTAGTTCAAAATCATGGGTTGAAAGCTATATTTATTGCTTATGGCTTTGCTTCATTAGCATTTTTGGTTTACTTATTATTTTTGAAGATCAACAAGTATATTAGCTTTGCTTTCCTAAACTTTAATACCTGTAAAGAGCTTTTGACCTATTCTTTTCCATTAGTGTTAAATGCAATAAGCTTATGGTTAAATAATCAATCTAGTAAATATTTAATTGCAACATTTTTAACGCTAAGTGCTAACGGAATTTATGCCATAGCTTTTAAAATAGCATATGTAATTCAAATTTTCAACCGTATTTTTTATTATTCTTTTCAAGACAAGTTATATGCAGTTTTTGGGAAAGAAGGCTTTCAAGAATACTTTGCAAATACCATTAAAACATACTCTGTAATTCTTTTTTCACTTTGGTATATGATGATAGGTGTTCAACAATTAGCGTTACCATTGGTAATTGACGCTAAATTTCTAAGTGCTATGAATTATATACCTATATTAGGTTTAGGTATAGTATTTATGTCCTTGTCTTCTGTTTTAGGTATTATTTATCAATGTGTAAAAAAGAATATTAATGCTTTTAAAACTTCTTTATTATCTGGTTTAATAATTGTTTTGTTGGGGTTTTTAGTTATTCCTAAATATGATTTACTTGGTGCATCAATTGTTTTTACTTTTGGAAATTTCATCTGGTTGTTATATCGATTTATAGATATTCAGAAATTCGTCGCGGTCAAAATGCCATATATGAAGTTTGCTCTTTATACAGTAATTGGATTATTAATTTGGAGTATTTCCTATTTTGAAACTCTTCTATCATATATTAGTAGTTTTGTTGTTGCGTTGATAATAAGTTTATTTCTAAATAAAGAAATTCTCTTAAAATATAGTTCAATTATTTATTTAAAATTTAAGCGATAATTATTCCAATATAGCAATTGAAAGTTCTATCATCCATATTACTCTGTTTACTCAGCTTGGTGTTTATTTCCTTAGAATGGTTTAATGCCGGGCTTGCATTTTCATTAATATCATATGGGATTCTATTATATTATACAATGAAGTCTGCAGGAGTAAACTCTGTTTTATTCTTATTTATGATTTTATTTGGTTTATACGGGTATAGTGTGCCAATATCTGTGTTTTTTGAAGCTGATATTGGCTGGCATAGGGTAGCAAAACTTTCCACATGGCAGACTGTTGATTTTACCCTTTTTTCATTCATGTTATCCAACCAATTGGCATTATTAGCAATTGCCTTATTATATCTGTTCTTCATAAAAAGAAGAACAATGAATATTTTAAATTTAGATTATAAGGAGCCAAAATTTAGTTATTTCTACTTTTCCATAATTGCAGGTTTATTTGCAAGTTTTAGTGAGGCATTAAATTTTTTTAGAGTAGGAGGCTTTAATGCAATTAACAACGGAAAAGCTTATTATCAAGGTGCTGTAAATGATTTGGTGTTGAATATACCCTATGAAGGTTTTTTATATATATCAATTGGGCTTTTTGCAATGTTTTTTGCTTCCTTAGGTAGGTCAATGGATAAATACGTGATATATGTGCCGATATATTTAACTAGTATATTTTTTGTTTTATTCACTAATTTACTAATAGGAGAGCGAGGTCTTTTAGTGGTTGCTATGGTAATTTTCTTTTTAGGTTTAACCATTAAGACAAGAATCACAAAAGTTAAATTTATTTATTTTGTTTTAATAGGATTGCTTTATGTCGCGTTTAGTTTTCTAACTTTATTAAGGGAAGATAGAATTAAATATGAAGGTTTTACAAAGTTTGTCACTACCTATGAGACAACTTTACTTCGAATTATGAATCCTGCAAATTCTGAGTTTGGAGCACCTGCTTTAAATTACAGAATTTTTATGGATTTAAAAGATCCAGATTATCATTATAAGTTTGGAGCAACTTATTTAGAAATTAGTACAGCGTTTATACCTACTTATATTTATCCAAATAAACCTATAGGTATTGTTTATGAGTTTCGCAATACTTATTTTCCTGAACGAAGAAAACAGGGAAGTACCGCTGGAACAGGTTTTTCTTCCTTAATGGAAGCTTATATGAATTTTGGGTATTTTGGACCTTTTGTAATTTATTTATTTTTTCTTTTTGTTTTAGTTTATTTGGAGAGTAAAAGAGCAAATGAAAACATTTTTATAAATCTATTTTATTTACTTTCTTTTAATGTGTTTTTAATTTTTTCAAGATCTTCATCCCAGTATATATTTCAAACAACAATTTTCTTTTTGGTACAAATAGCTGCTGTAGTGATGGTATATAAGGTTTTACCAAAAAAAGTTCTTACAACCTTAAAATTTGATAAATGATAAGTTTAAAAATATGCTTTTTTATACCCTTTTTTCCTTTTACCAAAGGCGGAGCAGAATATCAATCTAAGCTTATAGCTCTAGAACTATTAAATTTAGGGCATGATGTCTTTTTTATTTCTCAAGGTTTAAAAAATAATCAAGTGATATATGAAGATGGATTCAAAATTTATGGTATAGATGTTATATCTAGTCTTAAAGAAAAAGTAACTTTATATAAAGATTTTTCAAAATCCTTCAAGAAGATTATATTAGAAGAAAATCCAGATATTGTATACCAAAGAATTTTAAACACGTTCTCTTATAGAATTTCTACAATAGCAAATAAGCTCAATATACCTTATGTATTACACATTGCGGACAATTATTCAATTGAATTTAAAGGTGTAAAAGGTTTTGTCAAAAAACATTTGTTTAAAAATATAATAAAAAATAATGTTGTAATAATCACTCAGACATATTATCAACATTTAATTATAAAAGATTTAGCTCAAAATAATTTAATAATAAAGGTGCCAAACATGCATCCGAAAATTTTAAAAGAAGTAATTACTAAACGAAGAAATGAAATTTTATGGATTGGTAATGCCAGACCTGTTAAGCAATTGGAATTGTATTTAGAATTAGCAAAAAGATATGAAAGTTCAAATTATCTTTTTAAAGTTATTGGAAATTTGCCAAATACAGAATATGGACAGCAATTAAGAAAAATTATAGATAACAGCATAAATGTAAAGTTCTTTGGAGAGCAAGAAAATACTTTTATAAACAAAGAACTTTCAAGTGTTGGATTATTAGTTAACACTTCTGTTTCAGAGGGCTTTTCTAATACTTTTATTCAAGCCTGGATGTCCGGCACACCTGTTTTATCATTAAATTCTGATCCAGATGGTATTATAGAACAATTTAATTTGGGAATTAATTGTAATGGTGATACTTCTAAATTAATTATTGAAATGAAAACTATATTAGATTCTGAAATATATCAACAAATATGTAAAAATGCTTTAAAAGTGTCAAATGAACTTTTCTCACTTCAAAAAAACGTTAAATTAATTGAAAATCTATTTAAAGACATTACAGGAGCGAACTAATGGACAAAAAGACTGGTAAAAAGATATTGTGGACGCATAATTTTAAAAATGAACCTGGTGCAGGTGGTGTTTGGATGTTCAATCAATATGAATACTTAAAAGATGACGTGGATTTATATTATTTAGATAGACTTAGAAACCCTTTTCAATTTGTTAAGCATTTTTTTGCATTAAGGAAGTTATCTAAAAATTATGAAATTATACATGCACAATATGGCTCTGCCGTCGGATTTTTAACAAGTTATACTAAACCTACTAAGATATTATCATTAAAAGGTTCTGATTGGTACACGGCTCCTAATCCATCTATTCTTCATAAAATCAGAATTTTTGTTGGGGGTATTTTTACCAAATGGTCCATTAAAAAATTTGATCATATAATAGTAATGTCTAATAAAATGAAAAATTTGGTACTCAAGCAGTATCCTGATAAGCATGTCGAGACAATTGTGGATCCTATTGATTTAAAAAGATTTCCTAAACAGAAAGAAACTGAAAAAGACAAAAGTACTGTAAAAAAGGTGCTATTCGCTTCCGTAAACAAGAACAATCCCATAAAACGATTTGATTTGGCAAAAGAAAGTTTCGATATTTTAAATACTGATTTTCCAAACACGGAGTTGGTCGTGATGAGTAATATTGCTCATGATAAAGTTTGCGATTTTATGAAGGGCATGGACGTGTTATTACTTACTTCAACTCATGAGGGTTGGCCCAATGTAGTAAAGGAAATGCTTGCTTTAAATAAACCATTTGTAAGTACCAATGTAAGTGACTTAGACAAAATTGCTAGCCAAACAAAATCTTGTTTTGTATGTAAAGATGATCCAATAGAATTATCAGAAGCTTTAAAGAAATCATTATTGGCTCCTAAGGAAGATTTGAGAAGGTTTGTGCTTAATTTCAGTATGGATAACAGCATAAGCTCTTATAAAAGAATTTATAATAAATATCTTTAAAATTCTTACTTTAAATATGAATGGAACAGTTTCAATAATTACTCCTGTATATAATTCAGAAAAGTTTATTAATCAATGTATTGATTCTGTTTTAGCCCAGAATTATACTGATTGGGAATTAATTTTAAGTGATGATTGTTCTACAGATTCTAGTGTAGAAATCATTCATGAATATCTTATGAGGGATAAACGAATAAAATTGATTCAAAGTGTAACTAATAACGGAGCTGGCATTGCTAGGAATCAGGCTATTAAACAAGCTGCCGGAAGATATATAGCTTTTTTAGACTGTGATGACTTTTGGCATGAACAAAAGCTCTCAAAACAGTTAGAATATATAAGGAAAAACAATTTAGAATTAGTTTTTAGCCAATACTATGTTGTTGAAGGTGATTCAAATTTACCAAACTTTAAGATTTGTTCACCTAAAACAGTTACTTATAGAAGAATGTTGTGTAATGATTATATAGGTTTTCTTACTTTATTATACGATACAAAGAGAATAGGTAAAATTTTAATGCCAGAAATTAGAAGAAGGCAAGATTGGGCCTATAAATTAAAGTTGCTCAAGAGTCTAAAAATTGCCCATGGTATTCAAGAACCTCTAGCTTTTTATCGAATTGGCAATTCATCTTTGAGTAGTAATAAGATAAAGTTATTAAAGTATAATTTTAAAATTTACCATGAAGAACTGGGTTATTCATGGTTGAACTCTATTTTAAGGATGATAAATTTTTTAGTTCATTATTTTTATTATAAAGCAGTTTCAAAGAAAAAGGTCAATTATCAACACACTTCTTCATAAAATCCTACTTTTGTATAAAACCATATAACATTGTTTTTCTTAGAAACCGCTATTTCTGTATTTATAGGTAGTTTTTTGCTTACATATCTTACAATACCAAAGATTATCAAAATCGTTGAGTATAAACGACTTATGGATGATCCTAACAAACGAAGTTCTCATTCTTCGAAAACCCCAACCCTAGGAGGTGTATCCTTTTACTATACTTTAGTATTTGTTCTATTTTTTATTCATGGTAGAGACTTAATGGACGAAGCAATTTATATTATACCTGGTTTAACCATTTTGTTTATGACAGGACTTAAAGATGATTTAGTGGTTATTTCACCAGGAGCAAAATTAATCGCTCAGGTCATTGCAGTTGCTTTTATATTAGTTAATCCTAGTTTTACTATTCATTCTTTCAATGGTTTTTTAAACGTATATGAGATTCCTTATTATCTTTATTTGATAATTGCTGGTTTTATTATGGTAACAATTATAAATTCCTACAACTTGATTGATGGGATTGATGGTTTAGCTTCTATAGTCGGTATAGTTATATTGATGATTTATACAACGATCTTTTATACTACAGGAGAGTTTTTTTTTGCTTTAATTAGTATTTCATTGAACGCATGTTTATTGGCATTTTTTGGATTCAATATTTCTTCAGAGAGGAAAATTTTTATGGGAGACACTGGGTCTCTAATTGTTGGTTTTGTAATTAGTGTTTTGACATTAAAGTTCTTGGCACTTACTCCAGATGCATATGACGGTTTACCGTTTTTATTAGAGAATGCTCCTTTAATAGCGATTAGTATATTAATAGTTCCTTTGTTTGACACTGCTCGTGTTTTTGCGATAAGAATTGCTAATAAAAAAGGTCCATTTTCTCCAGACCGTAATCATACCCATCACGTTCTTATTGACTTTTGGGGATTAAGTCATAAACAAGCTAGTTTTATTATTGGATGTTTTAATTTAGTTTTTGTAGTACTCTTTATCGTTCTTGGTAGTAAGGCAGAAAATTTAGGAATGGTCATATTCTTAATTTCTGCGGTAATTATATTGGCTTACATCTTTTTTAAGTATAATTATAATTTTACAACTTTAAAACAGAAAATCCTATTAAAGAGAAAAGTAGGTCAAATTAAGTCGAGTATTGAAAATCCTAAAAAAGAAAAGTCTAAAAAAAATTCTAAAAGAGATATATAATTAGTATTTCAATAAATATTTACAAAAATGAAAAATAGTGGACATTTAAAAATCGTATACGATTATTTCAAATCATTGTCTCCAGAGGACTTACAAAAGAAAGAGTATAGAGATTTCTCTACTAAATAAGGTTATATAAAAGCAAAAAGTAATTTTGCAAAAATTGAAAAAATGAACATTTTAATTCTAGGATCAGGTGGTCGTGAGCATACTTTTGCTTGGAAATTGGCTCAAAGTAAAAAACTTTCTAAACTATTTGTTGCACCGGGAAATGCAGGTACTGAGAAAATTGCCACTAATGTACCAATTGGTGTAAATGATTTTGGAGCTATTAAGGAATTGGTTTTAAAGGAGAACATTGAACTGGTTATGGTTGGTCCAGAAGATCCTTTGGTAAACGGAATTCATGATTTCTTTTTAGAAGATGCTCAGTTGAAAAATGTTGCAGTTATCGGTCCTGAAAAATTGGCGGCTACTTTAGAAGGTAGTAAAGAGTTTGCGAAGGAATTTATGATGCGTCATCAAATACCTACCGCTCAGTATAAAAGTTTTACAGCCGAAACGGTCGAAGAAGGATTTAAATTTTTAGAAGAATTAAATCCTCCTTTCGTTTTAAAAGCAGACGGATTGGCTGCTGGTAAAGGTGTAGTTATTCTCAATGACTTAAACGACGCCAAGGTTGAATTAAAATCAATGTTGGTAGATGAGAAGTTTGGTTCTGCAAGTGCAACTGTTGTTATAGAAGAGTTTCTTGACGGTATTGAATTAAGTGTTTTTGTGCTTACCGATGGTGATAGTTATAAAGTGCTACCAACAGCTAAAGATTACAAAAGAATAGGTGAGGGTGATACCGGACTCAATACTGGCGGTATGGGTGCTATTTCTCCGGTTCCTTTCGCAAGTAAGGCTTTTATGGATAAGATAGAGCAGCAAATTGTAAAACCTACGGTAGAAGGGCTTAAAAAGGATAATATGCCTTATAAAGGTTTTATCTTCATAGGGCTCATAAAAGTCGGTGATGATCCTAAGGTTATTGAATATAACGTTAGAATGGGTGACCCAGAAACTGAAGTAGTTTTACCGCGTATTCAAAACGATATGGTAGAATTGTTAAATGCGGTTGCTGGGCAAAAACTATCAGAGGTTGAATTAAAGCTAGATGAAAGAACCGCAACAACGGTTATGACAGTATCCGGTGGGTATCCTGGTTCTTACGAGAAAGGAAAAGAAATTACAGGTATAGATGCTATTAGCGAATCTTTGGTATTTCACGCCGGTACTACGCTTAAAGATGGTAAAGTAGTTACTAACGGTGGTAGAGTAATGGCCATTACATCTTTTGGAGGCGACTTTAAATCGGCACTGGCGCAATCGTATAAAAATGTAGAGAAGCTTTCCTTTGAAGGAATGAACTATAGAAAAGATCTAGGTTTCGATCTTTAAGAAATAGTCAATTATCGGTTTCTTTTACTAAAAACCGATAATTGATTTAATTTGATATTATAAGTAAGAGTGAGAAGTACTTGATGTATCTTCTTCTCCTTTATCATTGTACTTCTTCAATTCAAGCATCCAATAAACAAAAGCAACTGAACCAATCAACATAAATATCCAGTTTAAGATATTTGATAATGCCCAGCTATCTGTAAAACGCAAAAAATCTAACGGTGCAAATAGTACATTTACGAACAAATCTGCGATACCTTCAAAAAATGATTTCATCTTATTACTATATTTACCAGCAAAAATATAAAAAGCTTAGATGATTTCAAGCATTTTTGAGAAAACAAAACCGGTGAATTTCATTATTCTCTTGGTTTTTTTGTTTCTTTTCTATTGGTCGGTTCAATTTTACCTATTCGATTTATCGATAGGTAATGTAGAAATTGTCCCGTCAATCGGTATTTTGACGATTCTTCTTTTTAGTGTTTTCGTTGTTGACTTTATAGTTAAGCGTAATAAACTCACAGGTACCAATTCATTTGCTATTTTGTTTTTTACCCTGTTATTTGTTGTATTTCCAGAGACTTTAGGTGATAACAACGCTATTTTTACTAGCTTTTTTCTGCTTTTGGCCATGAGACGCCTTTTAAGCATCAAGTCTCTGAAAAATATAAAACTTAAAATTTTCGATGCCGGACTTTGGATTTGCATTTCAAGTGTATTTTATGAATGGGCTTTGTTATACTTGTTATTGGTTTTTGCAGCTATTTATATTTATGACCCAAAAAATATAAGAAACTGGCTGGTTTTATTATCTGTTGGATTCTGCTTTTTTATGATACTCTACGGTATTTTAGTGTTGTTGGATAAACCAAATTTTATTCTCGATCATTACGATTTTGCTATTGATTATGACGCTATATTTCCTATAAAATGGTGGACTAGTTTAAAAATGACACTCTATGCCCTGTTTAATATGGCACTGGCTTTTTCAGCATTTGTAAACCTTAGTAAATCTGGTGTTGGTAAAGTTATAACGCTGCGTTTAATTGCATTTTCTTTTGTCATTGGTTTAGTGGTTAACATTCTTGTTACTTCAGATAATAACAAAGCGGTTATGATTACCTTTTTTCCTTCTGTGGTTTTTATAGTAAATTATTTACAATCCATTAAAAAACCAAAATTTTTGGAACTGATACTGATAGCAAGTATTATGGTGCCGATCATAGTTTTTGTAACTAAACTATAGAATACATCTTTAAGCTTTATCTTTGTAAAAAAGGCACTTATGTTTAGCGATTTCGCATTTAATATTTTTAATAAGAGTATTGAAAAGTACCACATCAAAGACGATGTATATCAGAGTTTTGAAAATCCTTATTCTAAAGAGGATATTGAACATTTGCTTTATAGAAAGAACTGGATAGATACCGTGCAATGGCATTATGAAGATATCATAAGGAATCCGGATATAAATCCGGATGACGCTTTGGTGCTAAAGCGTAAGATTGATGCAAGTAATCAAGATAGAACAGACTTAGTAGAATTTATCGATAGTTATTTTCTTAAAAAATACCAATTGGTAGATGTTCATTTAGACGCTACTATTAATACAGAAAGCCCCGCTTGGGCAATTGACCGACTTTCTATTTTAGCATTGAAAATTTATCATATGGCAGAAGAGGCTACTAGAGCTGACGCTTCTTTAGAACATCGCGAAAAATGTCAAGCTAAGTTAGAAGTTTTGCTTGAACAGAAAAACGATCTTTCTTCGGCTATAGACCAATTATTGGCAGATATTGAAAGTGGCGCTAAATATATGAAAGTATACAAGCAAATGAAGATGTATAATGATGAGGAACTAAACCCCATCCTTCGTGGCAATAAATAATACGAAACATATTCTGGTCATACGACTATCCGCAATGGGTGATGTTGCTATGACCGTTCCTGTTATTTTGGGTCTTATAAAAAAATACCCAGAGGTGAAGATTACCGTTTTAACCAAAGCTTTTACTGCACCAATTTTTACTAACATACCTAATGTGAGAGTTTATAGTGCCGATGTAAAAGGAAAACATAAAGGTGTTTTAGGACTATGGACATTATACAAGGAATTAAAATCTTTGCATATTGATGCAGTCGCAGATATTCACAATGTACTGCGAAGTACCATTTTAAAACAGTACTTTAAATTTTCTTCGATTCCATTTATTCAAATTGATAAAGGTAGGGCTGCTAAAAGAGAATTGGTCAATCCGCAGAGAACATCTTTTATTCCTTTAAAAACCACTTTTGAGCGCTATGCTGAGGTGTTCGGTAAGTTAGGATACCCCATTGCTATATCAGAGATGGAAACCTTGCCAAAAAGGGCTATCCCAGAAAACGTGTCGTATTTAAAAGATAGCAAGGCTAAATCTATAATTGGTATAGCCCCGTTTGCCGCTTTTAGCGGAAAAATGTATCCACAACATCTGATGGAAGAAGTACTAGGCTCATTGAATTCTTCTAAAAATTATCAAATTGTATTGTTTGGGGGAGGAGAGAAAGAAATAGAAATTTTGAGCAAATGGGATGCTCAGTTCGAAAACTGCCACAGTGTTGCCGGCAAATTATCCTTTTCAGATGAATTGAAACTTATTTCCAACCTTGACTTAATGTTGGCAATGGATAGCGGAAATGCGCATTTAGCAGCAATGTTTGCTGTGCCAACCTTAACAATATGGGGTGTTACTCATCCGTATGCTGGTTTTTACCCTTTTAATCAGCCAAAGCAAAATGCCCTTTTTTCCGACAGAAAAAAATATCCTGCTATACCCACTTCTATTTATGGTAATAAATATCCTGATGGTTATGATAAGGTTATGGAAACAATATTGCCTGAAACAATCGTTCAGAAAATCAATGAAATTTTAAGTGATTCGGTTTAAAAATTAACAGGCTTAGCTTCTATACTTTTAAAGTATTGACGTATCTGAGACATAAATCGATATTTCTTAGAAGAAGGTGCTGCACTGGTCATTAAAACTCTTACTCCAAAATAAGAGCTCATAATAAAAGTAGATGCAGCTTCACAATCTACATGGCGGTCTAAATAGCCATTAAATTTACCTTTTTGTAGAGCAGTTACCAGATTTACCTCCCATACAGTAACGATTTCATTTAGATGACGCATAACAACATCATTCTTACCATTGAATTCGGCTAAAAAATTACTTAGTACACAACCATAATCCATTTCATTATGAACTGCGGTTTCCAAAGCATCGTCAAAACATTTTGTAATAAGTGTTAATGGATTATCATGACCCTCAATAGGTTCTATTAAAGTGCTGTATATTTTACGTGCAAGAAGGTTTTCTATAATTTGTATGAAGAAATCTTCTTTAGATTCGAAGTGATAATAGAAAGCACCTTTAGAAAGGTCTAGTTTTTTAAGAATATCATCTATACTAGTATCATAATACCCTTGGGCATAAAACAATTCTAATCCGGTGTTCTGTAAACGTTGCATGGTTGCCATGCGCTTAAGGCTCTTGTTCATAATATGTAGATTTGGGTAAATCCGACCATTTGGTCTTTTTATATAACAGTTTACGTCCTAAGATTATTTATAAAATTGGATGAAATGCAATATTTTTTCGATGAATGTTTAAAAATTGGTCAAAGAACAGCATTTTCAATATTAAAACAGACTAATAAGTTGGTATACAAATTATTGCATTAACCTACATAATGCCATATTAACCTTAAGATATTTCTTGAATAGGATTAAAATAAATCTTGTTTATAAAAGTTTATAATTCGTACCAAAACCAATAATCGACCATAAATGACCAACTCTTTCTACCCAACTAGTCCTACTGAAATCCCTAAAAAGTTAACTGGTTTAACAACCAGCTATCAATTGAAATCATTTTTAGCTATACTGGCCATTGTATTATTTTTTGCGCTTTATGCCGCAATGGTAACAGCATTGGGTTATTTGCTTTACTATGCCGTCATCTATGATATGGGGCATATTAATAAGTTTACTATAATTCTTAAGGTAGGTGCAATTGCAGGGGCAGCAATGCTATTTGTTTTTACACTCAAGTTTATTTTTAAGCTCAAAAACCATAAACCGGTAAACCGTATTAAGTTGGTTAAAGAAAAAAATAAATTGTTATGGTGTTTTATTGATCAGATATGCAAGGAAACAGGTGCACCAAAGCCTAAGGCTATCTATATGGATCCTGATGTCAATGCTCATGTATCATATAGTAATATGTGGTTAAGTTTATTTTTACCAATAAGAAAGGAATTAACTATTGGCATGGGTCTTACAGATTGTCTTAACCTATCTGAATTTAAAGCGGTAATTAGTCATGAATTTGGTCATTTTGCTCAACGTAGCATGAAGATCGGGAGTTATATTATATCTGCCAATACCATTATTCATGACATGATTTTTGAAAGGGATAAGTGGGATGATGCTCTTGATCAATGGCGTGCATCTGACATTAGGCTTTCTGCTGCGGCTTGGGTAATTACACCAATGATATGGGTTATAAGACAAATTCTAAATTTGTTTTATCAGTTTTTGAATTTAATGTATTCTTCATTGTCCAGAGAAATGGAGTTTAATGCAGATAAGGTTGCCGTTAAAACTTCTGGCAGTGATGCAATTATTTCCGCACTTTGGAAATTAGATGGTGGCTCAGAAGCATGGGGTATAACTGTGAACAATGGTATTTTGGCGGGCAAAAAGAACATTTTCGTTAAAAACCTGTATGCCAATAACGCTTTGGCCAACAAAAGGAATGCTGTTGAGCAAATTAAAGCACTTAAAGAATTGCCTACGGACATTAGAGGAGGTAAAAAGTATTTTTCTGCTTCAGAACATTCTAAGGTAGGAATGTATACAAGTCACCCGCCTAATGATAAGCGAGAGAATAGTGCTAAATCACCATATGTTTTTTGTGAAATTGATGAGAGGTCTCCTTGGAATTTATTTGAAAGTAGAGAAGAAATTCAGATGGAAATGACTTTATTGCTTTATAAAATGTATTTAAATCAAGTTCCAAAAGAATGGCAATCTTCTGAAGTATTAGAAGAGTTTATAAAGTCCGAAAGCCAGGGAGCAGAATTGTTCAAAGAATATGAGAATACGTTTTCTAACCGATTTTTTCAAATACCGAATGCGGAAAAGTTATCAGCTGCGTTACTAGAAATTGACACGCCTACAAAGAAGGTTTTAGCTAGCTTAAAATCTGAATTAAAAGATTTAATGCTGCCAATTAATGAAATAGAAACTTTAATTGTCAAAGCTCAAAATATTGCTCAAGGTACAACTAAGGAAAAGACTTTTTCTTTTAAAGGGGTAGAGTATAATAAGAAAACATTAGAGAATGGATATAATTTTTTACTAAATAAAAGGGAGGAGCATTTTAACCAAAGCTTTGAAAATTGGGATTATTCTTTTTGTGCGTTCTTTGTTCTGTTGGCTAGAAAGAATGGTAAAGAAGAGCAAATGCAACGACTTTATAAACAACATGAAACGCTATCTATGTTCTATAGAAATATGACTACTACCAAGAATACAATTTACAATCGTGTAATTGAGGTTCAGAATATTAGTGAAGTAACCAAAGAACATATACACTCTTTAACCGCAAGCGTAAAAAAATCATTTGATTCGTTAAACGAGGAAGTTAATAATTTGGATAAATTAGATTTTGTTCCAATGCCAAATATTGAATCTATTCAAGAACTAAAAGAGGCTTTGGTAGAAAATGGAGAATTGAAAAAAGAACATGGATCAATTTTTGAAAATGGAGGTTTTAATAAGATGATGCAGGAATTAGAAACAGCTATTTTCAATTGTCAAAGAATAGACCAAAAAAGTATTAGTAGCATTTTACTGTTTCACAAACATTTAGAAGTGTTGTTAGAGGAGTAGATATTTACAATTCGTAGTAATTAAAAACACCAAGCTAACGTATTAACTTGGTGTTTTTTGTTTTAAACTAAACTACTTTTAAGATTATGCAACGGTACCCTGGCAACTACTACCGGCACCTGCTGTACAGCCATAGCAATGTTGGGATATAATAATGTTTCTATCGTTCAAAATATCCTCGTTATAATCTTTTATATGTTTCACTTTGCTAGCTACTTTTAGGTCTAGCATTTGATTAAAATCGCAATCATACAACCAACCGTCCCAACTAATAGAAATGGTATTGGTACACATTACGTTGGCTACTGCAGACGGATTGTAAGCTTCTACTAGGGCATACATGTAATCTTCGTAATTTTCCGAGGCTATCAAATAGTCCAAGAAACGCGCAATGGGCAAATTGGTAATAGCGAAAAGATTGTGGAACTGAATATCAAAATCCTCTTTCAAAGCTTTTTTGAAATCCTTTTCCATCGCAGCTTGATCTCCTGGTAAATATGCACCTGATGGATTATAGACTAAATCCAGCCTTAAATCGCTACCGGGCATTCCATAGCCTCTTTCGTTTAATTCTTGCAATGCCTTTATCGACTTATCAAAAACTCCATCCCCTCTTTGCTTATCCGTTTTTCCACGGGTATAGTGTGGCATTGAAGAAATAACATGGACGTTGTGTTTTTTAAAGAAATCCGGTAGATGATGGTACTTCTTATTTGCTCTTATTATCGTCAAGTTAGAACGAACTATAAAATCTTTGATTCCGGCTTTGGCAGCTTCTTCTACAAACCACTCAAAATCAGGATTCATTTCTGGTGCACCACCGGTTAAATCTAAGGTATGCGCCCCTGTATTTTTGATCACCTCTAAACATTGCTGCATAGTTTCACGGGTCATAATCTCCTTACGATCGGGTCCAGCGTCTACGTGGCAATGCTCACAAACCTGATTACACATGTAACCTACGTTAATTTGTAAGATTTCCAGCTTTTTTGGGCGTAAAGGAAAATGCCCTATGTCTGCAATTTTATCTTTAAAGTAAGGAAGCTCGCCATCAGCAAATATGCCTCCGTTCAATATTTCTAACTGCTTGTTGGAAACTGCTAAATCGTTTCCTTTTGCTTTTAATGATTTTGTAGCCATTTTTTAGTTGTTCGTTGTTCGTTGTTCGTTGTTGGCATTTTGTAAATGCTTCAAACTTTAACATGACAACAATTAATTTCTTTTTTTTTACCTGGATATTTACAATAAATATTCCATTTGCAATATTTTTTAAACTAGCTTTAATTTCATTGTATTGATTATTGCAGAAAGCTGCTACGAACAACCATTAACCAACAACCAACAACGAAATTTACATTGACAATTTATTGTACTTATTCATCATCTGTACACCATGCACCAATGTCGCGCCACCTTCAATTGCAGCACCTACGTGAACTGCCTCCATCATTTCTTCCTTCGTAATTCCTTTTTGCAATCCGTCTTTGGTATAGGCGTCAATACAGTACGGGCATTTAACTACGTGGGAAACTGCTAAAGCAATTAAAGATTTTTCCCTAGCACTTAGTGCGCCTTCTTCGAAAACCTTACCATAATAATCAAAAAATTTAGTTCCAAGCTCTTCGCTCCACTCTGTAATTTTTCCGAATTTTCTTAAATCTGCTGGGTCATAGTATGTATTTGCCATCTTTTTTTGAGTTTTAGGTTTTATTGAATTTTTTTGTTCTTGGTTAAAATAAATCGGAATTCCCTGTCCCATTTTTTCTAGTTCGGGAAGTATTTCCATATTGTCCCAAATACCAGAGGTAAGTGTATCGCCGTAGGCTTCTGGCAAATGGTTTTTGTACATTAATTTTTGTGCGGTTTCTGCATCATATTCAAAAGAGTGATGTGCGTAATTAACTTCGCCTCCCTCAATATCCAAAATCATATACCATACACGAGTAGTGCCATCATTTGCCGGCATACCTATTACACCAGGGTTTAGCCATACCTTCTCTTTTATGGTTTGATGAAATGGTAAGCCACAATGCCCCGCAACGATGATATCACTCTTAGTCTCTTGAAAACAACGTTCTTTACTTTCTGTAGCGTTTGATTTAAAGATGAATTCTGAAGTGTTGCCATAGTTGCCATGGACTACCGTTACTTTTTTGTTCCCATAATCAAAGCTTAAGTGTTCTGGAATTTGCTTTATCCAACCTAAAGACTGTTGTGATAAATGCCCTTTAGTATAGGGAAACCACATTTTTGAGAAATCGTCACAACGGCTACCACTTTTAAAATCGCAGCCACAATCTTCACTATCGTTTGCTAGTTGCAATTCTACATTTCCGGCAATACTAAGTGCTCCCCATTTTTGAAATAGCTGTACCGTTTCTTCAGGTTGTGCGCAGTAACCGGTAAGATCTCCTGTACTTATACAATTCTCTGGTCTAATTCCTGCTTCTTCGGCAATAGAAATTAATTTCTCCAATGCCTGTAGATTACTATACACACCGCCGAAAAGCAATAGCTTTCCAGATTTTGTGCCCATATGTTTTATTTCTTTATCCATGTAGGTATCATATAAACGATTAGGCAACATAAAATGCCCCAAAAATTAATCCATAGTAAATTGGCATACTTGCCAGCTGTAAAAATCAAATTATCTGGAAACCAATTGAAAATCAACAAAAAACCAAATATCAATCCGATGAAAACACTTAAGTGAAAACTGATTTTAGGTGCTTTGTCTTTCCAAAATATAAATACAGGAGTAAGACCTATCACCATAGTTCCACTAATAGTTGTGGCCGATAAAATTTCTGCATGTAAAAAAACGGGTACGGTACCTAAAACAGCAATTGCTACCATAGACCAACGACCAAATTTCAAAGTGTTTCCCAGGTTTAGATCAAGTGCCAGTAATTTTGAAAATGATGAAAATGTAGAATCTAATGTGGATGCTGCGGATGTGATCATGATGAAGTTGATGACCAGTAAAATAATTGTTCCAAAAGCCTTACCAACTTGAACAGCCGCTTGACCTTGCATACCTTGAGATTGGGCATAAACACCAATAATGCTAAATAAAATGATACAAATAGCACCAAGAACACTTGCCCATAAAAAACTTTTTAATGTTACTTTCGGATTACTGATAAATCCTCTGTCTGTTAAAACAGGGTCATGAAACGGATAGCTGAAGGATTGTAATAGGGCAGCGAATAATAAATTTAACCCCGTTTCAAAAGACCAAATACCTGAATTAACAACTGTTGTCGTGCTTATTGCATTGTCTTTTCCAAAAATAGTGAACAATATTACCGCTAATAGTACAGAGAATAGCCCCATTTGGACAACATCGGTAAAAATTGAACTGCTCATGCCTCCTTTGAGTACATATGCCAATGTTAGTCCGGTAAATACTAGGATGGACCAGTAATATGGGCTCGTACCCATATCGCCAAAATAAGATCCAATGACCATGGTATTGCTCCAGACTTCATTGAATAGCCGAAATGCAATAAGAATTGAAAAAACCATTACCGCAGTTTTTCCAAATTTTGAGGATAAGAAATGATGAATACTGGTATACTTACCATGTAGCCTCATCTTATAAATTACGATACCTGCCACGGCAAATGATAGATAGTACCCTGCATAGGCAACACCACCAACAATACCGAAATCCAATCCTAAATTTGCCGCATTGGTAATGCTTTTGGCGAAAATCCATGAGATGATCAAACTACCCATTAGCATAAATGTGTTGGGTGCTTTTTTCTTTTGAACGGCTTTAAAAAACTGATTGGTATCTTTTGCCCATGGGGAAAGGAAGAACAACACCAAACTTGATGCTATTATCAATCCCCATTGCCAAATCTTTACTTCAGTCATTTTTTTGTTTTTTCCTAACTCCTAACTCCTAACTCCTAACTCCTAACTCCTAACTCCTAACTCCTAACTCTGTTACTCATCCCACCAAACAGCCACATTTATACTATTACCTTCCGTGTTATTTGAAGCTGCAGTATAATTCGCATTATTTAAAGCTTCTTCCTCAGCAGGGTAAGGCATGCGTATGGGAATCAAATTATTGTTCAAACTTGCTGAAATCGTTTTTAATTGCGGAAAACCTGTTCTTCTATATTCGATCCAACCTTCATAACCGTTTATACTGTTTGCAATCCATTTTTGAGTGATGATATTTTCTAATGGATTTCCGTCAGTCAATGCAGCATCAACCGTTAAATAATCAGCAGGAAGTGTTACTTGCCAATATTCAAATGCTTGGGTTACTCCTGTGTTGTAAAGGGGTTCCGTGTCGGCTGAAATAAGCCCTTGTTGTGCAGCTTCAGCTAATAGAAAGTGAGTTTCCATGCTGGTCATAAAATTGGCATCTAAAAGCCCTGTATTATCTCTGAAAATAGTACCCAATAAAGAGTAATCAGCTAACGATACTCCCGCTGATGCATCGATTCCATTTAATAGTCCGTTATAACCGCCATCTGTACTATTGGCAAAAGGTTGGTATAAGCGTGTAATACGTGGATCGTTTAAATTGGTCAAAATTTCATCCATGGTTTCAGAAAGTACATAGTTGTTAAAATCACCAACCCTAAGTTGTGCCAACCTAAAACTATTTGGTTCGCCATCGGTAAAGTTGAAAATGGCATTTTCGCTATTATCATCTATAAAATTCCCTTCTGCGACAATTGCTTGTAGTTGTGAGGCCACATCTATTTTGCTGGAAACTCGCATTAAATATTTAATCTTCAAAGAATTTGCAAAACGTATCCATCCGTTTAAATCACCATTAAAGAGAATGTCTCCCTCTAACGCTATGGTACCTGAATAATTCTGAATGGCTAAAATTCCCCTATCAAGATTGTCAAATATTCCTCCTTCATCCACATAAATTGACTCCTGTGTGTCATAGGACGGAGTAACAGTTTCTGTATCTCCTTGAAATGCTTCTGAATATGGTACATCACCGAATAAATCTGTTAAACCAGCTGCCATATATGCTTTCATAATTCTTGCTGGCCCTTCATACACAGCATACGCCGTATTCTCCTGAGATAAATTCAATATAATTTCATTGTCGCGTAAATTCTGATAGAATATGGGCCATGGGTTTCCACCCAGTTGGGGCGATTTTAAATCATGACGGTCAAACAGGTTAAAATCTAATGCCGTACTATATTGACCCAACAGATTACCTGCGGTAAAACCTTCATAAGACATTTGCTCCCCAAAATCATAGATTACCTGTCTTAACAAAAGACTGGGTTGTACGGTAACGGGATCGTTGGTGTTCGTATTAATTTCTTCAAAATCTTTTGTGCAGCCAACGGCCAACAATAAGACTAAAATGCTATATATATGTTTCATTTTCTTTTCTTAAAAATTAAATCCGGCTTTAAAACCTATACTTCTTGTTGTGGCATATGACATATCTTCAACACCGCTAATAAAGCCTTGCCCTTGTACTGCCAATTGCTCTGGGTCAAAATGCGGATTCTCTGTAATGGCAAACAGGTTTTTCCCAATTAGAGATAAACTCAACGTAGCATCTTGGTTAAACAGACTTAGGTTTTCAAAAGTATAACCAACGGATACTTGACGTAGCTTCAAAAAGGAAGCATCATACGTATTGTTTTCCTCATGGTTTCTGTCATAAAATTGGCGGTAATAACTTTCTGCCGTTACGGCTACGGTATTTGGTGCATATACAGGGTTATCAGTAGTGCCCGTATTTACAACGCCTACAGGTACAATTCCTTCTTCAGGTCTATTTACCGTTTCTGCTAACTGACCACCAACATTACCTAATGCTCTTGTTCTAGATACTATGATGCCACCTTGTCGCCAATCGAAAAGGAAACCCATATTCCAGTTCTTGTAATTGAATTGATTGTTGAAACCCAACATGAAATCGGGATTGTAATTTCCTAATTTTTGCAGTTCATTGTCTGGTATATATCTACCTTCATTCGTTAAAATAAAATCACCATTTTCATTCTTCAAATACCCTGTTCCATATAAATCACCCACACGACCACCTTCTTCTGCCTGTAAAAATACCGTTTGGTTTTGACTGTCGTAAATTCTGGAGTATGCCAATGTTAATCGACCTTCATCTTGTGGTAAGCTTTCTACCGTAGACCTATTCGTGCTAAAATTTAAAGTACTGTTCCATTTGAAATCTTGACTTATAACCGGCGATATACCCAAAATAATCTCTACACCATTCGAACGAACTTCACCACCATTGACTACTTGTTGTGTATAACCAGATGAGATACCTATAGGCAATGAAATAATTTGATCTTTGGTCAATGCGTTATAGTAAGAAACATCTAATCTTAATTGGTCTCCAAACAAACGTACATCTGCACCTACTTCAAATGAAGAGGTTAGTTCTGGTTGAAGATTTGCGTTTGCTATAGTGTTTGAGTTACTGAAAGTTGGTTGCCCATTAAAAGGAGTTTGTGCTACAAAAGCACCTGTAGTTTGGTAGGGATCAGTGTCATTACCTACTTGTGCCCAACTTGCCCTTAGTTTTGCAAATGAAACGACCTCAGGTAAATCAACCACTTCCGATACTATAAAACTACTTGATACAGATGGATAAAAGAATGACGTATTATCTACGGAAAACGGAGTAGCCAATGCACTAGACCAATCGTTTCTTCCTGTAACATCCAAGAAAAGGAAGTCTTTGTATCCAAATTTTGCCAAGCCGTAAAAACTGTTGATTCGCTTATTAGATTCAAATTCGAAAACTTCAATTGGTGAAGCTGCATTAGATAACCTAAAAATACCCGGTTGCGCCAAACTCGTGGTTTGCGATTGTGAAGTGAATGCCTTTTGATCTAATCTGTTTCCACCTAAAGAGACATCAATATTAAAATCATTGAACTGATTGGTATAATTTAATAAGAAATCAGTGTTTATTTCCCTAAAAAATACATCATGCTCGGCATAACCACCATTTACAAATCGATTTGAACTATAGGCTCTGCGCAGTTGGCGTAATTCATTTGAATAATCCATTCCGGTTCTAATAGTCGCAGTAATATGTTCGGTAATGTCATAGCTAGCCGAAATATTTCCGAATACCCTGTCTCTATTAAAGGAATTTCTATTTTCATTAAGAATAAAATACGGATTATCAAAAAACGTATAATTATAAGAATACTGTTGTAAGCCTTCTAAACCTGGTTGCCAATAGTTTTTTAAGTTTTCAATATTTAATGACCTTGGTCCCCAAGCTACTAAAGAGTAATTGGCATTCTCTGAACCATAACCGTTAGAGGGTCTATTGTCGCTACTTGAATTAATATAACTTATAGAGGAATTAATGCGCAGTTTATCAATTGGTTGAAAGTTTAGTCTTGTACCTATAGTTTGTCGTTCAAGATTTACTCCTGGAATGATAGATTCGCTTCGTAAGTCAGTAAACGATAGACGGAAACTCCCTTTGTCAAATCCATTAGAAATAGCAATATTATTGATTAAGGTTGTGCCGGTTTCATAGAAGTTCTTTAAGTTGTCTGGGTTAGACCTAAACTCTGTAGGTGTAATTGGTAATCCGCTGTAAAGGGCAGTATCACCACCACGTACTATAGTGCCATCTGCTAAAGTTACGGGGCTGTCATATTGTGGTATAAGATTGCCTACATCTAGGCGTGGTCCCCAACTATAGGTGATCAAGTCATTGGTCCCACCGCCTAATCCGTCTATAAAAGCAAATTCACCAGAATTTCCTTGTCCGTATTCATTTTGAAATTCGGGTAGTTGAAATGCCGAATCCACAAAGAAACTAGTGTTGTAGCTAACGCCTAATCCTTTTGAATTTTTTCCGCTTTTGGTTTCTATGATTATAACACCATTAGATGCTCTTGTTCCATAAAGAGCCGCCGCACTGGGTCCTTTTAAAACCGACACTTCGGCAATATCATCAGGATTCACATCCATAGCACCGTTTCCAAAATCTATTTCTTGAAATCCGGCTGCCGCCTCATTGGTAAAATTAAAGACCGAATTGTTGTTAATAGGCACTCCGTCTACAACAAATAACGGATTGTTATTGGAAAAAGAGGCTTCACCACGAATAGTAATTTTTGATGAAGACCCAACACCGGTAGCACCTTGGTTAATGGTTACACCTGCCAGTTTACCAGAAAGGTTGTCTAAAAAGTTAACCGATTTTACCTCTGTAACTCCTTTTGCGTCTAAGCTTTGAACTACATAGCCTAATTCTTTGGTTTCTCGTTTTAGACCTAAAGCCGTTAGCACGACTTCATCTAAAACTTCAGATGAATCTGCCAAGGTGATATTAATGGTACGTCTATTGTTTATGGAAACCACTTGAGTTTCATATCCTAAAACCGAAAATTCAATGGCGCCAGAAAGATCAGGGACATCTATAGTATAAAAACCATCTTCATTGGTTGTAGAGCCTGTTGCGGTGCCAGATAGTAGAATGTTGACATACGGTATGGTATTTCCATCGGTATCTGTTACAATACCTGTAATTGTTTCTTGAGCATTGACCATGTTTATTATAAACAGTGTCAACACTAGTAATAAGTGTTTCATATATAGTTTTTCGACTAAGGTTTCATTTATCCAACTATTGGATAAAGGGGATTAGATAAACGAAACTGCAGGAGAACCTTTGTTATAAGGAAAGCTGTTAGAATATTGAGAAGAGAAGTTCTGGTTAGTGTAGAATAGACTTCTGTTACTTTTTAATAGATTGATGATCAACAATAATATTGTTGATGACAGACTGGTAGAAAACGATAGAATGGATTGTAAATCTCTTTCGTTATCCAAATCCTGTAATACAGGTAATTTTATTAGTTCTGATGATTCTTGATGTAACCACAATGAAATTTGGTGATACAAGCCAAATCGTTGCCAAGGTAAATTTTGAAATTCAGTAAGATCAAAATTTGATTTTTGCAGACCTAACAAATAAAATCCACCATCAATTGAAGGACCTATTACGGTCTTGCCCATTGCCAATTGTTGTGCGGTATGCTTAAGATGATGGGTTTTTAAATGCGGTGTGTCATTGCCTATGGTGATAATACTAGAAAAACCCTTGTTGAAAACACTGGCGATGGCATTTGTAAAACGTTCGCCAAAAGAAGCACCAATTTGATCTTCATCTGAAAAGTGAAAAACAGGTAGACCCGTTTTTTTTGCTTTTTTAAGGGTAGAACGGGTTAAAATATCAAATAATTCTTCACCTCTAAGAATGTGCTTATTCGCCAAATCTTGTTTGGCGGAATTGGCAAATACTAAAATTGCAGTATGTAGTGAATTCAATTAATTGTTTTTTTTCGTCGTTAAACTTACGTAAAAATAAAGCAAAGGTTTTCTATGAAATGCATAATTGTAAAATTAAAATATGCGAAATCTCTTACATTGAGTCAAAATGTCAGTTTTAAACCAGGTAGTCGGTTTTATATCATACAATTAAACTTTAGTCTTATCATATTACCCATCAATTTGCTTTAAAATCAGATTATCTACCATTTCGATGCTTAAAATCTGACAAGATTTTAAGGTTACAGACTGGTTAGTCTAAAAAAAGCCTTAAAATTTCAATCAGTTTTAATTTTTTTTTAGCATTGGCAGTCCTATGCGTGGCATAGCCTTTGCCAGTAAGACATCAGAAGAATCATAAAATTTAAATACATATGAAATCAAACACAAATACTAGAAGCGCTTGGAAGGTTTACTTCTTCTCTGCAGTTATTGCTCTAGTCGTAAGTTACGGAGTAATTCAATTTAACAAACAAGAAACAAAAGAAACTAACGGAGTTACCGTAGTAGATTCTGTACCAGGAGCACAGGCTTTATATACAAAGGATAATGAAGGTAATATTAAGCCTTTAGATTTTACCGAAACTTCTGAAAAAGTTTTAGATGCTGTAGTACATATTAAATCTACCCAAACGGGATCAACAAGCCAGAGACAAGGCGCGAGAGAATTACCAGACCCTTTTAAAGAATTTTTTGGAGATATGTTTAAAGGGCAATCTCCAAATGGAGCGCAATCAAGACCTAGAGTAGGTACAGGTTCGGGTGTTATCATTAATGATAAAGGGTATATCGTTACCAATAACCACGTAATTGATAATGCAGATGAGGTTGAGGTAACTTTATATAACAATCAATCGTATAAAGCCACTGTAATCGGTACCGACCCTACGACAGATTTGGCGTTATTACAAATCAAAGCAGATAATTTAAAAACGATGTCTTTGGTCAATTCAGATGATGTTGAAGTAGGTGAGTGGGTATTGGCAGTCGGTAACCCATTAGGATTAAATTCAACGGTTACCGCCGGTATCGTTAGTGCAAAGGCAAGAAGCATTCATATCAATACCGATAAGTTTGCGGTAGAAAGCTTTATACAAACAGATGCCGCTATCAACCCAGGTAATAGTGGTGGTGCTTTGGTGAATTTAGACGGAAACCTTGTTGGTATTAACACTGCCATAGCCAGTACAACAGGTACATATACAGGATACGGATTTGCGGTGCCTAGTAACATCGTAACCAAAGTGGTTGAAGATTTACTGAAATTCGGTAACGTACAACGTGGTATGTTGGGGGTTTCTATTAGAACTATGGACAGTAACTTGGCAAAAGAAAAAGATGTTGACTTTACTAAAGGTGTTTGGGTAGAGCAAGTAGGTGAAGATAGTGGTGCTGATTTGGCAGGTATGGAATCTGGCGATATTATCGTTAGTGTAAACGGTAAAGAGACAGCTACGTCACCAAGACTACAAGAAATTATAGCAGGTAAAAGACCTGGTGACAAGGTCACCATTATTGTAAATAGAAATGGAAAGGAAAAAGAATTGGAAGTAGAGCTACATAATTCTCAAGGTGGAACAGATTTTATCAAGAAAGAGAAGAAAGAAGTATTTAATCTTTTAGGTGCCGATTTTGAAAATGTAGACAAGCAATTAGCCAAAAAATTAGATATTGATGGTGGGGTACAGGTTTCTAAATTATACCCTGGTAAGATTAAGAGTGAGACGCAAATGAGAGCTGGTTTCATCATTACGCATATTGATGGAAAACGTGTAAATGACATCGATGATGTTGCTGCTGTTTTAGAGAACAAAAAAGGCGGAGTGATGTTGGAAGGTGTTTATGAAGATGGCACTAAAAATTATTATGCCTTCGGATTGGATTCATAGTCCACTATAATGATTAATTTTATGCCAATCGGATAATAGTATTCGTTTGGCATTTTTTTTGAAATTAATTCTAGATAGATGCAATTAGGTTCTAAGTCCATAGGTTTGGTGCTTTCCGGTGGAGGCATTAGAGGCATGGCACATATAGGTGTTATTAAGGCAATGCAAGAGTTTGGCATTGAGGCTAAGGTGGTATCCGGTAGTAGTATTGGTGCATTAGTGGGTGCATTGTATGCGGCAGACAAACCTGTAGTAGATATGCTTAAGTTTTTTAAGGAAACACCGCTATTTAAATACAATTACTTTGCTGTTGCTAAACCAGGTTTATTGAATAGCGAGAGTTATATAGCTTCTTTTAAACAGTATTTTCCAGATGATAGTTTTGAGGCCTTGAATAGAGAACTCCATGTAGTCGCTACAAATTTGCAGAAAGGTGAAGAGCTTTTTATCGATAAAGGTGAATTGATAAAGCCTTTATTGGCATCGGCTGCATTACCACCTGTTTTTAGTCCTGTAGAGTATAAGGGAGAATTATATGCCGATGGCGGAATCATGAACAATTTTCCGTCCGAGGCTGTGCTGCCAAAAGTTGATTATGTAATAGGTAGTAATGTATCTGTGGTTTCTCAATTAGAGAAAAAACATTTGAACAATTCATTTCAATTGACAGGAAGAGTAACCGGATTAATGATTTATGCTATTAACCGACAAAAAATTAATAATTGTCACCTTGTACTAGAATCTAAAGAACTGGAACATATTGGCTTGCTAGATAGAAGAGGTATTGAAAAAGCTTACGCAATAGGCTATGAAGCCGCGGTTAGAAAGTTTGAAGAAGTCTTTACTACTTAAGATAAATAAAAACGTCCGGTTGAATTGTATCAACCGGCCGTTTTTTGATTATTATATGAGCTTATACATCATCGTAATCTACTTTAATGGTAGGTGTTGTAGCATGAGCTTGACAGGTAAGAATAAAACCATCTGCAATTTCTTTATCGGTCAGAATCTGGTTCATAACCATTTCAGCTTTTCCTTTCGTTACCTTGGCAATACAGCTACTACATACTCCGCCTTGGCATGAATATGGCGCATCAATATTTTCTTTTAATACCGCATCAAGGATCATGGTTTTCTTATCCATGGTAAATTGAAATTCCTCATCGTCAACAAGAACGGTAACCGCGGTTTGGCCATCTGCTTGTATAGGTAATTCCTCTTTTATTTCAGTAGGCGTAAAAAGTTCAAAATGGATTTTATCCTTATCCACTTCATTCTCAATTAAGGTATCTTGTACCAAACGAATCATCTTTTCTGGTCCACATAAATAATATCCATCAAAATCAACGTCTTTATGCTTATTTAACAAAGCATAATTTACCGTTGAGGTATCAATTCTACCAAATAACGCCTTGTCTTCACGGGTTTGACTATTAGTGAAATATACAAAAAACCGATTGGCATATTCTAGTTCTAATTTTACCAAATCTGTATAGAACATGGTCTCTTCGTACGATTTGTTACCGTAAACCAAAACAAATTTGTTCTTAGGGTTACTATCTAAAACAGACTTTACAATACTCATAATTGGTGTAATACCACTACCCGCAGCAAAAGCAGCAATATTCTGTACGTCATTGGTCGTATTGAATACAAAACGACCTTCTGGTTCCATTACTTCTAATGTATCACCAACTTTTAATTCTGAGTTGGCGTAATTGGAGAATCCGCCATTATCTACTTTTTTAATACCGATGGTGATGCCATCTTTTTCAGGTGATGAACTTATAGAGTATGCTCTTCTAAGTTCTTTTCCTTTAATCTCTTTTTTAATGGTGATATACTGACCCGCCGTAAAGGTGAAAGTTTGTGCCAATTCTTTCGGAATTGAAAACGTAACGGCAACTGAGGTTGGCGTTAATTGCTTAATATGTTTAACCGTTAATGGGTGAAAATGCGACATATATTCGTTTCTTTAAATCAAATTACAAAATTAAGCATGCTTTTGCGATATCATATGACATTTGTCAAAAAAGTCTAACCATCAATGGTATTTGAAGGGTTTTTATCATATTAAATAATTCTTAACTTATCTTTTTTTGAAAAAAACCTATAAAAATTGTCCCTAATTTGATTTCGGTAACGTCATGGGGTAAACAAAAAGAACTTAGAGCGAGTTCTATGTAAAAATTAAAACGATTAAATTATGAAAGATTTTATGATGATTTTCATTGGTGCAGATTACCAAGAATTAGGTTTATCACCAGAACAATTACAGGAACGTATGGGGAAATGGTTTGCTTGGAACGAAAAAATGCAAAAACAAGGTATTGTTAAATCTGGCGATGCATTAATGCCCCAAGTAAAAAGAGTATCTGGACCAAACCGTACCGTTACCGATGCCCCTTTGATCGAAGGTAAAGAATTGATCGGCGGTTACTATATTGTACAGGCAGAGAATGCCGAAGCTGTAGTTGAAATCGCTAAAGATTATCCAGATTATGATTTAGACGGTACTGTTGAGATTAGGGAAGTAATGGTTTTTGAGCAGTAAACTATATGGAACATAAAGTAGTAGACCATCTTTTTAGACATCATTACGGGAAGATGGTCGCTATTTTAACCCGTTTTTTCGGCTTATCTCATATAGAAACTATTGAAGATGCGGTACAGGATACCTTTATAAAAGCAACTTCTCAATGGCGAACCCAAATTCCCGATAATCCAGAAGCTTGGCTGAACAGGGTTGCCAAGAACAGGACAATCGATATTCTACGAAGCATACAAGCCGAAAAGAATAGAAATCTTGCCATTACTCCAGGAGCTTCTATGTTACAGATTGATGAACTTTTTTTAGACCATGAAGTAGCCGACAGTCAATTACGAATGATTTTCGTTGCCTGCCACCCAACTTTGAATCCTAATGAACAAATTGCATTTGCGCTCAAAACAATTTCAGGTTTTAGCATTAAAGAAATAGCTGCGGCATTGTTGACCAAAGAAGAAACTATTTCCAAACGACTGACCCGGGCAAAGAAAACAATAATAGAAAGGGATATTCAGTTTCAATACCCAGATCCAGAAGCAATCCATAATCGCATGGAGCGAGTCATGAAAGTTGTTTATTTGACTTTCAATGAAGGCTTTCATTCTACTAATAAAGAAAAATTAATTAAAGAAGATTTGTGTGGCGAAGCTATTCGACTTTGCCAACTTCTTTTGAAAAAAGAGCAGTTTAGAAGCGGAAGTTTGTATGCACTTTTTGCATTACTATGTTTTCACATGTCAAGACTGGAAAGTAAAATTTCGTCTGATAATCAATTGGTTAATTTGAAAAATCAAGACCGTACCAAATGGTATTTTCCACTGATAAAAATGGGAAATAGCGCAATGCACAAAGCCATGGATTATGATGATAGTTCTGTGTATCATTACGAAGCTGCTATAGCCTTTGAACATTTAAATGCCAAAACATTCAAAGATACCAACTGGAAAAAGGTTTCTTATTGGTATGAACAATTGCATACGTTTGAACCTAAAATGTTTACATTGTTAAATCATGCGACAGTTTGTCTACAACTAAACGATTTAGAGAAAACATATCAAATATTAAAAAGCATTGATGTTGCAGAACTTGGTCAAAGAGGCTATCTATATTATGGTTGTTATGCGGAATATTATCTGAAAAAAGGTGAGAAAGATTTGGCAATCTCTTTTTTGGATAAAGCACTGCTGGAAACTTCGAATAAGTTGGAGCGGGAGTTTTTGATGAAGAAGCGAGAAAAGCTGCTGTAGTAGTGTCTTTCTCTTAATATTAATAAACGCAACTTATCGAGGTTTTTAACACTATGAAGTATTTTACTTACGTTATGTGCTGAAATTGGTACTTTAGTATTAAATCAACAAACCTACTTAAACTTGAAAAAGTTCATTTCGATTGCCCTCATAGTTATTTCCACATATACTTTACAAGCTCAAGAACAGGCTGCTATATGGTATTTTGGCGAAAATGCGGGCTTGGACTTTAATTCTGGGGCGCCCGTTGCATTAACAGATGGGCAATTGAATACACTTGAAGGGTGTGCCACTATTTCAGATGCTACCGGTAGTTTACTTTTTTATACAGATGGTATTACGGTTTGGAATAGAAACCATATTCCAATGCCCAATGGAACGGGTTTATTAGGAAACCCAAGTAGCACTCAATCGGGTATTATAGTTCCCTATCCAGGAAATATAGACCTGTATTATATATTTACTATACACGATGCAGGAGAACCAGAGGGTCTGCAATATAGCATTCTAGATATGTCCTTGAATGGTGGTTTGGGAGATGTTATCACAAAAAATATACCCCTTGCTACTCCTGTGGCTGAAAAACTGACTGCTGTAGAACATATCAATGGTACGGATATTTGGGTAGTGGCACATGGTTATGGTAACAATGACTTTTTGGGGTATTTGGTAACACCAACTGGCTTAGTAACTACACCCGTAGTTTCATCGGTTGGGGAAATTTTACCTATAGCCCCTAATGGACAAGGTACAAGAGGGTATATGAAAATTTCTCCGGATGGGCAATTCTTGGTTTCTATTACAACGGGTACAAGACTTCGTGAATTGTTTCGTTTTGATTCGTTTTCTGGACAAATAAGCAGTGCAATAGATTTAAATCCCTATTTTTTGCCCTTAATACCTCCAAATGCAGCTACTTTTTCTTATGGAGCGGAGTTTTCATCAGATAGTAGTAAGCTATATGTTACCTACACAAATTTTTATCTCAATTACACCCAAGAACATAGCATTCATCAATTTGATATGTCTAATTATAGCGAACCGGCTATTTTAGCTTCGGGAGTAGAAATTGCGCCAATAAAGCCAGGTGGTGTAGGGGCATTGCAGTTGGCCATAGATGGCAAGATTTATGTTGCAGAGTTTGAAAAGAATTATCTTAGTGTAATAAATAACCCAAATTTAGGAGGGTTGGCTAGTGATTATTCACCAAATACTGTTCCTCTATTGTCTGGTACAAGTTTATCGGGTCTTCCACCTTTTATCCAGTCCTTCTTTGTCATTGGCTTACGTGCAAGGAATTTTTGCTTAGGTGATGCTACCGATTTTGAAGTATCTTCATCTGATCCTATATTAAATATCATTTGGGATTTTGGAGATGGAAATACCTCTACTTTAGAAAATCCAAGTCATATCTATGCAGCACCTGGGGATTACACTGTATCAGTAACCGTAACCACAGCATCAGAAACCAAAATAGAAACTAAGGATATTACCATTTATGAAATTCCAATAGCTACAACAATAAATGGTTTAGAAAGATGTAGTGAACAAAACACATATTCTTTAGACTTAACAACGCTAAATACTGCAATTTTAGGTGCTCAGAACCCATCAGATTTTACGGTCACCTATTTTTCATCACAAACTGATGCAGATGCAAATAGTAATCCGTTAGTATTGAATTATGATTTTCCGTTAGGGAGTACGGCAGTTTATGCACGAGTATCTAATAATAGCAATTCAGCTTGTTATGATACAACCCAGTTTAATGTTATTTCCCAGAAAGAACCAACATTGGGTACTATAGCCGATTGGACCATTTGTGACGATGACCTTGACGGATTTTACACCTTTGACCTATCTGAAAAAGACATTGAGGTTTTTAATGGTCAAGATGAAACTATTTTTGATGTAAGTTATTTTGCTTCTCAAGCTGATGCCGATACTGGTTCTAATCCGTTACCTATCAACTATACCAACACCTTGTTCAGTGAAGAAATTTTTGTGAGACTGGAAAATAATACTCATACCGATTGTTATAAAACGGATAGTTTTACAATAGAGGTCAGCCCCGGTGTTGTTGCAAATACCCCTAATAATATAGAGGTCTGTGATAATAATAATGATGGCTTCGCAACATTTTTGTTAAGCGATTCAGAAACGGAAATCATTGGAACACAAAGTTCAACTAGTTTACTAGTAACATACCACACCACCATGGTAGATGCTGAAAATGGTACAGATTCATTGTCCGATAGCTTTACAAATAGCATTAATTACAATCAAACTATATTCGTTAGAGTGCAAAATGCTACTGATGCTAGCTGTTATGCAATCACCAATTTTGAATTACAAGTTTTTGATTCACCAGAAATTCAGACAGTCACCGATTGGAGTATTTGTGACGACAATAATAATGGTGTTACGGTTTTCGACCTTACCGAAAAGAATGCGGAAATATTAGGAAATCAAAATGTAGCTGATTTTACGGTGCGTTATTATGAGAATTTAGCAGATGCTAATTTGGCTCAAAATGAAATTAATGGTTTGTATCAAAACACAACAAACCCTCAAGCTATATTTTACAGTATTGAGAACAATGGGAACGCAACTTGTATTGTGACAAATAGTTTTGAAATTGAAGTGTATAACACGCCGTTTGCACAAGTTCCATCACCAATAGTTCTATGTGATGATAACGAAACAGGTATTCAAACCATAGATTTGACCCAAAAAGATGTAGAGATTTTAGGTAATCAATCTGTCAATGATTTCAAGGTAACGTATTTCGCCTCTCAAGCTGATGCTGAAAACAACACAAATACTTTAGACACATCGGTCTATACTAATGTATTGAATCAAGAAACTATTTATGCTCGGGTTCAACCAAATAATTTAGATGATTGCTACGCCACGACATCCTTTGAAATTATTATCAATTCTTTACCACAGATAAACTTAGAAGAACGTTATGTTATTTGCCCAGATAGTCCTGCTTTGGTTATTGATGGAGGTGATTTTGAATCGTGGGCTTGGCAGAATACAGCAGGGGAAGAACTAAGTACTACTAGAAATTTCAACGTATCAGAATTAGGAGAATACCATTTAACGGTAAGCCAAACTTCAAACGGGGTACGTTGTGAAAATTCCCGATCATTTGAAGTGTTATCATCTGGGGCACCAGAAACAATGGAAGTTGGGGTTAACGGATTTTCAGACCAAATAGATATTACAATTAACGCGACAGGAACGGGACCTTTTGAATATTCCGTAGATGGAGAAAACTATCAAGCTAGTAATGAATTTGTAGTATTTCCTGGAAAACATACGGTGTTTGTTACAGATTTATTGGAGTGCAGGGTTTTGTCTGAAGAAATTATTGCTATTGGTTATCAACGATTTTTTACTCCGAATGGAGATGGTAATAATGAATATTGGAACATTATTGGTGGAGAACTGTATCCTGAATCCCAATTGTTTATTTACGATAGGTACGGTAAACTTTTGAGACAGATTAATCCTAATTCAAAAGGGTGGGATGGAACTTTTAACGGAACCTCATTACCAGAATCAGATTATTGGTTTAAATATACATATTCTGAAAATCAAATAATTACAGGTCATTTTGCTTTAAAACGATAAAATGATTTCGGTCTATTTTAAATAGTTTAGAAATATATTCTTGAATTTTGTTTGTAACAAACTCAAGATTTTTCTGACTTATATTCTGAATACTAAAACCAACCGAATGTTTAAACGTTTTTCTTCATTACAATGGAAATCCTTTTTTAGGTCCTCTAACCTTGGTAAAAGTCTAGGGATAAAAATAGTAATGGGATTCTTCGGCGTATACATGCTACTTTCACTCGCTGTTGCCGGTGGTGGAATGTACTTTCTTTTAAAAGAAATATTCCCAGATCAAAGCCCTATGTGGACTATAAGCCAGTATTTCATTTACTGGATTTTAATGGAATTATTCTTAAGGTACTTTATGCAGAAATTACCGGTAATGGATATAAAACCATTCTTGACCACACCGGTAAAGAAAAGCACCATTGCACATTATATCTTAGGTAGATCTGCCGCATCTATCTATAATTTACTCACATTATTTTTCATTGTGCCATTTGCCGTCGTTTTGCTGTTTAACGGTTACCCTGCATTAAATGTATTGTTATGGGTAGTTGCCATTATTGCAATTGTTTTGAGCATAAATTATGTAAACCTTTTGGTGAATAAAAACGATAAGGTTTTAATAGGTATTGTTAGCATACTTGTTTTAGGCTACGGATTGGATTATTTCGGTGTGTTTTCTGTAAAGGCCTTTTTTGCTCCTGTTTTTCATGCACTTTACGCATATCCAATTACGGTTTTGATTCCTATTGCGCTTGCAATGGCTATGTACTATGTAAATTATAAATACTTAAAAGATAAAATTTACCTAGATGCAAAGCTCAAAGCAAAATCGGTACAGGCAAATACCTCAGATTTAGCTTGGACCAAACGCTTTGGCGAAATGGGCTCTTTTCTTCAGTTAGATCTTAAAATGATTTGGAGAAATAAAAGAACCAAGTCACAAGTGTATATTTCGCTATTGTTTGTCTTTTACGGTCTGGTATTCTATACCCAGGAGATATATAGTAGCATGATGCCTATGAAAGCCTTTGTGGGTATATTTATGACAGGTATTTTCTTAAGTAATTTTGGTCAGTTTATTCCGGCTTGGGATAGTAGTTACTATAGTATGATGATGTCGCAAAACATACCCATGCGAAAGTATCTGGAGTCAAAGGTTTCACTAATTACAGTGAGCATAGTAGCTATGTTTTTATTGACGATACCTTACGTTTACTTTGGTTGGGATGCCTTGGCAATTAATTTTGGATGTGCCTTATACAACTTGGGTGTAAACATACCCGTCATATTATATTTTGGTTCGTTCAATAAGAAAAGGATCGAGTTAGATCAGAGTCCGTTTGGTAATATGCAGGGTGCAAGTGCTACCCAGTTTTTGGTTATGCTTCCCGTATTAATTGTACCGATCATTATATTCTCCATTTTTTACTACATTTTTAATTTAGAAGTGGCAGTAGGAGTATTATCTGTTCTAGGCATCATCGGTTTTGCCATGAAGAATTACTTATTAGGTTTAATTACCGAGCAATACAAGAAAAAGAAATATGGAATGATTGCAGGTTTTAAAGAAAAGGCGAGTTGATTGATAAGTACCGAGTATTAAGTAATAAGTACAAAGAAAAAAGCTTATTTAGGAAAGCTTAAAGAATTCAGTAAGGAATATAAAGTTGCAGGAATAAGTACATTAAATGTCGGCTAGTTGATAATAAGCTATTGAGACAGATAAATTGGATTTATTTCTTTTAACCAATAACGAACAAAACGGTTGCTGAGCGTAGCCGAAGTAAATAATAAGATTATGATTACAATAGAAAATTTATCTAAAAAATACGGTTCACAACAAGTATTAAATATCGAATCCTTAAATATACCAACAGGACAAAGTTTCGGTTTGGTGGGTAATAACGGAGCGGGTAAAACAACGCTATTTAGTTTGTTGCTAGATTTAATTCAGCCAAGTACGGGTCATATCATTAATAACGATGTTCAAGTAAACACCAGTGAAGATTGGAAACCATTTACATCATCATTTATAGATGAAACTTTTCTGATTGGGTACTTGACTCCCGAAGAGTATTTTTACTTTATAGGCGACCTTCGCGGTCAAAATAAAGCCGATGTCGATGCATTATTAGCGCAGTATCAAGACTTTTTCCATGGAGAAATACTAGGACAAAAGAAATACCTGAGAGATTTATCTAAAGGAAACCAGAAGAAAGCAGGTATTGTAGCTTCTTTTATTGGTAACCCCAAAGTGGTCATATTAGATGAGCCTTTTGCAAATTTGGATCCCACTACACAGATTCGTCTAAAGCAAATTATTAAAGAACTTGCTGCAAAAGAAGACGTCACCGTTTTAGTTTCTAGTCACGATTTAATTCATGTAACTGAAGTATGCGAACGTATTGTAGTACTAAATAAAGGTGAAGTGGTTAAAGACATAGAAACATCTGCTGAAACATTAAAAGAACTAGAAGTGTTCTTTGGTGCAGAGAGTGCTTTACCGGTTGCTGAATAAATTGAATTTTCTTAATTTATAGATATTTAAACTATATAAATGGCTTCTGATTTAAATTCGTTAATTGATTATTATCAATGGGAAATTATTAGAATACAGGCTCAAATCGATGAAAATCTAAAAATGCATTTGTACAATGAGGTTGAATTTGATGTGGTTGCTTTACGCAACTTGAAAAATGAGTTGGATGCTATTTTAACATTGCAAGATTCAAGGTTCCCGAAAATTCAAAGAGTAAAAGATCAAATTGAATATTATAAAACTAAGATTACGGAACAAGGAAAATCAAGTGACTTCAAAGAAGTCTATGAAATTCGAATTCGTGAAACGGAGAAGGAACTGGAAGCATTATTACAGATTAAAAATAAGTCTATTTCGTTTGAGACTCAGTTTGTTGATGATGCTTTGTATAAGTTATATTCAAATGAAATCGTTGCTTTCAATTTATATCTAAATGATGATAAACAAGTATACTTAAGTCTTAGCATGGTTGGTACTAATGAAATAAGAATAACAGTTTATCTTGAAAATAGGGATGCTTATTCATGGTATAAAAAATACTCTTTAATTAAAGATTTGAAATTTCAGGATTTGGAAGGCGGAGGAATGTATTTGACAAGGAGTATTACTAACGCAAATACCTTGTTGGTAATTAAAGAGCTGCTATCAAGAATCGTAATAGCTATTAAGAATGGTTATCATTTAAAAAATGAAATCTATTTAGAACTCATCGAAAATAAGTAATTATCTAAATTTTATAGTAAAAATCCAAAAACCGACCACTAGGTCGGTATTCATTTCTGAGTTTTGTAGCTAGATGGATAAATATCCGATAAATACCTCTTTGATCAGATTATATGCTGTGAACTCATAATTCGTATGGCTATTTTAATTTAAAACAAACTACACGGTCGGTAAAATTTGGTTGTAGTAGTCTAAAAATGTTGAGAATGCTCAAAAATAAATATGTAGTTTACCGATGAACGGTATAATAATCTGGTTGTTTTTAAGTTAAACATACATACGTAGATCAACTATTTTGAATCTTAGAAACAAACTTATTTTATCCGGTGTTTTGGCGAGTATGCTTTTTAATGCATGTTCTGTCAAGAAAGACAAGTTCGTAAACCGTAATTGGCATGCGCTCAATACCAAATACAATACCTTGTATAATGGTAACATTGCTTTTGAGCTAGGTCGAGAAACTTTGAACGATACCTATCAAGATGATTATTTTGAAGTCTTGCCTATAGAGCGTTTAGAGGTTAGTGGCGAAATTAAATTAGATTCAGAAGACAACAATCCTAATTTTCTTATTGCAGAAGAAAAAGCTACCAAGGCTATTCAACGCCATAGTATGGATATTAAGGATGAAGAGCGAAACCCACAAATAGATGAAGCTTTTCTTCTTTTAGGTAAAGCAAGGTATTTTGATGAACGCTACATACCGGCATTAGAATCTTTCAACTATGTTCTTAATAAATATTCTGAAAGCGATAAGCTGAACGAGGCAAGTATTTGGAGAGAGAAAGTAAACATCCGCTTAGAAAACGATGATCTGGCCATTAAGAATTTAAAGCGCTTAATGAAATATGAGCGTTTAAAAGATCAAGAATATGCTGATGCAAGAGCAATGATGGCACAGGCGTTTATTAATCTAAATGCCCCGGATACCGCTGTGCAAAATCTTAAGATAGCATCGCACTACACTACAAAAAATCCAGAAAGAGGAAGGTACTATTATATTATAGGTCAGTTGTACAATCAATTAGGCTTTAAAGACAGTGCTAATTACGCATTTGATAAAGTGATCGAATTAAATAGGAAGTCGCCTCGTGTTTACATGATAAATGCCAAAATCGAAAAATTAAAGAATACCCAAGTAACTTCTGAAAATAAGGAGGAGGTTTTGGAGTATTTGACAAAAATGGAACTGAATAGGGAGAACAGACCTTATTTAGATGGTATTTACAGACAGTTGGCTGAGTTTCATCTAGAGCAGGAATCTGATAGTTTGGCTTTGGTTTATTTCAATAAATCTTTGCGTGCCTCTCAAAACAAGCCAAAATTGAATGCACTGAATTACGAGAATTTAGCGGAATACAATTTTGATGAAAGTGTTTATAAGCCGGCTGGTGCATATTACGACAGTGTATTGACCAACCTTAATGAAAACACCAAAAAATTTCGTGCTATTAAGAAGAAGCGCGATAATTTGGAAGATGTTATTAAATACGAAGACATCGTTCAGTATTCAGACAGTGTAATTACAATTTATCAAATGCCTAAAGATGAGCAGTTGGCTTATTTTGGAAAGCATATTGAAGAATTACAGAAGGCTAAAGAAGCTGCACAGAAAAAAGAAAAAGCAAGAATTACCGATGGTTTTGCTGCATTTAGCAACAGTAAAGGTGGTAAAGAGAATAAGGGGAAATTCTATTTCTATAATATTACCAGTTTAGGTTATGGTCAGAACGATTTTAAGAATCGTTGGGGCAATAGAGAATTGACAGATGATTGGCGTTGGTCAGACAAATCGGTTATCAATAGTGAAAATGTTGCCTTGCAAAATGCACAGGGTGTAAATGATAGTTTAAGTGTAGTCAGTGAAGATGAGAAATTCTCTTTAGACTATTATATGGACCGTTTACCAACAGATGTTGCGGTTATTGACAGCTTAAAAACAGAACGTAATTTTGCGAACTATCAATTGGGATTAATATATAAGGAGAAGTTTAACGAAAATCTGTTGGCAGCGGCCAAATTAGAAGATGTATTGGCGTCTAATGCTGAAGAACGATTGATTCTTCCTTCAAAATATAATCTTTATAAGATTTACGAAGAAGTTGATAGTCCGTTGAAAGAGACCATGAAGGCAGATATTATTGCCAACCATGCCGACTCTAGATATGCTGAGATTTTATTGAATCCGCAAGCGGTATTGGCAGATAGTTCCGATAGTCCAGAGAAGCGCTATGAGAGTTTGTTCAAACAATATAAAGATCAACAATATTTACAGGTAATTACAGGGTCAGAAGAGAATATCAATAGATTTACCGGTGACCCTATTGTTCCTAAATTTGAAATGTTGAAGGCAAATGCCATTGGTAGACTTCAAGGTTTTGAATCTTTTAAAGAAGCATTGAATTACGTGGCGTTGACATATCCTAACAATCCAGAGGGTAAAAAGGCGGAACAGATGATTGCAGAGCAGCTTCCTAAGTTAGAACAAAAGGAGTTTTCACCAGAAACAGATTCTAAAGGAACATCGAACTGGAAAGTAGTTTTCCCTTTTAAAAGAAGTGATAATGAAAAGGCTTTAAAATTGATGGAACTCTTAGAGCAATCTATCATAGATCTTAAATATAAAAATATTGTCTCTAGAGATATTTATAACCTAGAAGACCAATTTGTAGTGGTACACGGATTTAAATCTAAAGATTTTGCCCTAGGGTATGCCGAGCTACTAAAAAATAATAAGGATTACCTTATTGCTGATGAGAATTTTGTAGTTTTATCGGAGAACTATAAGATTGTACAAGTACACAAGAATATAATCGAATATAGAAATACGCTTTTAACCCCAAAACCGTGAACAATGTTTTCAGACAAACAAAAACCTAGA
>JAHDDP010000112.1 GCA_020629285.1 Maribacter sp.
GGACACCAACGAATACAAATGCTACTTTACCTGCATTAAGTAATTCTATTCAAAATAGTGAAACACAACCAAATTCATACTTTGTTGAAGACGGTTCTTACTTACGTTTAAAAAATGTTCAATTAGGTTATGCTTTCCCTGATAAAGTAGCAAATAAGATTGGTCTTGATTTATTACGTGTTTACGTACAAGCCACAAATTTACTTACGGTTACAGGTTACGATGGGTTTGATCCTGAGATCATTTCATCGGTTACCGGTAATAACTTAACATTAGGTGTAGATAGTCAGGTTGTACCACAATCTAGAATTCTTACACTTGGATTTAATTTAAAATTGTAAAAAAATGAAAAAGAAATTAATTTATTTATTCTCACTATTCGCTGTTATAAGCGCATGTAGTGATGATTTTACAGAGCAACCTGCAGTTGGTGCTCTTAGTGACGCTGCGGTACAAAATGAAGATGGTGTTGAACTCCTTTTAATTGGAGCATATTCTACACTTGATGGTATCCGAAACAACCTTGCTGGAAATGGATTTGCAGCAAGTGGAGATAACTGGTGGTTTGACGTTATTGCAGATGACGCACATAAAGGTAGTACCGATGGTGATCAAGCTGACCTTTTTGAAATGGAAATTTACAACTGGACTACGGGCAACCCTTATGTTTTAGGTAAATGGTCATCTATATTTGCCGGTGTAAATAGAGCTAACGCTGTAATTGCATTAATAGCAACCATTGAAGATGCAGATTTAACCGGAAAATTAGCAGAAGCTCGTTTTTTAAGAGGTCATTTTAATTTTGAATTGCAAAGAATTTATGGAAATGTACCTTACATTTCTGAAGAGAATTACGCAAATACAGAATTCAATCAACCTAACCCTGGTCCTATCTGGGATGAAATTGAAGCTGACTTACAATTTGCTATGGATAATTTACCTGCAACACAAGAACAGTCAGGTAGACCAACTTCATGGGCTGCCCAAGCTTATTTAGGTAAAGTTCATTTACAACAATCTGAATGGGCTGCTGCTTTTGATTTATTGGAAGATGTGATAAACAATGGTCCGTATAGCTTAAACTCAGAGTTTGTAGCTAATTTTGAAAGTACAGGAGAGAATAGTTCTGAAGCAGTTTTTGCAATTCAATTTACAGCTGATGATGGACAGTCATTTAATGGTAATATTGGAGGGGTATTAAATTTCCCTAACCCAGGACCGTTTGGATCTTGCTGTGGTTTTTACCAACCTTCACAAGATTTAGTGAATGCTTTTCAAACTGATGCAACTACTGGTCTTCCTCTTTTGGATACCTTCAATCAGTCTGATGTAGCAAACGATTATGGTATTGAAGATGAAGATGCTTTTACACCACACACAGGTCCTTTAGATCCAAGATTAGATTATACCGTTGGTAGAAGAGGTGTTGATTATAACCGTTATGGTACTTTCCCTGGTCACTCTTGGATTCGTGCAACTTTCTCAGATATTTCAGGTCCTTATTTACCTGCCAAAAATGTATACCAAAGTGGTGATGCTGACAACCAAGGTACAGGTGCTTGGGGTCAACAACATTCAGGTATAAATTATCATATTATACGTTTTGCTGATGTTCTTTTAATGGGTGCTGAAGCTGCTGTTGAAACCAATGATTTGGCATCAGCCTTAACATGGGTAAACTTAGTACGTAACAGAGCTAAGAATATGACATATGTTCAAAATGAAGCAGGTGATGCAGATGCTGCTAACTATGTAATTGAACCTTACACAAGTTTTGCCGATCAAGCTTTCGCAAGAAAAGCTGTTCGTCATGAACGTCGTTTAGAACTTGGTATGGAAGGTCACCGTTTATTCGACCTATACAGATGGGGTAACGGAGTGGAAGTAATCAATGAGTATATTTCTAATGAAAGCCGTACTATTGCAAACTTCGGTACAAAGGCTAATGCTTTTGAAGCTAAAAATGAAGTTTTACCAATTCCTTTATCGGCAATTGATTTAAGTGGTGGTATTCTAGAGCAGAATCCTGGTTACTAAATAATAGTTTTTAAAATTATTTAAAGCAGGACATTAACATGTCCTGCTTTTTTATTTGATGCTATTGACAGAAATTCACCCTCCATTTATTATCATTAGAATATGTTTGAATTATCATATTGATTAACGGATTAAAGTACAAACAAGCATTACAATAAAAGCTATAAGTAAATACCCTTATGGCTATGATATTCTATTCAAAAATATTATTTTGGTACTTGATAAAATGATTGGATTTAGTTATCCAATCTTCTATTAATTATCATTTTTTTCAACTCTTACATTCAACTAACTCCATCTCACTTTGTATACTTCTAAACTAACAACTACTTTTAAGCATAAGGCTGTAAGAACAATTCTAGCTATAACTTTAGTACTGTTTCTACTTAATGCCACTCATTGTAAAAAACAGAGCGATTCATTATTTGAAATTGTACCAAGTTCAGATTCAGGAATTGATTTCAATAACAAAATAGTTGAGACAGATAGTTTCAATATTTTAACAAGTGAATATATTTTCAACGGTGGTGGCGTAGCTATAGGAGATTTTAACAATGACCAAAAACCGGATATATTTTTTAGCGGAAATCAAGTTTCAAACAAGCTATATTTAAATGAAGGTAATTTTAAATTTAAAGATGTCTCCAAAGAATCTAAGATAGAAGCTCTAAATAAATGGAATACAGGAGTTGCCTTGGCAGATATAAACAATGACGGATTTTTAGATATTTACGTCTGTTCTGCAATGCTAAACAGTGAAGATGAAAAGAAAAATATACTGTTTATACATCAAGGTTTAGATAACAATGGTGTACCATCCTTTAAAAATATGGCTAAAGAATATGGTCTTGAAGAATCTGGCAATAGTATGGGTGCATCTTTCATTGACTATAACAAAGATGGTCTTTTAGATTTATATGTTTTAAACAATGTAGATGTACATATTTTACCATCTAATTTTAGAAAAAAAATTACCGACGGTTCTGCCCTGAGTAATGATAAGTTATATAAAAATAATGGTGACGGCACATTTACAGATGTTACGATAGAAGCAGGTATTACCATAGAAGGTTATGGTTTGGGTCTTTCTATAGCCGACCTAAATTATGACGGTTGGCCAGATATATATGTTAGTAATGATTACCTGTCAAATGATATTCTCTACATTAACAATCAAGACGGAACATTTACTAATAAGATAAAAGAGAATATTAAACACCAAAGTAAGTTTTCTATGGGAAATGATATTTCCGATTATAACAATGATGGTTATTTGGATATTATCACCTTAGATATGCTTGGTGAAACCAATGAAAGATTAAAAACAACATTAGCAGGAAATAAATACACAGAATATATTTTAAACGACCGTTTTGGTTATGAATACCAACATACCAGAAACATGCTACAAAGAGGTAATGGAAACAATGTGCCTTTTAGCGAAATAGGATTAATGGCAGGTGTATCTAAAACAGATTGGAGCTGGTCTCCCCTATTTGCTGATATGGACAACGATGGTTATGAAGATTTACTAATTACAAATGGTTTTCCAAGAGATATTACGGACTTAGATTTTGGCGATTTCAAATTTAACGTTAGTAGATATTTAAGTCCCGCTCAAATTTTAGACTCCATCCCAAAAATAAAGATTCCTAATTACGCATATAAAAACAACACCAACAATCAGTTTACAGATGTTAGTGAAGATTGGGGTATTGGAGTAGCATCATTTTCCAATGGTGCTGCATTTGCTGATTTAGATAATGATGGTGATTTAGATTATATCGTAAATAACATTAACGATGAAGCGTTGATTTTTCAAAACAAAACCGACCTAAAAGATGGTCAACATAATTACCTAAGTATAGACCTTAAAGATTCCCCTTTAAAATCGCAAAAAACAGGTGCGAAAACTGTTTTAAGATTTGATGATGATACATTTCAATATAAGGAACATCATACCTACAGAGGCTATATGTCTACCGTTGAAGACATCATGCATTTTGGTCTCGGCTCCAAAAAACAAATAACATCCATTGAAATACTATGGCCAGATAATAAGTTTCAAAAAATATCTAATGTTAAAGCAAATCAAAGAATAATTCTAAACTATGAAGATGCAGTTTCAATAGCCTCAAATAAATTAAGTTTCCCACTAGTTGCTAAAAAAGAAAAAACGGTTTTCAAAGAAGTTTCAAGTGATATAGGATTATCATATTTACATGAAGAAAAAGATATTGTAGACTATAATATTCAACGAACAATACCACATAAATTAACCCAAAATGGTCCAGTAACAGCCGTGGGAGATATGAATGATGATGGTATTGAAGATTTTATTATTGGTAGTTCGTCAGGCAATTCACCTCAACTATTTTTTCAAAACGCAGAAGGTAAGTTCACGCAACAAAGTTTATTTGATGATGAAGAAAACAAGCAATATGAAGAGGAAAGTATAGCTTTATTCGATTTAGAAAACGATGGTGATTTAGACATGTTCTTAGTTTCTGGCAGCAATGAATTTAATCTAGAAAGTATATACTACAATCATAGGTTATTGATTAATGATGGTCAAGGAAACTTTGATATTGCAACTGATCAAATGCCTGCAATTCATGCAAGCGGTTCTATTGTCAGCATCTCAGACTTTGACAAAGATGGGTTTATCGATTTGTTCATTGGCGGCAGAACTCCTTATTCAAAATACCCTAATACGGAAAAAAGCTTTTTATTAAAAAACCAAAATGGCATTTTAAAAGATGTAACCAATAGCACGTCTCCTGATTTAAGTAACATAGGTATGGTTACAGATGCTGTGTGGGCAGATATTGATTTAGATGGAAATGATGATTTAATTGTTGTTGGTGAATTTATGCCTATCTCAATATTTAAAAATAACGGTACCAGTTTTAAAAAATTAGATAAAACAGGAATTGAAAATCTTTCCGGTTGGTGGGAAAGTATCATAAAAACCGACATAGATAATGATGGCGATATAGATTTCGTAGTAGGTAATTTAGGTATGAATAATTTTTATCAACCTTCAGCGGAAAGACCAGTAACCGTAGTCGCAAAAGATTTTGACAACAACGGCACTATTGATCCTGTAATGTTCGCATATTTCAAAGACAGCTTTGACAATCCTACCTACAAGGCATTTCCTGTAAATTTTTGGGGAGATTTAAACGGACAAAGTCCAATTTTCAGAGCAAAATACAACACATTTAAAGCATATTCCAAAGCAACTATTGCTACCTTATTTACAAATGAAGAATTAGAAGGGGCAACTAAATTAATTGGCAATTATGATAAAAGTATTATTATAGAAAATAATGGAGATGGTACATTTAAATATAGTCCACTACCTATAGAAGCTCAAGTTGCTCCCATTAACGGAATTACATCTTTGGATTACAACAATGATGGTTACCAAGATCTTTTATTAGTTGGAAATAATTTTGGAAATGAAGTTTTTATAGGAAGAAATGATGCCTTTAATGGTTTGTTATTACAAAACGAAGGAAATGGCAAATTCAAATCTATTGAGACATCTAAAAGCGGATTTCTTGTGCCTGGAGATTCAAAAAGTATTATACAGGTAAAAAGTAACAATAAAGAAAAGCCTTACTATATCGTTACTCAGAATAGAGATTCATTACGCGTATTCCAGAAAAACTAAGGGAAATTGGTCATTTCAACTCCTGATTTATAAACCAATTATACAAAGCTTCGGTTTCATACGCTTTTATCCATGCGTTGTGACCTACGTTAGGGTATCTTGTAAAAATGACCTCATAGCCCATTTCCTTTAATTTGGCGACCATATTTTCAGATTCGGAAAAGGGAATGGACTTATCTTTCTCTCCGTGAAAAACCCAAATCGGCATTTCGCGATTAATCCATGAAGCATATGGTAATGGTGCCATGCCACATACTACCGCCATAGCTGCAAAAGTATCTGGGTATTGCACTGCCAATTCCCAAGCAGCCCCTCCTCCTCTACTCAATCCCGTTAAATAAATTCGCTTTTTATCTATTCTATTATTATCTACAATTGAATCTAGCAATTGTTTTACCGCTCTAGTATTCCACCATTTTTTGGCATTCGGATTTTGAGGCGCCAGTATTAAAAAAGGAAACTTTTTGCCTTGAACTATTAATTTTGGAGGGCCATTTCTCTTCACGGTAACCAAACTATCGCCCGATTCACCACCACCATGTAAAAACAAGAGGATAGGAAAATCTTTTTCAATCTCTTCTTCATAATCGTCTGGATAATACAGATAATAGGCTAGATTTTCTTTTACATTCGTTTCCATTGCCGAATCTATTAAAATGGGCTTTGCTTGAGATGCGCAACTTTGAAAAATAACCAATAAAATAATATATATAATTGCCCTCATCTGTAAAATCTAAATTATCCATCAAATGTACCCTAAAAACAAGTTCCTTTATAGTTATTGTAGTTTTAGGTTCATTAAGGTTTAAAAAGTTAGACGATGAAGAATTAAAAAACTTAATAAAATAAAAAAAGAGGATGCAAAATGCATCCTCTTTTTTTTATGTTACTATCTTAAATTATCTGTATAAAGTAAAGTGACCTACATACTTAAGCTCATCACTATTAGCATTTACTACGTACCAGTAATCTCCTGTTGGCACTTCTTTACCTTCATAAGTACCATCCCAACCGCTAACCTCATCCAATACAGCCACTACTCTACCGTAACGGTCATATATTCTAACCTCAACTCCGTCAAAAAGATCTCTATTCTTTGGTGACCAAATATCATTAAGGTTATCTCCATCAGGAGTAAAGAAATTAGGGAATTCCAGCATACCCGTAAATTCAAACGGCACACTTAGTTCAAGCTCACAACCTCTTGCATCTCTAACACGAACATTTACTATTCCGCTTTCGTTAGTTGTAAATGTAGTTTCCTCTCCGTAAGATTGTCCGTTAAAGAAGAATTCATATTCTCCGTAACCACCTTCTGCAACAGCTTGAACTTCATTTGGCCCTGTTTTATCAACTACCAAACTTAGCGGCTCATATGCATCTATACTGAACTCTACAAAATTTGTACATCCGTTTTCATGATAGATATAAACAATGTGGTCACCTGCCGGTAAATCTCCCCAAACAAATTCATCATTTGCATTTGCGGTAATTGCATCTGTAGGGTCTATTGGATCTAATGCAAACATCAACTCTGAAAGCAAATTGGTATTATCTAACTGAATAGTTGTGGTACTATTTGGAAAAATACCTTCGCAACCATATTGTACTTGCGATTCTGCTGTTAAATCTACTCCAATATCAACAGTAAACAACTCTGAAGCGGCACACAAGTTAGCATCTTGTATGTAAATAATATATGAAGCGCCACCTTGTAAATCTTCGATTATTTCTCCGTTGTAAGGTGCAAATACCGCTGTACCAGTTTCATCAACTGGATCGACCATTTCAATTTTATACTCAAAATACGGAGTAGGATTCACTAAAACATCATCAAAAGGAGTACCACCTCTGATATCAAAAACTACTGTTCCATCATTAGCTCCGATACATAATTCATCTGTAGTTTGAATATTGATTACTTCTAATTGGTCTGGCTCTTCCACCGTAATGAAATCTTTTTCAAAACAACCGTTGTCATCTTTAATTAAGATTTCATAAGTACCAGCTGCAAGTTCATCAAAAGTATACGTACCTGGATTATCAGAATCACTAAAGAATTCATTAAAGTTAGGGGCAATAGCAAATTGAATCAAACCTTCACCGCCAGCACTTACAGAAACTGTAATGGTACCGTCTTCTTCTCCATTACATGTTACATCTGTAGGCACCGCATCAAATATTATAGGATCAGGTCTAACTATTTCAAACGGACCAGCAATATCCATACAAGTAGCTCCACTAGTTACAGCTATATAATATTCTGTGCCTTCAGGAAGTCCCTCAAACGTTCCGTTATCTTGAGGACCTCTAATAACCGTTGCTGTTGCAGCAGGATTAAAAGCATCTACAGGATCACCTTCATACAGGT
>JAHDDP010000113.1 GCA_020629285.1 Maribacter sp.
GAAGTTTTGATCGAAGACGGATTTTACGTTCTTAAATTTCAAAATGATGAAGATAAGGTAGTTGAATATTCTCGTGATATCAGTAAAAGATTTATACAGTTTCACTTTTGTTTAAAGGGTAGCGGTACCTATAATTTTAACCAAGGAAATTATAGCTTAGATGTAAAGGAAGAAAATTCTTTGTTGTTGTTTAATACACAGTTAGACTTGCCTTTAAATCTAAACCTTAATCCTAAATCATCTTTGGTTTCGGTGGTAATGACCTTGCGAAAATTTCATTCCTTATTTACCGCAGAGGCAGATTACATTCCGTTTTTAAGTGCAGATAATAAAGAGAAAAAATACTATTCTCAAGAGCCTTTTTCACCATCAATTGCGGTTATTTTGAGTCAGATCGTAAATTATAATCTACATCCTTCTATAAAATCGCTATATGTAAAAGGTAAGATTTATGAATTGATAGCCTTGTATTTTAATAGGAGCCCAAATGCCGATATTGAACAGTGTCCTTATTTAGCCGATGAGGAAAATGTAAAAAAGATTAAAAAAGCCAAGGAAATCATACTAGCTAATATGGCAGAACCACCGACATTGGCAGAATTATCAAGTGAGGTCGGTTTAAGTTTAAAGCGCTTAAAGGAAGGCTTCAAGCAAATTTATGGCGATTCTGTCTATAGTTTTTTATTTGATCATAAGATGGATTATGCGAAGCGACTTTTAGAAACCGGTCAGTATAATGTCAATGAAATTGGGCTTAAAGTAGGGTATAGTACTTCTAGTCATTTCATAGCTGCTTTCAAGAAAAAGTATAATACCACACCAAAGAAATATTTATTGGCCCTATCTGGAAGTTAGAATTTTAAAGTGGTCTCGCCACCATAATACCTGTATTGCTTTTTATACCTTTTAAATATTCTGCGAGTGGTTTTTTAGAAACTTCAACTTGCATTGATCCTGTAGATGCATGTAGTAAATGAATTCTGCCATCTTTTTCGCGAGTGGCAATACCTGTATGGGTGACATCTAATCCGTTAATAGAAGTAGCAAGTGCTATAATGTCTCCAGATTGAATTAAATGTTCGTTTTCGGCAATCTTATCTTGTGCAAGTACGCAAATCGCTTGATTGTTTAGATAGTTCTCTGATGCCTTAATTTTTGAGTAGTTAGTGTCATCCTCCAAAAATGGATATAAATCTCTGTGGGTGCTCATAAAATTGATGTCTTTCGTGATTTCAGCACCACCAATTTCACCGGTGATATCTTGCAGAAGTCCTTTCTCGGCATTATTGGCAATCCATTCAGAAAAGTAATGTAAACGAGAAGCGTAGCCATCTAGTTCGCCGTCTTTATATCTGATTGTTTCTAAGTTTTTAATGAATACATCAAAAGAAAGGTCGTCAGCTCTTAAAAGTTTTGAAAGGTCTAGCACATTTTCAACAAAGGTGGTGCAATCTAATCCATGAAGATTTACGACCAATGTTTCCGTATCGCCAATTTCAAGTGTCTTTGCTACATAAGGAGTCTTCATAAAGGTTTTACCAACGCTCACCATAGTTTCACCGAAATTGCCATCATACATTCCGTTGATTTCTTTAAGCTTGTTTTCAACTGCAGCTTTGTCTTTTGAGGAGCAGGTGATTTGTTGAGAGAAAATAGATGCTACGCATCCAAAGAAAAAAAGGAATAGAAATGTATGTTTCATAAAGCTAAATTATGAATTGTTATTTTCATCCGTAGATTTTTCCAGCATAACCCTATTTCTTGCAATACTTTCAGGGTAGTTTTGTTGTAAAAAAGTAATTAGTTTTTCACGTACAAGTACACGTAAGTCCCATGCGGTAGGGGAGTCCTTGGCACTCATTAAGGCTCTGATTTCTACTGAATTTTGCTTGCTTTCCGTTACTTGAAGTACGTTGACCTCTTTATCCCATAGATCCGTACTATTAAGAATTTTCGTCAATTCTTCACGAAGCGCATCAAAAGATACGTTGTAATCGGTATAGAGAAAAACAGTACCTAAAATGTCAGACGAAGTCTTGGTCCAGTTTTGAAATGGTTTTTCAATGAAATAGGGTGTGGGCACTATGAGTCTTCTTTTATCCCAAATCTTCACTACGACGTAGGTCAATGTTATTTCTTCTATTCTTCCCCATTCTCCTTCAACAATAACAACATCATCAATTTTAATAGGTTGGGCAATGGCAATCTGAATTCCGGCCAAGAACGTACCGATCATTTTTTGCGCAGAGAAACCAATGATGATACCGGCAACACCTGCAGAGGCAAAAATACTGACTCCTAATTCGCGAATACCCTCAAAACTCATAAGCACAGCACCAGCGGCAAAAATGATAATGATGAAAATAAATATGCGTTCCAGAATATTGAACTGGGTATAAACTTTTCTTGCTTTTAAATTGTTCTCTACATTAACATCGTAATTACTAACAACAACTTTCTTAATAATTTTTAAAAGATTTAGTGCTAACCAAGTAAGTGATACAATAAAGAGAATGGTACTTGCCTTTTTAAAATAAAAGGTATAATCTTCTAATTGCAACAATGTGCGCAACGAGGGTGATCTAAGCCAAATAGAAACTATAATTAAAAAAATGGGACGGCTAATTTTTTTGAACGTACCGTGTGGTATTAAATATTTGGGGTCTTTGCCAAATTTTTTAATCAATAAAGAAATAATCCAATACGCAATTAAAACCCCTAATGTGGAGGCTATAAAAAAGTAAAGTGCATTCGTTGGCACTGTATCAAAAAATGTATTCATTATAAAATGTGTTATAGTTTTTGACGAATTACAACTTACTAAAATTAAACAGCACTAAAAATTATTTAGGCAGTTATTAGATTGCTTTATGAGAGTATAGAAAAACTATTGCCGAAAATTAAAATATCATCGATTTGCATGTCTTATTTTTGCAATCGAATAACAAACACATACGCTATGAAAGGAGTATTATTGGTCAATTTGGGTTCGCCAGAGAGTCCTACCGCAAAAGATGTTAAGCCGTATTTAGATGAATTTTTAATGGATGAGCGCGTAATCGATGCTCCAAAATGGTTAAGAACAATTCTTGTAAGGGGAATTATTCTACAGACCAGACCAAAGAAATCTGCTGAAGCGTATGCTAAAATATGGTGGGAAGAAGGTTCTCCTCTGGTTGTTATCTCTGAGCGCTTTACAAACAAGCTAAAGACACAGACCAAAATGCCCGTGGTTTTAGGCATGCGTTACGGGACCATGTCTATTAAAAAAGCTATGCAAGAGCTGAAAGACAAGGGAGTTGATGATGTGCTTTTAGTACCGTTATACCCGCATTATGCGATGTCTAGCTTTGAGACTGTGGTCGTAAAGGCATTAGAAGAGCAAGAAGCAGGTTTTCCAGATATGAAAATTACAACGTTACCTGCTTTTTATAAGCATCCGGAGTTTATTAAAGCGCTTTCAGAAAGTATAAAAGACGGCTTAGAAGGTTTTGATTACGACCATATTTTGTTTTCATATCATGGTATTCCTGAGCGTCATATTCGCAAAAGTGACCCTACTAGTTTTCATTGTAAAATAGATGGAACGTGTTGTAATGTAAATTCTGTTGCACATAATACATGTTATAGACATCAGGTTTATGATACTACTGAAATGGTAAAAGCATATTTAGGCTTAAAGGAAGAGCAAGTAAGTTCTTCGTTCCAGTCTCGTTTGGCTGGTGATCCATGGTTAAAACCTTATACCGATTATGAGTTTGAAAGACTAGCTAAAGAAGGCAAGAAAAAATTGGCAGTAATCACCCCTGCATTTGTTAGTGACTGTTTAGAAACCTTAGAGGAAATTGCAATGGAAGGTAAAGAGCAGTTTATGGAAGCTGGTGGTGAAGAATATAAACACATTCCATGTATGAACGACAACGATACTTGGGTTAATGTAATGGCAAAATGGGTAAATGACTGGCAGGCAACCGATAAGCTTGACGTTGTGCCTAGTACCTAATTCATAAATAATTCTGAGAAAATCACTGCTATGAAAATCGAAGAAATAGAAATAATATTACAACCGTTACGAGAGCAATTAAGAAATCACGCACTTTATTCAGAGCTGAAATCAGTGGCTGATATACAAATATTCATGGAAAGCCATGTATATGCCGTTTGGGATTTTATGTCGCTTTTAAAGGCATTACAGATTAATTTAACTTGTACTTCATTGCCATGGAAACCGGTAAAGAATACAAATACCGCACGGTTTATTAATGAGATCGTTCTTGAAGAGGAAACCGATGTAAATGAGTTAGGCGTTTTAAAAAGTCACTATGAAATGTACCTCGACGCTATGGTTGAGGTAGGTGCCGATACCAACAAAATAAACGATTTTCTAAATGGATTGCATTCTCTTGATACTGCATTATCGGCTATTGAAAATGCTGATTTAAACGATGCCGTTAAGTCGTTTTTAAATTTCACCTTTAAAACGATACAAACACAAGAACCTCATAAAATCGCCGCTGCATTTACTTTTGGTAGAGAGGATTTGATACCGGATATGTTCTTGAAAATTGTTGATCAAGCTGGTAAAGATGCCTATCCTAAACTGGAGTACTATTTAAGAAGGCATATTGAGTTGGATGGGGATGACCACGGTCCGCTTTCACTAAAAATGATTCAAGAATTATGCGGAGATGATGAGACGAAATGGCATGACGTTTTAGAATGCTCTGAAAAAGCGTTGCAACAGCGAATTAATTTATGGAACCATATTGCCACAGCAATTCAAAAAAATAAAGAGATTACGGTTTAGCAATTTGATCTAGGCATATAATTAATTAAAAACCACACTAATGGCAAACGTTTCCGCAGAACAATTGGGCACGGAATCTATATCAAGTTTGCTCATTAAACAGGCATTACCTGCAAGTATAGGTATATTGGTAATGTCGCTAAACGTACTGGTCGATTCTATTTTTGTAGGTAATTGGATCGGCTCGATTGCCATTGCGGCAATTAACGTGGTGTTGCCTATTTCCTTTTTCATTGGTGCTTTAGGTATGGCAATCGGTATCGGTGGTGCCAGTATTATTTCTCGTGCTCTAGGTGCTAATGATAAGGAAAAAGCGATACGTACCTTTGGAAATCAAATTTCGTTTACCATTTTGATAACGACTACAATGGTAGCGGTAGGGCTCACCTTTGTTGACACTTTAATACCTGCATTTGGTGGTAAGGGCTCCATTTTTGAGTTGGCCAAAATTTATTATGTCATAGTTTTATATGGTGTTCCTTTACTTGGACTCAATATGATGGGTACTAACGTAATACGATCGGAAGGCAAACCAAAATTTGCCATGATTGCTATGATCATTCCTTCCATTGGTAATTTAGTCTTAGATTATTTACTCATTAATGTGATGGATTACGGAATGGAAGGTGCCGCTTGGGCAACCACTATTAGTTACTTTCTATGCTTCATGTACATAGTTTATTTTTTCTTGTCCGATAAGTCAGAATTAAAACTAAGCCCGAAGTATTTACGTATCAAATTTTCTATAATCAAAGAAATTAGCTCGCTAGGTGTAGTGACGCTATCTCGTCAAGCTGTTGTGAGTGTTATTTATCTGTTGATGAATAATATTTTATTCGATTTGGGAGGAGAAGCTATGGTAGCGGTATATGCCATTATCGGTAGAATGTTGATGTTTGCGCTTTTTCCGGTATTTGGGGTCACACAAGGCTTCTTGCCAATTGCAGGGTTTAATTATGGTGCTCAAAAATATGATAGGGTAAAGGAATCTATATATACCGCAATAAAATATGCTGCACTATTGGCTACCTTAGTTTTCGCGGGACTCATGATTTTTCCTGCAGAAATAGCCGGTCTCTTTTTAAGCCATAAACCAGATATGAGTGCATTGGAGCTTGAAACAAACGCCTTTGTTCTAGAAAACACACCGTCTGCTATGCGTTGGGTATTTGCTGCTACTCCTATTATTGCACTTCAATTGATTGGTGCCGCTTATTTTCAAGCAATAGGAAAACCCGTGCCCGCATTGTTATTGACGTTATGTAGACAAGGCTTTTTCTTTATTCCTCTAATCTTAATTCTGCCAAATTATCTAGGAGAACTTGGTGTGTGGATTTCCTTCCCCATTGCAGATGTTCTTGCAACTATTGTTACCGGGTATTACTTACGAAAAGAGATTAATACCAATTTGGTTTAAGCCCCTGATAAATAAAACCTTTTTAAAATTCTTCCGTAAGTAGCGTTAGAAACGCTAAAGAATACGATTATGAATTTTATTTTATCGCAATTAATTGCCGGTGCCATTTTTTTATTGGTGTGGAAACTTAAAGAATTGATTTCCAATCAAAATAGATATATGAAGCTGCTAAAGGAAGAGATTCCTAAAGCAGCTACATTTAAAAATTAAGTTAATTAGCGGGTTGCGCATGTAACAACTCCATTCCGGTTGAAGATCTTGGTTTAAAACCTATCCAATCTTTTTCATTTGAATTTTCCTGAACATCTAAAAACTTGGCATTGTCTTGTTTTTTAAGATGCTTGCCTATGAACGCGGTAACAAAATGTTGATTTACATTGTTCAATTTGCGTTGGTCCCATGATGGTTCTGCGTATCTATAGTACTCGTCTATATGTAATCCAGGGGCTAAAGCTTCTGCTGGCGGTGGGTTAGGTGCTACGTTATGCCTTGCATTTTTATAAGTCAATAAATAACGATCTGCATTTACCGCACCTTCATAAATTGCTTTGATTCCTTTTTCGTAACCAGATATATCATCTTGGCTTCCAGCAATGAAGAAAGTGGGAGTTTTTAATCCTTTTAATCCTTCGGCATCCCAAACTCCACGTTCCATTCCCCATGGTGCAAATGCTACGATTGCTTTTATTCTAGCATCAGCCAATTTTTCGTATTCCGTATTTCCAGCAAGATTTACGGAGATTGCAGAACTACCGCCTGTCATTCCGGTAAAAAATTGTCCTAAACCGGCACTATATCCAGCTCCACCAACGTTTAATACTCCGTATCCGCCCATAGAATATCCTATGATTGCCGTGTTACTGGCGTCTACTAGTCCGGCTATTTTATTTTTAGAGCCTTTTGCTCCTAGTTTTTCCATTTCATTTATTACAAAGCGAATGTCTTTAGGTCTATTAAGTAAAGTACTTTGAAATGCGTTCGCATCTTTAAAAGTAGAATCGGTATGGTCAATAGCAGCTACGATGTACCCTTTAGAAGCTAAGTTTTCTGTTAAGTACGTCATAAGATACCTAGAACCAACATAACCGTGAGATACTACCACCAATGGAAATTTATTCCCTTTTAAGGCATCGGCATCTCTATAAGCTCTTCCTTTAAAGGTAAATGGAGTTAACGGTCTAAGTGAATCGCCTCTTGTGCCCATGACTTCATCATACACTACGGTTTTAGCTTCGTTTTTTACGCTTGCCGGATACCAAACTTCAATAGTAATCGGTCTGTCATACGTTGGGTCTTTGCCTTCTTTCGAATTTAAAATATCTACTTGATCAGGATTAACCAGGTTTACGGTCTGTACGCCAACTTTATATTCGCCTCTTGCACTAAGTTCAGGAGCATCGGGCAATTGGTCTCCGTATAAAAAATCTTTGGTTTGGGCATTTACAGTGCTAATTGTCAATCCATTGAATAGAATGGCAATTAATGATGCCGAAAATAAAAGTGTTCTAAATTTCATAATTGTTAGTTTGTTGGCTTAAATATAAGAATAGTTTAATTATTTATTGATTTAGATGTTAAACCTTGAATTGCTTTTTTTCTTAGGATTAGTTATCGGTGCATTTAATGATACTTAGAATTTTAAAACTTGATCGAAGATTGTTTATGTAATGGGCAGCGGAATTCATAATGTGATAATTAAGCATCTTAAGAGATGCTAATAAAATCTTAAAATCAACATTTGC
>JAHDDP010000023.1 GCA_020629285.1 Maribacter sp.
ACACTAAAATTATCTATATGAACGATGTTATCATTAATGACAATTCTTTTCTGCGTCAATTCGAAACTACCGTAGATGGTCATTTAGCCAGAATTGAATATTCTTCTCAAGAACGCAAGGTATTCCTTACCAAATTAGTTGTTCCAGAAGAAATTACAGATGAAGATTTCAGAGAAAACTTTATCAAAGCCGTTCTAAGTATTATTCAAGAAAGAAACCTTAGAGTTGTTCCAACAAGTCCTCATATAGCAGGATTTCTTCGTAAGAACAGAAGACAGTACAAAGAGATGTTACCAATTGGAATTCGAATCTAAAAAATTTAAAAGCCTTTCAACTGAAAGGCTTTTTTTTATGCTTCTACTATTTCATTTATAAATTCGAATCTTACTAATCCATCTGCATCAATCTCGGTCAGCTTTACTTCATGCAAAGTATTTACCAAACCAGGATTCCATGGAGATTTCACTTTTACGTAGTTCTCGGTAAACCCGTGAATATACCCTTCTTTATTTTCCCCTTCAAATAACACCGTTAACTCATTTCCAAGCTGACTCTCATAGAATGCACGTCTTTTCTTTACTGATAGTCCACGTAACATTTTACTTCTTTTACTCCTTACCTTATTAGGTACTACACCATCCATAGTAGCAGCAGGTGTATTATCTCTTTCTGAATAGGTAAAGACATGCAAGTAGGAAATATCCAAATCATTTAAAAAGTGATATGTCTCCAAAAAATGTTCCTCGGTTTCACCAGGAAACCCCACAATTACATCTACACCAATACAGCAATTTGGCATTACCCCCCTGATCTTTTCAACCCTTTCTTTATAAAGATTGGTCATATAGCGACGCTTCATCAACTTTAGAAGATCATCACTCCCACTTTGTAAAGGAATATGAAAATGGGGTACAAAAGTTTTACTTTGAGAAACAAACTCAATTGTCTCATTCTTTAATAGATTTGGCTCTATAGATGAAATTCGTAAACGATGAATACCCTCCACATCATCTAATGCTTCAACCAATTCTAAAAAAGTATGTTCATGTTTTTTATTACCGAACTCTCCTTTACCATAGTCACCTATATTTACTCCGGTTAAAACAATTTCTTTAATTCCTTGCTCAGAAATATCCGCAGCATTTTTTAAAACATTTTCTAAAGTATCGCTTCTAGATATACCACGTGCTAACGGAATTGTGCAATAGGTACATTTATAATCGCACCCATCTTGAACTTTCAAGAAAGCTCTTGTTCTATCGCCAATAGCATAACTACCAACGTAAAAATCAGCATCGGCTATTTCACAAGAATGAACCTTGCCGTGATCATTTTTGGTTAAATCATTTATGTAGTCAGTGATTTTAAATTTCTCCGTTGCGCCTAAAACCAAATCTACTCCGTCTACATCGGCTAATTCTTCTGGTTTTAATTGCGCATAACAACCAACAGCTGCTACGAAAGCATCTGGATTTATCTTTTGTGCTTTTTTAACAATAGTTTTAAATTTCTTATCGGCATTATCGGTTACAGAACATGTATTAATTACATACATATCCGCTTCTTCTGAAAAATCTACCCTATCAAACCCCTCATCTGCAAAACTACGGGCTATAGTAGAAGTTTCCGAAAAATTCAACTTACACCCCAAAGTGTAAAAAGCTACCTTCTTCTTCATCTAAATAATCTATTTGAATGCGCAAAAATAATTAAACTAAACTCAGCCATAAAATTCCAATTCGCTGAATTTCAGACTTAACCACTTAATACTTTCTCCATTTTTTTGTTAATTCGAAAACATGGGTAAGAATATCAGCTTCAACTTCATCAAACTCCACCCCTCTTCTAGCCATCATTACCTTAGCGGCATCAAATGCTTTTGCAGGCTGATATGCTGTGAACCCAGACGCTCCGCCCCAACTAAAACTTGGAACAAAATTTCTAGGAAATCCTGGAACATATATATTGGAATTCACCCCAATTACCGTTCCCGTATTAAACATGGTATTAATAGCGGTCTTACTATGATCACCCATCATAAGTCCACAAAACTGCAATCCCGTTGGCTCAAAACGCTCTGTTGCGTAATCCCACAAACGGACTTTAGCGTAATTATTTTTAAGATTGGAATTATTGGAATCCGCGCCAATATTACACCACTCTCCTAGTACGGCATTCCCTAAATAACCTTCATGACCCTTACTTGAATATCCAAAAATGACGGAATTACTTACTTCACCACAAACTTTACTATAAGGTCCAATAGTAGTAGCACCATAAAGCTTACCTCCCATTTTAATTATAGCATTATCACATAGCGCTAAAGCTCCACGTACAAGACTACCTTCCCAAATTTCAGCATTCTTCCCTAAGTAAATAGGTCCGTCAGTAGCATTTAAAATACTAAATTCAACCTTCGCTCCTTCTTCTAGGAATATACGCTCTGGATGTATTAATCGATTAGTATCTGAAATTGGTTGACTCTTTCTTCCTTTTGTAATTAAATCGAAATCAGACTGTAAGATATCTGCATTTTTATCGAAAATATCCCAAGTATTATTGATTTGAACCAAATCATTTGCGAATTCTATAGCAGCAAAACTACTTAACTCATCAGAATTTCTAACCGATGCACTAGAATAAGCTACTATTAAATCACCTGACTTTACTACCTCATTCTCTTTTAGCGAATGAATTGTTTTTATTAAACTATCGGACGGTAAAATGGATGCATCTATGAATATATTTGAATCTTCTAATTTAACCGGATACTTAATACTCAAATATTCTTCAGTTAAAGAAGTTACTGAGACCTTTAAATAAGCTTCCCATCGTTCTTTCAAGGTCATTATACCTATACGTATTTCAGAAACGGGACGCGTAAATGTAAAGGGTAAAAGATGATTCCTACGAGGACCATCAAAAAGAATAAAGTTCATACAAGATGATTTTTTTTCAAAATTAACAAATATCCCTAGAGCAATAATAGATTATGGACAACTTCCATTATTTTAAAGTTAAATGCAAAAGAAACGCCTTCGAAAATTTCGAAGGCGTTATATGTACTGGAAATAATATAAATACTATTCCTCTTTTTTCTCTTCTTTAGCAAACTTCTTGTACTTGTTCTTGAACTTGTCGATACGACCTGCGGTATCCAAGAATTTAGCTTTACCTGTGTAAAATGGGTGAGAAGTTCTTGAAATCTCCAATTTTACCAATGGATACTCAACACCATCAACTTCTAATGTTTCTTTAGTATCTGCAGTAGATTTCGTTAAAAATACCTCTTCGTTAGACATGTCCTTAAAGGCCACGATTCTATAATTTTCTGGGTGTATATCTTTTTTCATTTTAAAAACTTTAACGCACCCATTCCGACGGGCACTCATTTTAAGGCTGCAAAAATAGTGAAATTCTACAAACAGACAATTACAAAACTGAAAAAATATTAAAATTTAATTTTATCAATTTTGTAACATAATATCTCAATAGCATACTAATATACCAAACAACCTATAATCACTATATATCATGGAAGAAAATCAACCTAAAACAGGAAAATTTGCAAGAACATACGGCTTAGTATTAGGTATACTTACCATCACCTTTGCCGTAATGCTATATGTAGCAGGCTTACAATACGAACAAAGTCTTGCGCTATTTGCTGTGAATATAAGCATAATGGTAGGTGTAATTGTATTTGGAATTTACAAGTTCAGAGAGGCGAACAACAATTTACTGACCATAAGCGAGGCAATAAAAGTTGGAATAGGTATTGCTTTGATTGGAGCAATTATAGGAATCATTTATCAAATGATATTTATAAATGTTATTGAACCTGATTTCATGACTAATATGATGGCTGCCCAAAAAGCGGAAATGATTTCTAAGAACCCTAGTATGACCCAAGATGAAATTGACGCAGCTGTCAAAATGATGGAAAACTTTTCTGGTCCATTTTTAAGTGCTGCAATTAGTTTAATCAGTGCTTTATTTTTTGGGCTAATAATTTCCCTTTTAGGTGGTTTAATCTTGAAAAAAGAAGAAGCTGCTTATTAATGCTAAGTAATTGTAGTATTTTTGGAGACAATACCAGAAGTCGCGCATGCAATTATCAATAGTAATTCCTTTACTTAACGAAGAAGAGTCACTTAAAGAACTTCATGATTGGATTGTATCTGTAATGCAATCCAATCATTTTTCCTATGAAATACTGTTCGTTGATGATGGTAGTACAGATAATTCTTGGAATATCATTTCAGAATTATCCAATCAAAATCCCACGGTCAAAGGAATCCATTTCTTACGTAACTACGGAAAATCGCAAGCATTACATGCCGGTTTTAAAGCCGTAAGCGGAGATGTTATTATCACTATGGATGCCGATTTACAAGATAACCCTGAGGAAATTCCAGAGTTATATCATATGATAACCAATGAAGGCTATGAATTGGTATCTGGATGGAAAAAGAAACGGTACGACTCTATCATTTTTAAAAACTCGCCTTCAAAATTATTTAATTGGGCAGCTAGATGCACATCTGGCGTACGACTTCATGATTTTAATTGTGGCTTAAAAGCATACGCAAAAGACGTTGTCAAAAACATTGAAGTCTCTGGTGAAATGCATAGATATATACCTGTGCTTGCAAAAAATGCAGGTTTTTCTAAAATTGGAGAAAAAGTCGTAAAACATCAAGCTCGTAAATACGGTAAAACAAAATTTGGAATGGAACGTTTCATTAATGGATTTCTAGATTTATTGACCATTTGGTTCGTATCTAGATTTGGTAAACGACCTATGCACTTATTTGGCGCATTGGGCGTTTTAATGTTTTTAATCGGGTTTGGCTTCGCCATCTATTTAGGTATAGATAAGTTATTCATCAACAAATTTGGAAGATTGATTACGGATCGCCCACAATTTTATATTTCACTGATAGCCATGGTGATAGGAACTCAGTTGTTCTTAGCAGGGTTTATAGGGGAAATATTAATACGTTCTAAAAAAGAAGAAAAAAGATATATCGTTTCAGAAGAATTAAACACAGCACTTTTAGAATAGTAAAATTCTTACTAACTTAAATGCACATAAAACTATAAACCAAATGGATAACATCCTTGATACCGCTAAAACCTGGTTAACCGATTTTTTCGACCCAGCTGTAAAAAAAGAAATTGAACACCTTATTGCTAACGACAAAGAAGAACTGAACGACCGTTTCTATAAAAATATGGAATTTGGTACCGGTGGTATGAGAGGCGTTATGGGCGTAGGTACAAACCGTATTAATAAATATACCTTAGGTAAAAGTACACAGGGTCTTAGCAACTATTTAAACAAAGTCTACAAAGGCGAGGAGATCAAAGTAGTAATCGCTTTTGATTGCCGTCATAATAGTGACACACTTGCAAGAACGGTGGCAGAAGTCTTTTCTGCCAACAATATTAAAGTTTACTTATTTTCAGATTTACGTACTACCCCAGAACTTTCGTTCGCAGTAAGAAATTTAAATTGTCATGCGGGTATTGTATTAACGGCATCACATAATCCACCAGAATACAATGGTTACAAAGTGTATTGGACAGACGGAGGACAAATTGTACCACCACAAGATGGAGAAATTATTTCTGAAATCAATTCTCTTGATTTCGAAGATATAAAATTCAGCCCCAACGATAGCCTTATTGAAGTAATAGATAATGAAGTTGATGAAGCTTTTATTTCCCAATCTGTTGCAGCAGGTAATTTTAATGCCGCTGGAAAAGATGACTTTAAAATTGTCTTCACCTCATTACACGGAACTTCAATTACAGCTATTCCAGAAGTATTGAAACGTGGCGGGTATGAAAATGTAACTATCATCGAGGAACAAGCTAAACCTGACGGAAATTTCCCTACGGTTAAATCCCCAAACCCAGAGGAGTCTGAAGCACTTTCTATGGCGATTAAAAAAGCCGAAGAGATTGGTGCAGATATGGTTGTGGGTACAGATCCAGACAGTGACCGTTTAGGTATTGCCGTTCGTAATCTTGATGGGGAAATGGAAATTGTCAACGGAAACCAAGCTATGGTTTTAATGACAAAATTTCTTCTAGAAAAGAAAAAAGAAAAAGGATTTAAAGGCAATGAATTTATTGCGACTACTATAGTTTCTACCCCTATGATGGAAGCTATGGCCAAGGCGTACGGTGTAGAGTTTAAAACTTCTCTTACCGGATTTAAATGGATCGGTAAAATGATCAAAGATTTTCCAGAATCTGAGTTTATTGGTGGTGGTGAAGAGAGCTTTGGTTATATGGTAGGTGATTTTGTACGCGATAAAGATGCGGTTACCTCTACCCTATTGGCATGTGAAATTGCTAGTCAAGCAAAAGCTAATGGCAGTTCTTTCTACAAAGACCTAATTCAATGTTATGTTGATTATGGCTTCTACAAGGAACATTTAGTTTCTATTACAAAAAAAGGAATTAGCGGTGCTGAAGAAATTAAGCAAATGTTGAAAGATTTCAAGGAAAACCCTGTGGTATCTGTAGCGGGTTCTAAAGTAAAGTGGATTGAAGACTACAACACGTCAATTGCTAAAAACGTTTTAACTGGCGAAGAGAAAACTATTGATATTCCAAAATCCAATGTTTTAATTTACGAAACCGAGGATGGCACTAGAATAGCAGCAAGACCAAGTGGAACAGAGCCAAAGGTAAAATTCTACATCAGTACAAATACCAAATTAGAAAAAACTGAAGATTATAAAAAAGTGGCAGCAGAACTTGACAATAAAGTCAAGAGTATTCTTGCTGAGCTTAATTTAGCTTAATGAACTATTTCAAAAAGATTCTTCGCTTTGCGAAGCCTTATAAGATATATGCAATTTTAAATATTATATCTAACATCTTTTATGCACTGTTTTCAACATTGGCAATGATTTCATTATTTCCAATGTTGACAGTGTTATTTGACAAAACAGAAGAAGTTTACACTAAACCGAAATGGAATGGCATATCTGAATTAAAAGATTACGGTATAGATTATTTAAACTATTTTGTAACGGAAAGAAGTAAAGATAGTGACCCTGGAGAAGTGCTAATGTTCATGGTTGGTATAATTATCACTATGTTTCTTCTAAAAAATATTTTTAACTATCTAGCTATGTATTTCATTACGTTCTTACGTAATGGCGTACTTAAAGATTTACGTAACGAACTCTACGACAAGACTGTAGAATTACCTATTTCCTATTATTCTGAAAAGAGAAAAGGCGATACTATAGCCCGCATCACCTCTGATGTGCTAGAAATTCAACATTCATTTTTGTCCATTTTAGAGCTGATTGTCAGGGAACCGTTAACTATAATTTTTACAATTATAGCCATGCTCTCTATTAGTCCGAAATTGACTTTGTTCGTTTTTCTATTTCTTCCGCTTTCGGGTTTTTTGATTTCCTTAATCGGAAAATCGTTAAAACGAAAATCTGACAAAGTTCAAAGTGAGCAAGGTTACTTTTTATCTATTCTTGAAGAAACCTTAGGAGGATTACGAGTTATAAAAGCCTTTAATTCAGAATCTGTATTTGCAAAGAAATTTCAAGCTTCAACTAAACGTTTTTTTAATTTTTCAAATAGCCTGCTAAATCGACAAAATTTGGCATCCCCTACAAGTGAATTTTTTGGTATTGCAGCCATTGGCGTAATTCTATGGTATGGCGGACAAATGGTCTTAGTGGAAAAAACTCTTGAAGGCAGTTTGTTTATTACTTACATGACTTTGTCATATCAAATATTAACTCCTGCTAAAGCTATTAGTAAAGCTTCTTACAGTGTTAAAAAAGGTAACGCAGCAGCAGAACGTGTAATGGAAATTTTAGAAACTGAAAATCCTATTTCTGAAATTGCAAATCCTATAAATCAAGAAACCTTTGATACAGCTGTAAACATTAACAACATCTCTTTTAAATACGAAGATGATTATGTATTAAAAAACTTCAACTTAACTGTTGAAAAAGGGAAAACCGTTGCCCTAGTTGGGCAATCTGGTAGTGGTAAAAGTACCATAGCCAATCTTGTTACTCGTTTCTATGATGTTAATGAGGGTGATATTAGTATTGATGGCAACAACATTAAAGACCTTAGTAAAAAGTCTTTACGTGGTTTATTGGGGTTAGTTACACAAGACTCTATCTTATTTAATGACACGGTTAAAAACAACATAGGTTTAGGAAAAGAGAATGCCACAGATGAAGAAATTATTGTAGCTGCAAAAATTGCCAATGCCCACGATTTTATAATGGATTTACCCAATGGCTACGATACCAACATTGGTGATAGCGGTAATAAACTAAGTGGCGGACAAAAACAACGCCTATCTATTTCTAGAGCGGTTTTAAAAAATCCTCCAATCATGATTTTGGACGAAGCCACCTCTGCTTTAGATACCGAAAGCGAGCGCTTGGTACAGGATGCTCTTGAAAAGATGATGAAGAACAGAACTTCTATTGTTATTGCACATAGACTTTCTACTATACAAAATGCAGATACTATTGTTGTACTTCAAAAGGGAGAAATAGTTGAACAGGGTACTCATGCAACGCTATTAGAACTAAATGGTACGTACAAGAAACTTGTACAAATGCAATCTTTGGTATAAATTTTTATACCAAGTTATTCCTAAAGATTATAAATTAAAAAAGCCATCTTTTCAGATGGCTTTCATTTTGTATCAATATTTCTAAACTATCGAGCCACTTTAATGTCTACAATCATTATTTGACCGTCGTTACTCTTCATTTTAATAGCACCTTTATGTCCTGCTGCATTCTCAAATAATACAATAGTCGGATAATCTTGAGGACCCATTGCCTCATCTTCATTCTCAATAACTAAGTCAACAAGTGCACTTTCGTCAGTTATAGCATCAAATTCCTCAACCGTCATTTGATCTGCCGTATTTTCCATTTTGGTCGTTGTACCACCTTCTATTTGCTCATCTTGAAACAAATCATCAGGACTCATCCAAAATAAGAAACCAGGATTTGACGGACTCATATCATACCATGCCAAATCAATAGTTGGTGCAATTTCAGCATCAATTTCATTATAAGTGTATAAACTTCCGGTTATTGTAGAAAAGAATCGTTTTGAGTCCAATCCTTCTGTATCTACTTCAAATTCAACATTTTCATAAAGCATAAAACTAGCAAGTTCTGCAACTTCCTCTTCACTTTGCTCCATAACATCTTCGTCATCATTACTACATGATATTATAGATAATGTAGATACAAAAAGACACATCAATAAAAAATTTTTCTTTAAAGTCATAAAATTAAGTTTTGGTTTATTTTAGAACGAATAGATTAGTAAAATATTAGGTTTAGATGCAAAAAGCATTAAAACTTAATCAAAAGATTAAACCTTTGTTTAACTTCATAGTCTAAGGATAAACAAACCTCAATTCTAGGTGATCGAAGAGGAAGCATTAGTATTAGATTTAAAAACAAAAAGCAAGCAGGCGCAAGCTTTTGAGGTATTGGTAAATACCTACAAGGAGCGGCTGTATTGGCAAATACGAAGTATTGTATTAAATCACCAAGACGCAGATGATGTTTTGCAAAATACCTTTATTAAAGTTTATAAAAACATAGACGGATTTAAAGGAGACAGCAAACTTTTTTCTTGGATGTACCGTATTGCAACTAATGAGGCTTTAAATTTCATAAAAAAACGAGCTAAACTGCAAGGAGTTTCTGATACTGATTATCAAGATAAATTGGTATCTAACTTAGAAGCAGATGTATATTTTGAAGGTGATGAAATTCAACTTCAACTTCAAAAAGCTATTGCAACGCTTCCTGAAAAACAAAAGCTAGTTTTTAATATGAAATACTTTCAGGAGCTGAAATATGAAGAAATTTCAGAAATACTGGACACTTCCGTAGGTGGTTTAAAAGCATCATACCATTTAGCTGTTAAAAAACTAGAACAGTATTTGAAAGAAGATTAAACCTTTTATATAATTGATTGTCAAACTAGTATCATGAATAAAAACAAAAATAATCCGTTTAAAACTCCAGAGGGCTATTTCGATAGCTTTGAAGATAAACTAATGGATAAATTATCTAAACCAGAAAGCGTTATCCCAAAGGATAGTGCATTTGAAGTGCCTGATAATTATTTTGAGTCTTTCCATGATACTCTTAAAGGAAAACTTGAGAATGAGCCAAAAGTGATTCCGCTTTTTCCTATTAAAAAAATAATAGCCGTAGCTGCCTCAATTGCCGCTATTGTGCTCATAGCTTTAAATTTTAATTGGAATACTCCAAGTGAATTAACTTTTAGCGATTTGGCGAATACCGATATTGAAGCCTATTTTGAAAATAATGATTTTGAACTTTCACCATATGAAATTGCAGAAGTATTACCTGTAACGAATACCGAATATTCAGATATTTTAAACTCACCTTTAGAAAGTGATCACCTTTTAGATTACTTAAATGAAAATGTAAGTGATTTCGATGAACTAAATATTGACTACAATGAATAAATTTATAATAATCATATTCTTATTTGTAACCACTTTCTCTTTTGGACAGAGAAACCAAGATTGGGAGAAAATAAATACTTTAAAAGTAGCTTTCATTACTGAAAAGCTTTCTTTGAATACCAAAGAAGCCCAAGAGTTTTGGCCAGTATACAATGAGTACCAAAAGAAAAGAAATGCTTTACGTAAAAAAAGTCATCATGAAATTAGAAGTAAAATCAAAGACTCTGATGCCTTAACGGAAAAAGAAGCCAAAAATCTCTTAGCATTACATATTCAAATTGAAGAGGAAGAAGAAGCTTTGGATACTAATTTTCTTAAAAATGTTAGTACAGTAATTTCAGCTAAGAAAACACTGCTATTATTAAGATCAGAAGAAGAGTTTAAGCGTCAATTAATGAAGCAATATCGCCATAACAAGGGCGGTAAATAACTACTTAAAGATTAATTTAGATATACGATTCTTACCAGCAGCATAGGCGATGGAATCATTTTTAAAACGTATAGTAAAGAAAGGCTCTTTTGATAGTTCTTTCCAACTATTACCCATATCCGATGAATACGATATACCTGTAAAACCTATAGCTACAAGCCCATTTCCATTAGTACCTGGCACAAATTGCACACAACTTTTGTAACCCGGTGCAATTTCGTCAGCTACCAAGTCCCAAGTTTTTCCTCCATCTTTGGTAATCGCTTTATTAGCTACAGCATTATCCGGATTAGTGTAATCTCCGCCAATGGCAAATCCTAAATTTTCATCATAGAAATCTATGGAATAAATACCCTCTGTTGCTTCCGTATTTCTGATAGGAGTTTGATAAGTTTCCCATGATTCCCCCTTATCCGAAGAAAGCAGAATTCTTCCAGTTGTGGTCGCCATCCAAATAGTATCCCCTATTATTTTGATATTAGTGTTACTTGCAGCAAAAGCTCCTTCACTTTCAATACCTTCCGGTAATTGAGAACATGGTAATTTTGTCCAAGTAAGTCCACCATCCGAAGTTATAATAACACTTAAACATCCGTTTACAGAATCTCCTATGGCAATTCCGTCTTTATCGTTCATAAAAGTCATGGCATCATAAAAAACACCTTCTCCCTCCTCTTTATAAACTAGCTCCATTCTACCGTTTTCCCCTGTTTTATAAAGAAGTGCAGGCGACTCAATTGAAAGCATAAAAAAATCGATATTCGTATGAGCTACCGCCCTAAACGAAGGTACACTAGTGTGGTATTTTTCGATATTCGCACGTACTTTACCAGTAACCAAATCCACAGTACCAAAAGTGCCTTTATTAGCAGCGAAAGCCAAACTATTACCCATCAGTTCTATAGCCCTAATACTTAAAGAATCTGAATATATGGTTTCAATATCTACCGTATTAAACGTAGTTGGATGCTTACTTTCTGAACATGAACACATCAAAATGATTAAAAGAAAAATATAACGCATAGGATTATGGTATAAAGTTGCTCAAAAATAAATGGAATCGCTTCTAAAACAATACCTTTGCAGCCATAAATTTTTGAAGGACATAAGCCTATCTAATCGATAATCAATACAATGACGGCTTCAAACCTTCTGATAAAGTAATAATAGCTACTCTAATGAAATTACACAGAAATTTGGTGTTTGCCGTAATAGACGCCTTAAACCTTATCTTCAACGAAAACGAATATGCCGATAAGGTGGTTCAAAAAGTACTACGATACGATAAGCGATGGGGCTCTAGAGACCGAGGTTTTATTGCCGAGACCACTTATGAAATGGTACGTTATAAACGTTTATATACTGAAATAGCAGAAGTTAAAGCTCCTTTTAGCAGACCAGATCTTTTTCGTATGTGGGCTGTTTGGGCAGTTTTAAAAGGTATTAAATTACCAGATTGGAAACAGATAGAACCTACACCTGAAAGAAGAATTAAAGGAAAATTCGACGAGCTTTCTCAAATTAGAAAATTTAGAGAAGCTGTGCCGGATTGGATCGATGAGTTATGCGAAAAAGCTTTGGGTGAAAAATTATGGACCGAAGAGCTAGCCAAACTAAATCAGCCTGCAGAAGTAATCTTGCGTACCAATACTTTAAGAACTAACAAAGAAGAATTGCGTAAAGCGTTATTGGACGAAAATATTGTTGCCGAACCTATTAGAGGGTATGCCTCTGCCTTAAAATTGCTTGAAAGAGCAAATGTTTTTGTTACCCAAGCTTTTAAAAACGGAATGTTCGAAGTACAAGATGCTTCATCGCAATTGGTTGCCGAGTTCTTAGATGTGGAACCTGGGCAACGTGTTGTCGATACTTGTGCCGGTGCCGGTGGAAAATCACTACACTTAGCGGCATTAATGGAAAACAAAGGGCAATTGATTTCTATGGATATTTACGGTAGTAAATTGAAAGAACTTAAAAGACGTGCCAGACGTAATGGCGCGCACAATATTGAAGTTCGCGAAATAGATTCTACAAAGGTATACAAGAAACTTTATGGTAGCGCCGATAGGGTACTTATTGATGCACCCTGTACGGGGCTTGGAGTTTTACGAAGAAATCCGGATTCTAAATGGAAAATGAAGCCTGAATTTCTTGATAAAATTGTAAAAACCCAGCACGAAATCATTAGAAACTATAGTAAAATAGTTAAACCTGGCGGAAAAATGGTTTACGCTACTTGTTCTATTCTTCCTCAAGAAAACAGCCACCAAGTGCAGTCTTTCTTGAAGTCTGAAGAAGGAAAAGATTTTACTTTGGTAAGAGACAAAAAGATATATGCTTCTAAAAGTGGCTATGACGGATTTTATATGGCATTACTTGAAAAAAGTATTTAAGCTTTAACAGCATATAAATTAAAAAAGCCTTTAAGTTCGAATGAATTTAAAGGCTTTTTTTGGCGGATAGTATTTAGTTACCTAATCTTTTAAAGTAGGATATTCAATACCCAATTGCTCCAAATAAGTATCGTACTTTGTTTCGTCGTAATAGTATTTTTCCAATTCTGATCTAAATTGGTCTTGCTTATCCTTGTTCAAATAAATTGGAGGTAAATCGCTTTCAGAAATCATAGGTCGGTACTTTGTCTCTTTTTGCTGCTCGTTATTAAAATAATCCCATGCACCTTCCAATAAATCTGGCTTCAATAAAAAGTCGATTATGGTCATTGCCTCTACTTTTGCACCTGCTACTACCCCTTTATGAGCAATTGGTGTTGCCATTGTTATAGCGTTACTCCAATGATGCCCTTGCAATCCTGGGATGTTAGATGGATACCTCAACGTTACCGTAGGTACCTTCCAAGAAATATCGCCAATATCATCCGATCCTCCACTAATTGGTTCCAAGACCGGCAGTCCTAATTCTGCCAATTCAAGCGGCAAACCTTCTATCTTTTCAGAATTCACTTCTTTTTGCACTGCCTTAGCCAGTTGTTGATCAGCTTCAGACCAATCTGGCAATCCTACTTCTTTTATATTGGAATACATAGTTTCTGCAATGACCTTATTATAATGTCTTGGCCATGCCGTACCCAAAACCTTAGAAGTCATTGTAGTTCCTGTCATTAATGCTGCGCCCTTAGCCATATCATTAGCCATGGCGTACATTTCCATAATCCCCTCATACTTAATATCTCTAAAATAGAACCATACCGCCGCTTTTGACGGTACCACGTTAGGTTGATCACCAGCATCCGTAAAAATAGAATGCGAACGTTTTAAAGGATGTAGATGCTCTCTCTTATAATTCCAAGCAATATTCATTAACTCTGCAGCATCTAAGGCACTTTTACCTCTCCATGGCGAGCCTGCGGAGTGAGCCGCTTCACCATCAAAGGAATATTCTACAGATATTAATCCCGTACCTCTTGTTGGTCCATAAGAAACACCAAGATTATTACCAACATGGGTGAAAATACACATATCAATATCATCAAAACGCCCATCTCTTACATACCATGCTTTAGCAGCCACTAGCTCTTCTGGAATACCTGGCCATACCAGTAAGGTTCCACCTATATTTTCGCGTTCCATTATTTTCTTTACCGCAAGGGCCGAAGTTATATTCATAGGTATACCGGAATTATGACCTTCGCCATGACCCGGTGCTCCTTCAACTATCGGCTTGTGATAAGCATCCCCTGGATATTGAGATGCCTTAGGTATACAATCCACATCACTACCCAAAGCAATTGTTGGTCCTTCTCCATTACTCCAAGTGGCGAACCAAGCTGTAGGAATACCAGAAATGGAGTTCTCTATTTCAAATCCGTTTTCCGCTAAAATTCCAGTTAGGTATTTAGAAGATTCCACTTCCTGAAATCCTAGTTCTGAAAAACTAAAAATCTTATCGACCATAACCTGAGCAAGCTTTTTGTTGTCATCGACCAACGCAGCTACTTCGGTTTTTAACTTTTCAATTTGTTTTTTTGACTTTTTCTGCTTCGCGTACGTAAAGCTTAAGGTAAGTAAACAGCATGCGACTGCTAATAGCGTAGTTCTTTGTTTCATGATGGTTTTTTGAATTAGTTGCTAGAAGTTACATAAATTGATGATTACATATGCATAAACAATCAATTTTTGTCTAATTCAAAACCTAAGTAATCTATTTTAAAATAATACGGATTTTACACCGCATCAAAATCCATATTTGAAAACTTACAATAAGCTTCAAATACCTAAAAAAGTGGCAATTGCTGATTTTGTGGAACTTTTGGAGCCTCCTTTACTTCAGCATCTTTTTTAATCTTCGGAGTTTCCTTTGCTTTTGGCGCTTCTTTTACTTCTGGTACCTCTGTTATTTCTGGCTCTTCGTGTATTTCTGATATTGTATTGACTTCTACAACTTCTGATATTACTACCGTCTCAGTTAGTTGGTTCTGTCCCCATTGAGTTATTGCTTCAACAACCGGAAGTAGTGATTTACCCAACGATGTCAATGTATATTCTACACGTGGCGGAATTTCACCGTACAAAGTACGATCCAAAATACCAGAACGCTCTAAAGACTTTAATTGCTTGCTTAACATCTGCCGATTAATGCCTTCTATTTCCGAAAAAAGCTTATTAAATCTATTGGTACCTTTATTAACGTGATACAGAATAATTGGCTTCCACTTACCACCTATCATTTCCATACCGTAATCAAGTGCCTGAGTCTCAATATTTTGTTTTGCCATACAATTTGCAATTTTCCAACAATTAAATTATGCTGTAAATTAATAAACTTAACTTTAGTCTAACAAACATACTATTTATATGTTTATAGTTAAAATCTAATTTTCAGACTTTAAAGTATTGCTTTATAAACATTTTAAAGCCAGCCAATAAAGATAAAACAAAATCTTACTTATTTCATTAACAATTACTGTTTAAAAGTGTTTCAATTTACCGTAAATAGTAGCTAGTAAAGTCTTAATTTTGTAATTCAAAAATCAATACCAGACACACTACAATGATTCACTTTTTTGGGGAACCTAGCAAAAAGGTTTTTGCGGTACAGACCGCTAAGGAACTTTCATCTGAAGATATAAGTAAACTTATATGGTTGTTCGGCAACCAACCTAAAATAAATGCGGCGTCTCTTGACGCCTTTTTTGTTGGTCCTAGAGCCGCAATGATTACTCCTTGGAGTACCAATGCCACTGAGATTACTCAAAATATGGGAGTTTCGGGAATTATTCGGATTGAAGAATTTAATGCCGTAGCAGAAGAATTTTCAGGATTCGATCCTATGATTTCTCAAAAATACACCACACTAAATCAAGAAGTGTTCGATGTTCATATAGCACCAAAACCTATCTTAAATATTGAAGATATCGCTGCCTTCAACAAACAGGAAGGCTTAGCACTTAACGATGAAGAAGTTGATTACCTTGAAAACCTGAGTAAGAAATTAGGCAGAAAACTAACCGACTCAGAGGTATTTGGGTTCAGCCAGGTAAATTCTGAACACTGTCGACACAAAATATTCAATGGCACTTTTGTCATTGATGGTGAAGAAATGCCTTCTTCGCTATTTAAGCTGATCAAGAAAACTTCTCAAGAGTTTCCAAATGATATCGTTTCTGCTTACAAAGACAATGTTGCGTTTGTAAAAGGACCTAGAGTAATGCAATTTGCTCCCAAAACTGCCGATAAACCCGATTTCTATCAAGAGAAAGAGTTTGACTCTGTAATTTCTATAAAAGCAGAAACACACAACTTCCCGACTACAGTAGAGCCTTTTAATGGTGCTGCCACTGGTGCGGGTGGAGAAATAAGAGATAGACTAGCTGGTGGTAAAGGTTCTTTACCTCTTGCCGGTACTGCCGTTTATATGACCGCTTATTCTCGTTTAGAAAAACAAAGACCTTGGGAAAAAGGTATGAAAGAGAGAGATTGGCTATACCAAACACCAATGGATATTCTAATTAAAGCTTCTAACGGTGCTTCTGACTTTGGAAATAAATTTGGACAGCCACTAATTTCCGGATCGGTTCTTACGTTCGAATATGATGAAGCTTCTACTCCGTTTGAATCTTCAGAAGATAAGACTTCGGCTTCGCTCAGTCACCGTAAGCTGGGTTACGATAAAGTAATAATGCAAGCTGGTGGAATTGGGTATGGTAAAGTTGAACAAGCTATTAAAGACAAACCAGAAACAGATAATAAAATTGTAATTCTAGGTGGCGACAATTACCGTATAGGTATGGGCGGTGCAGCTGTTTCTAGTGCTGATACGGGTGAATTTAGCTCTGCTATTGAACTTAATGCCGTACAACGTTCTAATCCTGAAATGCAAAAAAGAGCTGCCAATGCCATTCGTGGTATGGTAGAAAGTGATGAAAACACCATTGTTTCTATCCATGATCACGGAGCCGGCGGACACCTGAACTGTTTATCTGAACTTGTAGAGGAAACTGGTGGTAAAATAGATTTAGATAAGTTACCTGTTGGTGACCCTACCCTATCCGCTAAAGAAATCATAGGAAACGAATCTCAAGAACGTATGGGTCTTGTAATCGGTAAAAATGATGTAGACCTCTTAAAACGTATTGCTGACCGTGAGCGTTCACCAATGTATGAAGTTGGTGAGGTTACTGGTGACGACCGTTTTACTTTTGAATCTAAAACCAACGGTGCTAAGCCTATGGATTTAGAATTATCGGATATGTTCGGTAGTTCTCCCAAAACAGTGATGACAGATAGTACCGTAAAACGCGATTATAAAAATGCAGCGTATTCATTGGAATTTTTCCATGATTACCTGGATGCCGTTCTACAACTAGAAGCCGTTGCCAGTAAAGATTGGCTTACAAACAAGGTTGACCGTTGTGTTGGTGGTCGTGTCGCAAAACAACAATGTGTTGGTCCGTTACAATTACCGTTGAACAACTGCGGGGTAATGGCGTTGGATTTTAAAGGAAAAGAAGGAATCGCTACTAGTATTGGGCACTCTCCTATTTCTGCATTGATCGACCCTGCTGCAGGTAGTAAAAATAGTATTGCGGAATCATTGACCAATTTGGTTTGGGCTCCGCTTAAAGACGGATTAACTTCTGTATCACTTTCTGCCAACTGGATGTGGCCTTGCAAAAATGAAGGTGAAGATGCACGACTATACAAAGCTGTACAGGCTGTATCTAATTTTGCTATCGATTTAGGCATTAACGTACCTACGGGAAAGGATTCCCTTTCCATGAAGCAAAAATATAAAGATGGTGATGTTATCTCTCCTGGTACCGTAGTAATTTCAGCTGCCGGTAATTGTAGTGATATTACTAAAGTGGTTGAGCCAGTTTTACAGAAAGGCGCTGGTTCTATCTACTACATCAACCTATCTAAAGATAACTTTAAATTAGGCGGTTCTTCTTTTGCCCAAACTAGAAATAGTATTGGCAACGAAACTCCTACCATCACTGATTCGGCTTACTTCAAAACTGTTTTTAATTCTATTCAATCTTTAATTAAAGAGGATAAAATAGTTGCAGGACATGATGTTGCTTCTGGCGGATTAATTACGACTTTATTAGAACTTTGTTTTGCCGATACAAATTTAGGAGCTCAATTAGATTTAACCGGACTTGGAGAACCAGATACAATTAAAGTATTGTTTTCTGAAAATGCAGGTATTGTTTTTCAATCTAAAGATGATAGCGTTGAAACTATATTGAAGTCTAAGAATATTGATGTCAGAAAAATTGGAACAGTTTCTAATGAAGCAACACTTACCGTTAAAAACAACGGTATGGAAATGGGACTTAACATTGAAAGCCTTCGTGACACTTGGTTCAAAACATCGTACTTACTAGATAATCAGCAAACTGCAAACGATTTAGCAAAAGATAGATTTGATAATTATAAAGTTCAGCCTTTACAATACAAATTTCCAAGTTCAGCAGCTATAACACTACCAAACCGTTCAGAAATTTCAAGTAGACCAAAAGCAGCTATTCTACGCGAAAAAGGAAGTAATTCTGAGCGTGAAATGGCAAATGCTATGTATTTAGCAGGATTTGATGTAAAAGACGTTCATATGACCGATTTAATTTCTGGTCGTGAGAATTTAGAGGATATTCAATTTTTAGGTGCTGTTGGTGGTTTCTCCAACTCTGACGTGCTAGGTAGTGCAAAAGGATGGGCCGGAGCTATTAAGTATAACGAGAAGGCAAACACGGTTATAAAAAACTTCTTTGCCAGACCAGATACGTTATCTGTAGGTATTTGTAACGGATGTCAGTTGTTTATGGAGTTGGATTTAATTAATCCGGAGCATGAATCCCACGGTAAAATGACGTACAACGATTCTCATAAGCACGAGAGTAATTTTACATCCGTAGAAATTCAGAAAAATAACTCTGTAATGCTTTCTTCTTTAGAAGGTAGTAAACTTGGAGTATGGATTTCTCATGGTGAGGGTAAATTTGCTTTACCACTATCTGAAGAGAATTATTATATTGTAGCTAAATATGGTTACGAAGGTTACCCGGCAAACCCGAATGGTAGTGATTTCAACACCGCTATGCTTTGCGATAAAACTGGTCGTCACTTAGTAACTATGCCACATATAGAACGTTCTATCTTTCCATGGAACTGGGCACATTATCCAACGGATAGAACTGATGAAGTTTCACCATGGTTAGAAGCGTTTAAAAATGCTAAAACGTGGGTTGATAATCAGAAATAGCCATTGCATATTCATAAAAAAGCAAAAGCTGTGCACTCCCATGTCTGGGGTACACAGCTTTTTTTACAACCATAACGTATTATCTAACCAACAATCTACCGCTCCATGTTTTTTCACTAGAGTTTTGTAGTTTGTATAGGTATAACCCTGGGAATAAGTCTTTTCTTTTTATCGTTATTTCATTCTGCCCTGCTACACTTTCACCTTCCATATGGTGGTTACCAAGTAATCTGCCACTCAAAGAATAAATATCTAACTGATAGGTATCTGCCTTTTCTTCAAAAAAGTATAAACTAGAACTTTCTATCATTGGGTTCGGATATACAATTGACTTATTCAAATCTGAATCTACAAACTCTTGACCCAGCTCACGATTATGAAAATCTATATTTTGTAGCTCCATAGACTTCTCTTCTGCATATCCATTTTCGGCAACTAGATTAAAGGAAAGTACTTTTATATCAGAGAAATCAGTACCCGCATCTAAGTCATTTTTAAAATCGGTTGCAGATAAGGTATATTCACCCATTTCACCATCTAAGCCAATACTAGTTTTATATATTGAACCGTCACCCTTTATCAACTGCACATCTAAATTACCGGTTCCTTTTGCCTCAAAACTTACTTTACCATAATCACTTAAATTTACAGCGGTAAACCTAGGGCTCAAAGCACGATACACACCTAAATAAGTACTTGTAGTGCCTTCTAATTTTATATTTCTTTCTATAGGATAACCATCACCTACATAAGGACCATCGGCGGGCAAAACTTCATACGTTTCAACATTGGTATCATTTGCCAAGTCATCTAGACCCCATGGTGCATCTGCTACGAACAAGTCGTCTGGCGTGGTACCTAAACCTGCACTTATTCTAAAACCAAGATCGAACAAGGTGCCGGTTTTAAGAGCAACGGCATCTAAATATCCATCTATATCCGCTGATACCCCCAGCACTTCGGTATCACTGGTTTCAGTAAGCTTTAAGCCACCCTCCAAGTTAATACTTTGCGAATTATTATTGTTTACGATATTCAGTAACACTTCACCATTTTTATAGCTTGCCGACTTTACGAATACCGGCGGAGGCGTTGACCCGTTGTACTGCGTGATATCAGCATTAACCTCTAGTAGATTTAAAATTTCATCTGCCAATAACAATAAATCGTCTACGGAATTCGACCAGATTTGAAAATTGTAATAAGATGTCTCATTGGCATAGGCATCAATATTCCAATGCGATTCTATCGTAAATTTATCATCGTCATTTACTCTTGCTGAAAAAGTCAATGCGAATTCTAAACTACCATCAGGTTGTTTAATGATCGACTTAATAAAATCTTTTTCACGTAATTGAATATTAGAAACCGATAATAATTGCGCACCAAGAAAACGATCACAAATGAACTTGCTATGCTCATAAACCGCATTATCTGTTTTAATGACCATTAACGACCCTAAATTTTCAGTACCGCTTAGATAATCAACCGAATAAATATCGGAGGCGTTTGTTAAATCGAGTAAATCTGAAGGCGAAGATTCTATAGTACTTGTTTCACCAACGATACCCAGTGGCACTAAACTGCTTAAAGGAATTTCATTTATCGCGGTTTTAGAACTTAATCCGTAATAAGCATTCTTAACTACTTTTTTTGCCGTTTCTTTATTAAAGACATAATTGGATTTAGCCCTATTAAAATTTCTTTTACTAATTAAATTCGCCAATCTATCATTACTTTCCAAGCCTCCTTTACTGGCACTGGAAGTAGTAACGATTACAGGGCATGATGCCACACCAGAACATGAAGGATCGTCGCAATCCACTAGTCCATCACCATCATCATCTATTCCGTTCATACAATCTTCTTGCGGTACGGGAGCTGTTGGGCAACGTGCACCATCATTACTAGAAGCTGCCGGACCAAACGCAAAAATATTAGAGTTCATATTTCCATTAGAAATATCTTGAACATTCTCTATTTTATATACAGACCCGGTTTGGTTAGCAGATATGTAAAAGTTACCATCTACATCAAAATAAACCGCACCAAAAGTGTAGCTTAAACCTTCAAGAATAGGCACTTCCCCTAAATTATAAACCTTACCGGTTGCAGGGTCGATTTTATATAGTTTTCTTGATTTCCCTTCTACTGTGTATAAATTGCCATCTGCAGCATTAAAAGCCCAATCTGCAATACCAAGACTTTGACTTAATTCAAATGCACCCAAATATTCTAGATATGTTGGCGAAGCAGGATTGATATCGACTTTGAAGTAAGAGAAACCTCCTGCCTTAAAATAATAAACACCATCAGGTGAAATATCACCGACATATTTATTACCTGTTGGTAATTCTGGAATTGTATATTGATTTACCGTGTAATCTTTTCCAATTCTTACAATTGTGCTTGATGGGGTAGATAGGTATCCCCATAAATAACCATCGGTTGCATTATAACCAACACCGTTTACATTGCCCGGTGTTATATTTTCTGCAACTAAATAAGAACTACCCGACGCAAGATCTAAGGCATAAATATCATTATATTGAAACAAATATGCATTGTAATCGCAATTGAACGGTTCGGTTTTAGCACTAATGCCAAATGGTAAAATAATACCGGCAATGATGATTGTTAACTTTAAGTACAATTTAGGTAAGTAGTTTTTTTCCATTATGCTACAATTTGGGACAAATAATATTTCTCAAATCTAAAATATATTTTTAAAGAATTTTCTTACAAATATTTAAGACGTATACATAACACGTTCAAATACAATTTATTGTAGATAAATGGTAAAATTCGACGTATGATATGCTAATAAGCTCTAATTAAGAATATTGTAATGAGATGCTGATTTATTTAACAATACAATTTTAAAATATGGAGTTCTTTCACTATTTTGCAATTCTTATTAGAAATTAAGTATGCAAAAAGTTACCCGTCTTTTTGACTTTCCATATTATCAGCTTGAAAAGCATGCCTTAAAAGAGGCATTGGTGTCAAAAACAAATGGCGAGTGGATTAAAACATCTACTCAAGAATATATAGATAAAGCAAACACTATTAGTCGAGGGCTTTTACGCCTTGGGGTCAAACCCAATGACAAGATTGCCGTAATATCACTTACCAATAGAACGGAGTGGAATATTATGGATATCGGCATTCTTCAACTTGGTGCACAAAACGTCCCAATCTACCCAACAATATCAGAAGAGGATTATGCTTATGTGCTAAATCATTCAGAAGCAAAATTCTGTTTTGTTTCTTGTGACGAAGTATATGAAAAAGTATCTGCAATTAAAGACCAAGTAAAGAGTTTAGAAAACGTATACTCATTTGATGAGATTGCTAATTGTGATAATTGGGAAAAAGTCCTTGAATTAGGTGCAGATACATCTAACCAAGTAGAAGTAGAAAGTTTAATGAACGCCGTTTCACCAAACGATCTGGCAACATTAATTTACACATCTGGTACCACTGGTAGACCCAAAGGGGTTATGCTATCACATAATAATTTGGTAAGTAACGCTATTGAAAGTTCTAAACGTTTTCCTATAGAGGACGGTAAAACAAAGGCATTAAGTTTCTTACCTCTATGCCATGTGTATGAGCGTATGCTAATATACCTTTATCAGTATAGAGGCGTATCTATCTACTATGCAGAGTCGCTTGACAAAATAAGTGACAACTTAAAAGAGACCAGTCCGCATGTTATGACAGCGGTACCACGCCTTTTAGAAAAAGTATACGATAAAATATATGCCAAAGGTACAGAGCTAACCGGTATAAAAAAGAAATTGTTCTTTTGGGCGGTAGATATAGGACTAGCGTACGAGCCCTACGGACAAAATGGTTGGTGGTACGAAAAGAAATTATCTATAGCAAGAAAATTAATTTTCAGTAAATGGAAAGAAGGTTTAGGCGGCAACCTTGGCTTAATAGCTTCTGGTAGTGCCGCGTTACAACCACGATTATCAAGAATATTCAATGCTGCGGAATTTGGACTTATGGAAGGCTACGGACTATCCGAAACTTCTCCGGTCATATCAGTTAATGATATGCGCGAAGGCGGATTTAAAATTGGTACCGTAGGAAAACCTATTGGGCAGACCGAAGTCAAAATTGCATCTGACGGTGAAATTTGTATTAAAGGTCCACAAGTAATGATGGGCTATTATAAGGATGAAGAAAAAACCAAAGAAGTCATTGTTGACGGTTATTTCTTAACGGGAGATATTGGTGAACTTGACAGTGAAGGATTCTTAAAAATTACCGATCGTAAAAAGGAAATGTTCAAAACCTCTGGTGGTAAATATGTAGCGCCACAGCTTTTAGAAAATCGTTTTAAGCAATCTAGATTTATTGAACAGATTATGGTGGTCGGTGAAGGTGAAAAAATGCCTGCCGCTTTAATTCAACCAGACTTTGAGTTTTTAAAAGAATGGGCTTCTATACATCATATTAAGGTATCTGACAATGCCAGTCTCATATCCAATGAAAAAGTCTTAAATAGGTACCAACAAGAAATTGATGAAGCAAATGAGAAATTTGCCAAATGGGAGAAAGTGAAACAGTTTAGACTTACACCAGATGCTTGGAGTATGGAAGGCGGACACCTTACCCCTACCATGAAGTTGAAAAGAAAAATTATCAAGCAGAAATACATGGCGCTATATAATGACATCTATGAGCATTGATAGTATTTAAAAGCTATTTTACAGGTAATAAAAACACCCAATTAAGATTCAGAAATGATACTTACTTGGGTGTTTTTAGTTATAAATGTTCATTTCATTAATCGCAAAACCATATAATGAATACTTCATTCTAATCCTATATAGTTAATAAACACACCGCTATATTATGTAATTGGCAAAATATCGTATAAATAATTACGGACTACTATTTCTCTATAATTACTTCTTAACTAAAATTTAAACTAAATTTATTATGCATGCATAATAAATTTTCTTATATTTGAAAACCAACTAAAAGAGTATGAAAGATGCAACAATAGATTATGCATTAAGAGCTACTTGGCAAGCAGTAGCAAGAATGTATAATGAAGAAGCAAAGAATTTTGATTCTACTATGGCTGTTGGCTTTACCTTATTGAGTATTGATCCAAAGACTGGCACACCATCTACTTCACTAGGTCCAAAAATGGGAATGGAGGCTACGAGCCTTTCTAGAATTTTGAAGAGTATGGAACAAAAAGGTTTAATACTAAGAAAACCAAACCCAAAGGATGGCAGAGGGGTTCTTATTTACTTAACCGATTTTGGTTTGGAAAAAAGAAATGATTCAAAAAGTACCGTTTTACGATTTAACGAGGCAGTAAAAAATGAAGTCACCGAAGAAAAATTAGAATCTTTTTTTGAAGTCACCGATGCCATCAATAAGCTTATTGCAGACAAAAAATTATTTTAAAACAACTTATCAAATTAATACAGCATAAAGTACATGAACAAGCACATTAAAAAAGTAGCAGTAATTGGCTCAGGAATAATGGGTAGCGGTATTGCCTGCCATTTTGCAAATATTGGCGTAGAGGTTTTATTGTTAGATATTGTTCCTCGTGAACTAAATGACAAAGAAAAAGCGAAAGGTTTAACCTTAGAAGATAAGGTAGTTCGTAATAGAATGGTTAACGATGCTTTAAAAGCAGCGTTGAAATCTAAACCATCTCCTATTTACCATCAAAATTTTGCAAATCGCATCACAACAGGAAACTTGGAGGATGATATTGCAAAGGTATCTCAGGTAGATTGGATTATCGAGGTTGTTGTTGAACGTTTGGATATCAAAAAACAAGTGTTCGAGAATCTTGAGAAGTACCGTACACCTGGTACACTTATCACTTCTAACACTTCTGGTATTCCAATCAAATTTATGTCTGAAGGCAGAAGTGAAGATTTTCAAAAACATTTCTGTGGTACTCACTTTTTTAATCCTGCACGTTATTTAAAACTTTTTGAAATCATTCCTGGTCCAAAAACAGATGCAGATGTATTGAGTTTCTTAAATGGTTACGGTGAAAAATTCTTAGGTAAAACTTCTGTTGTTGCTAAAGATACACCTGCATTTATAGGTAATAGAATAGGGATATTCAGTATTCAAAGTCTTTTCCATATGGTAAAAGATATGGATATGACAGTAGAAGAAGTAGATAAATTGACAGGTCCTGTAATTGGCAGACCAAAGTCAGCTACATTCAGAACCGTTGATGTTGTTGGGTTAGATACACTTGTGCACGTTGCAAATGGTATTTATGATAACTGTAAAGACGATGAGCGTCATGATTTATTTAAACTACCTGGTTTCATCAACACAATGATGGAAAACAAATGGTTAGGAAGTAAAACAGGACAAGGTTTTTACAAGAAATCTAAAAATGATAAAGGCAAAACTGAAATATTAACGCTTGATTTAGAGACGATGGATTATCGGTCTAAAAAGAGTGCAAAATTTGCCACATTAGAGTTAACAAAAACGATTGACAAAGTTGTTGATCGCTTTGCTGTTCTTTGTGGAGGAAAAGATAAAGCAGGTGAATTCTACCGTAAGAGTTTCGGGCAGTTGTTCGCTTACGTATCCCATAGAATACCTGAAATAACAGATGAACTTTATAAGATAGACGATGCTATGAAAGCTGGTTTTGGTTGGGAACATGGTCCTTTCCAAATTTGGGATGCCGTTGGTCTAGATAAAGGTCTTGAATTTATTAAAGCTGAAGGTTTAGAAGCTGCAGCTTGGGTTCAAGAAATGAAATCTGCGGGTAAAGATTCTTTTTACTCAGTAAAAGAAGGAAGCACCTATTTTTATGATATTCCGAAAAAATCCATGGAAAAGATTCCTGGTCAAGATGCGTTTATCATATTAGATAACATTAGAAAATCTAAAGAGGTATTTAAAAATGCCGATGTTGTTGTTGAAGATTTAGGTGACGGAATTTTAAATGTAGAGTTCCAATCTAAAATGAATACAATTGGTGGTGATGTTTTAAATGGTCTGAACAAAGCCATAGACATGGCCGAAAAAGATTTTCAAGGTTTGGTTGTTGGTAACCAAGCTGCCAACTTCTCTGTAGGTGCAAATATTGGTATGATTTTCATGATGGCGGTTGAGCAAGAATATGATGAGCTTAACATGGCTATTAAGTACTTCCAGGATACGATGATGCGTATGCGCTACTCTTCAATTCCTACTATTTCCGCTCCACATGGTATGGCTTTAGGTGGTGGATGTGAAATTTCTTTACATGCAGATAAAGTTGTTGCGGCAGCTGAGACTTATATGGGTCTTGTTGAATTTGGAGTTGGTGTCCTTCCTGGTGGAGGTGGCTCTAAGGAAATGGCCTTACGTGCTCAAGATACTTTCAAGAAAGGTGATGTGGAATTGAATGTATTGCAAGAGTACTTCTTAACCATTGGTATGGCTAAAGTGTCTACTTCTGCTTACGAAGCTTTTGATTTAGGATTACTTCAAAAAGGTAAAGATGTTGTAGTGGTCAATAAAGACCGACAAATTGCAACTGCCAAGGCGCATGCTATATTAATGGCAGAATCTGGTTATACGCAACCAGCAGCCCGGAACGATATCAAAGTATTGGGTAAACAAGCGTTAGGTATGTTCGTAGTTGGTACTGACTCTATGGAGGCCAGCCATTACATTAGCGAACACGATAAGAAAATTGCTAACAAACTCGCCTATGTTATGGCAGGTGGCGATTTATCAGAACCTACGCGAGTATCCGAGCAATATTTATTGGATATAGAGCGTGAAGCTTTCTTATCGTTATGTACCGAAAGAAAAACTTTGGAGCGTATTCAGCATATGTTGAAAACTGGTAAGCCGTTACGTAATTAGAAATACGTAGCTATTAACCTCTGGTGATAAGCTAGAGGTCAATTATAAAACAACAATTAAATGCTAATAGCTAAAAGCTAATAGCCTAAAGCATAAAAAATGAAAACTGCATATATAGTAAAAGGATATAGAACTGCTGTTGGAAAAGCTCCAAAAGGTGTTTTCCGTTTTAAGCGTACAGATGAATTGGCTGCCGAGACCATTGAGTATATGATGAAGGAATTGCCACAATTCGATAAAAAACGTATTGATGATGTTATCGTTGGTAACGCAATGCCAGAAGGTTCTCAAGGTCTGAACATGGCAAGGCTAATTTCATTAATGGGATTGGATATTGTTGATGTACCAGGTGTCACCGTAAATAGATTCTGTGCTTCGGGCTTAGAGACTATTGGTGTTGCCGCAGCTAAGATTCAGGCCGGAATGGCAGATTGCATCATTGCCGGAGGCGCAGAAAGTATGAGTTCTGTTCCTATGACAGGTAACAAACCGGAACTAAACTATGACTTGGCAAGTTCTGGTCATGAAGATTACTACTGGGGCATGGGTAATACCGCAGAAGCTGTAGCTAATGAGTACAAGGTTTCAAGAGAAGACCAAGATAACTTTGCCTACAACTCACACATGAAAGCTTTAAAAGCGCAAGCTGAAGACCGTTTTCAAAGTCAGATAGCCCCAATAGAAGTAGAAGAAACATACTTGGACGCTAACGGAAAAAAAGCACATCGCAAATATACGGTAACCAAAGATGAAGGACCTAGAAAAGGTACTTCGGTAGAAGTTTTAAACAAACTTCGTCCCGTATTTGCTGCAGGTGGTAGTGTTACCGCGGGAAATTCATCTCAAATGAGTGATGGTGCAGCGTTCGTTTTAATCATGAGCGAAGAAATGGTGAAAGAATTAAATCTTGAGCCTATTGCTCGTTTAGTTAATTATGCTGCCGCAGGTGTACCGCCTAGAATTATGGGTATTGGTCCTGTTGCCGCCATTCCAAAAGCATTGAAGCAGGCGGGATTAAAACAGAACGATATTGATTTGATAGAATTGAACGAAGCATTTGCCTCACAATCATTAGCGGTTATGCGTGAATTAAATCTGAATCAAGATATTGTCAACGTAAATGGTGGTGCTATTGCGCTTGGTCATCCATTAGGTTGCACCGGTGCTAAATTATCCGTACAGTTATTTGATGAAATGCGTAAAAGAAATATGCAGGGCAAATATGGTATGGTAACCATGTGCGTAGGTACAGGTCAAGGTGCGGCAGGTATATTTGAATTTTTGAATTAACAACTTTTATCAATTACTATTAGTGTATTTATAGAATACATAATACTAATTATTTTATACTAAATACTATTAACAACATGAGTACAGATACAGCAAAAAAAGATATTCTTAGAGGAGGACAGTTCCTTGTAAAGGAAACTAATTGTGAAGACGTTTTCACACTTGAAGATTTGAACGAAGAGCAACGCATGATGCGTGAGAGTACCAAAGAATTTGTTGACAGAGAACTTTGGGCACATTGGGAGCGTTTTGAAAATAAAGATTATGCTTTCACTGAAGAAACTATGCGTAAAGCAGGTGAGTTAGGGTTATTGAGTGTTGCTGTACCGGAATCATATGGTGGTATGGGCATGGGCTTTGTTTCTACTATGTTGGTATGTGATTATATTTCTGGGGCTACTGGATCCTTCAGTACTGCTTTTGGAGCGCATACGGGTATTGGTACAATGCCAATTACCCTTTATGGATCAGAAGAGCAAAAACAAAAATATGTTCCAAAATTAGCTTCAGGAGAGTGGTTTGGCGCATATTGCCTTACCGAACCAGGTGCTGGTTCTGATGCAAACTCAGGAAAAACGAAAGCTGTTCTTTCTGAAGATGGTAAATCTTATAGCATTACAGGTCAGAAAATGTGGATTTCAAATGCAGGTTTCTGTAACATGTTTATTGTATTTGCACGTATTGAAGATGATAAAAACATTACTGGTTTTATCGTTGAAAATGACCCAAGTAACGGAATCACTTTAGGTGATGAGGAAAAGAAATTAGGTATCCACTCCTCTTCTACCCGTCAGGTATTCTTCAATGAAACAAAAGTTTCCGTTGAGAATATGCTTTCTACTAGAGGAAACGGATTTAAGATTGCAATGAACGCTTTAAATGTGGGGCGTATTAAATTGGCCGCTGCTTGTTTAGATGCACAAAGAAGAGTTATTGGTGAAGCTACTAAATATGCTAACGAGCGTATTCAGTTCAAAACTCCTATTATGAACTTTGGCGCCATTAAGTCTAAGATTGCGGATATGGCTACCAGTGTTTATGTAGATGAGTCTGCCAGTTATAGAGCTGCCAAGAATATTGAAGACCGTATTGCTATTCGTGAAGCTGAAGGTAATACACACCAAGAAGCTGAACTAAAAGGTGTTGAAGAATATGCAATTGAATGTTCTATTCTTAAAGTAGCCGTTTCTGAAGATTGCCAAAATACTACTGACGAAGGAATCCAAATTTTTGGTGGTATGGGCTTTAGTGCCGATACTCCTATGGAATCTGCTTGGAGAGATTCAAGAATTGCACGTATTTATGAAGGTACTAACGAAATCAATAGAATGTTGGCCGTTGGTATGCTTGTTAAAAAAGCCATGAAAGGCCATGTAGATCTTTTAGGTCCTGCTACGGCGGTTGGTGAAGAGTTAATGGGTATTCCTTCTTTTGATACTCCTGATTTTTCAGAATTATTTGCCGAGGAAAAAGATATTCTAAAAAGATTAAAAAAGGTATTTTTAATGGTTGCCGGTTCTGCCGTTCAGAAATATGGTCCAGAATTAGAAAAACATCAACAATTAATGTTGGCGGCATCTGATATTCTTATTGAGGTATATATGGCAGAATCTGCTTTATTACGTACAGAGAAAAATGCAAAACGTTTTGGCGAGGAAGCTCAAGCTACACAAATAGCGATGTCTAGATTATATTTGTTCAATGCAACTGAAACCATCATCAATAAAGGAAAAGAAGCTATTATTTCTTTTGCTGAAGGTGATGAGCAAAGAATGATGTTAATGGGACTTAAACGTTTTACAAAATATACAAACTACCCTAATGTAGTTGCCTTACGCACACAAATTGCCGATAAGGTTGCTGCAGACAACGGTTATACGTTTGACTAATTCAGATTACCTTTTGTTGTTTGGTAACTTGAATATTAAACCGTCCCAATTGGGGCGGTTTTTTTGTTTGGTAAACATTGATATTGCGACTATTTTTAAACTATGAACAAGAAATTACTAGAGCAGGTTTATAACACTTCAGATTTTAATTCAAACGGGCATCAATTAATTGATCAACTGACTTCACATTTACAGGATAAGCTAAATGCAACTTCCCGTAATGCCATTGATTGGAACAATCCGGAAAATGAACTTGAATTTTGGAGAGATTTTTTATCTAACGGAAATAGTGAGGATTTGTTCAAAGAAATCACCAATAGAACCACACATATTCACCACCCACATTACATTGGTCATCAAGTGAGTCCGCCTGCGCCAATTACAGCATTAACAAGTTTAATTAGTTCTTTATTAAATAATGGAACAGCGGTTTATGAAATGGGAATGTCTTCCAATGCAATTGAGCGAATTATTGTAGAGTTCATTTGCCAAAAAATTGGGTTCAATGATTTTTCAGGAGGATTTTTAACTTCTGGGGGAACCTTAGCGAACCTAACTGCATTATTGAGTGCTAGAAAAGCCATTTCAAAGCAAGATATCTGGAATGAAGGCAATCAAAATCAACTGGGAATTATGGTGAGCGAAGAAGCGCATTACTGCGTTGATCGGGCCGCAAGAATCATGGGATTAGGCGAACAAGGTATTATTAAAGTTCCTGTTACAAAAGAGTTTAGCATGGATACCGATGTTCTAGAAACCAAACTTAATGAAGCAATTGAAAATGGTATTGAAGTATTTGCCATTGTTGGTAGTGCACCTTCCACAGCAACTGGAATATTCGATAATCTTGAAATCATAGGTGAGTTTGCTAAAAAACATCATATCTGGTTCCATGTAGACGGTGCCCATGGTGGAGCGGGAATTTTTTCTAAAAAATATAAGTATACCCTTAAAGGTATAGAGCAAGCGGACTCAGTTGTAATTGATGGACATAAAATGATGATGATGCCGGCATTGACCACTGCCCTACTCTTTAAAAACGAGATTAACGCAAAAACTACCTTTAGTCAAAAAGCAGATTACCTATTATCTGATTCTGAACATGAAGATTGGTACAACTCTGGTAAACGCACGTTTGAATGTACCAAAAACATGATGGGTATTAACTGGTTCACACTTTTAAAACTATACGGAGAAGAAGTTTTTGACGCCAATGTCACCCATCTTTATGATATCGGTGCGCTATTTGCAAATTTAATTGATCAAGAACGAAATTTTGAATTGGCACTGCAACCAATGTCCAACATAGTATGTTTTAGATACTGCCCACCAAATTCAGATACAGAAAGTCTAAACGCCTTAAATATAAAAATTCGCCAATTTCTTTTAGAAGATGGCGAATTTTATATTGTGCAAACCAAGTTAAAAGGAATACACTATTTACGTATTACCGTTATGAATCCCTTTACGACAGAGCAACATTTTAAAGCCCTAATTAATAAAATCAAGGCTTATGTCAACGATTTATTATTCTCTTAGAGACTCCATCATTTGATCTTCACTATCCTTTTTAGAGAAGTTAATAGCACACTCTATCAAGGCTAAATGTGAGTATGCTTGAGGGAAGTTTCCTAACAATCTTTTGGTCTTAAAATCAATATCTTCACTGAACAGACCTAAATGATTACTATAACTCAATAATCGCTCAAAATATTCAAGTGCTTTTTTGCGTTCTCCAATTTTGAACAAGCTATTTATATACCAGAATGTACATACTGTAAATGAGGACGATGGCAAACCAAAATCATCTTCATTCTTATAACGGTATAGCAACCCGTCATTACTTAATTCTTTACCGATTGCATTAACCGTTTTTACATAGCGCTCATCTTTAGCTTTTACACATCCATAAGATTCCATTAGTAATACGGAAGCATCTAGCTCTTTAGAGCCGTAAGATTGCGTGTATGCCCCTACTTCCTCATTCCATGCATTATCATAGATATCTTTCCAGATTTCAGCTCTAATTGGTTCCCATTTTTCAATTTTGTGCTTTTTACCTAACATCTCCGCCACTTTTATAGCACGGTCTAAGGCTGTCCAACATAATACTTTTGAGAAGGTAAAATGCCTGTCTTCCGCACGAAACTCCCAAATACCTTTATCGGCATCCTTCCAATTGTTGCTAACTATCCAAACGATTCCTTTTGTTATCGCCCATAAATCTTCACCATTTTCAATATCAATGCTGAATTTTACCATCTGCTCATATATCACATCCATCAGAATACCATAAATATCATTCTGTTTTTGGTGATATGCCGCATTACCGATACGTACAGGTTTTGAGCCTTTGTAACCTGCCAAGTGCTCCAATGTTTCTTCGGTTAATTTTTTCTCCTTATTAATACCGTACATGATCTGTAGCTTTTCTGCTTTATCTGGTATTAAATCAATAATGAATTGCAAATAACGTCGAGCGACATTCTTATGACCCAATTCTGATACTACCTTAATTACCATAGAGGCATCACGGATCCAACAAAAGCGATAATCCCAATTACGTACCTCTCCAATAGTTTCTGGCAATGAAGTTGTTGCAGCCGCTAATACGGCACCGGTTTTGTCATAGCTTAAAAGCTTTAAGGTCAGCGCACTTCTAGAAATTTCTTCGTTGAATTTTTTGTAGGTAGGCGTTAAATTAGACCAGTTTAACCAATACACCTTTGTATTTTGCAATTCTAAATACGCTCTTTCCGTGGTTGGCAATAACAATTTCTCGTTGTAGCCCATTAACATAAACTCATCTTGTGTTAACGTGAGCTCTGCGCTGTTTGCAACAGATTCTTTATTGAAAGAGGTATATAAAAAAACAGTATCGAACTTTACATCGTGCGTTAGACTTGCTATGAAATCTTTTTTGATAAAGGTATCGGTGGTACCCATTGCATACTCTAACTTAGGGTCATATAATACCGAAAAACTAGGTTTACCGGAGATATGCTTAAAATACCGTATCAATTCTGGAGGAGAATGATACTTTTTCTCCTCTTTACGATATCTGGGCATAAAATCATGAATCTCAAAATGGTCATTGCCAGATTTAAAGGAAGTTATTAAAATATTGGTATACTGCTCGTACTTCTGTGAAATTTCATAACTATCATCTACATTGATTTCAAAACTTCCTCCAATAGAGTCATCCAATAATTTGGCAAATACTGACGGACTATCAAATTCTGGCAAACAACACCAGTCTATACTTCCTGTCTTTGATATTAATGCGGCACTTCTACAATTTCCTATTATTCCGTAGTCTAAATTATCCATTCAATAAAAATGTTGATTCATATGAGGTTTCAATTGGTATTGCCCTCCTTTTTCCCGAAATTTAGAGAAATAATTATCAAAAAGTAGCAAAAAAATCTCTTTTATGGCGAAAACTATCATTATCTCAAATAGACTACCTGTACAATTACAAATTAGCAATGGAGACATTACTGCAGTGCCAAGTGTAGGTGGACTGGCTACTGGAATGAAATCCGTACACTCTGGCGGTGATAGCCTTTGGATCGGTTGGAGCGGATTGACGGATGAAGAAATACCAGAAGAGTTGATACCAAAAATCGATAGCGCACTCGCTGAACACGGTTCTTCTAAAGTTAACTTGACAGAAAAAGAGGTCGAGGGATTTTACTACGGATTTAGCAATAGAACAGTTTGGCCACTTTTCCATTATTTTTTAGAGTATTCTGAGTTTGAATTGGAAAGTTGGGAAATTTATAAAGCGGTAAATCAAAAGTTTGCCGATGCCATTCTAGCTAAAGCGGATAATGAAGATACCATTTGGATTCATGATTACCAGCTGATGTTGGTACCACAAATGGTACGTGCAGAAAGACCGGATATTTCTATCGGGTTCTTTTTACACATTCCTTTTCCTTCATTTGAAATATTTAGAACATTACCATGGCGTAAAGAAGTTTTACTAGGTTTACTGGGTTCAGATTTAATTGGTTTCCACACCTATGACTACGAACGACACTTTTTAAGCTCTGTACGTAGACTATTGGGCTTAGAAGTTAGTTTTAATGATGTCTATCTTGATGATAGAGTGATTAAAGTAGACTCCTTCCCAATGGGTATTGATTATAAAAAATTCAGTGAAGCAGCCAAAGAACATTCCCAACGCAGCGAAACTGAAAAATCTGAACTGCAAAAAAGATTGGACACTCATAAAAAATCTGCACCAGATGCTAAATTCTTTTTATCTATTGACCGCTTAGATTACACTAAAGGTATTGCAAAACGTTTAAATGCTTTTGAGTATTTCTTGAATAAATACCCTCAATATAAAGAGAAAGTAAGACTTATCATTCTTGCCGTTCCTTCCCGATCTAACGTACCACAATATCAATTATTAAAACGGGAAGTAGATGAGTTAGTTGGTCGTATAAACGGAGAACTTTCAACCGTTAGCTGGACCCCAATTTGGTATTTCTACAGATCCATGCCCTTCGATAATCTGATTGATTTATACACTTCTTCAGATATTGCTTGGTTAACACCAATTAGAGATGGTATGAACTTGGTAGCCAAAGAATACATTGCTACAAGAACGGATAAGACGGGCGTATTAATTCTTAGCGAAATGGCTGGTTCTGCCAATGAAATGAACGAATCTTTACTAATTAACCCTAACAACTTTGAACAAATAGCAGATTCGCTTTATGAGGCTATCAATATGCCTGAAGAAGAGCAAATTTCTAGAAATACCCTATTACAAAAGCGATTAGAACGTTATAATGTAGAAAGGTGGGCTAACGACTTCATGAATTCCCTAGTGGGACAACAGGAGAAAGATCAAACCTATAAGTCCAAAAAACTATCCACAAATCTTATGGATACGGTAATGGATGACTATAAAAAAGCCAAAAGAAGATTGGTATTCTTAGACTACGACGGAACTTTGGCAGGTTTTAACCCAGACCCGCAAAAGGCATCTCCCGACGAAGAATTGTACAAGCTTTTAGACCAGATATCATCTCAACCAAATACAGATATGTATTTAATTAGTGGTCGGGATAAAGAAACGTTTACTAAATGGTTCTTACCAAAAAAATACAACATGATCGTAGAGCATGGTGTGTGGATCTCGCAAGGTGGCGAAGAGTTTAGAATGCTGGAAACCGTAAAGAAAGACTGGATGGAGAAGATTTTACCGGTATTGGAATCTTTTGTTGATCGTACTCCTGGAAGTTTTATAGAAGAGAAAAATTACTCTTTAGCATGGCATTACAGAAAAACAGATCCTGATTTTGGTCAAAAGCGTTCTGTTGAATTAAATACGGTACTAACTAGCTTAATTGCCAATGACGATTTAAGCGTGTTAAACGGTAATAAGGTAATGGAAATAAAAAGTAGTAATGTGAATAAAGGTAGAGCATCTATGCGTGTGTACACGGAACACGAGTACGATTTTGTTTTCGCTATTGGTGATGATTGGACAGATGAGTTTATGTTTCAAGAACTGCCTGAAGATTCTATTACCGTGAAAGTAGGACGCCAAAAAACACAAGCAAGGTATTTTGTTGATAACACGAAAAATGTTCGCACAATTTTGAAAAGATTTGCCGACGAAGGATAACGCTATTCATATTCCACAATACAATGAAACAAATTCTGAATTTTGCATTTGTAAGCGTTTTTTTCTGCCTTAACTCTTATGCCCAACAAGGCACTGAAGTTTATCTGACAGATTTAAATTGGTCAAATGATTCTTTAAAAATTGGAACTCCAATAAATATCTCTAACAATGAAGGCTATGATAATCAGCCTTCATTTTTTTCTGATGAAGAAATTCTATTTGCTTCTACTAGAAATAATCAAACAGATATTGCTCTTTATGATGTAAGGGATAAAACAACAACTTGGCTTTCTAATACACCCAATGGCAGTGAATATTCTCCTTTAAAGATTCCTGAGAAAGAGGCTATTTCAGCCGTGCGCTTAGATGAAGATGGTTTACAACGTTTATATGAGTATAATATAAAGACAGGTGAATCAAAGGTTTTAATACCAGATTTAAAAATAGGTTATCATGTTTGGTATACTAAAGATATCATCGTATGTACGGTATTAATTGAAAATCGTATGGATTTGGTAGTGTACAACCTAAAGGAGAACACCCATTTTACTGCACAAAAAAATGTAGGTAGGTCATTGCATAAAATCCCCAATACTGAGCTAATTAGTTTTATAGCAAAACGCGGCGAAAATGCCATTGTTAAATCGCTAAATCCTAAATCTAAAGAAGCTAAGGATATTATTAATCTTTTAGGGGATAGCGAAGATATTTCTTGGATGAACGATGGTCGATTGATTAATGCCTATGAATCTATAATTCTGTCTTTTGATCCCAAAGTGGATACAGAATGGAAATTAGCATCCCAAATCAATGATTCAGATGTCAACGGAATCTCTAGATTAGCGATTAGTCCAAAAGGAAATTACCTAAGTTTTGTTTCTAAAGATTCACAAAAAAAACTTGTTGACAAGCAAGTAGAAACATTTAATGCGCGAGACGTAAAAGCATTTGCCAATTGTTTTTCCAAAAACGTTGTGGTTAAAAACTACCCAAAAGACACTCTGTACGTAGGGCGGGAAATTTTAAAGGAAAAGTATCAAAAGTTCTATGACCGTACGCCAAATATTGATGTAAAAGTATCTTCTAGAATACATTTAGGAAAGACCGTTATTGATCAAGAACAGATAACTATTGGCGATAGACAATTTCATCAAGTTGCCATTTATGAGGTTGACGGACTTATAAATAGCATGACTTTCTTAAAAGATACGTCAATAGATAAAAATCCAGAAGTACCTGTACAACATCAACTTGAAGCTTATAATGCTAAAGACATCAATGCCTTTTTAAGTCCTTACGCCAAAGACGTGAAAGTTTATGGTACTAACGGCGAACTAAGAACAGAGGGTATTGAAAATATGCGAAATGACTATAATCGCTTTTTTAGCACTACCACAGACCTTCATTGTGAAACCAAGAATAGGATCGTAATCGGTAATATCGTTATTGATGAAGAATTCATAACCATACAAGAGGATTCTTATACTGCAATAGGTATTTATGAAATTGAAAATAATAAAATAGCCAAGGTTACTTTTTTACATTGATCTATTGAAGCAAAAGCTACATATTCTCCCCATCATAATTCTTTCGCAATTTGCCTGTACCTCTACTTGGTTTGCCGGTAATGCGATTATTGAATCACTGACCAAAAAGTTAGATTTTGGTCCTGAAATAATTAGTTATGTTATATCATCGGTTCAATTCGGATTTATAGTCGGTACATTAATTTTTGGCATTCTTATGATTGCCGATCGTTTTTCACCCTCAAGGGTGTTTATGATCTGTGCGTTTCTTGCTTCTATTTCAAATCTATCTTTAATCTACCCGCAATTAAACGTGGGCGGATTGCTATTAGCCAGATTTAGTACAGGATTCTTTTTGGCCGGCATCTATCCCGTAGGTATGAAAATAGCCGCAGATTATTATGAGAAGGGTTTAGGCAAAGCACTGGGATATTTGGTAGGTGCCTTAGTTCTTGGTACAGCTTTTCCTTTTTTGATTAAAGGAAGCCCATTTGCAAGTCATCCAGATAAAGTAATTATGTTAACCTCTGGTATTACCGCTTTGGGCGGTTTATTACTCTTCTTACTTGTACCCAACGGACCCTACAGAGTTGCGAGCACAACATTGAAGTTAAATGCAGGACCCAAGCTTTTCCAAAATTTTGAATTTAAGAAAGCTGCATTCGGCTATTTTGGGCATATGTGGGAACTATATGCTTTTTGGGCATTTACACCTATTGCAATTCAATGGTTTGCCATAAAGTCCGGCAGTAATATTTCCGTATCATTATGGTCAGGAATCGTTATAGCGCTCGGCGGATTATCATGTGCCTATGGTGGCATACTTTCTCAGCGCATAGGTAGTAAGAAAGTGGCTCTTGCAGCCTTAATAGCATCCGGCTTTATATGTTTGATCTCACCATTGCTATTTTCGCTTCCCATCTATTTATTCTTAGTAGGTTGGTGTTTATGGGGTATTGCAGTTACCGCAGACTCACCACAATTTTCAAATTTAGTGGCATCCGCAGTAGCTCCAGAATTAAAAGGCACTGCTCTTACATTGGTAAATTGCATTGGTTTTGCTATTACGATCATCAGCATACAACTTCTAGGATCACTTCAATCGATCATTCCTATAACTCTTTTATTTATCCCTTTAGCTATTGGACCGGTGTTAGGAGTATACTATTTACTGGCAAAAAAGAATAACTAATGCCTACATACTTTGTTTATGATAATTATGGTCAGCCCTATATTTTACTTAAATTTAGAAACCGATTACCTATACTAACATTACTCACCAAAAAACTTGCAATGAAAAAGTTCTTATTACTCACTCTATTAACCTCAGCTATTACGCTAACAGCGCAAACAGATCAACGTATTTATGATATTATCGATGCCGTTTCTGCTGAGCGTATTGAAAACGATGTTACCAAACTTGCCAATTTTGGAACCAGACATACTTTAAGTGACACTGTCTCAACTACGAGGGGAATTGGAGCTGCTAGACGTTGGATCAAAGGTGAATTCGAAAAAACCTCTACTGAATGTCAAGGTTGCCTAAACGTTTTCTTTCAAAAAGATTTAGTCAAAAAAGGCGCAAATGATCGTATTGTAAAAGATGTGGAAGTAGTGAACGTTCTTGCCATACAAAAGGGAACAAAATACCCTAATCGTTATATTATTATGAGTGGCGATATTGATTCTCGCGTTAGCGACCCTACAAACTATACAGATGATTCGCCCGGTGCCAATGATAACGCCAGCGGTATGGCAGGTACGTTAGAAGCTGCTCGTGTTTTGTCCAAATATAAATTTGAAAATAGTATCATTTACATGGGGTTATCTGGTGAAGAGCAAGGTCTTTTTGGCGGTGGCGGTATTGCCCAATACGCTAAAGACCAAGGCTGGGAGGTTATTGGTATATTCAATAATGATATGATCGGTAACATTAAAGGTGTGGATGGTACCATTAGTAATGTTGACTTTAGAATTTTCTCTGAGCCCGTACCACCTACTGAAACAGAAAAACAACGTAAAGCCAGGCGTTTTTACGGTGGCGAAGTAGATGGTGTATCTAGACAATTGGCACGCTATGTTCATAAAAACGTAAAGCAATACATGCCAGAAATGAATCCAATGATGATCTATCGTTTAGATCGCTTTGGTCGTGGTGGTCACCACAGACCCTTCAACGATGCTGGTTTCCCTGGTATTCGTATTATGGAAGCTCATGAAAACTATACACAACAGCACCAAGATATCCGTGTTGAAGATGGTATTGCCTATGGCGATGTTCTTGAACATGTAAATTTTGAGTACGCCGCAAAATTAACGGCTGTTAATGCTATAAATATGGCATCTATAGCTTGGGCCCCTCCTGCCCCTAAAACCGTTAAAATTGGTGGTATTGTTGAACCTGCAGCTAAATTTCAGTGGAGTAAAGTTGATGGTGCCAAAGGATATAAAATATATTGGAGAGATACAACGTCCCCAACATGGGATTACAGCAGGTATGTGGGAGATGTTTCTGAATTTGTTTTGGAAGGCATTGTTATCGATAACTTCTTTTTTGGAGTTTCTGCGGTTAGTGAAGACGGATTTGAGAGCCCGGTTGTTTTTCCTAACGGAATTTTTAGATAAACTAAAAACACGTTACTCATGAAAAAAATTATAGCTACACTAGCTTTAGGCATATGCGCTTTTTCACAGGCACAAACCTTTACAGAACAAGATACTCTTAGAGGCAGTATTACCCCTGAACGTGAATGGTGGGATTTAAATTATTACCATTTGGATATTGACGTGAATCCTGATGATAAATTTATCAGCGGAAGCAATACCATTCGCTATAAGGTATTAGAACCTCATCAAGTCTTACAAGTGGATCTGCAACCGCCTTTAGCTATTGAAAAAGTAACTCAAGATGGTGAAGAATTGGAAGTTGTACATAACATAAATGCTCATTTTATTCAACTTGTAAAACCCCAAAAAGAAGGCGATTACAATGAAGTTGTTGTTACGTATTCCGGTCACCCAAAAGAAGCGGTCAGAGCCCCTTGGGACGGCGGATTTTCTTGGAAAAAAGATTCAAATGGCAAAGACTTTGTAGCTACCTCTTGCCAAGGTCTGGGCGCTAGTGTATGGTGGCCAAACAAAGACCATATGTATGACGAGGTTGACAGCATGTTAATCAGTGTAAAAGCGCCTAAGGGATTAATGAACGTATCTAACGGTCGTCTTAGAAGTGTGGATAAAGAAACCAATACCTACAACTGGTTTGTTTCCAACCCTATTAATAATTATGGTGTTAATGTAAATATTGGCGATTACGTTCATTTTGATGAAATATATCAAGGAGAAAAAGGTGCTCTTGATATGGATTATTATGTTTTAAAGGACAACCTAGAGAAAGCTAAAGAACACTTTAAGGATGCTCCCAAAATGATGAAATCATTTGAGTATTGGTTTGGTCCGTATCCGTTTTACGAAGATTCTTTTAAACTAGTTGAAGTACCATATTTAGGTATGGAACACCAAAGCTCGGTTACTTATGGCAATCAGTACAAAAAAGGTTATTTGGGTAGAGATTTATCCAATACGGGTTGGGGTCTAAAGTTCGACTTCATTATTATTCATGAAGCCGGTCACGAATGGTTTGCCAATAACATCACCTATAAAGATGCTGCAGATATGTGGGTCCATGAAGGGTTTACCTGTTATTCCGAAAGTTTATTCTTAGACTACCATTACGGTACTGAAGCTGCAAATGCCTATGTTCAAGGTATTAGAAACAACATCAGAAATGACAAACCTATTATTGGTATTTATAATGTAAACCATGAAGGTAGTGGCGATATGTATTATAAGGGTTCGAACATGCTACACACCTTACGCCAAATTGTAAATGATGATAGAAAATGGAGAACCATTTTACGCGGCCTCAATTCAGAGTTTTACCATAAAACCGTAACTACCGATGAAATCGAAAATGTCATCGCCATAGGTATGAAAAGAGATTTAAAACCTTTCTTCGATCAGTATTTACGAACCACAAAGATTCCGGTTTTCGAATATATAGTAAAAGGCAAAAAAGTAGCGTATCGTTTTACCAATACCGTTGACCATTTTTCCATGCCCTTAAAAGTGTACATCAACGACATCGCAGTTTGGATAGAACCCACTACGGAGTGGAAAACCGAGAAAGTAAATGGCAATTTAACTTCATTACGAGTAGATCCAAATTTCTATGTTGAAACCAAAAATTAGATTACTTTTTATTTCGAATTATTATTTAGCGTTCATCTTCATTTAAATGAGATTAATTTCTATTTTTTATTAAAGTAGATTTGCTGCTGTCATATTTTACCCTAAATGAAAAAAGTACTTGCCAGATATAGAAATAGTGCCTTCAGAAATTTTATAAGAAGGCACTCAAAATATGCGCCAATTATATTTTTTGTTGGCGGATTTATATTTGACACCCTGACCCTTGGTCGTATTGACCGTACCTATGACTTAACGGTATTATGTCTGCATATGACATCTTTATCTATTACGCTATACCTCTATAATCTAGTGGATGACGGTAAATGGAAAAATACTTTTTTAGAACGATATGAAGAATACTTGCCACTCGCAATTCAGTTCTTTTTTGGAGGATTATCTAGTGCCTATGTAATTTACTTCTCTAGAAGTGTTTCCTTATCAAAAACAGCATCGTTCTTTATAATTCTTGTCTTACTGCTGATTGCCAACGAATTTCTTAAAAAACGAATTTCAAATAAATACCTGCAATTTGGGGTGTACTACTTTATAAGTTTTACCTTTTTTACCTTTATGATTCCTGTTTTCTTGAAGGAACTAAACACCACCATATTCTTAATCTCTGGCGCTGCCAGTTTAGTAAGTACCCTAGTGCTTCTCACATTTATCTATGGTAAAAGTCCGAGTACGCGCAAAGAGATTAAGCTAGGCAAAATGATTGCCATTATAATGGCTATCTACGGTATTATTAATTTATTCTACTTCTTAAGATTAATACCACCCGTACCCCTTGCTTTAGATAAAGGGATCGTAGCTCATGATATCGTTTTAAAAAATGGCAAATATGAGGTAACCTATGAATCTGAAGAATCTCATATATTTTGGCGTAAGCACAAATTAGACTATAGCTACGTTCCTGATCAACGTGTCTACATATTTTCTTCAATCTTTGCACCTACAGATTTAAAAAAATCCATTTTTCATCGATGGAGAAAATACAATGATGACACCAAAGAATGGGTGACCATAGAAGATATTGGTTATGATATTACGGGTGGTAGAGATGGCGGTTTTAGAGGTTACACCTTTAAAACCAACGTAACGCCAGGTGAATGGGAAGTACAAGTTCTTACAGAAGAAGAGCAGGTTCTAGGGGTTATCGGGTTTCATATTAATCTTAGACAAGACGGCGAATCCTTAAAATTAAAAATAACTAAATTCTAATTTATATCATTACCTACCTATAACAGTTTAAAATTCAGTAAATTACAGTATACGAATCTATTACGAAATGCATGTAATTATTTAATTTTTATGAATTGTTTACCGCATTAAAACATAGATTACCTTAGCGCAACTTTAAATAAATATGTGTCAATATACCTAAAAGTCAAAGCGGTAGACCGTCTTTTCTACCAATTAGATAAGGAGTTAGGCTCCTTTCAACAATCTACAGGACTTGCATGTGTAGCCAATTGCGGACTATGTTGTCTAAAACCAGACATTAACGCTACTGCGTTAGAGTTTTTACCACTAGCATATCACCTTTTAAAAAATGGCGAAGCTGAAGAATGGTTAGAACAATTGCGCAATGATAGCGACAATAAACTTTGCCCTGTGTTGAATAGAATTATTGCCCCAGGTTCGAAAGGCTTTTGCTCTGATTATGCGCACCGCGGACTCATTTGCAGACTGTTTGGATTTTCAGCCATGTTACACAAAAATAATACACCTACGTTGGTTACTTGTAAACCTATAAAGGAACAAAAACCAGAGGCCGTTGCTAAAGCTAATGCTCATATTGCTTCAAAAAGCAACTATCCTTTAATTAGTAACTATTATACTCAGTTACGCTCTATAGATGACTCTTTAGGGACAGAATTGTTCCCTATAAGAATTGCCATTGAGAAAGCTATTCTTGCAGTATTAGGGTATTACGCATACCGTAAACCACCAAAATATACTAAAGTCGCTTAATACATGTATCTTCAAAAAAGAGATAAAAACGTACCTTTATGCTAAGATAAGTTTTATACCAAATTAATAATGTTTGGCACCAACTCTAAGAATGATATAAATGAACAACTCCAAAGAATTTATAGCTACAATACATACTGAATTATCAAAGGATGCTCCAAATTGGGATAGCCTTTTAAAAATAACTTTAACGTATTTTGACTGTTCTACAGGTACTTTACATTTTTTAGATAAAAACTCTTTGTTACAACTTCAATCGCAAGTAGGTATCCCTGAGTTTTTGATTCCGAAGTTATCTACTATTCCCGTTGGGAAAGGTATGGCGGGTATTGCTGCAGAACGCAGAAAACCTGTTGAAATGTGTAATCTACAGACAGATGATTCGGGCGTAGCTAGACCATCGGCAAAAGATACTAAAGTAGAAGGTTCATTAGCCGCACCATTACTATATAATGAAAAACTTTACGGCACAATTGGTATCGCTAAACCAGTACCATATGATTTTACGGAAGCTGAGATAAATTTACTTATGGAAATTGGTGAATTGATCAGTAAAAAATTGAGCTAAGTGATCCACCTTTAAAAATAAATAGCCCGCTATATAGCGGGCTTTTCAATTTATTTAAATTTGATGTTATTTTTCTGTTTTAGCAGGTATTACAACAGATTTAGAACCTGTTAACGGTATAGTTCCTTCGGCACCTGCATCGGTATAACTGGCAGTCAATACCAACATATTACCCGGTGCAGAAGACGCTGCTGTAATTGTTCCCTTAGCCGGTAACGATTTTACTTTTTTATCATTTCCATTTAACGAAAGAATATACAATGCAATCTGTCTAGATTCATCTGATGTAACATTAGGATGTGCTGGCATAGTTACCTCGCCCCAAATTCCGGTGCCACCAGTAACAATTTTACCTTGTATGTAGGCCAATGCATCACGGCGCTCTTTGTACTTCGCCGCAACATCTTTGTAATTCGGACCTATAGAAGCTTCTGCCTCTTTATGACATGTTTTACAATCCATTGCCTGCGTTAACGCTTTTCCTGTAACTGCTGCAGAAACTTGTTGGTGACCCATATTCATGGCGACCTTATCCATCCCTTCTAAATAATCAACACTTACAAAAATATTGCTTGGGTCGATTTCAGTGCCATCAGCATCCGTTACCGAAATATTATAGGCAATTTTCTGGCCTGGCAAGTAAAAAGCCGGTGCACTGTCACCTAATGAGATGTCAACTTCTGGTCTTGAGTTACCAGCAACGATACTAGTACTTTCGCTGATTGCCTCTTCTCCTTTATCATCTGCAACGGTAACTTTTAATTTATACACGCCGGCATCTGTATACGTATAACTAATATTTGCCTCTGTAGTTTCTTTGGTATCGCCATTACCAAAATCCCATACATATTTTATGGCATCATCTTCACGATCACTTGCTTCTATAGTAGCAGAAACGGTCAACGGAGTTTTTCCCGCTGTTTTGCTAACGGTTACTTCATTGATCAACGGTGGTCTATTACCTCCGTTAAATTCAATATATCCTAAAGAAGAATTGGCATTTTGAGAAAACCAACCACTACCGTATTCCAATAGATATATTTTACCATTCGGACCAACTTCCATATCAATTAAACTATTAACCTTAACCTCAGGAGCAAAAGGTTCCATTTTACTGAAATCTCCATTTTCATCTAAATGAACGGCAAAAATCCAACCTCGCATCCAATCATAGATAATTACCTTTCCGTCATAATAACTCGGTAGTTTTTCATCACCTTGGTACATATCTGAGTAGTAGGTAGGTCCTGCCATTGCATTTCTACCTCCTGTAGCTGTTTGCGGAAAATCTTGTGTATTTGCATATGGATAGTACACATAAGCAGGCATTGCAGGTGGCAATTCTGTTAACCCTGTATTGTTACGAGAAGTATTCATAGGCTTTGCAGGATCATATTCCGGTCCGCTTTCACCTGTTTCATAATTATACTCGTTATAGGCGTAATTGTCTCCAATAAATAGCGGCCAACCGAAATTACCAGCTTTTTTAGCTTGGTTCATTTCATCGTATCCTCTAGGTCCCCTAATTCCTAATTTATCCTTTCCTGCATCTGGCCCTACATCTCCCCAATAAACATATCCTTTTTTCATATCTACGGATATTCTATAAGGATTTCTATGACCCATAGTATAAATCTCTGGTCTCGTTTTCTCTGTACCTACTGGGAATAAGTTTCCTTCAGGTATGTCATACGTACCATCTTCTTTAACCTTAATTCTAAGTATTTTACCACGTAAGTCATTTGTATTACCTGAAGAACGACGTGCATCGTACTGTTCATGCCCAGGAATATCGTTCATTGGACCATATCCATTATGTACATACTTTACGCCTTTTTCATTAAAAGGCGTAGTATTATCACCCGTAGATAGGTATAATAACCCATCTGGTCCGAATGCGATGGAGCCCCCGGTATGACAGCAAATTTCTCTCTGACTCTCAACATCCATTATAACTTGTTCAGACGCTTCATCAAACTTTCCATTTTCAAATTTAAATCTAGACAAACGGTTTACCCATTCATCACCTGTTGGGGAATAATATAAGTAGATCCAATGGTTATTCGCATAATCCGGATCTTTTTGCAAACCCATTAATCCTTCTTCTGCATTAACGCCTGGTGTATTTAAAGTTTTGCTATAGACATCTAACTTTAATACTTCACTTAGCTCTTTTGTTTCATCATTGTATAGTATTACTTCTCCCCTACGCTGAGCCAAAAGTACATCTCCGTTAGGTAAAACCGTCATTTCTGTAGGTTCAAAAAACTGACCTTCGCTCAAAGTTACTTTTGCAAAACGATCTGCATCCGGTGGTATTTGAGAGGTCGCTTTAGAATAGTCTAATTCCAAATTTTCACCAATTGCATATTGAATTCCGCCCAAAAGATGCTTTAAAAATAAATCTTCAGAAAAGCTGCCATCGGCATGACCGCCACCTGTGTAGAATGCACGACCGCCATCAAAATCATGGTACCAAGCAATGGGATGAAAATCTCCATTTTGCCCACCCTCATAAGAAGACTCGTCTAAAGTCATTAATACATTTACATCTGGATTGATGTTTTTATAGTTATATAATTCATCTGTTCTTGTCCACACAGAGTCGGTAAAAAACTGTGTAGCTTTAAAGTTCTTGTCTTTAATAATGAAATCAGCCTTTGGCATTCCCTTTGGGTGGCTCAAAAATTGTGCTCCTGCTAAATCATTATACCAACCCCAATCATACTCGGTATCTGCCGCGGCATGCACACCTACATAACCACCACCAGCTTGTATGTAGCGCTCAAAAACTGCTTCTTGGTATTGATCTAAAACATTACCTGTTGTACTTAAAAAGATTACCGCAGCATATTTTTTTAGATTATCATCTGTAAACAGTGCTGCATTTTTAGTGGTGTCAACGGCAAATCCGTTTTCGGTTCCCAGCTTTTGAATGGCTGTAACACCAGCAGGTATCGATTTGTGTTCAAATCCCATAGTTTTTGAGAATATCAATACCTTGGGTTTTCCTTCTCTTTTATTGCCACCGCAAGAGACAATAATAAGCGCAAAGCCTAAAAGCAGCGCATTGAAGATTTTTTTCATACGTTAGTTGTTGTTAAGTTGAGTATAATATTGCTAAAAATAGGGCGAGTTACTTTATTTACCAATACTTTATTTTAATCATTGTACTTTTATGATACATTATTAACCATATGGTACTATTATGCTAAAAATACCGGAGCTGTATTTTAAAAATGACATTGAATTTAAGGATTGGTTGCACAATAATCATACGGAGCATACAGGTGTTCATCTCATTTTTTACTCCGTTGCCCATGAAAATGAAAGTATGCGTTGGGAAGAAGCTGTACGGGTTGCATTATGTTATGGCTGGATCGATAGTACGGTCAAAAGTTTAGGCAATGGCAAAAGGCGGCAATATTTCTGTCCTAGAAAACCTAAAAGTGTATGGAGCAAGGTAAACAAAGATCATATCAAAGAATTGAAATCTAGCGGACTAATGCATGCAGCAGGACTAGCATCTATAAAGGTTGCCAAAACCAACGGGTCTTGGTCTTCTTTAGATGATGTAGAGAACGGTGTTATTCCCAAAGAGCTACAAATGGCATTTGATAAAAACCCTAAAGCTTTTACCAACTTCAAAAACTTTACACGAAGCCAACGTAAAAGCTACCTCTATTGGTTAAACCAAGCAAAGCGCGAAGAAACAAGAAACAAAAGAATTGCGGGAATCATTCAACACGCCACTGAAAATATTAAATACCGAGATGGTGGCGGTTGGCAATCTGCTAAAAAATAAAAATTATTGGTCTTTTACTATTACATTATAAAAAGACCATACGTTCGTTATCAATGCAATAATTCAATTTGGATAATAAGACATAATCCAAAATTTACCACATATTCTTTTTACCTTCCCTTTACTAAACTACCATACTACTATGAGATTATCGAATATGATGAAAGTGCTTGCTTTCTCATTACTAATAGCATTTACCAGTTGTAAAGAGAAGCAAACCGTAACATATGATATTGTAATAAAAAATGGAAATCTTATAGACCTGGAAGATGGTTCTATATCTATTTCCAATATTCTGATTAATGACAACAGAATAACCAAAATCAGTACTGATACTAGTTTAACTAATATTTTGGCAAAGACTACTATTGATGCTACAGGTAAATTTATAGTACCAGGCTTTTGGGATAATCACACTCATTTTAGAGGTGGAGATTCTTTAATCAATGCAAATAAAAACTTCTTAAAGCTCTTTATGGCAAATGGCATTACAACAGTTCGTGATGCCGGTGGTGATCTTACCTCATCTGTTTTAGAATGGCGAAGGGCTATTGCGAACAATGAATTGGTAGGACCTACCATTTTTACATCGGGACCAAAAATTGATGGACCAGGAGGTACTTGGGCTGGCTCATTAGAAGTTGATACTGATGAAACTATTACTAAAGCATTAGATTCTTTGCAATCTATACCTTCTGATTTCGTAAAGATTTATGATAGCCGTATTTCTGGTGAAGATTATTTAAAGGTGATACAAGAAGCCGAAAAACGAAATTTAATTACATCGGGACACATGCCCTTTACAGTGAAGCTTGACGCTACTATTGATGCAGGTATTGATGCTGTTGAACATTTATATTACATTATGAAAGGATGTTCTAACATTGAAAAAGAAATCACCCAAAAACTGATAGCTAAAGAAATAGGGTTTTGGGATGCCATGCCCCTACTCCAATCTTCATTTTCTGACTCGACCGCTTTAAAAACATTCGAGCAGTTAAAATCGAATGACGTTTTTGTGGTACCTACATTGCACATTGGTGGGGTACTTAGCTATTTAGATGAAGTTGACCACAGCAAAGACAACTATTTGAAATATATGAGCGACGGAATTCAGCAAACCTACCAAGGTAGAATTGACCGTGTAAAAAATGCAACAGATAAACAAGTTGCCGATAGAAAAGCTTTGGACCAATTCTTTGGCAAACTTGCATTAAAATTAAACGAAAACGGAGTATCTCTTTTGGCAGGTTCCGATAGTGGTGCTTACAATAGTTACACCTACCCTGGTATTTCATTACATAAAGAAATGGAAGCTTTGGTAGCTACAGGAATTTCTCCACTAGATGCGCTTAAATCTTCTGCATATAACGGTGCTAAGTTTTTAAAGCAAGATGCTGATTATGGAACTATTTCTGAAGGTAAAATTGCTGATATTGTTTTACTCAACAGCAATCCTTTAGAAGATATTAAAAGCACCAAAGACATCTTTATGGTTCTTTCTAATGGAAATCAACATTCAAAAACCGACTTAGATAATTTATTGACCTCTGCAATTGCCAACTAAATTCAACTCCATTATGAAATCATTTTTATTTATTTTTATTTTCTCTTCATATATCTGTTTTGCTCAAACACTCTTAAAACCAGACCGCATATTCGACGGTACCGAAATGCACAATGATTGGGTTGTTTTAGTGGAAGGAAATCAAATTACATATGCAGGTAGTATGAACGGAATTTCCCTACCGAACAATACCACAGAAATAGATTTGACTGGCAGTACTTTAATGCCTGGAATTATTGAAGGTCACTCCCATGTTTTATTACACCCATACAATGAAACCGATTGGAATGATCAGGTACTAAAAGAATCGCCTGTTGAACGTGCAGTTAGAGGTACTGTTCATGTAAAGAATTCTTTAATGGCCGGTGTAATCACTATGCGGGATTTGGGTGCGGAAGGTGCCGGTTATACTGATGTATATTTGAAGAAAACTATTGATAAGGGAATTATTGACGGACCACGTTTACTGGTTGCCGGACCTGCAATTGTAGCTACAGGAGCATACGGACCAAAAGGATTTCACGACGGTGTAACTGTGCCCTTAGGTGCCGAAGCTGCAAGTGGCGTTGATCAGTGTATTGAAACCGTTCGTAGACAAATGGGAAACGGTGCCGATTTAATAAAAATATATGCCGATTATCGCTGGACTCCCGGTGCCGATTCTAAAGCGACATTTTTACAGGAAGAAATCAATGCTATGGTTGCGACCGCTACTACAGCAGGTAAATATGTAGTTGCACATGCCGGTACACCAGAAGGTATGAAAAGAGCTATTCTTGGTGGCGTGGAAACCATTGAACACGGTGACGGAGGAACTATGGAGATTTTTAAAATGATGAAAGAAAAAGGAATTGGCTTGTGCCCTACTCTAGCCGCAGGCGATGCCATAACACAATACCGAGGATGGAACAAAGGAACCGACCCAGAACCTGAGCGTATTCAACAGAAACGCAAGTCCTTTAAAATGGCGCTGGATTCTGGTGTACAAATTGTATTTGGTGGTGATGTAGGTGTTTTTACGCACGGAGAAAATTATCGTGAAATGGAATTGATGGTAGATTACGGAATGAAGCCTTTAGCTGTATTAAAATCTGCTACCTCTGGTAATGCCAGTATGTTTCATTTAGACCAATTAGGAAGCCTTAAAGAAGGGTTTTTAGCTGATATTATTGCAGTAAAAGGGAATCCGATAGAGGATATCTCTTCTGTGAAAAATGTATCTTTTGTAATGAAAGATGGGGTAATTTATAAGGAGTAGTTGTTGGTTGTTGGTTGTTGGTTGTTGGTTGTTGGTTGTTGGTTGTTG
>JAHDDP010000114.1 GCA_020629285.1 Maribacter sp.
GTTGAGGGCACCACAACAGGTACCCAAACAGATTTCGATGGTAACTATTCAATTACCGCATCCGAAGGTCAATCTATTCTTTTCACCTATATAGGTCAAAAGAATAAAAAAGTGACAGTTGGTGCAAGTAGTACCATAAATGTCACCATGACAGAAGATGCACAAGCACTTGACGAAGTTGTAGTAACTGCTCAAGGTATAAAAAAGGAGAAGCAAGCTTTAGGTTATGCCGTTGCTGAAGTTAGTGAAGAACAGCTAGAGCAAAGGGCGGAAGGTGATGTTGGTAGAATACTTACAGGTAAAGCTTCTGGTGTAAACATTACAGCACAAAGTGGTCTTTCTGGATCAGGTACCAGTATTGTAATTCGTGGCCTAAGTAGTTTTAGTGGTAGTAACCAGCCACTATTCATTGTGGATGGCGTTCCATTTGACAGTGGAACGAACGGTCAAAGCCAAAATGGTGATGATGACAGTTTTGTAGACGGTAATAATGGCTCCAGTAGATTTTTGGACCTTGACCCAAACAACATAGCAAGTGTAAACGTACTAAAAGGTTTAGCAGCTGCTACATTATACGGTACAGCCGGTAGAAATGGTGTTATTTTAATCACCACTAAGAACGGTGCTGCTGGTACTGGGGGCGTTAGAAAAAACGAAATAACTGTTAGCAGTTCGCTTTTTTTCAATCAAATAGCTTCACTACCAGACTATCAAGATGAATACGGTAACGGTTTCGACCAAGCCTTTGGATGGTTCTTTAGTAACTGGGGACCTAGCTTTGATCAAGGTGGGGTTGCCGGTTGGGGCACACAAGCATCAATCGATGAAAATGGAACATTGGCACATCCATATTCCACTTCAACTTCAGCTATCCAAGCGGCGTTTCCAGAATTTCAAGGTGCTCGATATGATTGGAGACCTTATGACAGTGTTGAAAAATTTTTTAGAACGGGTGTAGTTAAAAGTAATTCAGTAAACTTTAATGGCGGTTCAGAAGATGGTAAAGTTAGCTATAACGCAAACTTTGGTCATTTGAACGATGAAGGTTTTACACCTGGTAACGAATTGAATAGATACACTATTGGTTTAGGTGGTAGAGCAATATTATCTAACAAATTTACGGTATCCGGTACCATGAACTTTTCCAATACTGACTTTGTATCACCCCCAATTGCGGCAAGTACAGGTAACAGTGTATTTGGCACAGGATCATCACTATTTGCAAACCTTTTCTATACTCCAAGAAGTGTAGACATCCAAGGTCTTCCTTTTGAAAATCCTATTGATGGTTCTAGTGTATATTACAGACAAAACAATAGTATTCAGCACCCACTATGGACTGTCAAAAATGCGCAAAACAGACAAGTAACCAACCGTGTTTTTGGTAATGCGGCATTAGCATATGAAATAAATGACAACTTAAATTTAACATACCGTTTTGGTCTTGATGTTTACTCTGAAAATAACACCAACTCTCAAAATAAAGGAGGCGTAGGCGGTAGCGTTGCAACTCAAAGTGGTATCTACCAAACATGGAACAATACCAATACAATTTTTGACCATAACCTTATATTGACTGGGCAATACGAACTATCAGAAAAAGTTGGTTTCAGCTTTAATGCAGGAGCAACAACCAGGAGAGAAGTTTTTGATCAAAATGGTGTTGCTAGTTCAGGTCAACAGGCATTTGGAGTATTAAGACATTTTAATTTCCAATTACAAGATGAAATCCAATACTTTTCAGAAAGAAATATCATTGGTCTTTATGGTCAATTGGATTTTGATTATGATAGAATGGTTTACTTGACACTTAGTGGACGTAATGACTATGTTTCTAACTTGGCCACGGAAAATAACTCAATCTTCTACCCTAGCGCCAGTTTATCTTTGATTCCAACAAAAATAATACCTGGTTTACAAAGCCAAAAAGGTATCAATTATATGAAGTTAAGAGCCGGCTATGGTACCTCTGCTAACTTCCCTACGGGATATCCGGTTGCTTCTACCTTAGACTTGGACACTCAATTCTTCCAAAATGGTGGACAAAACGTTACTGTAAACACAAGTGCTGATCAATTAGGAAATCCTAATTTAAAACCAGAACTTTTATCTGAATTAGAATTTGGTTTAGAAACTAGATTGTTCAACAATAAGTTAACTCTAGATGCATCTTACTATAGAAGAACAACAAACGACCTTATTGTTGATAGACCATTAGATCCTTCCACTGGTTTTACAGAAACACAAACCAACGTGGGTGAAATCAAAGCGGATGGTGTAGAACTAGATGCTACTTTAGATTTATTTAGAAGCGAAGAAGAAGGTGGCTTTAATTGGAGCCTAAATTCTAACTGGACAACTAATGAAACAGAAGTTACTGACTTAGGTCTAGATACAGATTTAGTAGTTTATGCAGGATTTACAAATTTAGGTAATGCAGCTATCGTTGGAGAACCTTTAGGTGTAATAGTTGGTAGTAGAATACTTAGGGATGATAATGGCGAATTTGTTGTTAACAGTACAGGTAGCTACGCAGAGGAAGAAGGTACTTTTGTAATTGGTGACCCAAATCCAGATTGGACTTTAAATGTTGGCAATTCTGTTAGTTACAAAAATTTTACATTAAACTTTTTAATGAACTACACACACGGCGGGGACATTTACAGTAGAACAACTGCCGTTCTTTTAGGTAGAGGTTTAACAACCGACACTGCAGATCGTCTAAACAGCTTTATTTTACCTGGCGTACAAGCAGATGGAACTCCAAATGCAGTAGCCATTAATAACTCAACGTACTACTTCAGTAACGTTCTATTTGGACCTGATGAATTAGGTATATACGATGCCTCTGTGGTAAGACTACAGGAAATTTCATTAGGATATTCCTTACCATCCAAATGGTTAGACAAAACTCCCTTTGGATCTTTAAGTTTTACGCTTTCTGGTTTCAACTTATGGTATGAAGCAATTAATATTCCTGAAGGGACAAACTTTGATCCAAATGTTGCAGGTGTTGGTGTTGGTAACGGTAGAGGTTTTGATTACCTGAACGGTCCAAGTTCAAAAAGATATGGATTGAGTGTTAAAGCTTCATTTTAATTTTAAAAAATATTGATGATGAAAAAAATAATTAAATATGTAGTTGTTTTGGCTTTATCAGGAGTTTTGTTTAACTCTTGCGAAACAACAGAATTAGGTCTAATCGATGACCCTAATGCATTGACCCCGTCACAAGCAGACCCAGATTTTTACTTAAGTGCTGCTCAAGTAGATTTCACCAAATTTGTCGAAAGAGTTGGAGAAATTATGGGAGAAACAGTTCGTGTAGAAAATCTTAACAATAGAAATTATCAACAAGCTTATTCTCCAACAAATTTTGATACCGCATGGGAAGAAGCATACCAAGAGGTTCTACAGAACATACAGGATATGACCGTTTTGACTACTGAGTCCGGTTTTACAAATCATACAGCTATAGGTCAATTTATTGAAGCCTATACGATAACACTATTAGTAGATATGTTTGGTGACATACCTTACAGTGAAGCTCTTTTAGCAGCTGATAATTTGAATCCGGCCTTAGATTCAGGTTCAGACGTATATGCAGCAGCACTTACCTTATTAGATAATGCTATTGCCAATTTCAATGCAGGAAGCAGTGTTGATCCAGCTTATGATTTTTTCTATGGCGGAGATTATGACAAGTGGATTTTGGCCTGTAATACATTAAAATTAAGATTGTACAAAAACATGGGTAATACTGCTGCATTCAACTCAATAATTTCGAGTGGAAATTATATTCAGGATACTGCAGATGATTTACAATTTACTTGGGGCACAAACCAAGTACAGCCAGATACAAGACATCCTGATTATGCTGACAATTACACGGCTACGGGTGGTAGCGATTATCAATCCATCTGGTTAATGAACCTAATGGATGAAACTAACGACCCTAGGATTAGATATTTTTTCTATAGACAAAATGAAACAGTACCTGGATCTGATGGTACTGAGCCAGACGAAGAGACGTTAGATTGTTCATTACAAACACCACCAGCACATTATGTAGCTGGAGGATTTGTATTCTGTACCCTACCTAATGGATATTGGGGAAGAAATCATGGTAACGATGCAGGTATTCCACCAGATGGTCTTTTAAGAACTGTTCCTGGAGTTTACCCCATAGCAGGTTTATTTGACGATAGTAGCTTTAGCGAGATTGGTCTTGGATCCGGAGGTGGAGGTAATGGTGTAACACCACTTTTACTGGCATCAACCGTAGAATTCTGGAGAGCTGAGGTAGCTGCCGAAACAAGCGTTGCAAGTGCTAAACCATTTTTATTGTCAGCAGTTGAAATGTCGATTGACAAAGTAATATCATTTGGAACTAAAGATCCTGATTACGATGATTCTTTTGAACCAACTGATGCAGAAATAGAAGCTTATTTAACTTCAATTGACGATGCTTTTGAAGCTGCTACTGACGATGAGTCTAAATTAAATATTTGGGGAGAACAATTCTTAATTTCTCTTAAAGGAAATGGTCATGATGGTTTTAACATGTACAGAAGAACAGGTTACCCAACCGATATTGAACCAAACTTAGAACCAGATCCAGGTTCGTTTATTAGATCATTCTTGTATCCTGCAACCGCAGCAAATACAAATTCATCTATAGACCAGAAATCAACCGTGACAGAACAAGTATTTTGGGATACCAACCCGGCATCACCGGCATTCCCTCTAGGAAACTAATTTAAAAGTAAAAAGATGAAAAAAATAAGTTTATATTTTCTTGCATTTACAGCAGCTATATTTACCGGCTGTGAAAGCGATGACAAGGTAGTTGACTATGTACTGGAAAATGTTACCAGTAGTGCAATTTTAAGAACTAGAACTTTAGAAGGTGCGCCTTATAATGCATTCGTACCAGAATCTGCGCTTACAATTGTGGTTGAAGCTCAAAATGGTAGACCGGATACAGAAATTACTTCTGTTGACCTATATCTATCTTTTACGGATAACCAAGATGATGATACCGATAACAGCGTAGCGGAACAATTAGTAAAGACTTTTGACCCAAGTGAATTTACTGCCGGATCAAGAGATTTACCAGAAATTACCTATAACACTACTTTAGAAGAATCTGCAACAGCTTTAGGTTTAACTGAAGTAGATTATACCGGAGGAGATGTTTTCACTTACCGTTACGTTATAAATTTATCTGATGGTACCACATGGACAAACGTAAACGGTAATGGTAACATTACCGGAGGATCATACTTCGCTTCTCCTTACGCATATAATGTGAGTGTAAGTTGTATCCCAATAGATCCTGTACCAGGTGATTATACCCTAGACATGCAAGATTCTTACGGTGATGGTTGGAACGGTGCATCGGTAAGAGTTACACTTGACGGTGTTGCTACAGATTACACCATTACGACAGGTGCAGCTGGAAGCGCTACTATCAGTATCCCCGATACTGCAACAGAATGGTTTTGGGAATATGTTTCCGGTGATTGGGATTCTGAGGTTACTTTCAGTATTACAGCTCCGAATGGCGAAGTAGCATTTTCTGATGGTCCATCACCTAACATAGGAGAAATCATTCTAAACATTTGTCCTGAATAAACAATACAAAAAAACAATTAATTATTTTTGTATAAATCTAACCTGGAAAGTTAACTTTCCAGGTTTTTTTATTTTAAAAAACATCTAACAACTAATCCATAAACATTTAAAAATCAAAAATTAATAAATACATATTTAATTAAGACTATAAACTAAAAATCAATAAAAACTTGCTAATATATTTTTGCTTTCATATTTCTAATCTCTTTTAAATCAATTTTAAACTGAAATAATTATATTGTCATATAAACCAACTATATCATATGAGAAATTTAATGTTAAGCTTACTTTTATTATGTGCCATTAAAGTAAGCCATAGCCAAAACTTAAGTGCCGCACCAACTGGTGAAGCAGGATTATTTGCAAACGCGGTAGGAGGAAACCCAATGATGAACCTTGTAATGATGGATTTAAGAAATAAACCATCAACTTCTACAAATAAAAAAGAAGAAATTATAGGTTCACCATATTTAACCGATAAGTTTATAAAAAGTCAAGTATTTTATGAAGATGAATTACAAGGCACCTTTTTTGTAAGATACAATGCCCTAAATAGTATCATAGAAATTAAGGATACCAATCTTGAAGAGGAAATAGCTAAACAACTATATCCTGATAAGAATATAAGTGTTAAATATTTAAATAAAACTTTACAATTCATTACTTATATCAATAAGAAAAAAGAAACTAAAAATGGTTATCTATCCTTAATCTTGGATAAAAACAAATATAAACTTTACCACAGACTAGCGGTCAAATATGTCGAAGGCAAATCTGCGGTCAATTCCATGGTAAATGCTATACCAAGCAGATTTGCGCAATTTGAAGAATTTTATTTTCAAAAACAAGACGTAAATAGAATAGATTATTTAATTACATCTAAAAATGGAATATTAAGAATAATAGATAAAGATAAAAAGGAGCAAGTTAAAATATACCTTAAAGAAAATTCTTTTAATTATTCTAACGAACAAGATCTAATTACTATATTTGAATACATTAACTCTCTATAAATAAATACGTTATGAAAAAACCTTTTTTTATTCAATTATTCTTAATAATAGTCTTAACAAATTTTTCTACCGTAACCGCACAAGTAATTACCGGTAGTGCTCCCGGAGCAGGAGTACCTGCAGAAAACGATCCCTACGCAAATTTTTTCCAAAAATGGACACCAATGATGCAGAAATTGTTTCAAGAAGTAAATAATAACAAAGATTATATTGAATATAATATAGGACCAGACGTTGGGTCTGCATATGTAAACGAGGATTTTATTCCTGGAAAAGTTTACTATGGCAATGAAAAATTAGGTGAAGTATACTACAGATATAATGCTTACAATAACGAAATAGAATTAAAAAAAACCAACTTACCTGAAGAGAAAGAAATAGCGTTAATTAAGGACGAAAAAATTATTTTAAAAGCAAATGACGTTCAGTTAAAATTCTGCAATTTTTATACATTAAAAAATTCTTTTGAAAGCGGATACTTAAATTTAATCTATACAGGAAATAATTATTCCGTTTACGAAAGAATAAATATTAACTATAGCGAAGGTAAACCTGCAGCAAATTCTATGGTAAATCCCATTCCAAGTAAGTTTACAAATTATGTTAGCCACTTTATACAGATTGATGGAGATGAACGCATCAAGGAAATTCCCACTAAAAAAAATAAATTTGTTAATATATTCCACGCATCACACGCTAACGAAATAAAAAACTACATTAAAAGCGAAAATTTAAATCTAAAAAATAGAGATAATATTCTAAAAATAATAAACAAAATAGATACATACGATTTGTAATTTGCATTCTTGCAGTTTTTACACAGAACATTTTATCCGCCCAACGAAAGTTGGGCGGTTTTTATTTACCTTTGCCCCATGCAAAAAACCA
>JAHDDP010000115.1 GCA_020629285.1 Maribacter sp.
CAAAAATAAAAATCCCTTTGAATATATCTCAAAGGGATTTTAAATTGTTGTAATTTGATTTTTTTAGAAAAACCTTATAGTGCTAAATCTACCACTAAATCAAAATCATCATAGATAGCTTTATCACCTAAGTTGTCGAAAAAGCTTCCTGAACCATATTTGATATCGTATTTTGTTCTGTCTATTTTTACGGTAGCTGTGGCTTTGTTCTCAAACATAGAAACTACAAGAGTTACGGGTTTTGTAATACCTTTAATGGTTAAGTCTCCGGTTACGGTATATGAATTATCGTTCATAGCTTTTACACTAGTGAACACTAATTTAGAGGTAGGATTGTTTTCTACACCAAAAAAATCTTCAGACTGTAAGTGCCCTTCCAATTTTTCTTTACCTTGACCAGCTTGTAAATCAGAACAAGAAATAGAGGTCATATCAATGGTAAATTCACCTCCAACTAATTTTTTACCTTTCATTTCTAAATGACCAGATTTTAGGTTGATGGTTCCTTCATGAGAACCGGTAACCTTATAACCTTTCCAGGTCACTGTACTTTCGCTAACTTTTACCTCTTTTTTTTCTGACTCAATAGGGGTAGATGCTGTAGCGGTAAATCCAAAAACGGCAACGAATACTAAACTTAATAATGATTTTTTCATGTTTCTAATTTTAAAATGATTGTGTAATTTATATGTGTGTAACAATTTGTTCTTGAGAATATCTCACTTTGGTATGATTTTGAGTCTCATCTTCAGCAGATCTATAGCCGACAGCTAAAACTACGGCAGCATTCAAACCTTTTTCGGTAAGACCTAAAATTTCGTTATACTTTGCATTTTCAAAACCTTCCATTGGGCAAGCATCGATTTCCATTTCTGCTGCAATGGTCATTAAATTTCCTAAGACGATATAAGCCTGGTTAGAAGTCCATGTGTTTTTTTGTGCGTCTGGTAAATCTAATAATGTTGATTTCATTGTTTCCGAAAAATCTTTAAGATCATCTTTGTCTAGACCTCTTACTGCCATAATATTTTCAATATAATCATCAATCATAGCGTGGTCAAAGGTAGGTTTGTTCGCTAAAACGATGAGGTGTGAGGCATCTGTTATTTGTGGTTGATCATAAGAGACTTTTCTTAGCTCTTTTCTTACGTCTGCATTCTCGATAACAAATATATGGTAGGGCTGTAGACCGTATGATGAAGCTGTTAGCCTACCGCCTTCTAATAATGTGTTTAAGTTTTTTGAGCTTAGTTTCTTAGAGTTATCGAATTTTTTAGTGGCATAGCGCCAGTTTAATTTATCTAATATTGTTTTCATTATAGTTCTTAAAATTTATTTAATAGTTCATTGAGTTCTTGTAATTCTGTATCGTCAAAGTTTTTAAGCATTTTCTTCTCTGCTTCAAAAAGTATTCCATCAATATTACTTAGCATATGTAAGCCACCTTCTGTAATTACGATTTCTACCTTACGCCTGTTTTTTAGGCAGATGGTTCTATTGACTAAACCTTTTAAGATTAATTTATCGACTAGGCGAGTGGTGTTGCTCATTTTTGTAACCATTCTTTCGTTAATGGTAGAAAGATTGGCTGGTTTACCATTTTGACCTCTAAGAATTCTTAAAACATTAAATTGTTGAATAGATACATCAAAAGGTTTAAGTACCGATGCTATTTCTTCGTCAATTTTATTGGCAACCAATGCTATATGAATAAGCGTCCGTTTTTCTAACGGCATCTGTTGGTTGGTTTTAATGATTTCTTCTACATTCATGTCGATACAATAATTGTATATACAAATGTATGATTATTTTTAGTATTCCTGTTTATGCGTAGATTAAAAATTTGTTAAATTCGTGTGTAGTATTCTAATAAATAAAAATCGATTATTTTTACTACTTATAATATATACTATGGCAGATTTATCACAACAAGATTGGGAAGAGCAATTAGAGAAAGATTCTAATGCAGTAATACTAGATGTTAGAACAGAAGAAGAAATTGAGGATGGTATTATACCTAATGCAATAAACATTGATATTTATAAAGGACCAGAGTTTGTAGCCGAAATAGAGAAGTTAGATAAAACTAAAAATTATTATGTGTATTGTAGGTCTGGCGCAAGAAGTGGTCAAGCATGTGCAATTATGAATAACTTAGGTTTTGACAAGACATTTAACCTTCAAGGAGGGTTCATGAATTGGGAAGGCGAAACAGCTTAATTTTATTTCTTTAAAAAAATGACCCGCTTAACGGCGGGTTTTTTATTTTTATAGAATGAAGGAAGACTTGCTTCATTTTATTTGGAAGTACAAAAAGTACCCCTTAAAAGAACTTGTGACTACGTCTGGCGAAGTAGTACATGTAGTATCTGCAGGTCTGCATAATCATTTAAGTGGCCCAGATTTTTTTAATGCTCAAATAGAATTAAACGGGCAATTATGGGCAGGTAATGTTGAAATTCATATAAAATCATCAGATTGGTATGCACATAATCATCAAGAAGATGATAACTACAATAATGTTATTTTACATGTGGTATGGGAAGATGATGTAGCTGTTTTTAGAAAAGATGGAACAGAAATACCCACTTTATCTTTAAAAGAAATTATACCCTTAAAGCTATTGCATACCTATCAAGAACTTTTTAATAGTAAAAATTATAAATTCATTAATTGTGAAAACGAGTTTAATAATGTTGATGAATTTTTGAAGAACAATTGGCTTGATCGTTTATTCGTAGAGCGTTTAGAACAGAAATCAGTTTTTATTAATCAGCTATTAAAGGAGACAAACAATGACTGGGAGCAGGTGTTGTTTTTAATGCTTTTAAAAACCTTTGGCTCTAAAATCAATAGAGAATCGTTTATTGAGATCGGAAAGTCAATTGATTTTTCAATTATCCGTAAGTTGTATGGCAAACCCATACAAATGGAAAGCTTGTTTTTTGGTCAAGCAAATTTACTGGATGTAAAAAATAGCAATGACACCTATTTGGCGGAACTAAAAAAGGAGTATGAATTCTTAAAACATAAGTTCGGTTTGAGTCCTATTTTTAAGTCTCCAGAGTTTTTTCGTTTAAGGCCATCAAATTTCCCAACTATTAGACTAGCTCAATTGAGCGCCCTATATTCAGAAAATAACAACCTATTTCATTTATTGATAGAAAGTGCTCAGCCTGACTTTTCTGAAATCTTAAATATAGGAACATCTGAATATTGGGAAACCCATTTTAACTTTGGTAAGGTCTCGAAAAAAAGTAAAAAAAGAATTTCAACTTCGTTTTTGAATTTACTGCTTATAAATACTATAATTCCTTTAAAGTTTGCTTTTAGTAGGTATAAAGGTGGTTTAGATGATGAAAGGTTTCTAAAAATGATGTCAGAAATTAAAAAGGAAGAAAACAGTATTATAACTAACTTTGGTAAGCTAGGCGAAAGGCTTGAAAACACTAAGGATTCTCAGGCATACCTTCAGTTATATACTAACTATTGTGTAAAAGACAAATGTTTAGATTGTGCGGTAGGGGCTTCATTAATGAATATAAAAGTCTAATTTTATAACCCATGAACGTATTTTATAAATTACTACATTATTTTCAAAAACGGGGGTATGAGGTATGCGGTAGAATCGCGGAAAGATTAGGTATAAGGGCCAGAGTTGTGAGAACATCGTTCATTTATCTCACCTTTGTTACCGTAGGCTTTGGGTTTGCACTTTATCTATTCTTGGCTTTTTGGCTTAGAATAAAAGATTTGATTTATACAAAACGAAATTCGGTTTTTGATCTTTAACATATGATGAAATTATTTAAGTCTAAAATATATTTAGCATTGACTTTAATGCTGATGGTTTTGGCTTTTGGGGTTTTAGGGTATCGTTTTGTGGCAGACTATTCTTGGGTCGATGCATTTTATATGACCATCATAACGGTAACCACTGTTGGTTTTTCAGAGGTTAGACCAATGGGTCCCGAAGGAAAAATTTTCACCATAATACTTATAGTTACAAGTGTATTTATAGTAGGTTTTGCTATTACAATAGTTACCGACTACCTCCTCTCTAGAAATTCTGTAGAACTGCTTAAAAAGAAAAAAATGAAAAATGCTATAGCAAATTTAAATCAGCATGTTATCGTATGTGGTTTTGGTAGAAATGGTATGCAAGCTGCTGAAAGGCTAAAAGCATACAAAAGGCCGTTTGTGGTTATAGAGAAAGATAAAGAGGTGATAGAGCGTTATGAAGATGACGTTTTATTTATTGAAGGCGATGCCAATGATGATGACATATTATTAGAGGCGGGTATTGAAAGAGCCCAATATTTAATAGCTACTTTGCCAGATGATGCAGCCAATCTTTTTGTTGTGCTATCGGCAAGACAAATGAAAAAGAATCTTTTTATTATCAGTAGGGCCTCTTTAGTGAATTCACAAAAAAAATTATTCTTGGCAGGAGCCAATAAGGTAATTATGCCAGATAAAATTGGTGGTGATCATATGGCGTCTCTAGTAGTAATGCCAGATCTTATCACATTTATGGACAAGCTCTCTATGGAAGGTGAACATACTACTAATCTAGAAGAGGTTGCTATAGAAGATTTTGCGGATCAAATTGAATGTAATTCATTACGGGATTTGGATCTACGAAGAAAAACAGGATGCACTATAATAGGTTATATTTCACCTGATGGTGAGTATATTATAAATCCTGAAGCCGATATGGAGTTGCAGCCAAAAAGTAAGGTTATAGTATTGGGTAGACCAGAACAAATTAAGAAATTGAACGAAATGTTCAATATAGAATAATCATCTTTCTAGCGTATATATTTGATTGCATCCATTTTTTTTGTGATATTGCTAGACAAACTAATTCAAAATAAACTCTAAACTTATGAAGTATAAACTTCTAAACCTGTTTACCTTTTTATTTCCCTTTTTAATATTTTCTCAAGAACAAGGATTGGATCAACAAATTGATCAAGCTTTTCAACCTATTTCCGACTTCTTTTCAGCGGTAATTTTCTTTAATGTTTGGCATGATCCAGACATTCCATTTGTATTAGTGCTATTGGTAGGTAGTGCATTATTTTTTACGATCTATTTTGGATTTCCTAACATTAGATTCTTTGGTAAAGCCATTAATACTGTTCGTGGTAAGTATGAGGATATTGAAAAACATGGAGCGCAAAATCTTTATGGTGAAGATGGAATTGCTCAAGGTCAAGATTTGACTAATGTAGATATTGAAGACCATCTTGTTAGTATGGAAAATGATTTGGCTATAGATGGTGATATCATTGATACTATTAGAGATGAAAGCTCTGAAGGTGAAGTTAGCCATTTTCAGGCATTGGCAACTGCGGTTTCGGGTACTGTTGGTAATGGTAATATTGCAGGTGTAGCTTTGGCTATTGCTTTGGGTGGACCTGGAGCTACCTTTTGGATGATCGTATGTGGACTTTTAGGTATGTCTTCAAAATTCGTGGAATGTACACTTGGTGTTCAATATAGGGATGTTGGTGAGGATGGTACTGTTTATGGAGGACCAATGTACTATATAAGTAAAGGTTTAAAAGAAAGAGGTTTTGAGACCATAGGTAAAGTGGCTGCGGCCATTTTTGCGATTTTTTGTATCGGCGGCTCTTTTGGTGGTGGTAATGCAGCTCAGTCAAACCAGGCTACCATTGTAATTAAAGAATTGTTTAATTGGCAAAGTACAGCGGCAGGTGCTATTGTGGGTCTGGTTTTGGCTATACTTGTTGGGGTTATAATTATAGGCGGTATTAAACGTATAGCCCAAGTAACTGAAAAAGTAGTGCCTTTTATGGCGGTAATGTATATTGTTGCTTGTTTATATATTATTTTAAGTAATTTCTCTTTAGTGGATGACGCTATTTCATTAATAGTTCAAGAAGCCTTTAACCCAACAGCAATTGGTGTGGGTAGTTTAATAGGTGTATTGTTGGTTGGTTTCAAAAGAGCGGCATTTTCAAATGAGGCGGGTGCTGGTTCAGCATCTATTGCGCACTCTGCGGTGAGAACCAAATATTCAGCTTCCGAAGGCTTAGTAGCTTTGTTAGAACCTTTTATCGATACTGTTGTAATTTGTACAATGACGGCAATAGTGATTATCATCTTTAATTTTGGTGGTGCATTCAATTATGGTGGCGATGGCTCTGGGGCTGTATTAATAGATGGTATGCCTTATGAGGGTGCCGGTATTACTGCTGTTGCATTTGCTGAATATATTCCTTATTCTAATATATTCTTGACTATAGCGGTAGTGTTATTTGCAGTTTCTACTATGATATCTTGGTCTTATTACGGACTACAGTCTTGGAAATATTTATTCGGTAGAGGTAAAACAGCTGATATAGTTTATAAATTGTTGTTCTGTACATTTATAGTAATAGGAGCTGCGGCAAGTATGAAATCAATTTGGGCTTTTTCAGATGCAATGATATTTGCTATGGTATTCCCAAATATGTTAGGTCTGTTTTTCTTGTTCCCGGTTGTGAAAAAGCAATTGAACAGATATTTAGATGCGATCAAATTAAAGTATGACGCTATAGAAGATTAAGAATTGTCATGAATATCTTTAAATCCCACTTCAAGTTCAATAAACAAGAACGAAGTGGGATTTTCTTTTTATTGTTGTTTTTGATAACTGTGCAAGTAGGTTATTATCTGTATAAAACAAAGGCAATAGGTCAATCTTTGCCCTTAAAAGTTGACAGTGCCGTGCAGGCAGAAATAGATTCACTAAAAATTTTAGCGTCAACCAAGGATACTGTTCGAATGTATCCTTTTAATCCAAACTTTATTACTGATTTTAAAGGATATACATTGGGTATGTCGGTTGCTGAAATAGATAGGTTGCATGAATTTAGAAGTAAGAGAAGATTTGTGAACTCGGCTAAGGAATTTCAAAACGTAACAAAAGTTTCAGATTCATTACTAAGTACTTTCTCTCCATATTTTAAATTTCCTGAATGGACTCAAAATAGAAAAACGAAATCTACATTCAAATCAAACACATTTACTCAAAATAATAAAGTAAAGGAAGTAGTGTGGAAAGATTTGAATACTGCAACGGCAGAAGATTTAAGAATGATTAGTGGAATAGGGGAGAAGTTGTCGACGAGAATAATAAAATTCAGAGATCGTCTAGGCGGATTTTTAGTAGAAGATCAACTACAAGATGTATATGGTCTAGAGGCAGATGTAGTTGAAAGAACTTTAAAGAAGTTTAAGGTAATAACGAAGCCTAATATTTTAAAAATAAATGTAAATACTGCGACTGCTGAAGAATTGTCAAAATTGATATATCTGCAAAAACACGTCGCTAAGAGCATTGTAAATTATCGTAATCTCAACGGAAGTATCAATTCTTTGAACGAATTAGTAAAAATTGAGGAATTTCCGTCAGAGCGTATTAATAGAATTGCTTTATATTTGTCATTATAAAAAAAACGCTATGCAAAGTATGTACTTCACAGAAGAA
>JAHDDP010000116.1 GCA_020629285.1 Maribacter sp.
ATTTTATTGACGGTGAAGTTCATACTTCAGTCTCATTGAATGATGAAAACCATTCGTACTACGTCTATTTAAAAGATGGTGAAATTGTAGAAGAACTGATACCGAGTACTGTTATTTCATAACTTCAATCTATAACTATATTTTACGTACTAATATCCTTATTAAGGATTCTAGTTCATCTCTTGCATCTAAATTCTTAATAAAACACTCTTAAAGTAAAAGTTATTACGTACTTTAAGGGTGTAAAATTCCCCTTTATTTTTCTGATTCATAATATGTTGCTCATCGCCCCCTGATGTGTAGCCTTATTTGTCTTGTGTTTAATTCAAAAAAATAAATACGAGGATGAAGTTGTAATCAGTGCTATTTTTTTAAACCAACCACCAATTGTGCATGAAATTAGCTTTAAAAAGGGAAAATCAAGTCATTGAAATCTATACCAAATGGCTACTTGGTTACATAAATGTCTACGGAACAACCCATACTTACATTTTCAATGAAGACACTTGTTTTAATGGTACTTCCGTCAATAAGTTATCTTTAATTATCTCTTCAACCTCCAATTTCTTTACCACTATTTTTGAACCAGGTTCAACCTATAACTTAAGAATACATGATTAAACAATCCCTCCTATTCATCACGCTATTTTTCTGTATGCTATTTACGGCAAGTGGGCAAGAAAACCCGGTAGATAAAAATGGATTGGCACTAGATACTATTATACATTTTACGAAAGCAAATGTAGATCCACTATTTGGTTTATCGTTGAAAAATAGAGAAGGTTGGATTTTTAAATCGGGCAATGAAAAAGATTTATCTCCTGTAGAGATTGATTTAGCTGGCTGGGAACGATTAAGTCCTTCTGAGATAACTAATGATATGGTAGATAGTTCTGGAAAATTTGAAGGATGGTTCAGATTGCAGTTTACTATTGATAGTGCTATAGCAAAGCTTCCTCTCTACTTAGATAAAGAAGACCATGCTGCAGAGGATATTTATTTAAATGGAAAGTTGTTCCGCCAATTTGGCGAAAAAGGGAACGATAGAGCCTCATTTAAAGAACACATTCAAGATTTTGAAATAAGAACCCCAATATTTTTAGAACCTGATACAGTACATACATTAACGATACATTATGTTGACTATAGCACTTATGGAAACATAACCAAAGCTCTAGTGGGTTCAACCAGAATTGTATCCAACGCGTACTTTGACTATATGAGTTTATTGAGTTTTAAAGCTTTATTTGACTTGATCAGCTCTTTTATATTCTCAATTCTTTTCTGGCTTCTCTATATTCTAATTAGAGATGAAAAGGAGTTATTAATTATAGCTCTTTTTTGCACTGTGATGTTACTAGAAACCATTGCATCGGCATTCTTTGGTGGAGATAGTTTATTTTTCACTCTACCTTCTAACATCATGATTACATTAGATTATGTAAGTAATATTTTATTTTTCTTCTTCCCAATATTATGTCTTGTATTGGGCTATAGGATGTTATACGGAAACCTTAAAAAATGGTTGATTCTATTCTGTATAATAGCATCTTTAGCAATGTATTTCAGTTCTTATTCCTACCTAATTACGGTAATAGGGATTGCTATATTTTTACTCATTTTCGCATTAAAATCCAGAAAAAAAGTAATATCTGTCAGGGTAGTCATGTTTAGTTTATTTTTATCATTTACTACTTCTTATCTAGGACTTATATATAGATGGCTCGCTTCTGGTGATCATCTTAGCTTAAGATTAGTTTCTGTAAATAGTGACTTAATCGGAAAGGGAATTTTTTATTTTGGAATGTTGGCATTTGTCGCTTATCGCATGAGAGAGAAAAATGAGGATATGCGTAAAAATGCAATGGAACTTGTAAAGGTCGAAGCTGAAAAGAGTGCGCTTATTGCTTCTCAAAATGAAAAGTTAGAATTAAAAGTAAAAGAAAGAACATCAGAATTAAATCAATCTTTAGATGAATTAAAAACCACCCAATCCCAACTCATCCAATCCGAAAAAATGGCGAGTCTCGGAGAACTCACAGCCGGCATTGCCCATGAAATTCAAAACCCCTTAAACTTCGTCAACAATTTCTCTGAAGTAAGCAACGAACTTATTGATGAAATGAACGAGGAATTGGATAAAGGAGATCTTGAAGAAGTCAAAGCTATTTCGCTAGATATCAAACAAAACCTTGAGAAAATAAACCATCACGGCAAACGTGCGGACAATATTGTAAAGGGTATGTTACAACATTCTAGAAGTAGCAGTGGCACAAAAGAACCTACAGATATCAATGCCCTTGCAGATGAATATTTGCGCTTGGCCTATCATGGTCTGCGGGCAAAGGATAAGTCATTTAATGCAGAACTGATTACCGATTTTGACGAGAACATGGGAAAAGTAAATATTGTACCACAAGACATGGGGAGGGTAATTCTCAATTTGATTACCAATGCTTTTTATGCGGTAAACGAGAAAAAACAAAGAGATGTTAGTTTTAAGCCCATAGTTACTGTCAGTACCGAAAAGTCTGACCAACATATTACCATTAGTGTATCTGACAATGGTTACGGTATTCCTGATAAAGTAAAAAAGAAAATATTCCAACCCTTTTTCACCACCAAACCTACTGGGCAAGGTACCGGCTTGGGCTTAAGCATGAGTTATGATATTATTACTAAGGGGCATGGTGGTGAATTGCTGGTGACAACACAACAAGGTGAAGGAACCATTTTTAAAATCATTTTCCCCATAATTTAAATGATAATGAAACATATATTATACATTATTGGTTTTCTGCTTTCGTTGACAGTTTTTAGTCAAGAAGACAAAGTGTTAGTCATTACAGATAGTACTGTTGCTGATAACTGGATGATTCTTGGAATGGATTGGCGTTTTCAAAAAGGAGATAATATGTTATGGGCTAATCCAGAATTTGATGATTCTACCTGGAATAAATTCTCTAGTAATAACTTAAATCTGCTTGACGGAAAAAACGTAATTGCAGATAGGGGCGAAATTGTATGGTTGCGTAAACGTATTATGGCAGACCAGTCATTAAATGATGCACTGGTTTTAAATATTTTTCAAGAAGGAGCTTCAGAAATTTATTTAGATGGCAAACTAATTCACCAATTGGGCACTGTAAGCTCTAATAAGGATGAAGTTATCTACCATAACCCATTTAGTCAAGTGCTTCATTTACCTTTAGAGATAGGCAAGGAACAAATTTTAGCTGTACGTTTTGTCAATGCGCAATACAAATACCCTATCTACTATCATAACGGACTAATTAGAATTTATATATCGTCCTTGCGTAATGCCAATTCAACTGATGTGGTAAAGAATAAACGTGTAGCTTTTTTTCAACAATATGTTAATAGTTATTATATCTCACTTGGACTTGCTATTCTAATGTTTATTATTTTCCTATCGTTTTTTATTTTCTTTCCTAAAGAGAAAATTAACGGTTATTTTGCTGCCTCTTTATTATTCTTAATTCTATTTACCTTAGGAGTACTGTCGTTCTATCATAATACTGGTACTTATTTTTGGCTAACGTTTTATTATGACACTTGCATTCTTATTTCAAGCCTTATTCTTTTGTTCTGTTTTTACAAAATATTAGCACAGCCTATAGACCTTGTTTTTAAAGCTATTAGTTTTTTATGTTTTTTAACTATAGGTTGTTACTTTTTATATGATCCTGAGCAGTTGGGGCCAATCTGGTCAATTTTCCTTTATGCTGGTATTATACGTTTAAGTTTAAAATCTTGGAACAAAAATAAAGTTGCCAGCTTTTTATTTTTAAGTTCTAGTTGTATTAACCTGGCCTTTTGGATTTTAATGATATGTTGGTATATGGGTTTAGTAGACCAGCGGATAGATAAATTTATTCCTTTTTCTTTTATGTTCTTTCCTGTTGTTTTAGCTATCTATTTAGGTTACGCATTTGGAAAGCGCAGTCAAGATTTAAGATTAAATTTAAATCGTGTCCAAGAATTATCCAAAGAAAAAGAATCCATTTTATCTCAACAAAAAAATACTTTAGAGCAACAAGTTAAGGAGCGCACAGCAGCACTTAATCAATCTTTAGATGATTTAAAAGCTACCCAATCACAACTCATCCAATCCGAGAAAATGGCAAGCTTGGGTGAACTCACCGCTGGGATTGCCCATGAAATTCAAAATCCGCTAAACTTTGTCAACAATTTCTCTGAGGTAAATAAAGAACTTCTAGAAGAACTGGAAGAAGAAATTGATAATGGTAATTATGATGAAGTAAAGGCTTTGGCTAAAGATATATCTGCCAACGAAGATAAAATTATCTTTCATGGCAAGCGTGCCGATGGTATCGTGAAAGGTATGCTACAGCATAGTCGTAGCAGCACCGGTCAAAAAGAAATGACCGATATCAATAGTTTATCAGATGAGTATCTACGCCTGGCCTATCATGGTTTACGTGCAAAGGACAAAAGCTTCAATGCCACGTTAAATACCGACTTTGATGATGCTATCGGTAAAATAAACATTGTTGGCCAGGATATTGGGAGGGTTATTTTAAATCTTATTACCAATGCCTTTTATGTGGTAAAAAAGAAAAAAGAAGAAAACCCAAATGGTTACAAACCTACCGTTTCTGTAAGTACAGAAAAACTGGGCAATATGGTGCTCATTAAAGTTTCTGATAATGGTAATGGAGTGCCTAAAGAGGTATTGGATAAAATATTTCAGCCCTTTTTCACTACCAAACCTTCTGGCGAAGGCACCGGATTAGGACTATCACTAAGCTATGATATCGTAAAAGTGCATGGTGGTGAATTAACTGTTGATACTAAACAAGGAGTAGGTACCACCTTCACTATCTCATTACCAATGAAATAAACAATTAATGTTCCCCATAAAAAGTATTAAAAATTATAAAAAATTCACCTTATGAAGATATTAGTTGTAGATGACGAACAAGATGTAAAAGTGCTTTTTCAACAGCGTTTTAGAAAAGAAATAAGAAAAGAGGAACTAGAATTTGTTTTTGCATTCTCTGGAGAAGATGCCCTCAAAATTATGAAAACTATGGAGCATGAAGCGGTATTGATTTTATCAGATATCAATATGCCTGGCATGAGCGGCTTAGAGTTATTGGATAACATCAAAAAAAATTATGTGAAGCCACCACCAATGGTTATGATGATTACCGCTTATGGAGATGATAAAAATAGAACAATGGCAAAAAATCTAGGTGCAGACGACTTTCTAACCAAACCTTTAGATTTTTCACTTCTTAAAGACAAGCTAATAACTTTAACCTAAGACTATGGCAAAGATAATGGTAGTAGATGATGAGACGGACTTAGAAATACTCATCAAACAGAAATTTAGAAAACAGATACGGCAGAACGAATACGAGTTTGTATTTGCTATAAACGGTAGAGATGCGCTAGAAAAACTTGGGGAAAATCCCGGTATAGATATTGTTTTGAGCGATATTAACATGCCAGAGATGGACGGTCTTACCCTACTCTCGGAATTGCACGAATCTAGCCCTTTAATTAAATCGGTTATTGTTTCCGCCTATGGTGACATGGAAAATATTCGTGTAGCCATGAACCGAGGTGCTTTTGATTTTATCACCAAACCCATAAATTTTGAAGACTTGACCATTACCATGGAAAAGACTCTAAAGCATGCCATGGAAATTAGAAAAACGCTACAGGCCATTAAAGAAAACAACATTCTAAAAATGTATGTTGATGAAAACGTTCTCAATTTTATGGGTGGCCAAGAGTATGAGTCTAAAATAATGGCAAACGAGAATATTGAAGGTACCATAATGTTCGTTGACGTATGCGGATTCACTAAAATTAGTGAGACCACTAGTCCTGACATTGTTGTTTCAATGCTAAATACCTATTTCGATACCATGGTAAAAGAAATAATGGAGCAAGATGGTATCATAGATAAATTTATAGGTGATGCCGTTATGGCCGTTTTTAGAGGAGAATATCATTTAGACCGTGCCATTGATGCCGCATTGGCCATTAGAAATCAAGTGAACAGCTTACCCAAAGAGGAAGGTAAAGAAACTTACCAGCCAAAAGTTTCTATAGGTATTAAAAGTGGTGAAATGATTTCCGGAAATATTGGTTCCGCTACCCTTAAGCGTCTAGATTACACTGTTATAGGAGACTCGGTAAATACTGCCGCTAGATTGCAAGATGCCGCTAAAGAAAATCAAATTATCATCTGTGAAAGTTGTTATGAACAGGTAAAAGAGGCTTTTAAATGTGAGAAGCTAGGTAGTATTAATATGAAGAATAAAGCACAACCCCTTACGGTGTACAATGTGATAGAATAGCCATTGAAATTAAATTTAAAGCCATGACCAAACCGATTGACAATAAAAACCAGAATTCCAATAAAATTAAACAAGAGCATAACCCATTGTCCGCTTTTGAGAAAGGTCTTTTAGATGAATTAAAATCCAAGGGACATGCAGAAGAATTAGTAGATCATTATTGGGGTACCATTAATTATGTATCTGGACTCATAAAGGCTTCGGAATTGAAGGCGGGACTTATACTCTCTTTCTACGGTATTATTCTAAACTTTATCTACCAAAGTGCTGCTCCCGTAATGCATTCTGTATCAAATGCCATTTTGTTCTATTTACTAATTGGACTGTGGTTTGTAGCAACCGTAATTTCCATTTTTTTTAGTGTACGCTGCTTTATTCCAAAACTTGAAGGGAACTACAGTGATAATGTGTTTTATTTTGGAGATGTCATTACCAAATTTGGAACCATCAAAGAATTTTCAAGGAAATTTTACAACGTGAGTATTAATGAACAAGAAGTTTTTGAGCAACTAGGAGAACAGATTTACATTAATTCAAAAATATCTGCGTGGAAGTTTAGAAACGTTCAACGATCCATACTCTTTTTAGCTATTAGCCTTGTGCTACTACTATTAACAGCAGTTTATTATGGGGTACTTAGAATTATCTAACAATTGAAATTTTATACATAAAAGAAAGTAAAGTAAATTCTAGTTTAGAGAATATTTTAAACTGTAGCAACGATACCCCCCTGCCCTTGGAATATATAACAATTTAAAAACCCACCCCTAGCCCCTCCCTAGAGGGGAATAGCAGGTGCTATTATT
>JAHDDP010000117.1 GCA_020629285.1 Maribacter sp.
CGATGAACGGCACTCAATGGATTATTTTTATTCTCATTGTACAAGTAATACATTTCTTAGGTACTTGGAAACTATACGTTAAAGCAGGTAGAAAAGCTTGGGAAGCTGCCATACCGGTTTACAATGCCATAGTTTTAATGCAAATAATCAACAGACCAAAATGGTGGGTAGTTTTATTATTTATCCCTATTATCAACCTTTTGATGTTCCCGGTAGTATGGGTAGAAACCATAAGAAGCTTCGGTAGAAATAGCAAGTTAGAAACTTGGATCGTAGTATTGACACTTGGTTTTTATATTTACTACGTAAACTATGCTCTCGATGTAAAATATATTGAAGACAGATCGTTACACCCAACAACAGCTGCAGGTGAATGGGTTAGCTCCATTTTATTCGCAGTAGTTGCTGCGACTTTAGTGCACACCTATTTCATTCAACCTTATGTAATACCTACAGGTTCTCTAGAACGTACATTAAGAGTGGGGGATTTTCTTTTTGTAAGTAAGTTTCATTACGGCGCAAGAACACCTATGACAACGGTTGCCGCACCAATGGTTCATGATACATTACCTGTATTAGGAGTTCCTTCCTATTTAAAGAAACCACAACTACCCTATTTCAGACTACCGGGATTTACAAAGGTAGAGAGAAATGATATTGTCGTATTTAGTTGGCCCGCAGATACCGTTCGTGTATTTTTTAAAAAAGAAAAAGGCGTTGACAAACCAATAGACAAAAAATCTAACTACGTTAAACGTTGCGTTGGTGTACCTGGCGATTCTCTAGAAGTGCGTGATGGTTATGTTTTTATTAACGGTAAGCCATTAGAATTACCTAAAAGTGCCAAACCACAGTTTGATTACAACATTTACAGCTCTAAGGGAGTATCTTCTAAAACACTTGACGATTTAGGTGTAACTGATTTCACTAGAAAATATGTATCAGGGCAGTTAAATCAAAATCAAGCAAATGCCCTCAACCCTTATTTAGTAGGTTATAAGCCAACGGATAATGGGCAACTAGAACTATATACAAAGGCATCAGGTATACCCTCAAATATTATATCCAAATACGGATTCGCATTAAAAGAAATTACCGATCGCCAACGTACGGTTCCTTTAACTGCAGATATGGTTGCATCTCTAAGAAACAATCCTAATATTGATTCTGTTGTACAACAAGTAGTAGAAAAAGGAAGAAGAGGTATTAATTTATTTCCTCAAAGTCCGGATTATCCTTGGAATTACAGCCAATTAGGACCCATCTACATCCCTCAAAAAGGAGCAACGGTAGATTTAAATTTAAAAGTACTTCCCCTATATAAGAAGATTATAAAAGAATACGAGAAGAACGAGATTTCAGTATCTGGAAATCAAATTAGCATTAACGGTAACCCAGTAACCACCTACACTTTTAAACAGGATTACTTTTGGATGATGGGTGATAATAGAGACCACTCAGAAGACAGCAGAGCTTGGGGTTACGTACCTGAAAACCATATAGTTGGTACACCTATTTTCATATGGATGAGTTTCGATAATTTCACTGAGGGCATTAGCAATTGGAGACCACGATGGGATCGTATATTCACAACTGTAAATGGGGACGGAGAACCACAATCTTATTTCAAATATTTCTTAATATTACTAGTAGCTTATTTCGTAGGAAATTGGTTCTGGAAACGTAAAAAGGATAAAAAGTGAAATTAATTCATCCCTCATATTTCCCTAACATACTAACATTTAGTTATATCATGCACCACCCAGTTTCTTGGGAGGTGAATGATAATTACCAAAAACAGACATTCAGGAATAGAACCTACATTTCTAATGATCGAGGCAAACACATACTTAGCATTCCTATTATTCATGTAGGCAGAGCAAATGGTAGACAAAAGTATAAGGATGTTAAAATTGATAATTCCTATCCTTGGCAGAGACAACATTGGCGCACGTTAGAGACCGCCTATAGAACATCACCATTCTTTGAGTTCTATGAAGATGATATTAAACCGTTATACGATAGACCATACGAGAGCCTACTTGAGTATAATTTAAAAACGATTGAAACAATATTCGAATGTCTTCAATTAGAAATGCCGACGGCTAAAACAACTACTTTTGAGATCAAACCTGAAGATAAGGAAGATTATAGATTTTTGATAAGCGCAAAATTCAAGCCTCAACTAAATATAGAAGCCTACACACAAGTATTTGGTGACAGACATGGATTTACGCCCAACCTAAGCATTTTGGATCTTTTATTTAACCTAGGTCCCAATAGTATAGAATATCTAAAACACGAGTTTATAGCTACCTCAAATGATTAGGTTTATAGCGCACTATGGAATACATTTTATTGTACCCATTGTAATTGCTATCTATTTCTATAGGGAAAATACGCTTTGGTCTGCAGTAATACTTTTATCTGCAATTGTAATTGATTTCGATCACTTGCTAGCAACTCCATTATTTGACCCAAATCGGTGTAGTATCAATTTTCATCCGCTTCATAGTTATTGGGCAATTGGTCTATATACCGTACTGTTCATATTTAAGAAAACTAGAATTTTTGGCTTAGCATTGCTATTGCATATATTGGCAGATATAGTAGACTGCCTTTTTATTCTTCGGACACCTTAAAAGTTGCCATAATAGGTTCGTGATCGGATATATCTATTTTGTAGTTTTTATGAGATAAGAATGTAAAACTAGGGTCTCCTAAAATCATATCAATTCTAAAAGGGAACTTCCAAAATTTAATGGTTTCACCATATCCGTGTCCAGATTCTAAAAAACTATCTTTTAAATCACCCTTAATATTAAAATACACTTTAGAAAATTGGGTATTATTAAAATCACCACCTACAATAACAGGATAAGGACTGGTTTTAATATGCTCTCTTACGATATCAGATTGTCGTTCCTGTTTATCAAAAGAATCCCTTAGTCTAACAAGCAGCTTATCTGACCGCTCTTTTTTAAAATAATTTGGTCTTATACTTAAAGATTCTAGATGCAGATTATAGAAGCGAATGGTATCTTTCTTAAATACGATATCCGCATAAACGCCACCATTAAAAGTATTTGGAAAATCAAGCTCTCCATTATTAATAATCTTAAACTTTGAAAATATCGCTAAATTTTTACTTGACTCCCCATCTTTTATCTGAAACTTATTCGCTTTATAAGGGTAATTTTTCAACATCTGGTCCTTAAGATAATGAGGTTCGAATTCTTGAAAATAAATAATATCAGGATTCTCACCTTCAACAAATTCTACAACTTCTGGACTAGTGATATTCTCCCAATCTCCATGATATTTACTATGAAAACCCAAAGCGTTATAAGTTAACAGAGAAATGGTATCAGAATCAGCAATAGTTTTTGACTTACCATTAAAAGCAATAAAAGAACCAAGTGTAAAGTATCCAAAAACTAAAATGGAAAGAGATAGCAACATATAAATTTTCTTACCAAATAACCAGTATAGAAAAAACAACATGTTTATTAAAACCAATGCAGGCACTGTTAAACTTATAAATGCCAAACTAGCTATAGATGTATACGGTACTATGCAAGCTAAAACCAAACATATTGCCGCAATCACATTTAAAAACAACATGAACTTTTTAAAAAAAGACATTCTCTTCATGTTCAATTTTCTTTACCCGCTTTAAATAAAAAGTCCTTCTCAGCCTTTGACAAACTTTCATAGCCAGACTTGCTTATTTTATCTAGTATAGCATCAATCTTTTTCTGATGTGTTTTCTTATCGTAATCTACGGCAGACTTGGTGTTACTACGGGTAGTGCTTTTATTCTTATATACTGTTTTTAATGGCGCTTTCTTCTCCGAACCTTTAAAGAGATTGACAATACTATCCATAAACTTTGAGAATCCAGACCCTATGTCGTTTCCTTTTGTTAGTTGACTTGCATATAGGTAACCCAAAAAAGCGCCTCCCAAATGCGCTAAATGACCTCCTGAATTACTAATTGGTAGTTGAATCAAATCACTCAAAACCAACACGGCACCAACCATCCATAGCTTTACATTAAAGAATATAACCCGAACTTCCTGATTAGGTAAATAGGTACAAATAAATATCAAAACAGCACTAGCACCTGCAGAAGCCCCTATTAAAGTTGCATTAACATCAAAGAAAGCAGGAAATATATTATAACCTAAAACAAAGAAGAGTCCGCCTAAAATAACTCCTAGCAAATACACATTTAAAAATCGCTTGGCGTCAAAAAGATTTAAAAAGATGCGACCTACGAAATAAATCATCAACATGTTCCAAAATAGGTGACCTATCCCTCCATGAAAAAATGAATAAGTTACAATAGACCATGGTTGAAAAGCAATATCAACAATATCATTGGGCAGCTCAAACCATTGTACAATAATATTCTTTTGTAATCCTAATAAAAACGGGATTAGGGCATTTACGATAAAAACTACCACGTTGACCGCAATGAGTTTTTCTGCAATGTTTAACCTACTAAATTGATATTTTAAATCTGGTTGAGCCATAGTTTAGTTCCACCTATTATTATTAAACTGATTTTTTTTCCAGTACCACATCATTAAGAATCCAAATAAAGCACCTCCTACGTGTGCAAAGTGCGCTATACCCTGTCCAAACAAACTATACCCAGTTACACCTGAAAATAAATCTAAAGCTATTAAAACAGGTATAAAGAATTTTGCCTTGATAGGAACCGGAAGGAAAATAAGAAACAATTCGCTATTCGGGTAAGACATCCCAAAGGCAACCAATATACCGTAAATAGCACCTGAAGCACCAACTACCGGAGTATTAAATGCTCCTAGGAAGTTATCTATAGTAGCTTTCCCTGCTATACCATACCAATCTGTACTATACTGTCCGCTATTGATAATCTCTTGAATACTACTCTCAGATATACCTGCATCCATCAAAGCACTCATACCGGCATTGTAATAGTAATAATTCACTCCTATATGAATCAAAGCAGCACCTAAACCAGCAGAAATGTAGAAAAACAAAAACTTATTTCTACCCCACATACGTTCTAAAGGCGTACCAAATGCCCACAAAGCATACATATTAAAAAGAATATGCATAAAACCACCATGCATAAACATATGTGTGATGATTTGCCATAACTGAAAATGATCATTCTTTGGAAAGTACAATGAAAACCACTCGTACATCTGTTCGCCATACAATTGTGTAGCAACAAAGAACAGAACATTAATAATCAGTAAGTGTTTTATTGTTTCTGTTATTCTTCCCATTTATATAAATTTTCGTTCAATATCATTCTCTGTAACCGTAATGTATACTTTTTTGTTAAACGGACTCAAAGTTGTTTCCTTACATGCAAATAAATCGTTCACCAATTTAACTTGAGAAAACTCATCCAAGGTTTCACCAGTTTTCACCGAAAGTGTTTTTGCTAATGTTTTTGCCAACATATCACTTTGAGAAAAACTATCACCAGGTACTTCTTGTTGAAAATCAGAAATTAGTTGTTCCATTATCATTTGCACTTCACTTTCTACAACTAGTACCGGAACTCCAGAAATCTCTACTCCGTCTTCAGTTATCTCCCCGAATACAAAACCTACGGTACAAAGATTATCTTTGATTTCTTTTAAAATATTTATTTCACTAGTAGAAAAAGATAAGGTCAATGGAAAAAGCAACTGTTGACTTATAGCTTCTTTTATGGTAATATTCTTTAAAAAATTCTCATACAATACACGCTGGTGTGCTCTACTTTGATTGATAACCACCATGCCAGACTTTATCGTCGTAATAATATACTTTTTACGCATTTGAAAAGTAGTAGTAGAATGATCAACAACCTCTTTTTCACCATCGAAAATACTACTGTTCACAACCTCTGACTCGAACTCTAAATGGCTAACACCGCTATCTACCGTTGTTTCTAAACCTTCATACAACTTCTCCCATCCATCTACTTTTGGCTTTGAATAACTGCCCCCGCCAGAGTTACTTTTTGAAGGTTTTACAGTCTCAAAAGGATTAAATGAAGAATCTACCACCACTTGCGGTATACCTACCTGTTTGTTTTTATAGGAATAAGGGGTATCTAAATTTTGGTCTTGCTCAAAATCAAGCGCAGGCACCACATTAAATTGACCTAAACTATGCTTTACCGTTGATTTAAGCATGGCATACAAGGTGTGTTCATCATCAAATTTTACTTCTGTTTTGGTAGGATGTATATTAATATCTATAGTACCTGGATCCACCTCTAGGTTCAAGAAATAACCAGGGTGCGTACCTGGACGAATTACTCCCTCAAAAGCACCTAATATAGCATGATGTAAATACGGACTCTTTATAAATCTATTATTAGCAAAGAAAAACTGTTCTCCCCTACTCTTTTTAGCAAATTCTGGCTTTTGAATGTATCCTGATATTTTTACTACCTGAGTTTCTTCCTCTACAGGCACAAGTTTTTCATCTGTTTTTCTTCCAAAAATATGTACGATACGTTTTCTAAAATCATTACCTGGCAGCTGAAAAACATCGCTACCGTTATTATAAAAATTAAAAGCAACCTGAGGATGCGCCAATGCAATTCTATGAAACTCGTCTGCTATATGTCGGTATTCTACCTGGTCAGATTTTAAAAAATTACGTCTTGCAGGGATATTGAAGAAAAGATTCTTTACCAGCATTGAGGTCCCTTTAGGGGCAACAACCACCTCTTGCGTAACTATTTTACTCCCTTCAATCTTAATTTTCGTACCAATTTCGTCATCTTCGGTCTTTGTAAGCATTTCTACATGTGCAATAGCCGCAATAGAAGCCAAAGCTTCTCCCCTAAAACCTTTGGTATTCAAATTAAATAGATCTTCTGCCTTTTGAATTTTAGAAGTAGCATGGCGCTCAAAACTTAAGCGTGCATCTGTACCGCTCATACCTTTACCATTATCAACCACTTGAATAAGTGTTTTACCACCATCTTTGATAATAAGTTGAATATCGGTAGCACCTGCATCAATGGCATTCTCCATTAACTCTTTTACCACAGAAGATGGACGTTGCACCACTTCACCAGCAGCAATTTGGTTTGCTACATGGTCAGGTAATAATCTAATAA
>JAHDDP010000024.1 GCA_020629285.1 Maribacter sp.
GAAATGCACGCATTTATCCGTAAAACTATTTCAGAGGCTTTTGATGCTACAATAGCAAATAACGTAACTATTCTTTACGGTGGTAGTGTTAAGCCAGGTAATGCCGAAGAAATTTTCTCTAAACCAGATGTTGATGGTGGTTTAATTGGTGGTGCATCTTTAGTTGCAGACGATTTTATTGCTATCATAAAAGCTATTTAAGCTAGTATTTTTAAATGAGCGATACAGTATATATTGAATACCGTTTTACGGTAGAACCCAAAGATCCAGCTTCAGACCTTCTAATTGCGGAATTGGGTGAAGTTGGTTTTGAGAGTTTTATTGAAGAAGATGATGATGTTTTGGCATACATTCAAAAAACTGATTGGTCTGAGGGTATGTTAAAAGATTTGCCAATTTTACATAATCATAGATATAAGTTTACTTATGACTATAAAGAAATTGAGCAGGAAAATTGGAATGCCACTTGGGAGCAAAATTTTCAACCTATCATCGTTGATGATATTTGTATGATAAGAGCTCCTTTTCATGAGGCTGTTAGCGTAGAGTATGACATTGTTATAGAACCAAAAATGAGTTTTGGTACGGGTCATCATGAAACAACCCATATGATGTTGCAGCATATTCTGCAGTTAGATGTAAAAGGGAAAACTGTTTTAGATATGGGTAGCGGTACTGGTGTTTTGGCAATACTTGCCGGTATGCGCGGCGCTACTACAATAGATGCCATCGATATTGATAATTGGTGTTATTTGAATGCAAAAGAGAATGTTGCACGTAACGGTATGGGCTTTATTTCTGTATATGAAGGCGATGTTGCCTTACTTGATGGTAAGAAGTACGACTTGATTATTGCAAACATCAATAGAAACATCTTGTTGGCAGATTTACCTAGCTATGCAAAATCTTTAAATACAGGGGGTGTTTTATTGTTAAGTGGTTTTTATAAAGAGGATTTAGAAATGATTTCGCAAAAATGTGCAGATTTGTCTTTAGAGTTCAAAAAAAATCTTGAACGTAATAATTGGGTTGCCGCAAAATATGTAAATTAGAGGGTATTAATTGGAATATGATGAGCACAAGAGAAGAAATTTCCGAAGAGTTACTTTTAGAAGAAGAAACGGTTCAACAGAATGAAATCGTACTTTTTAATGATGAGGTCAATACGTTTGATCATGTTATAAATACATTAATGTCTGTATGTGAACATTCGCCTGAGCAGGCTGAGCAATGTTCATTAATCGTACACTATAAAGGTAAGTGTACTGTTAAGACCGGCGAGTATGAAGAGCTGAAACCAAAATGTTCTAAATTACTGCAAGCAGGGCTTAGTGCAGAAATTGTATAAAGTATAGGTGTATAAATTCTACAAATAGTATTGAAATAAAAAAATCCCTTGAATTCGTTCAAGGGATTTTTTTATTTCAATTAAACTCTTAAAAGAAATTATAACAAGTCTGTATTGTAATCAAAATTATACTAAAGGTACTCCGTTCAATCGTTTTTCAATCTTCTTCTTTTTGACTGTAACTTCTTTCATTACATCCATTAAGTTAGAATCTTTCGTTTCCTTGTATATTTCGTTAATACTTAAAATAAGTGCTTTTGCCTCTCTTGACGCTTCTACTCGGTCACTAGTAGACATATTACTCATTTTTCGACCTATAAATTCTTGAGCTTTTTCAAGTAACTCCATTTGCTTCTTTTTTTTCAAAGTTAACATAATATTCAAATTACGCAATTCTTTGTCAATTGTATATAGTTATGATACTATTAGATAATAGTATTTATGAACAATTTAACGATGTAAGGGTGTTTTGAACCCTTTTTTTCGTAATTGGAAGAGAATTAAGCGGATTTCATCTTTCAAAATCAAAAAATAAACTTTATCAATAAAATATTTGTGTATAATTCAAACTTATGAAGAATACCGTTAAGAATTAGATAAATATTCTTTTAAAAATTATTTTTTATCACATTTATAATCTATTTACTTGCTAAATCTGTAATTTAGAATATATTTGTGTAATCGATTACATAATTAATTTGTTTATTTTGAATCTATAGTTTATCGCTAAATCTATCTTCAGAATAGTCAAATTGGGTTAGGTCAGTAAATTTTAAATAATCCATAATATCCATGATTTTTTTACAGGGATTAATACGGATGATATCTTGTTATTAAAGAATAGCCAAGAATTTTAAACCTTACAAATTAAAATTAATGAGTAGTTCCATTATAAAGAATAACACATTTATCACAGAAGATTTTCTTTTAGAGAATGAATTCTCGCAGAGATTATTTCATGAATATGCATCACCAATGCCTATTATCGATTACCACTGTCATCTACCACCAGATGAGATTGCGAATAATAGACATTTTGAAAATTTGACAAAAGTGTGGAATGACGGCGACCATTATAAATGGCGTGCCATGAGGACTTTTGGTATTGATGAGAAATATATTACCGGAAACGCTCCAGATAAAGAGAAGTTTCTTGAATGGGGTAAAGCAGTGCCGTACACATTAAGAAATCCGTTATATCATTGGACACATCTAGAACTGCAGCGTTATTTTAATATTGACCTGTTGTTAAATGGAGATACCGCAAATGATATTTACGACGAAGCTACTGCAAAACTTCAAACGTCTGAGTATAGCTGTCAAGGTCTAATTAACAAAATGAATGTTGAGGTTATTTGTACTACAGAAGATCCTATTGATAGCCTAGATAACCATGTCAAATTAAAGCAGAGTGATTTTAATGTAAAAGTGAGTACTGCTTTTAGACCAGACAAGGCTATTGTGATTTCAAACGATTCGTATTTAGATTATCTAGAGAAGTTATCTGCAGTTAGTAAAGTAAATATTAACTCATACAAATCTTTGTGCGACGCCCTTTTACTCCGTTTAGATAACTTTGAAGAAAATGGATGTACGCTTTCTGATCATGGTTTAAGCTATGTGCCTTTCAGGATGTTTACAGATGCCGAGATTGAAAACATTTTTCAAAAGAGGGTAGAAAATAAACAATTGTCTTTGGAAGAAGACGAAAAATTTCAAACCGCTATATTATTATTCTTGTGTGAGCAATATCATTCTCGCGGATGGATACAGCAATTTCATCTTGGCGCATTACGTAATAATAATGCTAGAATGAACCGTATTCTTGGTCCGGATACGGGCTGGGATTCTATAGGGGATTATTCGCAAGCAAGAACCCTTTCGAGCTTTTTAAATGCTTTGGATTCTAAAGACAAGCTTACCAAAACTATATTATACAATCTAAACCCTGCGGATAATGAAGTTCTAGCCACCATGATTGGTAACTATAATGATGGTAAAATAAAAGGCAAAATGCAGTTTGGCTCTGGTTGGTGGTTTATGGATCAAAAAGATGGGATGACCAGACAATTGAATGCATTATCAAATATGAGTTTAATTAGCTGCTTTATAGGAATGTTGACAGATTCTAGGTCCTTTCTTTCATTCCCAAGGCATGAGTATTTTAGAAGAATAGTTTGTAACCTATTTGGACAAGAAATGCAGAGGGGAGAACTACCCCAAGATTTTGAATTGGTGGGTAAAATAATACAGGATATTAGTTATAACAATGCCAAGGAATATTTCAAATTTTAATCAAAAAGTATCGGTCTATTCTTATCCGTTTAAAACATTTCTATGAAAAGTATAAAATTATTACTGCTCTTTATTCTGGTAATACCCTTTTTTGGCTGTGAAATTCAAACTGATGTAAAAACATTACGTTTGGGTCACGGACTAGATGTTAGCCATTCTGTGCATAAGGCAATGGTTAAAATGAGTGAAGATTTGTTTGAAAGATCTGGTGGTAGATTAAAACTTGAAATTTACCCAAGTCAACAGTTGGGTACTGAAAGAGAGTGTTTAGAACTATTGCAAATCGGTAGTTTAGATATGACGAAAGTATCTGTAGGTGTATTAGAAAATTTTGCTCCCAAAATGAAGGTGCTGGGACTACCATTTCTTTTTAGAGATCGTCAGCATTCGTTCAATGTGCTTGACGGACCAATTGGTGAAATGCTGTTGAACGAAGGAGAGAAATATTGGTTAAAGGGCTTAGGATATTATGATGCCGGCAGCCGTAGTTTTTACACGATGAACAAACCAATTGAAAAACCTGAAGATTTAGTGGGTGAGAAAATAAGAGTTATGGAAAGTGCTACGGCCGTAAATATGGTTAAGGCATTAGGTGGTTCCCCAACACCTATTTCATGGGGCGAGTTATATACATCCTTACAACAAGGAGTGGTAGATGGTGCCGAGAATAATCCACCCAGTTTTTACCTTTCTAGACATTATGAAGTTTGTAAGTACTATTCCTTAGATGAACATACCGTTCTGCCAGATGTTTTATTGATAGGTACATATGCTTATGATAAGTTGAATGAACAAGAGAAGAAATGGTTGAATGAATCAGTAAAGGAATCTGTAAAATATCAACGTATTCTTTGGGCTGAGGCCGAGGCGGAAGCTTTGCGCGAAGTGCAAAAAGCAGGTGTTGAAATTACGAGACCAGATAAATCTCTTTTTGCAGAAAAAGTAGCAGGTATTTTTGAAAGCTATAAAGATGATAAAGAAATATACCCGCTTATCAAACAAATTCAAGAAACCAAATAGTTTACTATGCGAAATAAAATAGATTCCGTTTTAGGCAAGGCACTAGTACTTATTATGGCCGTCATGGTCATCAATGTACTTTGGCAAGTTTTTACACGATACGTAACCGGCAACCCTAGTTCATTTACAGATGAGCTAGCACGTTTTTTAATGATTTGGATCGGAGTACTGGGAGCTGCATATGTTTCTGGTAAAAATTTACATGTTGCGATAGATATTCTACCGCTTAGGCAAACTGAAAAGACACAGAAAAAATTAAAGATAATAGTCACCATATTAATTATACTATTTGTTTTGTTCGCCTTTGTAATAGGTGGGTCCAGATTAGTATATATCTCTTATGTGCTAGGGCAACAATCACCGGCGCTGCAATTACCTCTTGAAGTGGTCTACCTTATAATTCCAATCAGCGGTTTGTTGATTATGTATTACAAAATATCTGACCTCAAAAATATCAACTCATGATGGAGCATTTACCGATTATCGTTTTAGTACTAAGCTTCATATGCTTATTGTCTATTGGTACTCCTGTAGCTTGGAGTATAGCAATTTCATCTTTACTTACCATGTTGGTTAGTATACCTGCAATGCCTGCGTTTACAACGGTATCTCAAAGAATGGCTACAGGTCTGGACAGTTTTGCCTTGTTGGCGATTCCATTTTTTGTATTATCGGGCGAGCTCATGAATAAGGGAGGTATAGCCCATAGGCTCATCGCTTTTGCAAAGACATTGGTAGGTTCTTTTCCTGGCGGATTGGCATTAATAAATGTCATAGCGGCTATGTTAATGGGGGCAATTGCAGGATCAGCAATGGCATCTGCTTCTGCTATGGGTAGTATCTTAGGTCCTGAGATGGAAAAAGAAGGTTATTCTAAAGAATTTGGGGCAGCGGTCAATATAACTTCTGCAACAACCGGTTTAATTATTCCGCCAAGTAATGTATTAATAGTTTATTCTTTAGCCAGTGGTGGTGCATCTATTGCAGCACTGTTTCTAGCAGGATATATCCCCGGAATAATGACGGGATTATTTCTAATGATCGTAGCAGCTTTCTGGGCAAAAAAGAAGAAATACAAAGTAGGAAAGCGAAGTAGTTTAAAAGAAGTGGGAAAAACATTTATCGATGCTTTACCTAGTCTTTTTATGTTGGTTGTGGTTATTGGGGGTATTGTTACAGGAATCTTTACGGCTACAGAAGCATCTGCCATTGCGGTATTGTATAGTCTAGTTCTTGGCTTTATTTACAAAGAGATCACCTTGCCAAAATTGCCTCAAATTTTATTGGATTCTTCTGCAACAACGGCAATTGTAATGCTATTGATTGGGTCGTCTATGTGTATGTCTTGGGCATTATCTTATGAAAACATTCCCCAAGATATCAGTACCGGACTTTTAAGCCTAAGTGATAATAAGATTGTCATTCTTTTGATCATTAACTTACTGTTGTTGTTTGTGGGTATTTTTATGGATATGACCCCTGCTGTGTTAATCTTTACTCCCATATTCTTGCCAGTGGTCACCAAATTAGGTTTGGACCCTGTCCACTTCGGGATTATAATGGTATTGAATCTCTGTATAGGCTTATGTACACCACCAGTTGGCTCAGTTTTATTTGTTGGGGTAGGTGTGGCCAAAACAACCATTGAAAAGGTATTTAAACCTTTGTTGCCCTTGTTTATAGCAATGATTATTGCTCTTTTCTTGGTTACTTATATTCCGCAATTAAGCTTGTGGTTACCTAGCTTGTTTGATTTGTAACATATTGCTAAGCTATTGATAAGCATACTTAAAGTACACGGAGGATAAATGAAATCCGAAATTGTAGTTTATCAGCTATTTGGTTTTATTGGATGATTTTCTAACAACCAATTTAGCAGGGAGTACTACCTTTTTTTGCGTATTTGTAGATTGCTTATTTTCAATCTGATCCAAGAATACTTTAGCGGCCATTTTACCCATTTCCACTGGTGATTGGTCAACAGAGCTGATAGATGGTTCTAAAAACTGAGTAAATGGTTCATTACTAAACCCTACAACACTAACATCTTCTGGTATTCTTATAGATTTGCTCTGTAAATATTTAACCGCACCTAACAATCCATTATCTGTAGAAGAGAAAATAGCATCTGGTGGTACGGGTAGTTGCATTAACTTTTTAGCAGCTTCTCTACCTGCCTGCATATTATTTTTTAGTGTTATTACATAATCGCTGTTATACGCAATACCGTGTTTTGAAAGTGCATCTTTATAACCATTAAAACGGTTGTTATATAGTTCGATATTTTGATCTACGTTGAAATGAGCAATTCTTTGGCAGCCTTGTTTTATTAAATGTTCAGTAGCATCAAACCCACCTTGGTAGTCATCAATGGTTACTGTGCTTATGCCTTCAAAATTTAAAACACGATCAAAAAATATAAAAGGCGAATTTTTTTTGAAAACCTGATTTAATTGATCTTTGTTCTTATTTGTAAGCGAGGTAGAAACTAGAATACCGTCAACTTGTGCATTAATTAAATTTTGAAAAATCTTCTTTTCACGATCACTTTCTTCATGTGTTTGACAGATGATGACATGAAAGCCTTTAGGGTAGAGCTCTTCTTCAATGCCTCTAATTACCGATGCAAAAAAGTTTTTATTGATAAATGGCACAACCACACCAACATTATTACTTCTACCACTTTTTAGAGCAACGGCAAGTCTATTTTGTTTGTAATTTAATTTGTCGGCCGTGGCAAGAACCAAATCGCGAGTTTTTGCGCTTATTTTAGGGTTGTTGTTCAACGCCCTAGAGACAGTAGCTGCTGTTATTTTCAGCTCTTTTGCAATATCGTAAATGGTGGCTTTCTTGCTCATAAAAAAGTGTAGAACGAATTTACGATTATTGAATCATAAATTGTTTCTGAAAGGAGCTTAAATTTAATGGGTAATTAAATTTTAAAACAAAAACCTTCCTCTACCTTTTTTTGGTATTTATCCTCATCGAATTCAAATAGAAATGCTCCTTTTTTCGATGAGCTCATATCCTTTTCATTCAGTTTATTTAAAAGGTCAAAAGAATTGAATTTGTTGATGAAATTCCTTTTATCCAATTCGGTATCTAAAATAGCTTCGTACATTTTTTGAAGTTGGCGCATGGTAAACTTTTCGGGCAAAAGTTGAAAACCAATAGGCTTATTGGATATTCTGTTGCGTAGTGATGCAAGAGCATCTTTAACCATTTTATTATGATCGAATATGAGATCAGGTCTATCTTTAATATCGAACCATTTAATGGGATTATCTTTTAAAAGATCCTTACAATGATGTGCTATATCTATAAGTGCAAAGTATGAAACAGATATTGTTCTTTCTTTTGGGTCACGGTCTAATTTAGAATAGGTATGTACTTGTTCCATATATATGTCATGAAGACCGGTTAGACGATTAAGAATTCTTGAAGCTGCTTTATTTAAATTCTCTTGTTTTTTAAGAAAACCACCAATTAAAGACCATTCACCTTTAGCTGGCTCAAAATCTCTTTTAACAAGTAATATTTTTAATTCTTCTTGATAGAACCCGAAAATAATACAATCTACAGCAAGTAAGACTTTGTCTTCTTTGCAATATTTGTTCAAACCCATGTTTTAATTTTTGTAGGTCTAAAATAGCAAGATTCTAAAGAATTGAAGTTTTTAAATAATTAATTACAAATAGATTTTAACGCTACAGAGGTCTATTTTTATGGGTGTTATCACCATTTTTCAATTTTTTTTATGACGAATTAAAGTGTTTTATTACGCTTGATAAAAACCTATAATTTGTAGATATACACAGGCGCATGCGATTTTTATTGTCACTATTTTCGTGTTAATTTTTTTTCATTAAAACTTGGTTTGTGCTCTGAAAGTCACAAAATGAATTACAGGGGGTAGCCTGCGAAAATTTATTTTTTAACACTTTATGTTTATATAATTCTAATACTTCACCTTAGATTGTTGAATTATTATACAGGTTTGTTAAAAATTAAATTATCTATAGTTAATCGTATTCTATTTGAAACATTTTTACAAACTATTGCTATTTATGATGAGAATATGTAAATTTTGTTAATGAAGCTTTGTGAAATTTAGTCACTATTGGAAGATACCATTATAGCTGTTTTTTACCGATATGAATGAAGAGCTATTTTGAGTTTAAAATTTTTGCAAGTTTGATGCATCTTATAATACATATGGCGGCAGCATTATATTAATTAAAACTGTGCACAAATACGGGAGAATTAAATAATGTTGTCCTTTCTATTGTTCGTATTGATGTCTATAAATACATTCTCGTAAATAATTTACTCTTACTAAAAACTAATCGGCTATGCAGTATTACACGGGTAATTTATAGATAGAATATCGCCAGTACCTAATGGAGAACCAAAAAAACGAGCGGATTCTGTTTTAAAACACAATATTTTCCAGATTCTCTTAACCAACCTAATACTATGCTCTTTCCGGTAGATATGTATATTATTATAATAACTTTCAAATTCTTTACGAAGTAAATCATCTGTTGACGGAGTTATGAATTTCACGGAGTTTTTCTCTAGTAATTTTTAAGTTTTATTTGAAACCCTGTGTTAGTAATTTAGCTTATTGCGATAATTAAAGCCATGATAACGGAATATATTTATTTACAAAAAGAAACATTATGCAAAAACCAAATAAAAGATTAGAAGGTCAAACTTGTATTGTTACTGGTTCTAGTGACGGTATTGGCGAAGCGGTTGCGAAGGCAATGGGAATGGAAGGTGCCAATATTGTCGTAAATTATCATAGTAGTAAGGAAGAGGCGGAAGATGTTGCACATTGGATCAGTGAAAATTCTGATTGCGGTAATGCTATAGTTGTAAAATGTGATGTAAGCAAAGAAGATGAGGTAAAGGACATGTTCAAAAAAACGGTGTCTAAATTTGGAACGGTAGATGTTTGTGTGGCCAATGCCGGTCTGCAATTAGACCATCCGTTACATGAAATGCCGTTGAAGGATTGGCAAAGAGTGATTGATGTAAACTTAACAGGGCAGTTTCTTTGTGCAAAAGAGGCTATTCTTGAATTTAAGAGAAGAGGAATGCGCCCAGAGATATCTAAATCTTTAGGCAAACTTATACATATGAGTTCTGTTCATGAGGTAATTCCGTGGGCTGGTCATGCAAACTACGCAGCTTCTAAAGGCGGTTTGGTCATGTTAATGCAAACCATTTGCCAAGAATATGGACCAGATAAGGTAAGATGTAATTCAATAGCTCCTGGTGCTATAAAAACAGATATCAATAAAGATGTTTGGAGCACACAAGAGGGTAGGGACGGTATGTTAAAATTAATTCCTTACAAGCAAATAGGAGTGCCAGATGATATTGGCAGTGTAGCCAGTTGGTTAGCTTCAGATGAATCTGAGTATATAAATGGTACTTCCATTTTCGTAGATGGGGGTATGACATGTTACCCTGGCTTTACTGCCAATGGATAAATATGAAACAAAAAAGCCACCCGATTGGGTGGCTTTTTTTATATCGTGCGGTGATGAATTATTTCATCATTGGCTTGTAATCAAATTTTTGTCCGCCAACAGATGCATCTGCCATTAATCCTGCTTTTGGTAAAGCAAATACGGCAACACCATCTCTATATTTTGCATTTACTGCAATTCCTGATTTTAATGCTACGGCAGAAGCTTCTGCAGAGAATTCAAAATCCCCATCTTTAAATTCAGCTAAATCATCTTGAGTTTCAAAAAATATTACTTCTGTAATTGCTTGTCCACCCGCTTGTAAGCCTACACTTAATTTTTTTAAATCTGCCATACCTATTTTTGTTCCATCTTCATATACTACACCATTACCTGATGCTCCGCCTACAATGAAGCCACCTTTACCTACATTTGGAAAGATTACATACCCTGCGGAATTATTGAAGAATTGATCTAAGCCAACTTCCATTGTCATTAATTTCTCTTTCGCTTTATCGGCATCGTTAATTACTTTTTTATCCTTAGTACTTTGAGCATTTACACCCACAGCAAAAAATAAAATTGTTGCTGCCGCTATTGATTTTAAAATTTTCATTTGTTCTAATTTTATGTGTTAATAAATATAATTTCTATGACTCAAAATTAAAATGAACGAAAAGTCTTCATTGTTGTTATCCACACAAATTTTGATGCAAATGATATATAAGCAATTGTAAATCAGTTAATTATAAGTTAATATAAATTGAATTATAGTAAGGCAAATTGTTATGTTGCTAATTTGTAGGAGGTTAGATAAAAATCCATTTCTTAAAAATTTGTTAATTAATTTAAGATGTTTTATATTCATAGCATATTTAAATGAAGAGCGATGAATAACCAAGAGAACTTTTTTGATTCTAAAATGATAGCTAATTTTTTAATAGCACTAGCGTTGCTTTTTTCTGCAGTTTATTACTATAACTATTCTGAAGAAATTGAAAGAGAGATTAATGTGGTTATTGTTGATTCATTGAAAGATGTAAACAATAGCTTGGCAGAGCAAGATACTGCTCGTAGGTAATTGAAATTTCTGACCATAACTATAGGCTGTCAATTCACTGTAATTGGCAGCTATTTTTTTATGGCTTAGTGAGTATCTATTTCTTACCTATCATTACATTGGCAATTAATGCGGTTATAATCATAACTATGCCTACTAAGCTCAAAGGAGAATATATATCCCCAAACCAAAAAATACCTACAGAAATGGTAAATATTACTTCTATGTATTTTAAAGGAGCAACTAAATTAGTCTTGGCAATCTGAAAAGCTTTTGTCATGAATACTTGACCAAAAAAACCGAATAGACCTAAGCTTGATAATAATAACCAATCAATTCCCATAGGGTTTAGCCAATCTTTAATACTTAAAATGCCTCCTATTATGGTACCTGTGAACATAAAATAATTTACAATGACCAAGGGGTGATCACTGTTTCCTATTTTTCTGATCAGTACATATACTAGCCCGCTGAAAACAGATGCTGCCAATACCAATAGTAAACCGGTGGTATTTATAGTGTTGTTAAAGCCTTTTAACACTAGTACACCGGCAAAGGCAAATAAAAATAAAAACCATTGAATAGGTTTTAATCTTTCTTTAAGCAGAAAAACAGCAAATACAGCCGCATAAATAGGGGCAAGATATCTAAGTGATACGGCTGTGCCCACAGGTAAGTGTTTTAACGACATAAAAAACAAACTCATTGCGGTTAAACCTGCAAGCGCCCTAAATATCATAAACTTACGGTTGTTGCCCAATATAGGAATGCCTTTTACAAGTATGTAGGTAGTTCCTAAAATTAATGAACCTATGCTTCTGAAGAATACAATTTCAAATGTGGGAATATGTTCTAGGTATTTTATAAACGAATTCATTAAACTAAATGAAAACGTACTTATGATCATAAATAAAATTGCCTTCTTCACAGTCCAAAATTATCCTTGCAAAGTTACTTGGGTCAAATAGATATCTTTACTTTAATCTGTGATAATTACACTACAGGCTTAAGTTTTATCATACTGATAAATTTTGTGGTGAATTTGTAATTGTTCCATGAGATATATTGACTTTAATCACTATTTATAGAATTAGTTAATCTCATTCTTATCATTTTAATTTTCCTTGGTGTTGGTTGTTTTAAGTAATAACCCTCGCATATTTGTTATTATATGTAAAAGCTTAGAGGTTGTCTTTGATAATTCTTTTAACTTGGCGGTACAAATAAATAGGTTGGGTTCTGCTAGAATAAATTGACCCTAATCATATTTATTATTACTTTAAATTTTGATAGAATGAACGAATTATTATCATTGAAAGATAAGAATTATGTCCTGTCGGGGGGGACGGGAACCTTGGGTGGTTCTATTGCCAAATATTTGGTAGAGAATGGTGCTAAAGTTTTATTGCTAGGTAGGTCAGAAGATAAATTAAAAGACAAACAGGAGGAGTTAAATACACTGGTATCAGAAAGTACATTTATTTTCAAGGTCGATGTAATGGATGAAGGTGAACTTACAACGTTAAAAAATAAAATCAAAGAAGACTTCGGTCATCTTGACGGACTAGTAAATCTTGCGGGTGGTAATATACCAGGGGCGACCGTAAAACCAGATCAGACTGTTAGAGATATTGCTATGAGCGATACTAGAAAAGTAGTCGATATTAATTTATTCGGTACTGTTGTTCCAACGGTTATTTTAAGTGAATTAATGGTAGAACAAGGTTTTGGTTCTATTGTGAATATTTCATCTATGGCAGCAAAGCAGACCATTTCTAGGGTACTTGGATATTCCATGGCAAAAAGTGCTGTTGATATTTTTACCAAGTGGATGGCAAATGAATTGGCATCTAAACATGGAGATAAAATTAGGGTTAATGCAGTTGCGCCTGGGTTTATCATAGGAAATCAAAATAGACGCTTACTTACCAACGAAGATGGTTCTTTCACTGAAAGAGGAAATAGTATCATTAAAAATACCCCAATGGGTCGTTTTGGTGATGCGTCAGAATTAAATGGGATGGTACATTATCTACTTAGTGATGCTTCAAGCTTTGTTACAGGGAGCATTTTTGATGTTGATGGTGGGTTTACATCATTTTCGGGTGTATAATTTTGAAATTCATTTTGATTATAAAAACTAGTTAATATCGTTTTGTTTTAACTGTTTTTTGGTAATCGATTACTTAACTTTAAAACTGGTTTAAGTAGTTGAATTTCATCTATTTTTTGGTATTTTTTATCTAAGTTATAGAGTTCCCTGTTTACATAATTAATTTTTTCATGCGCATTATTCATATTGGTTTTCTTATTACTTTCTGTCTTTTGATATCTTGTCAAACTAGCTTTAAAGAGACTCAAGTTTCTTTAGCACCTTATACTGTTGAAGATGGTTTTAATTTAGAAGTTTTAGCTGCTGAGCCATTGTTAAAGGCTCCCGTTGCTATAGATTTTGATACAAAGGGTAGAATTTGGGTTGCTCAGATGCCCGGTTATATGAACGATTTACAAGGTTCTGGTGAAGAAGATCCAACGGGTAGTATAGTAATTCTTGAAGATTTGGATAATGATGGTGTCGCCGATCATTCAAAAATTTTTATGGATAGCTTGGTGATGCCTCGTGCCTTAGCTCACGTTTATGGTGGTTTGCTATATGCTGAGCCTCCGTACTTATGGTTTGTTGATATAGAAGACGATAAACCGGTAAATAAAGTTATGGTCGATTCTATTTATGCGGTTGAAGGAAACCCCGAGCATCAACCAAACGGATTGGAATTGAATATCGATAACTGGATTTACAATGCTAAGTCTAATTTTAGGTATAGAAGAATTGATGGGGTATGGAAAAAAGAGCCTACCACCTTTAGAGGGCAATGGGGTATTACCCATGATAATTTTGGAAGGCTTTATTACAATGACAATTCAAGAATTTTGTTGGGAGATTATGTGTTGCCCAATACCCTAATAAAAAATAAGTATTTTACGCCTAACGCTAGTGTTAATAAACTTCTTACCAATGATCAAAGAGTGTATCCTGCTTTTGCAGGGTCTGTAAATAGGGGGTACGCAAAGGGAGTGTTAAATGCAGATAGTATTTTAGTTAATGCTACTGCTGCTTGTAGTCCGTTGGTTTATAGAGGTGGCAAGTTTACCGAGTCATATGAGGAAAATGTTTTTGTCTGTATTCCTGAAGGGAATTTAATTAAGCGTGTTCTTTTAAATTTTATTGGAGACTCTACCATTGCTCAACAAGCTTGGCAAAAGAAAGAATTTATTACGTCTACAGAAGAAGGCTTTAGACCGGTAAGCTTAAAAAATGGACCTGATGGAAATATGTATGTTGTTGATATGCATAGAGGTATGATAGGTCATCATGCTTATATGAGTCCGTATTTAAGGGATAATGCGAAAGCAAAAGAATTGGATACTATTGTGAATTTTGGAAGAATCTTAAAAGTATCCCCTGAAAATACTGAGGTGAATGTTACACCAGACTTTAATAGTTTGAGGGGTAGTGAATTGGTAAAGTTGTTATCGAACGATAATGGTTGGGTTCGCGACCGTGCCCAGCATTATTTAATCTTTAAAAAATTTAATGCTGTAATTGATGAAGTAAAAGAGCTTGCATTGAATACAAAAAAGCCATTAAGTCAAATTCATGCATTGTATGTGCTTGAAGGTTGGAATGCATTGTCCTTCGATTTTCTTGCCGATGTTGGTAATAAAAGTGAACCTCAGGTTACTTCACATGCCCTAGTGTTGTCAAAAGATTTTATAAGTGTGAATTCTATTGACCAGGCAAACAACTTCTTTATTGAAGTTTTAAACAGAAATGATGTAGGTTTAGATGTGTATTTGGCAAATGCTCTTGGTCACTGGATAGCACTCAACAAAGAAAAATTTAAGCCACTGCTTATTAAAGTTCTAAAACGAAGGGGGCAAAATACTACGGTTACCGATGCCGTTTTAAGTAGTATAGCCAAAACTGATTCCATTTTATTGAATGATGGTAGCATTAGGCAAAATTTTAAAAACACCCCTTTTATTGAAAAGCTGGGAAAAACATTGGCCAATAAAAAAGAAGACAGAATGAACGCTATCTATACGCGCGAAGTAATTCTTGAAGATACACGTACTAGCGGGTCTAAAATGTTCTTTCAGATCTGCGCATCGTGCCATGGAGCAGATGGAAAGGGTATAGATGGGCTGGCACCTCCACTCATGGGTTCGGAACACGTAAAAAATACTGAGCGTTTGGCGTTAATTATTTTACACGGGTTAGAAGGTCCTGTTCATGTAAACGGAAAACGCTATGATATAAATTTGGCAATGCCCGGACTTATTAGAAATGAAACAATAAGCGATCAAGATATTGCCAATATTATATCATACGTTACCAATGCTTTTTCTGATCGATCCAAAAGATTAAGCGAAGAACGAATTGGTGAATTAAGGAATGTAAAGTCAGCAACGGGAATGGAATTTACCGAACCTGAATTACAAGCGTTAGATGAGAAATAAAGATAGCGCTATTTCAAACTTTTTCTGATCCCCATTTCCAAGCCCCTTAATTCGGCTAAACCCCTTAGTCTACCAATACCGGAATACCCTGGGTTGGTTTTTTTTCTAAGGTCATCTAGCATTTTATGTCCGTGATCAGGGCGTAAAGGCATTCTGGTATCTTTACGGCCAGTGGCTTTTCTTTTATCCTGCTCTTTGATCAAAGCTTTCATAACAGCATACATGTCAACATCTCCCTCTAAATGGTTGGCTTCATGAAAATTTCCATCAGCATCGCGTTGTGTGCTGCGTAAATGGATAAAATGAATTCGATTTCCCAGGCGTTCTACCATTCCAGGTAAATCATTATCTGGTCGAACACCAAATGAGCCTGTACAGAAAGTTAATCCGTTGTTTGGGCTATCCACTGCTTTATAAAGATCAACAATGTCTTGCTCTGTACTTACAACGCGTGGTAAGCCTAAAATAGGGAAAGGTGGATCATCTGGATGAATACACATACGTATACCCGATTTTTCTGCAACCGGAATAATTTCCGATAAAAACTCGAATAAATTTTTCTTCAATTCATTCGGGTCTATTTTATCATAGGTGGCTAAAATGGTATTGAATTCTTCTAATGTATACCCTTCTTCAGCCCCAGGTAACCCTGCAATAATATTGCTTATTAATTTCTTTTTTCCTTCTTCGGTAAGTTGTTCAAAATATGTTTTAGCGGCAGATTTCTGAGCATCTGTATAAGTGTTTTCTGCACCTGGTCTTTTTAGTAAATACAATTCAAAGGCTGCAAATGCATCAGCTTCAAATCTAAGAGCTGTAGAACCGTCTTCTATTTCAAAATCTAAATTGGTTCTGGTCCAATCAAGTACCGGCATAAAGTTATAGCAAACCGTATCAATACCGCATTCTCCTAAATTAGTGAGTGTTTGTTTGTAATTTTCATAGTAAGTCTTATAATCACCATTTTGGGTCTTGATCTGTTCGTGGATAGGAACACTCTCTACAACAGACCAAGTTAAACCCGCTGCTTCAATAATATTTTTACGCTCCATTATTTCTTCAACAGACCATACAACGCCATTAGGAATATGGTGTAATGCGCTTACAATACCTGTTGCACCTGCTTGTTTTATATCTGATAATGATACCGGATCATTTGGTCCGTACCAACGCCATGTTTGCTCCATTATTTTGTTTAATGTACTAAGGTAAATTAATTGAACTAGATATTTTTGATTTCCCAACCTGGCTCATATTCCCTAGACCATAATTTCATGGCTTCTCTATTAAAAATGCGGCCTGTAGTCTCATCAACTTCAAATGAATTATCAATTCTTGATGCAATGTTTGCATAATGTGTTAGCATTTGGCTAATAGCACCTTCATCTATGGGTGAGGTTAATTCAGCTTTTCCTCTAATGGCATCAAAGAAATTCACAGTGTGTAATGTAGACATATCGCCACCGCCACCAAGTGCCGTACCTGCTTCTTTACCAGAAGATAGGTTTTCTTTAATTAAGCCTCCTTTTTGATCAAATAACTTATATCCGCCACGATCAATGTAAGCTGTACCCTCAGATCCTGATACTATCGTTCCTCTACCGTGTTTATTTCCATATTTATGATAGCCCGTTCTACTATTGCCATCCCACTTTATCGTTTTATTTCCTGCAAATTTAAAAGTAGCCTCCATGGTATCGTACATTTCCCAGCCGTCATCTTTGTAATGAAATTTACCGGCATCAACAGAAACATATTCAGGGTAAGTAACTCCCAATGCCCAACGGGCAATATCGAGTTCATGGGTAGCATTATTCCCCATTTCTGCAGTACCATAATCCCAACCGTACCAATGCCAGTTGTAGTCCCACGTATTATCTGTATACGCCCTTCTAGGAGCCGGACCTTGAAATAGGTCCCAATCTAAACCTTCTGGTGGGTTTGCTTTGGTTTGGTGTGGCACGCGGCCTCTACCGCTAATATAGAAAGCGGTTGCCTTGTACACATCGCCTATTACACCGTTATGTATGTCCTTTATTATTTCTTGAGATTCAAGGGCAGATCTTTGTTGGTTACCCATTTGAACTACTTTGTCAAATTTTTTCTGATAGGCTACCAATAATTCGCCTTCACGAGGGTTATGGCTACATGGCTTTTCTAAATACACATGTTTTCCAGCTTGCATTGCCATACAAGCACCTGGTGCATGCCAATGATCGGGAGTGGACATAAATACGGCATCAACATTTTTATCATCCAGTATTTTACGAATGTCATTTTCCAAAAACGGTTTGTTGCCAATTTTAGAAGCTACTTCAGAGGCGGCTTTATCGCGCTGACTTTTCATGACATCACATAAGTAAGATAGCTCAACATTGTTTTTCTTGTGTGCTATGGCAGGTATGTAGGCGCCATACCTTCTTCCTAAACCTTGAATAGCAACATGAATTCTATCGTTTGCACCTATTATTTTAGAATAGCTCTTTGCAGACATAGCATTTGCGGTAGTACTTGCTATTGTAGCGCCTACTGCACCAAGGGCCGTTTTCTTAATAAAATTTCTTCTGTTTGAACTCATTGTTTTTATTCTTTTGTATTACTGATTTCACGAATTTTTACATTTTTGAAGGATACTAGGTCTCCATGATCTTGAAGTAGAATCTGGCCCTTGTCCAATTCTCCGAAATTGGGCCACTTGGCATATTTGCTTTCAGAGACTAGTTTTCTGTAGACATCGCTTTTTCTTTCATACTCAAGAACTTTAGTGCCGTTTAACCAATGCTCAACATGATTGTCTTTAGAAATAATATAGGCTGTATTCCACTCTCCAATTGGTTTAGAAGGTTTGTTAACATCGGCTTTGATCAAATCATACAACGAACTGACCGTTCTACTACCTTCATGGTTTCCTTTTTTGGCATCAGGGTGTAGATTGTCATCCAGTATTTGGTATTCCAAACCAATCGAAGATCCTTCGCCCTTGTTGATTTCGGTATCAACATAATATTTAATACCGCTGTTGGCTCCGGGTGTTAATTTAAAATCGACCTTAAGTTCAAAATCTTTATATACTTCTGTGGTTACTATATCGCCACCGGCAGCAGATTCAGCTCCACCAGAAGAAAGAACACTTAAAACACCATCTTCAATTTTCCATCCTTGCTCAGGAAATTTTTCTAATTTGGCACCTCGCCAACCATTGGTTGTCTTACCGTCCCAAAGTAATTTCCATCCATTTTTCTTTTCATCGATGGTCAATTGATTTTTAGTGATAATAGGTTTTAAAGGAGAAGTTCTTGAATATTTAGAAACGCTATCAGTAATGATTTTTATGTTCTTCCAAATGATATCGGTACCAGCTTTTTGGTCTTTATGTATGCTGTGAACCTGTAAGCAGATAAATCCTTTTGATGTTTTGTCATCTACTAAATAGGCAGCGGGTACATCATTTACCCATGTTTTGATGGTATCTCCAATAGCTTCAATGCGATAATGGTTCCATTCGTTTTGCTTAAAAGCCTTTTGAGCTGTAGGATTATCGGTCATTGGGTTAAGCCAGCCACGTCTAGATTCGTCAAATATACCGCCACTCCATGCTCTTTCAGAAGGGTCTATTTCAACTTGGTAGCCATGAACCCTACCATCTCTATATGTAGGAAGGCTGTTGCTTCTTATTTGTATGCCAGAATTCATTGTAGAATCTACCTTATAATCTAATTCTAAAATAAAGTCGGTATACATTTCATCAGTAGTTAAAAATGTATTGGGCGTATTGTGTGTAGTGCTGCCCACTATAGCACCGTTTTCTACGGCATAGCTGGCATCACCGCCTAATTTATGCCATCCGTTTAACGTTTCTCCGTCAAAAAGATCGACCCAAGGGGCATTGTCTTTAGGGTTTTGGCTACAGCTCGAAAAAATGAAGAAAATTAATAGCCCTAGTGAAGGTAATAGCGTTGGTTTGTTATTCATGTTGTGTTTAAACTTTGTTTGATTTTAATGTAGCTGCATGTGTAAGTTATATTCAGGTCTTTTCTTTTATTTGTACGATATTCATAATATGTAATCGATATCTTCAATTTATTTTATATGTTAATCTTTTAAATATTGAATATTTGATAATTTAAAAATATGTTATTTTTTATATTGGAGTATTAAGTTTTATGTTATATTTCTGTATGTTAACATAGTGTTAACAGTTTGGTGAATGAATAACTTGAGGAATTTAATGATGTCGGATTATAGAGGCAAATTCTTAAAGGGCTAGAGGACAGGCTTGGGGTATTTACGGGTTCACTATGTGTTATAGATATACTAACAACCCTGATTATTTGAAATATGCGAAAAAATCTGTTGAATTTTATTTGGAACACAAAAACTGGCCATATGAAGGAATTCTTTTTTGGGAATTTTATGACCCAGAAATATTAAATGCGCTAAAAGATGTTTAGGCTACTACTGTCGTAGCTTCAGCATTGGTTGAAGTAACATCTTTTACGAATAAAAATTTGTATTTAGATTATGCAAAGCGTGTATTGTGAACGTTAATGAGCAATGCGTATATTTCACAACTTGAAATAGAAGCTGCTTTTATTTTAAAAGATAATGCTGGCAATTGACTTTAAAACGATGAGATGGATGTGTTATTTAACTACGCTGACTTCTGTTTTATAGAATTGCTACTACGGTTAAAAAATAGAAATGAGTCGTCCTAAAGTTACAATTGAAATTAAAAAACCTATATATCCGTAAGCAATAGTAGGCCCGAAAATTAAATATAATCCCAGCTAGATTAGGAAACCTTGAATAATCCATTTTTTATAATTTATTCACAATAATTATTCTACAATGGATTTTAAAAATATCTATGCCATTTACCAAAATAACTTAATCAAATAATATATATAGTTTAGTGCTCGTAAAAGTTATATAATTGCAAACAAGCTTATTAGAACGATTTATGAAATTACGCACTTATATATTCTGAACTTGAATTAAAGTTTATTGTGATATTAGGACGAGCAACTTATTCTATTTTTTTTTGTGTAAAATATCAAGAAAATTTTTTCTATAGTCAGAAGGTGATTTGCCGTACTCCTCCTTAAAAATCTTCGAGAGATAACTTTTACTGGACAAACCGGACATATCCGCAATTTCAGACATGGAGAATTCTGTATTCAAAACTAAGTCCTTGATTAAATCTAAACGAACTTTTTGTATGTATTGGTTAACGGTAGTCCCATATAAATTTTGAAATCCTTCTTGTAATTTATACGGGCTCAGACCTACATCACTAGCAATATCGGAAACGTTGCTGAGTTCTGAAATTTGTTTTTTTATCAAATTCGCCGCAATCTCAACTTGTTTTATTTCGGATCTTCGAAGAATACTTCTTTTGGAGAAATCAATAGAATCGTCCTCATATAGGAGAATTTGCTCGGTCAACATCTGAAAAGCTTTTCCTTCCAAGAAAAGTCTTTTAATAAGATCTTTCCCCTTAAATGATTGCATTTCCCTAAAAAGATCAGCTAATTTTAAACTATAATATCCTTCATGGTAAAATAATTTTTTTGCTTTAATATCATTGAAAAGATTTTGCAAATCAATATTCATGGTTATCAATTCGCAATTTATTTTATTTTGAAAAACATTGCGGGTGATTTCCAAACTATTGATAACGGTCTTCATGTGCGCTTGGAACGCTAAAATATGACCGCTAAAAAAGTCACTCGAAACTATAGCTTCTTGATACTGGTCAATTTCATGTACTTCTTCCGAACCCTCAAAACGATGTCTTAATTGACCCTCCAGACAATATAGAAACTTGAGTGGATGAACTTCATCGACAGTGAATTGAAACTCAACATCTTGGTTGAATAGACAATCATATTGTATAATTCCCATTCCTCCATCAAAATTCACCCCCTTAATATTACCTTCTCCAAATTCAGCAGGTATATTTAAAAGATATTCGCCACAACTAACACTAAAAGTCGTATCAAAGGCTTTTGAAATATCGGACATAACTTCACCGATGGGGAGCGAATTAACTTTTATTGCTATCATGTTGTACTTTGAAATAACAACCAAAAATAACTATTTTAGAACAAGCCGTAATGTTGGGTTAAGCAATTTATAAAATCGATTTTCATTAATTTTTAATTGACGGCAGTAATTTTGAAAGATGAGTTTATTTTAAATTATTCCGAAAATCTATATTTCTTAATTCTGCCCAAAATATTTTAATTACATAATAAATTAAGGCCAATATGCTGAAAAGGAATAGATTGATAAATGTTGAGACAATGGATTTCGGGCCATAATATAATAGTCATAAAAGATTGCTAACTTTTATTATGATTTAATTGTAATAAAAAATTAAATTTGTTAAAATTGTCTTAACTATTAAGGCTTTTTTAACGATTTAAATCTTGAGCCTCACGTTACAGAATTATAATCTTAACCACTAAAATATCACTAACGACTCTTACTATGAATAATTATTCTATATACTACCTTGATGACGATGAAGACGACACTATATTATTTGAAGAGGCTGTGATGGCTATTGCTGAACAGCAATCTTTGAAAATACACCTGCATATTTCTGAAGATGGAAATAGGTTTTTAGAAAATATTAAAAATGATAAAGCAGCGGGTAAGGTAATATTTCTAGATATCAACATGCCAATAAAAAGTGGTTTTGAATACTTAAATGATTTAAGGTCCAATCAAAATTTATCAAGTGTGCCGGTCGTTATGTATTCAACAAGTGCTAATGAATCAAATATTTTTAAAAGTCAGCAATTAGGAGCAAATTACTATGCTATCAAGCCTAATTCTATGAATGATTTGAAAAAGATTATTCATAAAGCAATTAGTATTGATTTTCAAAAAGAAACGGCCCCGCCTAATAATTTTTTATTTAATCAGTTGGTAGGCTAACATGGAATTTAGAGATATAGTTAATAGGGATATAGTTAATCTGGAAAATTGTGAGGACGAGGCGATTCATATACCGGGCTTGATACAACCGCATGGTTTTTTAATTGCTTTAGATGTTGAAACAAAAACAATTAATGTTTGCAGTGAAAATTTAAAGGAATTCCTGAATATCGATTACACTGCTGTTTTAGGCAAGAATATCGACTCTGTATTTAAGTTTTCCTTGGGTACCTATATAAACAAGATACAGGAGGAAAATGGTGAGCGAAAAATAACATTCAACGAATTATGTTGGGGCAATCTACTTGCGTTTACCGTTCATAAATCTGGTAATAGTATTATTGTTGAAGGGGAAACTACCGAAAATCTTCCTAACGAAGAAGCTAGACTTTACAATGCTAGCAAAAAGCTTTTAAGCTATATTGAAGATACCAGTAGTTTAAAAGATCTGTGCAATTCTGTGGCCAAGGCTATTAAAGAAATTACCGGTTATGATCGTGTAATGATTTATAAGTTTGATTCAGAATACAACGGTGAGGTTTACGCCGAGGTTAAAGAAAAACAACTTGAGCCATTTTTGGGCTTACATTATCCGCATACAGATATACCGTCGCAGGCTAGGGCATTATATATCAAAAATTTATTGAGAATAATAGGAGATGTTAACTATCGCCCCATAAAATTATATACCTATACCAACAGTAAACTAGAAACTTTGGATTTGGGTTTGTCCGTACTTAGGAGCGTTTCTCCAATCCACTTGCAGTATTTAAACAATATGGGTGTGGGCGCCACTCTTACGGTGTCTTTGTTACATAAGGGAAAACTATGGGGTTTAATCGCCTGCCACCATTACAGCACTAAGTTTTTGAGTCAAGAAGTACGTAATACGGTTAAATTACACGGGCATTTTATAACTTCTCAAATAGATGTTAGAATCTTAAATGAACAGTATGAGATTTCTAGACAAGTAAACCAATGTGTAGACAATTTAACAGCAAAAGAATTACCTTTCATTAGGGCTTCGGTTCAAGAATTGTTCCGTGATGATGCAATTTACAATTTGTGCAATAGTAACGGAGTAGTAGCTTTTATTAACGGCGAATTTTACCTTAAAGGCGACGTTCCAGAATTAAACAAATTAGAGCGATACACAAATTTGTTATTTAAAGAACAACACCAAAATACGTATATATCCTCTAATATGCCGCAGGTGCATAAGTTAGAAAACGGAGTGCTAGAGGAGTTTCCTGGTGTGCTGTTTTATAAGTTAGACAATGAAAATTATATTGCATGGTTCAGGGAACCTACCATTAGAACTATTACATGGGCAGGTGACCCAAATAAAGCCATAGAAAAAGATAAAAATGGTTTGTCTCCAAGAAAGTCATTTCAATCTTTTGAAGAAAGAGTAAAGGATACCAGTAAACCTTGGCTTACTCCGGAAATAGTAGCCGCTCAAAAATTTAGGTTGTTTTTACAGTCCTTGGTAAGGTCTATACTTACCAATGAAGATAAGGAGCGACAACGTATTTTAAGTGAACATTTAAAAGCCGTAAATTCTGAATTGGAAAACATCAGTTGGATTAGTACACATGATTTGCAGGAGCCTTTACGGAAAATAAGAATTATGGCTTCTACGTTGATCGAAAACTCGGAGCAATACCAAGTAACGGATCTTGCGTTTAAGAGAATTACGAGAATGTCCAAATCTGCGGAACGTATGCAGAATTTGGTAAGGAACATCTTGGATTATAATAAAACAAGTGCAGAGCTTCAAGAATTGGAAGAAATAGACTTTTATGCATTAATATGTCAATTAGAAGAAGATTTAAAAGAGAGTTTAAGTGAAGAGCGAGCAACTATACAAGTTTCTAAAGACTTACCGACCATATCTGGCATTCCATTTTTAATTAAGCAATGTGTACTTAATATTATTAGCAATGCTTTGAAATTCAAACATCCAGAAAGGGATGTCGTTATTGAGGTGTATAATGATCTAGCTGATGAAAAATCAGATTTATATTATGTCTTGTCGATAAAGGATAATGGTATTGGGTTTGATCAAGAACATGAGGATAAAATTTTTAGGATTTTCTCTAGATTACATTCTAAATCAGAATTTGAAGGTACAGGAATAGGACTGGCTTTTTGTAAAAAGATAATGCTAAAGCATAATGGTTTTATACGTGCAAGCGGTGTTAAAGATGAAGGAGCTATAATTCGCTTATATTTTCCAAAATAGAAGTAAGCTCTAGCCACTCTTTCAAGGCAGAAAAAGTTTCATTGGCTCCTTTAAATACTTCCTCATGGTCTAGCTGGGTTTCGTTTTGGGTTATACTGTTTTTAAATGAAAGCCACATTTCCATGGTTTTATCACTGTAAGAGTCAAAATAATGGGTGCTAATGTTGGTATTCAATTGCTTTTTAACCATTTTAGAAATTATCTGACCGCCCATGGTAGATCCTTCCATAACATATAAAACACCAACTGCATAAGATATTGAAGTTATATGCTGTGTTTTACATTTATTGCTTGTATTTATAGTGTATCCCAACACATCAAGGTCTTCCAAAATCCACTTAGTGTGTTTTCTCTTATCAATATCCGGTAATATGGATTGGTCTAAGCTTTGATGTACCTTACATTCCAAAGGGTTATAAAACAAAAATAAACGCTCTAAAAGTCTAGCATAGTGTTCAAGGCAACTTATAGATTTAATCTCTTTTACCATTACTTTTTCTACTCGAACATGAGCAACTTTAGTATCATTTTTCAGGGTAGTTAGAAAAGACATAAATTAATATTAGTATATAATATTTTTAAATATAAACAGAATAACAAGTATTTAATCGTAGAATTTAAAGTTTTCTTCTTTTTCCAATTTATATAATGGGAAATGACAATAAGGAAATTACTAAAAAGTTTTTTTTACTATTTAATAACAGGTAATTATTCATATACCAGCTATAGATAGGATATTTAATTCGATTAAATTAATATTCAATTTTCTCCCCAAAAAAGGGCTGATGTCTTTTAATTTCCCTATTAAAATAATTTATTAGTTAATTTAAAAAAACTATTCTTGAACATAAGTAGTTAATTTCAAAAGACAGTTATTTCTTTTATAAAAACAATTTTTTCTGCAAATTTTCTGCAAATAAAAAACCAGCAATTCCAAAAAGGTTTGGAAAGTGCTGGTTTTACTAGTGACCTCGACAGGATTCAAACCTATTTTTAAAATGCCTGAATACAGAGGGTTCTGCGAAATTTTATTTTTACTGTTGTCGATTTGTTATCTACTTATCTTAAGGTAGTATTTGAGATTACTTCGTCTTTTAATTAAAGATACAAAAATGTTAGTGTCATTTTTTGTTAAATGGTCAAATTATCATTTGCACCTAACCCTACCACTAAAAATAAAAACCCTTTTCGTAGTGCTCAATTACGAAACAGGGTTTTTAAAACTAACTCAACACGAACTTCATTTTAATTATTTGGACTCGGGTAAGGTTGATTTCTTACCGGATCACTTAAACTATGTCCAATACCATTATTAAATACATAATTATAATTTCTAAGTCTTTCGTTATTACCGCCTCCTGTCGCTGTGCTTGGTAAAGGTGCTGGAGATCTATTTACATCAATTCTTAATTGACTATCTCTTCTAAGAATAATTTTACCAGCTTCACCTGGGATTAGTGTTTGGAATTCATAATTAACATCACGCACTAAAAGAGGGTCGTTTTGGGTTATATAAGTGGAAATGATGTGATATTGTAATATTAAGCGTAATACATCAATATCTGCCCTTGCCATTACTTCTGAAGGTGTTTCCCCTTCTTCAATATCAGCTGAACCAGTAACTAAGGCTATAATATCGCCATTGCCTTCAAATGCATTGTTATTAAGCATCAAGAAGGTTCGGCCATCGTTAGGGGTATTATATTCTTCTACCATTTCAGCCGCCTCGATTGCGGCTTTAAAATAATTTAGACCGTCACCGTTTAACGTACCATCTTCATTTAGTTTTAATGCTTGAGAAGTGTTGAAAAACTGCCAAGCTGTAATTTCACTATATGGGTCTGTTAAATCAACTTCAGGTTCAAAAACAAACCGCTCTTGCAAATCAATATCGCATCCTATAAATGCAAGCATTAGCAGAAGGGTTCCACAAAATTTTATTGCTTTTATTCTTTTCATTTTGGTGTATTTTTTTAAAAAAATTATTTTTTAGTACCCTGGTGTTTGTTCCAATAAAGGGTTCTCAACTATATGTTCATCAAATATTGGGAAAAGCAGTCTTTCATCTGTTAGGGTTCTACCGCCAGTAAGTGTATCTAAAATTGGGTTTAAGATTTCTAAAGCTCTACCCGTTCTTCTCAAATCCCACCAACGTTGTCCTTCACCTAATAGTTCTAGTTGACGTTCATCTAAAATGAAAAGTTCACGTTCTTGTTTTGTTACGCCAAATTCAGCTGCATCAACTAGAGGTAATTGTCTAGCAGTTCTAAACTCATTAATAATTTCTAGCGCTTTCATTTCATTATCTAGTCTATTCTCTACTTCTGCTAGATACAATACGATGTGCGAATAACGGTATAGTACCATATCACTATCGTCTAAAGTTTGATTGAAATTGGCTTTATTGTATTTTGCCATTCTTGCATTACCCACACCTTTTAATTCAAGATTTGTTATACCTTCTCTTGATAAGTAGTATCTATAATCACCGTAAACAAACTCTTCTTCACCATCTGAATTTGTTGTTGTTAATACTGGATTCGTGTCTGGATATTTTGTCACCCATTCAAGAGAATCTATAGGGAATTTTTGACGCCATTTCTGTTCCAACGCCGGTGAGAGGGTAAATGAAGGAATCCCAGCAAAAAATACATTAAAAATTCCTGCTCTATTCCTATTGCCACTACCTGGTTCTTCGTTTAAACTGAAACCAATGGACATTATTAGCTCTGGACCTTGTTGTATTTTAAGTGGTCCGTTACTTGTAGGATTTGCTGAAAAAGGGTCTATGTCATCATTTAAAAATAGATTTTGCCAATCTCTTGCACTTGTAACTAAGCTAAACTCGTTACTTTCTACAATTTTCAAAAGAGCTTCTTTTGTTTTTACGTCATCGCCTAAAAAGCCATATACTTCGGCTTGTAGAGCCCATATGCTTGTTTGGGAAAATCTATAAGGTCTACTCAAAATACCCATGTTTTCCTCTGCAGCAAGCATATCAGGAATAATGACTTCATTGATTATTGTATTAGCATCTGTTCTTGGTCTTTGCAAGTCTGGACTTGCCCCAATAACTGGCTCGGTAAATAAGGGGACATCTCCCCATACTCTAACCGCCTGAAAGTAAGCGTATGCTCTCATAGCTTGAGCTTCAGCCAATAAATCTGTGTCAAAACCACTAATGTTCGGTACATTGGCTATCACTAAATTTGCTCTGTTGATCAAATCGTAATAATCATTCCATCTTAAAACTCCGGCGTTACCAGATGTTACATCGTTAGTGGTCAGTTCAATGTTGTTTGCATTTGCACCATCGTTTCCATTGATATAACTGTCACCTCTAAATTCGCCCCAATAATAGTGCTTTAAACGAAATGCAGGTTGCATACCATCATACATTCCTATTACCGATGCTAGTGCATCACTATTATTTCTGAAAAAATTATCTGGTGATATTTCACTTATTGGCGACTCATCTACCAGATCTTCACAAGATGTTAAGGATATAGCACCCAATAAAAGGGCAACACTACCTATTATATATATATTTATTTTCTTTAGTTTCATTATAGTTTTTTTTAAAATTTAAGATTAAGGCCTAAAATTACTTCACGGTCATTTGGAAATCTTAAGTTGTCTACCCCAGGTTGTAGTGGATTGCCCCTGGTACCTAATTCAGGATTAAATCCTGGGTAATTTGTCCATGTAAGCAAATTGTTACCAGAAATATAAAAAGAACACTTTTTTACAAAACCTAATTGTTCTAAAGCTTTTTTAGGGACATCATAACCTAATCTCACAAAGCGCAACTTTATAAAACTACCATCTGTTACGAAAAAACTATTAGGGCGATCCCTGTTTTGTGGTACCCTTGTCAATCTCGGATATACTGTTATATCGCCTGGATTTGACCATGCACCCTCTATACGGTCAGGGCCCGGTGTTTCACCACCTGAATTTAAATCGTTTCTAGCTTCGTCCCAACGTCTCCAAGTGTCGTTGCCCAATGTGAAGTCGAATAAAAAGCTAAGGCTTATGTCTTTATATTTAAAATCATTTGAAAATCCACCAAATGACTTTGGCAGTCCATTACCAATGGTTTGTCTATCTTCATTTGTTATAACAAAATCACCATCTACATCGTCCCAAATGATATCACCACCTTGTGCTACACGACCATCATTTCGTATTTGGTTAACATCGCCAGTAAACTCAGATCCGTTTAAAGTGTAATTAACGAATTCTCCAGAATTATCAAAATTTGGCGTAAGCTGAACTCCATCGTTCGTAAAAGCATTTGACTCGTCATATTGAAAAACACCTAGGTTTTTAAATCCATAAATATTACCAATAGGTTGCCCTTCTTCAATTAAATAGTCACCAGATTGAAATGATGTACCACCAAATAGTTGTGTAACTTCATTTTCTTGAAAACTAATATTGAAATTACTATTCCAACTAAAATTCTTTGATTGTATAATGCCACCTCCTATATTAATGTCTATACCTTGGTTTCTTACGGCGCCTACATTTTGTCTTATACCTGAGAAACCAGATTCTTCAGGTAGAGGTACATTTGCCAATAAATCTTCTGTATCTTTTCTCCAAGCATCAACATTTAAGGTTAATCTGTTTTTGAACATTCCTAAGTCAAAACCAAAGTTCGTTGCTACAGTACTCTCCCAACTCAATTCCGGATTACCTAATCTTGTTGGTGAAACACCACTAATACCATCGTAAACGGCACCAGGTGTAAAGGCAGATGTAAATTCATAATCTCCAATACGATCATTACCGGTTTCACCATAACTGGCTCTTAGTAAAAGGTTGTTAATCTTACTATTGCTATTTTTAAAGAAGGGCTCGTTACTTATTCTCCAACCAATAGAACCAGATGGGAAATAACCAAACTCTTTATTATCACCAAATCTTGATGAACCATCTCTTCTAAGCGTAGCGCTTATAAGATATCTATTGTCGAAATCGTAGTTGAATCCTCCAAAGAGAGAGTAAAGATTGCTTCTTGTATTAAAAGTTTGATCTCCATTAATACCAATGCCGTTAGGATCAACGTTATTAAATGTCTGTACGTCTTCTGAAACAAAAAGTGCGTTTGAAATCCCAAAATTTTCCTCAACTCTTTTAAGTATTTGCATACCGGCAAAAGAAGAAACGCTGTGTTTTCCAAAATCTTTGTTATAGTTTACGAAATTTTCTTGCTGAATATCATAATCTATTCTATCTCTAAGGCTACCTAAAGGACTTGTGTTTCTAGGGTTTAAGACCAATAAAGGTTGAAAATCATTATTTCGTCTTAATCTAAAGTTGATACCTAACGTAGATTTGATTGAGAAAGATGGGGTTATTTTATATTGTATCGAGTTGAAACTTTGTGCTCTCCATGTTCTTAATTTTAGCTGTCTAAGTGAAGCCTCGGCTATTGGGTTTTGTCTACCCCCAAATTCTGGAGTAAAACTTCCGTCGGGTTCAAATACAGGGTAATACGCTATACGTTCTACAAGCTGCTGAAAAACTTGATTCTCGTTCAAACCACTGAATTCCTCAAAAGATGCATTGAAACTTGTACTCAATGTTAGTTTTGAATTAGGTGTAAAGTCTAATTTAAAACGACTATTTATTCTTTTAAAACTGCTGTTGATCACAATACCTTCTTCGTTAAGAAAACCGTTGTTCCAGTAGGCTTTTAATTTCTCGCCACCACCGCTAACAGCAACATTTACTTGGTTTCGAATACCAGCTTTTGTAATGAGCTCTTGAAGATCAAAAGAATTACGGGTTCTAAGGCTCAAAGAATCTCTCTGTAGACCTGTTGGATTTAGACGTTGCGTTTCATTACGTCTTACATCTTCGTAAAACAAACGTTGTCTTGTATTTGCAACTGGTATTGCTCCGTTTAAAGTGTTAATACCACTTACTACATTTACATCTATACTAACATCACCTCTTTTACCAGATTTTGTAGTTATCAAAACAACACCATTTGCACCTCTTGTACCATAAATAGCTGTTGTAGCGCCATCTTTAAGAACTTCAAGAGAAGCTATGTCGTTTGGGTCTATGTTATCGATATTGTCTAATTGTTGACCATCTACAACATATAATGGACCTGTGCCACCGGCACTAAAAGTAGAAGTACCACGTACTCTAATATCAAAACCTGCTCCAGGTCCGCCATTGCTTGCAATTTGTACACCAGCTAATCTACCTTGTACACCTTCAAAAGCATTTGAGGGGGTTACTTCAGCAATTTTTTCAGACTTTACGGTACTTAAAGCACCTAGTACTTTTTCTCTAGATACTGTTGCGTAGCCTATTACCACAACTTCCTCTAGTGCCTCGGTATCCTCTTCTAAACTTACATTTATATTAGAAGAATTAATTGTTTCCTCCTTAGTATTAAAACCAATATAGGAGAAGGTCAATACTCTAGAACCCGGTACTAAGTTGATGGAGTAATTACCATCAAAATCACTGGACATTCCATTGTTTGTTCCTTTTTGTACTACGTTAACGCCGGGTAAAGGTTCTCCATTAACGTCGGTAATAGTCCCGCTTACGGTACTTACCTGTGCAAAAGCTGATGTAATAGCCGTCATGAACATAATCATGGTAGCCAATACAGAGAAGGTAGCAATACGCGAACGTTTGTTACACTTTTTTTTCATTTTGAGTTGAGTTTTGTTAATATTAAATTGACTTAATCTAATTTTTAAGGATTTTTATTAATTATTAACCAATAAAACGACCTAAAAATTATTAGATTCTCAACAATTATATTAACAAGAAGTTGTGAAGGCATCCTGTACTGTACTGTAGGGATGGTGGTAAGAGGCGTCAAAAAAAATAGGGTTAAATCGTTAATTATCTGAAAGTCAAATTTTTAATAATTGTTTTTATAGTCTTGCTGCAAAAAAATTATTATAGAAGAAAGCTTTAAAATAAGGATATGTTATTTAGGTGTAAAAATTTGTTTAAACAGAGTGTCTGTCAATAAAATTAAAATCATTTTTTATTTCTACTCTTTTGTTTTCAACGATCATTTTAGCCGCTTCTTCACCCATTTTTTTAAAGTCTGTACTAATTACGGTTATACCCAATAATTCTTTTAAAGGTGTGTCATTGTAAGATATAATGCCAATATCCTCACCTAGTTTATAATGTCTATCTCTACTTTGTTTTACCAAATTGACTAAATCCGATTCTTCTATTATAATATATAAATCCCCCAATTGTAATTCCATGCTGTCATAAATTTCATCAAGTATTTCGTAGTCCATATCATGTTGAATACAAAATCTCTTAAAACCTGTTACAATACCTTTAGGGTATGGATAAACACCTTTGCTAGGGTATACCAATATGACTTTTTTATATTTTGATAATTTTTCTAATCCGGCGGTAAGGGCATTATAAATATCTTCCGTAAAGTCTTGATATACTCTGCCTGCCTCTTTTGATAAACTCTTTAAATTCCGGTCCATAATGATCAGCTTTCCATTTGGTATGGAATGAATTGCTTTTAAAATATCATCGGTACAACCCATATGCTGAAGATTTTCATTTTTAAAATGAGGCATTATAACATAGTAATCGTATAAGTTTTTTTTATTTTCAATTATGTTGCTAAATACTAAAGGTTCACAGTGGTAAATATCTAAATCTACATGGGTATTCGCATCTAGACTATTTACAAATGAATTGAAAATTCTCATTTTGTAAGTACTTAACTTATTAATAAGAAAAAGCACTTTTGCTTTTATGGTTAGATCTGTTTTTGATATGTAATACCCTTTGCCTTTTACCGATATAATTATATTTTGTTCTTTTAATAGACCGTAGGCTTTTTCTACCGTATCTCTAGAGAGTAGGTATTCTTCGCTTACCTCGTTAATTGAAGGGATTTTTTCTCCCATACTCAATACACCTTTATGGATGCTATTGATTATTGAGTCCATAACTTGTTTGTATTTAGGAATACGGGATTCAGTGTCTACATAAATATATTCAAGTTTTTTCAAGTTGTGCGGTTTTAGTTTTATGACCTAAATTAGGGTATATACAGAATTAATCAAATTCAAACTTATGTAATCTTTTTGGCTTTTTATTTTTTTTATCGAATTTAACTAACAGTATAGTACAGGATGCGTTGTTTTTATTCATGCTCTATTTTCGTTGACAACCATAATTAAAAAAACAGATTAATGCAGGTCAAAACATATAAACACGTAGATTATCTTTGGGACGAATCAAAAGCGTCAGAGCTAGGGGACAACCAGGTAGAGTTGTTTCTTTACAGGTCAAATATTTTAGGAGCAGACCTTCGTATAACAAACTTCGGTGGTGGTAATACTAGCTGTAAAACTATTGAAAAAGATCCTCTTACAAATGAAGAGGTTGAAGTAATGTGGATCAAAGGTTCAGGTGGTGATATTGGGACTCTTACAAAAGCTGGTATAGCGGGCCTGTATACAGAGCGACTTAGAAATTTGAAGAATGTTTATGGTGGTCTAGAAGATGAAGACCGTATGGTGGGCCTGTTTAATCATTGTATTTATGATTTGGACAGCAAAGCTCCTTCAATTGATACTCCTTTGCACGGTTTACTTCCATTTAAACATATAGATCATTTACATCCAGATGCTTTGATTGCAGTTGCTGCAGCCAAAGATAGTGAGAAGGTTACCAAAGAAATTTGGGGCGATACTATGGGGTGGGTGCCATGGCAAAGACCAGGTTTTGATTTAGGTCTACAACTTGAAAAGTGCTTAAACGATAACCCTGGTATTAGAGGGATTGTACTTGGCAGCCATGGATTATTTACTTGGGGAGATACGTCTTACGAATGTTATCTTAATAGTTTAGAAGTTATTGAGATGGCTTCGGAATATATTGAAAATAAGATTAAAGAAAACGGCAGTGTTTTTGGTGGGCAAAAAGTGAAAAGCTTGCCTCAAGAAGAACGTATAGATAAAGCTGCAAAATTAATGCCTTTGTTAAGAGGACTTTGTTCTTCTGAAAATCAAATGATAGGTCATTTTACCGATACTGATGTGGTGTTGGAATATATCAATAGTAATGACTTAGAAAGACTTGCACCTATGGGTACTTCTTGTCCTGATCATTTTTTAAGAACGAAGATTCAACCATTGGTTCTTACCTTGGGTACAGGTGAAGATCTTTCCGATAGTGAAAAAGTTCTGGAAAAACTTACTCCTGCATTTGAAAATTATAGAAAGGAATACGCCGAATATTACGAAAATTGTAAAAGGGATAATAGCCCAGGTATGAGAGATCCTAATCCGGTAATCATCATTTATCCTGGCGTAGGTATGTTCAGTTTTGCAAAGAATAAGCAAACTACAAGAGTGGCGAGCGAGTTCTATATCAATGCCATAAATGTAATGCGTGGGGCAGAGGCCATAACCGAGTATACATCGTTGCCAAGACAAGAAGCATTTGATATTGAATATTGGTTGTTGGAGGAAGCAAAATTGCAACGTATGCCAAAAGAAAAGCCATTATCTAGAAAAGTAGCCTTGGTTACTGGTGCCGGTGGTGGTATTGGTAAGGCTATTGCTGACAAGCTTGCGGAAGAAGGTGCCAATATAGTACTTACAGATATCGTTGAAGATAGGTTAAAAGAGGGTATGGCTACATATAAAAGAGATGTAGCAAGCTATGCCGTATGTGATGTTACAAATACGGAGTCTATAGCTAATGCCTTTAAAAAAGCATGTTTAGAATTCGGCGGTGTTGATATTGTAGTGCATAGCGCTGGTTTGGCAATTTCTAAGCCATTGGAGGAAACCACGGATAAAGACTGGAATTTGTTGCAAAACGTACTTGTTAAAGGTCAATTCGATCTGGCAAAACAAGGAGTTGCCGTTATGAGAGATCAAGGTTTGGGTGGAAACTTTATTAGTATAGCGAGTAAAAACGGATTGGTTTCAGGTCCTAACAATGTAGGTTATGGTACATCTAAAGCCGCACAGCAACACATGAGCCGCCTGTTGGCAGCCGAACTAGGTAAAGATAAGATTAGAGTCAACGTTGTTAATCCTGATGGGGTTATAGTTGGTAGTAAAATATGGGAAGGAGACTGGGCGGAAGGTCGTGCTAAAGCTTATGGAATAACTGTAGATGAGTTACCGGCACACTACGCCAAAAGAAATTTATTAAATGAAATTATTTATCCTGAGGATATTGCAAACGGTGTTTTTGCCTGTGTAGGAATTTTGGATAAATCAACTGGTAATATTATCAATGTTGATGGCGGTATGGCCAACGCATTTGTAAGGTAGTTGTTTGTAGTTTTTTTAAAAGCTTTTATAGGTGAAAATCTATAGAAGCTTATTTTTAATGGGAAATTAGTACTTATGAGAGTAGACGAAAATCAATTAGAAGGAATAAATAAAGAACATCTGTCCTTACATGATGATACATATAATTTTTTAGGCAATATATTGTCTAAGCAAGGAAAAGATGTGGATGGTATATTAAAGAAACTTGCAGACTTTCAAGTGGCTATTCCTAGTTGGGCATTAGGTGCAGGTGGTACCCGATTTGGTCGCTTTGGTTTTCAAGGTGAGCCAAGTACGTTAGAACAAAAAATAGATGATGTAGGTATAATTCACAAGTTAACACAGACCGCTGGGGCAATTTCCTTACATATTCCTTGGGATGTACCAAGTGATTATAAAGCAATAAAAGAAGTAGCGGCCTCACATGATATCATATTCGATGCTGTTAACTCCAATACCTTTCAAGATCAAACAAATGCTAAAGAGAGCTATAAGTTTGGGTCATTGTCCAATATTAATAAGGCGTCTAGAGACCAAGCTATTGCACATAATATAGATGTTATAAACATTGGTAATAAGCTAGGTTCCAAAAGCTTGACCATTTGGTTGGCAGATGGTTCTAATTTTCCTGGTCAGAGTAATTTTCAACATGTACTTCAAAATACTGAAGATAGTGTTAAGCAAATATACAAGGCACTGCCCGAAGACTGGAAAATGTTTATTGAATATAAGCCCTATGAACCTAATTTTTACAGTACTGTAATTCAAGACTGGGGAACTTCTTTTATGTTGGCCAATGCATGTGGAGACAAAGCATATAGTTTGGTAGACCTGGGTCATCACTTGCCCAATACTAATATAGAGCAAATCGTATCAACTTTAATGATGAAGGGTAAATTAGGTGGTTTTCACTTTAACGATAGTAAATATGGTGATGATGATGTTACCGTTGGTAGTATCAAACCCTATTCATTGTTCTTGATTTTCAATTCTTTGGTATATGGTATGGAAAACAATCCTCAAAATCCATATCCGGCTTGGATGATCGATGCCAGTCACAATATTAAAGATCCATTAGAAGATCTAATTCAATCGCTTGAAGCAATTCAGGAAGCCTACGCAAAGGCATTGTTAATAGATCAGAATGAATTAGCGGCAGCTCAGAAAGATAATGATGTTGTAAAATGTCAAGAAATTCTTCAGAGTGCATATCGTACAGATGTGCGACCTTTAATAGAAAAAGCCAGACTTTCTAGAGGAGGAGCAATCAATCCTATAGAAACTTATAGAGCATTAAAAGTAAGAGAAGGTTTAATAAAAGAAAGAGGAGTAAACTCGGTAGCATCGGGATTATAGTTGAAGATTATGAAAACTAATGTAACCGCAGTATTTGATATAGGTAAGACTAATAAAAAGTTTTTTCTGTTTGATGAAGATTATCAAGAGATTTATCGAGAATATACCCGTTTTGAACCTATCGTAGATGAAGATGGACATCCAACGGAAGATTTACATTCTTTACAGGTTTGGTTAAAAGAGGTTTTCGATAGAATTCTTAATGCAAAGGAACATAATATTACGGCCATAAACTTTTCTACGTACGGTGCCAGTTTTGTTCACCTTGACGAAAATGGTAAAGTGCTTACTCCGTTGTATAATTATACAAAACCAATGGATGAAAAGGTTTTGGACGATTTTTACAAAAAGTACGGTCCTAAAAATGAATTTGTAAAAGCTACAGGTTCTTCTGATTCGGGCATGTTGAATTCTGGAATGCAATTGTTTTGGATTAAACATACAAAACCTGAAATCTATGAGAAGATCGCATTTTCATTACATCTGCCACAATACTTAAGTTATGTTTTTACGGGTATACCGTTAAGTGAATACACAAGTATTGGTTGTCATACAGGCTTGTGGAATTATGCAGATAAAGATTATCATTCCTGGGTCTATAAAGAAGGTATACATCGAATACTGCCACCTATTGTTTCGACTGAAACAAGTATAAACATGAACTACAATGGTAAGCGTATTAAAATTGGTGTTGGTATACATGATAGTTCTGCGGCATTGCTACCCTATGTAAGAAGTATTAAACAAAAATTTATTTTGGTTTCTACCGGTACATGGAGTATTGCATTGAACCCTTTCTCACAAGAGCATTTGACAGAAAAGGATATCGAAAAGAACTGTATAAACTATATGCGAATTAACGGTAAGCCCGCTAAAGCAAGTCGTATATTTTTAGGTAATGAATATAGTCTACAAGTAAAAAAGTTGACCAAGTATTTCAATGTGCCTAAAGATTATCATAAATCGGTCGCTTTTAGTTACGATACGTTTTTTGCAATAATGAAAGATTTCAATTATTGTTTTAAATGGGAAGGTATAGAAGATAAAAACATGCCAATGGAAACCAAATTCAATTTTGATCAATTTGAGCATGCTTATCACCAGTTGATGGTTGAATTGGTGCTATTACAGGTTGATAGTATTAAAACTGCGGCAGGTGATGATGTAATAGAGAAATTATATATCGATGGAGGTTTTAGCGATAACGATGTCTATATAAAGTTAGTTTCACATTATCTACGTAATATGGAACTAAGAACCACAGACTCATCTTTAGGGTCTGCTTTGGGTGCTGCCATTGCTATATCGGATACCAAGCTTAATTCAAAATTCTTAAAAAAGAACTACGCGTTGAAAAAACACGTGCCTTTTATTATAAAATAAGTAAAACTATATGGCAAAGGAATTCAATTCAGATTACCCATCTGTAGATGATTTACGATTAAAGGCAATGAGGAGAATTCCAAGATTTGCATTTGAATATTTGGATGGCGGCTGTAATGAAGACGTTAGTATCTCTAGAAATACCTCAGAAATTCGTGAGGTTCAGCTACAACCTAGATACCTAAGAAATTATGGAACAAGTTCTATTAAGACAAAGATTATGGGAATGGAATTTGATGCTCCTTTTGGTATTGCCCCAGTAGGTTTACAAGGTCTAATGTGGCCAAATACGCCTGCTATTTTGGCAAAATCGGCATTTAAGCACAATATACCATTTATACTTAGTACGGTAACCACAATGGATATAGAGAAGGCAAGCGAACTTACAGAAGGTAATGCTTGGTTTCAATTATATAATCCGGTAGACGATACTATTCGCGATAGTATTATTGATAGGGCCGAAGCTGCAGGTTGCCCTGTTTTAGTATTACTTTGCGATGTACCTACTTTTGGTTATAGACCCAGAGATTTTAGAAATGGATTGGCACTGCCGCCTAAAATGACGGCAACGAACATCATGCAGATTTTAGGTAAACCGACTTGGGCGTACAATACTCTAAAATATGGGCAGCCTACTTTCGAAACGTTAAAACCATATACTCCTGAAGGTTTAAATTTAAAGCAATTAGGAGCCTTTATGGACAAAACATTCTCAGGAAGATTAAATGAAGAGAAAATAAAACCTATAAGAGATAAATGGAAAGGAAAATTGGTTTTGAAAGGTGTCGCTTCTGAACAAGATACCCAAGATGCCATACGAATGGGATTTGATGGAATTATTGTTTCCAATCACGGAGGAAGACAATTAGATGCAGCGCAATCAACCATTAATTCGTTACAGGAAATTGCTGCCAAATACAGTGATCAAATTGAGGTGATGATGGATAGTGGCTTACGTTCAGGTCCAGATATTGCTAGAGCCATGGCAAGTGGTGCAAAATTCACCTTTATGGGTCGCTCTTTTGTCTATGGTACTGGAGCCTTGGGAAATAAAGGAGGTGATCACACCATTAGCATGTTGAAAACACAGTTTAAGCAAGTAATGGACCAACTTTGTTGTGAGCGCGTTGAAGATTTACCAAACCACCTTATTAAATAAAAACCAACCAAAATTATGAGCCAAAACCATCACGAAGAAGATATAGTTGAAGAAATAGCTGGCGGTGAATTTGAAAGAGAACCTGTTCCACAATCGAAACTAAAAAGTTGGAAAAGCTTTTTAGGTATGTACGCTGGTGAACATGCCGCAGGAACCGAGTTTGTAATTGGTCCTTTATTTTTAACTACGGGTGTTAGTGCCTTTGATTTACTAATAGGTCTATTACTTGGAAATTTAATGGCAGTATTGAGTTGGCGTTTTCTAACCTCGGAAATCGCGGTTAAAAGAAGACTGACCCTGTATTATCAACTTGAAAAAATCTGTGGTAAGAAACTGGTCATTGGTTATAATTTGGCAAACGGTATTTTATTCTGTTTTTTGGCAGGTGCAATGATCACCGTTTCGGCTACTGCCGTTGGTATTCCATTTGATATGGAGATGCCAAAACTTACAGATACTTTACCAAATGGACCTACTTGGATTATTATAGTATTGGTTATTGGTGCCGTAATATCATTAATAGCATCCAAAGGTTATGATACAGTCTCAAAAGCTGCTAACTGGATGTCGCCAATAATAGTATTGGCCTTTGTTGCTTGTGGTTTTGTTGCACTACAGCAATTAGGCGTTGGTAGTTTTCAAGATTTTTGGAATATATGGGGTGAAGGTGGCGAACCTTTTCCTGGTCAAATTAAATATACGTTTTGGCATGTTTTCTTTTGGTCATGGTTTGCTAACGGGGCCATGCATATTGGTATGTCAGACCTTTCCGTTTTTCGTTTTGCAAATAAAGCAAGCTCTGGTTGGACAACTGCTGCAGGTATGTATGTGGGGCATTATATGGCGTGGATCGCAGCTGCTTTGTTATATGCCGTTTACGTACAATCGCCAGAAGCTCAGGCATTATTGAGTCAAGGTCAGGCACCTAATGTAGCTCCAGGTCCTTTGGCCTATAACGCTATAGGGGTATTCGGTATTCTTGCGGTAGTATTGGCAGGTTGGACAACCGCTAATCCTACAATTTATAGGGCTGGTTTAGCCTTTCAGGCAATAATGCCAAAAACATCGACTTTTTGGGTGACGATATTAGCAGGTTCTATTGCTACCGTTGCTGGTCTTTTTCCAGCTTTCGCCATGAAACTATTGGATTTTGTAGCATTATATGGTTTCATTCTAGCTCCTGTAGGTGCCGTAATCGTATTCGAACATTTCTTTCATAAGCAAGCAGGTATTGTAAAGAATTACGCAGAAATATCTGGTGATAAATTTAGTAAATCGGTATTGTTGGCATGGGGTATAAGTTTTGGTCTTTTCTATTTTATATCTATTCAATTTGAAGTCTTTTTATCTTTCGTTACATTACCGGCATGGTTGCTATGTGGTGTATTGTTTTTACTGTTCAGCAAAAAGTTTCAAAAGAAAATTTAGGTTTACTGTAGTTGTAAATCCGATTTTTATTTGAATTGTTTTTAACTATAACAACTTTTATGAATGTAATAAAATGGGGTATAATTGGTTGTGGAGACGTTGCTGAAGTAAAAAGCGGTCCGGCTTTTAGTAGAATCGATAATTCTAAATTAATAGGCGTCATGCGACGTAATGGTGCAAAAGCAAAAGATTTTGCTGATAGACATAATGTACCTTCCTGGACAGATGATGCTGATGAGTTATTGAACAATGATGAAATCAACTCCATATACATTGCCACACCACCCTCTACACATTTAGAGTATGCATTAAAGGCTTTAAGCTTACATAAAAATGTTTACCTAGAAAAGCCGATGGCTTTAACTTCTGTAGAAGCCGAGAAAATCGGTAGTGCCGTAAAACAGTCAAGAGGTAAATTGTGTGTAGCTCATTATAGAAGAAAATTACCAGCTTTTCTTAAAGTGAAAGAGCTAATCGAATCTAATGACATAGGTCAGATATTGATTGCCGATATACAAATTCTACAGCCGAGGAAATCTAAAATAGTAGCACAGTCCGAGAAAAATTGGCGTTTAAACCCCCATGTTTCCGGTGGTGGGTTGTTCTATGACCTTGCACCGCATCAAATTGATTTAATGTATCATTATTTTGGGGCATTTAAAAGTGTTACAGGGTCATCCAGTCAAAGTGCTAAAGAAATGGTAGAAGATACTGTAAACGGCATTATAGAGTTTAAAAGTGGAGTCCAGTTTCGAGGAGTTTGGAGCTTTGTAGGCGCTGAAACTTATAGTAAAGAACAATGCGTCATTTATGGTACTTTAGGTAGTATTCGTTTTTCTTTTTATGGGGATAGTATTCTAATTAGAACCAATGATAAAGAAGAGGTTTTTAAATTTACCAACCCTAAACATATACAGGAGCCAATGATTGCCTCTGTAGTATCTTATTTTCTTGGCATATCAGAAAATCCTTGTACGGCAGACGAAGGTATTATAGTTATGAAAGCTATGGAAAAACTTAGCGGCAGGCACCAGTAAATAATTTTTAACTTATTTACTGGCTTATCCGCAAAGTATAAATAATCGATAAATCTATTAAAGATTACGTTTCTTTAACTCTTCAACAGCGTGGTTCGCTGCTCTAGCAGTTAATGCCATATATGTTAATGATGGATTTTGATTTGCAGATGATGTCATGCAGGCCCCATCGGTTACATAAACATTTTTTACTTCATGTAACTGATTATGTTTATTAAGTACAGATGTTTTTGGATCGTGGCCCATTCTAGCAGTTCCCATTTCATGAATACCACCACCCATATGAGATTCTCTTTTACTTTCTCTGACATTTTTAAATCCAGAATATTCAAGCATTTCTTGGGCTTGGATTACCCAGTCTTTTTTCATTAATTTTTCATTTTCCTTGAATTCTGCGTCAAAAACTATGGTAGGCAAACCGTACTGATCTAGTTTGTCATAATTAAGCCACATATGATTTTCATGGTAAGGTAATACTTCGCCAAACCCCCCAAGATTAATTCTCCAACCGCCCGGTTCTAGCATAGCTTCTTTAAATTTTGCACCATAATTATATTCAGGAATTATGGTTCCGTAATCGCTACGGCTTGCTCCTCCTTGATAACCGTAACCTCTTATAAAGTCTGTTTTCTCAGATTTGGAATTAATATTTCTGAATCTAGGAATATAAAAACCATTAGGCCTTCTGCCTTTATAATACTTGTCATCATAACCATCAATCTTTGCGGAAGCTCCGCCACCCAATTGGTGATCCATTATATTATGCCCTAGTTCACCACTAGCATTACCCATACCGTTAGGGAAAGTTTCAGATTTTGATTGCATTAATATTGCAGTTGAAGCCATAGAAGAAGCACATAAAAAAATAACATTTGCTTTAAATTCTAATACCTCTTTTGTATTTCTATCGATTACACGAACACCAGTGGCCTTCTTTTTATCTTTATTGTATAATACCTCAGAAACAATTGAATTTGGTCTTAATGTCATGTTACCTGTTGCCTCGGCCATAGGTAGCGTTGATGAATTTGAGCTAAAGTAAGCTCCATAGGGACACCCACGTTTGCATCTATTTCTGTATTGGCATGTTCCTCTACCAGCACCTGGTTTGGAACCTTCGGTAATATGGGCAACACGGCCTATGGTTAGTACTCTGTCGCTATAATTTTTTGCAATACCCTCTTTTAGATGTTTTTCTACACAATTTAATTCCATTGGTTTTAAGAAAATACTGTCGGGCAATTGTGGTAAGCCTAAAGCTTCACCACTAATGCCTACATGTTTTTCTACATATTCGTACCAAGGTTCTATGTCTTTATAACGAATGGGCCAATCAACCCCAACACCATCTTTTGCATTTGCCTCAAAATCTAAATCTGACCATCGGTAGGTTTGCTTGCCCCAAATTAATGAACGCCCACCAACTTGAGTACCCCTAATCCAATCAAAACGTTTGGCTTCATCATAATCATATTTAGAATCATCATTGAAAAAATGTCTAGTAGTCTCATCTATTTTCCAACGAGATTGTTTTGGATATTTGGCTTTTGTTTTAGCGGTCATGGTTCCCGCATGTGGCAAATCCCAAGGGTCTAGGTGCATGTGAGGGTAGTCTATAACATGGTTAACCATTCTTCCTCGTTCCAAAACAAGTGTTTTTAAACCTTTTTCACATAATTCTTTTGCAGCCCAACCACCACTGATACCAGTACCTACTACTATCGCATCATAGGTTTCGTTTATTGCATTTTTTGACATTTTAAATTCTTAGAGTTCATTTAAATTTACTGTTTTGAAGAACATACAGTATCCTGTACTATGTGGTAAATTTTAAATAGCTAAATAATAGTTTACTGTTTTACTGTAACTTTTAATGGATTTCTAAGTCGATCTGAAAACGAATTTAAATAGCTGTTCCACGCTTCTTGAGAGTTAAATTGATTGCTTTTTTTCCAACCAAAACCTGCGTAATAAATGACCTTATTATTTGTAACTTTTATGTGTGTATAGAGGTTGCTTTCATCTTTTTTGGAAGTTAAATAATGCTCATACCCGATCATGTTATCAGGCACTATAATTGCTGTACCCAACTCAGAATCTTCATGGGGCTCCCAATAACTAATCCAACCGTTTTGCTCGTTCACCGCAATTTCTCCGTCCTTATCATGAAGTGTAAGTCCTGCTGAAATAGTATCGGTGCCTTTTATTGTAATCTCAAATTTTGAGAGGTTACTGCCATAATCAAGTGAGATTTTCTTTTCCTCGGAAATCATATTTCCATTTGCATCCCAATTTTCGTAGGACAAAACAAAACTTGTTCTAATTGGACCGGTTGTAATGGTTTTCCATGCGGTGAAATTTTTGGAGAAATAATAAATTGAATCGACCTTCTTTGCTATACCGCCAACACCTCGGCTAACACCTACATGAAAATTATCTAGACCTTCACCATTATCTTTATGATAACTACCTTCGGTATTTAGTTCTTTATGGTACCATTTATTAATTATAGGATAATCTACCCTTTTTAACCAAGCGTCTATGCCGCTAGATAGCGTACCACCTTTAATACCATCTTCTTTCATTTTTTGTGCAACCGGACCATAAGTTCTAAAAGCTACTCTATTATTTTCCCATGCGTAATCATCTGTTCTTTCAGGTACAAACCTTGAATAGCATGATGGGATACTATCTGTTTCTTTCGACTTTTCTTTAAAGATAACTTCAAATGTCTTTTTGCTTCTTGCCGGTATTTCGGGTTGAAACAGAAGATGATCCATCCTTTTATCCCCATCATTGTCTACAACTTGTGATGTTACTTCCTCTTTTGAATCAAAATCGCGAATTACAATCTCTTGTTCTTTGTTCTCAAATTTAAATGCATCTAAATCAATAGAAACAGTTTCTAAAGAACGATCTGCCTCGGCAGTATTTTCAATAATTATTTGAGGATAGGATTTGCCTTGTTCTTTGCAAGAAAATAATAGAAATAAAAAAGAGAAGCTAAATAAAAGGATGGATTTTCTCATAGTTTTTGGGTTTAATCTTCGTTACTTGGTTTGCCGATAGTGGCTAAAATTCCGCCATCAACATAAACTACGTGACCATTAACAAAATCACTTGCCTTAGAAGCCAAAAAAATTGCGGCTCCTGCCAAATCATCTGGGTCGCCCCATTTTGCAGCCGGTGTTCTGTTGATGATAAAATCATTAAATGGGTGACCATCTACCCTAATAGGCGCAGTTTGGGAAGTAGCAAAATACCCTGGACCGATACCATTGGTCTGAATGTTGTGTTTAGCCCATTCGGTCGCCATATTTTGTGTAAGCATTTTTAAACCGCCTTTTGCAGCAGCATATGCCCCAACCGTATTACGACCAAGCTCACTCATCATAGAACAAATATTTATGATTTTACCTTGCTTTCTAGCAATCATGTCTTTGACCACATGTTTAGATACTATGAAAGGACTAACCAAATCAATATCAATAACCTGCTTAAAATCTGCTACTTCCATTTCTTCTAATGGTGTTCTCTTTATAATACCTGCATTGTTCACCAATATATCAATTGGACCAATTTCGTTTTGAATAGCATTTATGGCATTGATTACTTGAGTTTCATCTGCTACGTTAAATTTGTAGCCAACCGCATTAATGCCTTCATTTTTGTAAAGGGCTACGGCATCATCAATTTTTTGTTGAGATGAATTTCCGTTGACTACAATGGTTGCACCAGCTTTACCTAAACCTTTGGCCATGGCCATACCAAGACCATGGGTACTACCGGTTACTAAAGCAATCTTTCCTTTTAGATTAAAAAGTTCTATACTCATATATTTATCTTAACTCAGTTATTTTGGCTACATCCATATCCCCGTAATCTAAATTCTCACCGGCCATACCCCAGATAAATGTATAGTTAGATGTGCCTGAACCACAGTGAATTGACCATGGTGGTGAAATAACGGCTTCGTGGTTTTGCATCCATATATGACGGGTTTCTTGTGGTTGTCCCATGAAATGACATACAGACTGTTCTTCTGGTACATCTAAATAGAAGTAAACCTCCATTCTTCTGTCATGTACGTGAGCAGGCATGGTATTCCATACACTACCGGTTTTTAACTCTGTCATTCCCATTTGTAACTGACAAGTAGTTACTACGCCACCAATAATCATTTGGCTAACCGTTCTATGATTAGCTGTTTCTAAAGAGCCAAGTTCTAGTTTGTTAGCATCGGCAAGACTTACTTTCTTAGTAGGGTATGATGTATGAGCTGGTGCGGAGTTCAAATAAAACTTTGCTACATTTTTTACGTCATCACTTTTGAAAGTAACTTCTTTTGCCCCCATACCAATGTAAAGCGCATCTTTATGGTTTAAATTATATATGGTGCCATCCACTTCTACAGTACCTGAGCCGCCTACGTTTATGATACCTAGTTCTCTACGATCAAGAAAATATTCGGATTTTAATGGGTCTATGGCCTCTAATTTTAGAGGTTCAACAGGTACGGCCGATCCGGCAATATATCTGTCATAATGTGTATAGGTAAGATTGATTTTACCGTCTTGCATTAAGTTGTTGATCAAAAACTCTTCGCGTAGTTCAGTAGTGTCGTATTTTTTTACAGCTTCTGGATTAGAAGCATATCTAGTTTCGTATGATATTGACATTTTTCTATTTTTAAATATTAGTTAAGTATTGATTTTCTTATTCCTAATTCAAGCCCACGTAATTCTGCTAAACCCCTTAATCTACCAATACCAGAATAACCCGGGTTGGTCTTTTTGGTCAAGTCGTCCAACATTTTATGACCATGATCTGGTCTCATAGGCATTCTTATATCTTTTCTGCCTACTTTTTTTCTTTTTTCCTGTTCTAGAATCAACGCTTTCATTACAGCGTACATATTTACATCACCTTCAAGATGGTTAGCTTCATGAAAATTTCCTTCGCTATCTCGTTTGGTACTTCTTAAGTGAATAAAATGTATTCTATCAGCTAAACGTTTAACCATTTCAGGAAGATCGTTATTCTCTAATACACCAAAAGAGCCTGTGCAAAATGTGAGGCCACAGTTGGGGCTGTCTATAGCCCTATATAATTCAAGTATATCTTGTTGTGTACTTACAACTCTAGGTAATCCAAGTATTGGGTAAGGCGGGTCATCTGGATGTATACACATCAAAATCTTTGCTTTTTCTGCCGTAGAAATAATATGTCCTAAAAATTCATATAAATGCTTTTTTAGGTCTAATGGCGTAATATCATTGTAGGTTGTTAAAATATTATTGAATTCGTCTAAAGTATAACCCTCCTCTGCACCAGGAAGACCGGCGATTATATTTTTGGTCAGTTTCTCTTTATCATCATCGCTAAGTGAATCAAAATAGCTTTTAGCTGTGGAAATTTCCTGTTTTGTATAACTCTTTTCCGCACCTGGTCTTTTGAGTAAAAAAAGCTCAAATGCCGCAAAGGCCTTTGCCTCAAAACGTAATGCTGTAGAGCCGTCTTCCATTTCAAACTCTAAGTCTGTACGGGTCCAATCTAATACGGGCATGAAATTGTAACACACGATATCTATACCACATGAACCTAAATTAGTTAAAGTTTCTTTGTAGTTTTCTACATAGGTCATATAACCTTCTGCTTGAGTTTTGATAGATTCATGTATGGGTACACTTTCTACTACGGACCAAGTAAGCCCGGCTGCTTCAATACGCTCTTTTCTCTTTTGTATTTCTGAAACTGGCCATACCTCTCCATTGGGTATGTGATGCAGTGCTGAAACTACGCCTGTAGCTCCGGCCTGTTTAATATCTAAAAGAGAAACTGGGTCTTTGGGCCCATACCATCTCCAAGTTTGTTCTAACATACTTTTATTCTTTGTTATTATACTCCGCTAAAAGCGCTAAACCCACCATCTATTGGTACAACTATACCTGTTACAAAGGCAGCGTAATCTCCACATAACCATAATGTAGTTCCCACTAAGTCATCTGGTTCTCCAAAACGCCCCATAGGTGTTTGCTCAATAATAGTATTTCCTCTTGCCGTTAAAGAGCCGTCATTTTGGGTTAACAATGATCTGTTTTGATCGGTTAGAAAAAAACCGGGAGCTAAAGCATTAACTCGAATGCCTACTTTAGAAAAATGTACTGCAAGCCATTGTGTAAAATTTGAAACAGCAGCCTTTGCACCACTATATGCAGGTATTTTTGTTAAAGGTGTAAAAGCGTTCATAGATGATATGTTAAGTATGCTACATCCTTTACGACCGATCATGTCTTGGGCAAATACCTGTGTAGGCAATAATGTACCTATAAAATTAAGATTGAATGTAAATTCTATGCCCGAGGTTTCTAGATTAAAGAAAGTTTTAAAACCTTCGGTAGTATTGTTTAAATCTTCTTCTTCTAGATAAGACTTACTGGTTGTACCTAATGGATGATTTCCACCAGCACCATTAATCAGAATATCACAAGCGCCTAATGAGTTGTTCACTTCTTTTTTTGCGTTTTGCAATGATTCTCTATCAAGAACGTTGGCTACTACACCTATAGCTTCGCCACCTGTTTTATTGATTTCTTCTGCCACTTTTTCAGCAGCATCTTTGCTTAGGTCCAATACAGCAATTTTATAATTTTCTTTAGAAAGAGCTTTTGCCAAAGTGCTACATAGAACTCCGCCTGCACCTGTTAATACTACTACCTTTTTAATCATTACGCTTTGTTATTTTGTTTTTGTAAGTGCTGTTTTAGTAATATTGACACTTTTCTCAAATTTTAAAATTTTAATTTAAACGAACTAGTGACTTACTTGAACAATAGTACATTTTAAGGGGTTCATTCGTTCATTTTGAATATTACAAGACTACTCGATACTTTTATTTTATGCATCCTGTAGTATCTTGTTTAATACAGATAACATTACATTCTTTTACATTTAAAATGAATATTTGTTTTTATATAAATTTGAGGAAAAGATATGTGAGTTTTTAATAAAAAGATTAAGATTAAATTTTGGTTTATTACATTAATAAGCCAAATTTTTAAAAGGATGCCAATAATTACTAAGTATCCTAAAACTTGTTCTTTAAACCTAAGTTCTAAATTGAGTGGGCATTTTTAGTAATATGATGGATAAGATTTTTAAATGGTTCTTTTTTTTGTTGCCTTGTTTATGTATTGCCCAATTAGAAAAAAACACATATCAGTTCAAACACTTAACTACCTCTGATGGTTTATCACAAAGTTCTGTAATAGCAATAGAACAAGATAAATTA